>NZ_CAMPPR010000005.1:0-6520 GCF_946901985.1 Streptococcus sp. Marseille-Q5855
ACCGTCTTGTTTCGCTTTGTTAACTCCTGCCTGGTCTGTCGCCTCTCCTACTTTACGTTTCGCGTCTGCAAGAGCTTCGTCTACCTGGCGTTTCGCTTCCTTAATCTCTTCTGTGGTTAAGTTTGGAATATTATCAATCGCTGTTTTCTTCTCATTAGCTTTGGTATCCAGCTCTTGTCTAGCCCCATCTCTATCAATCGGATTGGTCGGCGTAATGGAATCAGTAGAAAGAGGAGAAACAAAGTCGTCGCTGATTATGTTCTCTGTATTTTGTTGAACGTAAGCAGTAACCAAGCGCAATGTTTGATCACCTATGGACTCTTTTTTATATTGAGGTGGAACAATATACCCCGTTCCTAGTTCCCCTATGAGTGCCCACGCGACAATATCATAACCAGTAGCTGAAGTTTCTGTTTTGCCAAATTTTTGATTACTTCCGCCTCGAACCAAGAACACTTTTATCTGACCTTTAGCAGGAATATTGGTAGATTTAATTTTCCCACCTGGTGGTGTAGGTATTTTTACTTGGAATATAGGTCTGTTATTCCCCGTAGCTTTGGCTTTACCCTCCGCATCTTGTTGAGCTGTATGTCCTGAACCCGTCGGAGATAAATCAAATTCCGCTTTTGGAAGCTGGTATCTAATCTGCTGCAGTTTACTCTGTACATTTCCACTATCTAAGGTTACTTGTGGTGTTACATTATATAGTCCGTAAATAGATTTTGGTGTCTTACCTGTAACTTTTATAATCGCTCTCTTTCTATCACCAGAATAAGTTACAGTAGTAGTAGCCCATTTTCTACCAGAGTCATCTGTTTCTGGAAATCCTTTTAATGAAAATTCACGAATTCCTCCATTTTCTACGGTAGCAATAAACTTCAGGGGTGCATCATCTAGATCAGAAGAATTCAATAACGCTACACTATCTTTTTCACTGCCGTCTCTATTCCTGTATCTCTTCTCACTTCCCGGACTTCCTGTAGCCAACCCATAAACAAGACCGGAAACACTTCTACGATTCCTAGTTCTTCCAATTCCTTCCTCATCTTTCTTTAGATGAGCAGCCTTTTTATACTCCTCAAGTGCAGCATTAAAGACCTCCTGATTGACAAGCCCATTTTCTGATTGCCCCAATGCTTCATTGAGTTTATCGTAAGCCTCTTTCAGTTTTTGGACCTGTTCTGGATTTTCAGTGCTGGTCTTCAGTTCTTGGAAGAGTTTATGGATGTTTTCTAATAGAGGGTAGCTACCTGGACCATTTGTGTAGTCTGTAGCCTCCTCCACTGTTTCCTTCTTTTCTTGACTTTCTGTTGACACTGGTGCTGGCGTGGCAGGAGGGGTTAGCGGCCCCCTACCACGTCGCCCCCGTCTAGGAGTCGGGCTTGGTTCACTCTGAGTCGCACTTCTTCCTTCTCCGAGCTCAGCTGGGGATGTGACTCCGCCAGTCAAAGCCTTGTTGATTCCCTCCGCCGTTTCCTTGGTTTCTTGATTTTCTACTGGTGCTGGCGTGGCAGGAGGGGTTAGTGGTTTTCTACCACGTCGCCCTCGTTTAGGAGTCGGGCTTGGTTCACTCTGAGTCGCACCACTTCCCTCTCCAAGCTCAGCTGGGGAAGTGACTCCACCAGCCAAAGCCTTGTTGACCTCCTCAGTCAAGGCTTTCATAGCTTGAACTTGGGCATTGACCTCCTCTTGACTGGAGTTTGGATTTTCAAGAACAGCTTTAGCTCTTACTAGACCTGCTTCTACACGAGCGTGAAGTTCTTTCATTGAGTCCAGTGTCAGATTGGCAAGTAGAGCTTGCAGACTGGTTTGTGCCGACTCGGCAAGTGACTTATCTACAGTAGGACGGCTTGCTTCTTCTGCTTGTTTTTCTCCCTTGCCTTCTTCGCTATCTTTTACTAGAGACTTGTTTTTATCTGAAGCCTCTTGGTTTTCTCGATTGCCTTGGATAGGTTGCTCTGGCTGACTAGGGTCTGTATCAGGAGTTTCTTCACTTAGCTCTTCAGATCCCCCCCCCGAGGAATCGCTTACAAGGGCGCTGGTTCTAGTCGTTCCGCTTTCTGTCGCTGGAGAAATGTCAGGTGTTTGTGCCTGTACTGTCCCGTTGGCAAAAAACATCAGCGCAGCAACGGCAACGCTGGCAGCACCAAAGTGGTACTTCCTTATTGAGTAACGAAAAACCTTTTCCCCTTTATGATCTTCTTTATGCTTTTGTTTCATTCTTTCTTCCTTTTTCTATTTGATTTCTTCTGTATAGTCTAGTGCGATCCAGCCCCTGCCAGACTTCAGCAAGCCCCAAGTATAACCATCTGCTTCTTCTACCTGCATGATGGTAAAAGTCCCAAGAGGGCAAAAACCTTGGTCAGGATAAGCCAGGCCTGGGCCTGTTCGGATGTAGAGGCCATCCTCCACCACACGCACTAGGCGCTCTCCATCCCCATCTCGAGGCTGTTCCTCTTTTGAAACTTGGAAACTATCTCCAGCAAGAATCTCAGCTGCCATCCGGATGAGCCGATTTAGATCAATCCCACCAGGACAATCTGTAACAGTAAACTCCCGATGAGGATGGATGGTCTCCCCATTGATTGGTAAATTATAACGATTACAAATATCTGCAATCAAACGTGCTGAGTTCCAGTAAGTTTCCTCTGCAATCGTCCAGTCCGGTTCTCCACGGTTATTTAAATGTTCAATACCAATCGAACGCTGATTGACTTCATAGTTGCCAGCATGATAGGCGACACTTTCTTCGCCAACACACCCCCATATCTTATCAGGAGTCACCTGATAGTGAGCAGATGTGCCATGCCCTGTGGAGACATACCAAGTACTTCTAGCCCCTTCATCACTCAGCCCACCATTATGGTGGATGGCAATAGTATCAATATCAAGGCGATTCTGATCGCTATTCATGATTTCCTCATCCACATCTGTGATGAGTCCTGAAAACAAATCGCCCTTTACTCTTTTTGTCGCAAACATTCTTCTCTCCTAGTCATTTTCTACCTTATCTTCTACCTGAGGATAGAGAGTTGTTCCCCAAATAGAAATCGTCCGCTTACGCACTAGTGGCAAATCGGTTTTTTCATAAACCGTACGCCACCATTCCCAGGCAAGCCCGGTACACTCTCTAATTTTGACAGAGAGATTACGAACATTCCCTTTTAAAGGAATACTAGTGGTAAAGTGAGCCGTCAAATCCTGCCCATTTCTGTCCCAAGCCTTAGGAGTCAAGACTTCCTTACCTTGATAATCATAGGATGATTCATCCCAAGTAATGTAATATTGAGCAACATAGGCACCACTATGATCCAAGAGTAAATCTCCGTTTCTGTAGGCTGTCACCTTAGTTTCAACATAGTCTGTACTGTTTTGAAAGGTCGCAACTACATTGTCCCGTAAAAATGAAGTTGTATAAGAAATCGGCAAACCTGGATGATCGGCTGTAAAGCGACTGCCTTCTTGAATCAAGTCCTCTACCATATCCACCTTGCCTGTTACAACTCGGGCGCCCGAACTCGGGTCGCCCCCTAAAATAACTGCCTTCACTTCTGTATTGTCCAAAATCTGTTTCCACTCTGTCTGAGGAGCCACCTTGACTCCTTTTATCAAAGCTTCAAAAGCAGCCTCTACTTCATCACTCTTACTCGTGGTCTCCAACTTGAGATAGACCTGACGCCCATAAGCAACACTCGAAATATAGACCAAAGGACGCTCTGCAGAAATTCCTCTCTGCCTTAAATCCTCTACCGTTACAGTATCTTGAAACACATCTCCTGGATTTTTAACAGCATCTACGCTGACTGTATAATAAATCTGTTTAAAATTAACAATCTGAATCTGCTTTTCGCCCGAATGGACAGAATTAAAATCAATATCAAGAGAATTCCCTGTCTTTTCAAAGTCAGAACCAAACTTGACCTTGAGTTGTTCCATGCTGTGAGCCGTGATTTTTTCATACTGCATTCTAGCTGGGACATTATTGACCTGACCATAGTCTTGATGCCACTTGGCCAACAAATCGTTTACCGCTCCACGAACACTTGAATTACTGGGATCTTCCACTTGAAGAAAGCTATCACTACTTGCCAAACCAGGCAAATCAATACTATAAGTCATCGGGGCACGATCGACCGCAAGAAGAGTGGGATTATTCTCTAACAAGGTCTCATCCACTACGAGAAGCGCTCCAGGATAGAGGCGACTGTCGTTGGTAGCTGTTACAGAAATATCACTTGTATTTGTCGACAAGCTCCGCTTCTTTCTTTCGATAACAACAAACTCATCGGGTAACTGATTCCCCTCTTTGATGAAACGATTTTCAATACTCTCTCCCTGATGGGTCAAGAGTTTCTTTTTATCATAATCCATAGCTAGTATAAAGTCATTTACTGCTTTATTTGCCATCTTCTACCTCCTAATAAGTTCCTGGATTGAGTTGCATAAACTCAGACTTGTTCAGCAAAATCAGCCGTGGTTGGACTAAGTGATCCAAAATTTCCTCGTACAATTCTTCTGAGACATTGCGTCGCCGTCTGGCTAGATAAGAAGTCGGAATGACCGTATTATCCAACATAAATACCTTATCTAAGTCAATCAAGGTTGGTCTTGTAAAAGGATTACGAGCTAGATCCGGCTCTTCTATCATAAAGTTCTTGACCAAACGTCTGGTCAAGAGAGCTGGTTTGAAGGTCTGATTTTTAACTAACTCTTTGTTTTTAGTCGTGCTGTTGTCAATACAGATATACATATGATTCTTCATAGCCAAATCACTACTAATAGTCGGAAAAGGCAAATAAAGAGCTACAACATCTCCTCTCTTAATCAAGCAAAAGCACCCCCTTTTCTCCTAATGTAACATAGACAGGATTGACCAAGTCTTCTGATTGACTCAGAATTTCCAACGTTTGAGTTTGGCGCCCTGTCAATTTAGTAGCATCTTGTCTCTTCAATACAAAATGCTTGTCGCCAATAACCTTGACACTATAATCCTTCTCCAAAGCTGACTGGTAAATCCACATCAGATATTGTCTGTCCTGAGAACTCAAGAGCAAGGGATTTTCAAGTCTCCCGATAGTCTGATAAAAATCAAAAACAGGAGCCAAAGCTTGCCAATCTGACTGGCTAGTTGTCAAGGCTAGAAAAAGGGCTTTGCGAGCTGATACTTCTTGGTTAGCCTTGAGAGTCCCCTTGCCCTCCAAGTTTTTTAGAAAGTGGGAAACTCCAGAAAGCAAATCTTTCTCTAACTGCGAGAAATAAAAACCTTGCCTTCCCAGACATAAGTCTCTCAAGTCGCTTTCTCTAGCAAATAAGAGTTCAAACAGTTGATAGTAAAAGAAAAATATCTGGCACTGGGTCGCACTCATCTTTTCCTTATCGGCTTCTTTTTTTAACCAGAGCAAGGGCAATAGGTAGCTGGATTGATACATTTCCTCCACCTCCTACTCTTTTTTCTCTGGAGCATCTGCACTAGCTGCTACTTCTTTTGACTGGATACTTTCCCACTGGTTGATTTCCTCTGAGATAAGACCTTCGCATGTCTTGACAAATAGGGCAAAAGCCTTGGTTTTTCCTGCATATTTCTCTGTTTGGCATTGATAGAGAAATTTTTCCCTTTCCAGGAGTTGCGCAGTCTTTTGGTAAGAAATCCAGTGTTCCTTGGCATTATACAAATTGAGAATCCCCTCACACAGCAAGCCTAGACTGGACAAGGCAACCGAAATCAAACGGTAGCGATCACCTGGCATAGGAATAGCACAAAAGACCGCTATGAGAAAACCTGCCACGATTTCTGTTATTTTTAATACCTTATAGCGTCTACGATGTTGAACGCTTTTCTTTAAAAAATGAGCTATCTGTACATCCAATCGCTCTGTCAGATACATTTCTTCTGGCGTCATGTTCGTAACCCCTTCTATCGATACATTCTATTCAAAAACTAGGATAACTGTCTAGTAGGCTTAGCAATTATTAATCATTTTGTCATGTTTTTTAGGAAAGGAAGTCTCATGTTTACATCTAGCGGAAAATATCGTTTCTCCTACTAGCACAGTTTCTCTAGCTTAATCATTATATCATAATCGGGACAATAAAACTTACTTACTTACTTACTTACTTACTTACTTACTTACTTACTTACTTACTTACTTACTTACTTACTTATGGTAGCTGATTTTATCAATGATTGCAAGCTATTTATCTTTAAATGTCAGAATTATTAAATTTTTGTTACATGCTTGTTTTTGCCATCATGAGAAGGAGCGTTTGGTTTTTTTATAGCAGAATGAAGTAATATCTGAATAAAATTAGTTGAGAAATTCAAACTAATTTTTAACAATATTTTAGAAACCAAGGTCTACTATTCTAGTTTCAATCCGCTATACCGTTTTCATTATGATTCTATCTCTCTTAAATCAAAGTTAAAATCTCCTATTTAGATAGAGGGAGTTACGATATAGGGGGCAACTACCCCCTCCTGCAATGCCAGCACCAGTAGAAAATCAAGAAACCAAGGAAACGG
>NZ_CAMPPR010000006.1:0-702758 GCF_946901985.1 Streptococcus sp. Marseille-Q5855
CAAACATTGCGCTTGGTTACTGCTTACGTTCAACAAAATACAGAGAACATAATCAGCGACGACTTTGTTTCTCCTCTTTCTACTGATTCCATTACGCCGACCAATCCGATTGATAGAGATGGGGCTAAGGCAACAAATGAATGAGCTATAGGCTAGACAAAGCTCAATTGTAACTGTCCGATAACCAAGTATATTGAAAAATCTCCAGACTAGAGAACTCACTGATAGTTCCTAATCTGGAGATTTCTTATTTGCACTTTTCTTGTACAGACTCAATCCAATGATTTCCAGTAATCCTCTCATGGACTTCCCTCATTGTTTTCTAATTTTATAGTATATCGAATCTGGGATAAGACGTCGCGGCTTCTAAAACATTGATAGCAATTAATTTGTCTAGTTCCTATTTCACCATAACTATAGTGAAATGAAATAAAATATGCGCAAATGGATTAGGGAATTTAAACGAATTTCTAAGAATGTCTTTGAAATCAAAGTGTCCTGCTTTAACTTCAATATACTATATTCTTATCGAGACTATAGCTCACATACAAAAACGAGTACTTCCGTACTCGCCTTTGTTTATAAACTACTGATTAAAGTGAGTTTACATCAACTTTGATACCAACACCTTGAGTAGTTGTGATAGTCAAGTTTGTTACGTAAGTTCCTTTAGCTGTAGCTGGTTTTGCTTTTTGGATTGTTTCGTTGAAAGCTTTGAAGTTTTCAACCAATTTTTCAGCTTCAAATGATACTTTACCGATGATTGCTTGAACGTTACCTGCACGGTCAGCACGGTAAGTGATTTTACCACCTTTAGACTCTTCAACTGCTTTAGCAACATCCATAGTTACAGTACCAGTTTTAGGGTTTGGCATCAAGTTACGTGGTCCAAGGACACGTCCAAGACGTCCAACAAGAGCCATCATGTCAGGTGTAGCGATAACTACGTCGAAGTCCAACCAACCGTCGTTGATTTTAGCAACAAGGTCATCTTCACCAACAAAGTCTGCACCAGCAGCTTTTGCTTCTTCAGCTTTTGCACCACGTGCGAAAACAAGAACGCGTGAAGTTTTACCAGTACCGTTTGGCAATACCATTGCTCCACGGATTTGTTGGTCAGCTTTTTTAACGTCGATGTTCAAGTTGTAAGCAACTTCTACAGTTGCGTCAAATTTTGCAAAGTTAGTTTCTTTTGCAAGTGCTACAGCTTCTTCTACGCTGTATGCTTTTGTGCTGTCGATTTTCTCAAGAGCAGCACGAAGTTGTTTGCTTTTTTTAGCCATTTTCTATTCTCCTTGTAAGTGGTTCAATCGATTTTCATCTCCCACGTCACTTCTCGAAATGATGAAGTCTTGCGGGTTATATTGGGGGTGTTATTGATTAGTCAACAACAGTGAATCCCATAGAACGAGCAGTACCTTCGATCATACGCATTGCAGACTCTACGTTTGCTGCGTTCAAATCTGGCATCTTAGTTTCTGCAATTTCTTGTACTTGTGCACGAGTAACTGTAGCAACTTTAGTTTTGTTAGGTGTACCTGATCCTTTTTCAACACCTGCAGCTTTTTTCAAAAGAACAGCAGCTGGTGGTGTTTTAGTGATGAAAGTAAATGATTTATCTTCGTAAACTGAGATAACAACTGGAATAATCATACCAGCTTGGTCAGCTGTACGAGCGTTGAACTCTTTTGTGAATCCCATGATGTTGATACCAGCTTGACCAAGAGCAGGTCCAACCGGTGGAGCTGGTGTAGCTTTACCAGCAGGGATTTGCAATTTTACAAGTTTTTCGACTTTTTTAGCCATTTTTAAATCCTCCTTTGTGGTTTTGGCGGTAATTAGAGATTTTTACCTCCCACAAGTATGCTTTTCACATACCCATCTATTATACACTATTTATCTGGAATTGCAAGAGAAAAGTTTATTTTTTAATCGACGTAATCTCCGCCTTCAAAGCCATAGTATTCTTCCAAACTGAGACCACTCTCAGCAATTTCTTTAGCTTCTTTTCCGACATAACGCAAGTGCCATTCCTCAGCCATATAGCCTGTTTCCTTTTCCTTGCCTTTGAGATAACGGACAACAAAGCCATAATCAGCCGCATGGTCCAAAAGCCATTGGGCTGCTTTTTCTTCTGTCACCAAATCACCATCAGTCCCAATCACATCAAAGGCCAAGCCTGTCTGGTGTTCGCTATAACCAGGTCGAGCAGAGTAACGGTCTGCAGCTTCTTTCCCATCTTGATTGACATAATCTTGATAGAGCTTGGTCTGAGTTTCATAACTTCTAAAGCCACTGTAATGGTCACTGATTGGGAAACCTGCCTCTTGCATCGCTTTGATGAGTTTGACCAACTCAGCCTTGGCTGTTGGATTTTCCCCTGGATTGTAGTCTTTTGACAATGGGTAGTGTTTATTGGCTACGATGATTTCATCGTATTTGCCTTGGATGCTGTAGTAGTCTCCTTTATTGACCACTTCTGCTTTCTTCTGGGCAGTTCCTTGAGACTTACTGCCGACTGTTCCATCAGCTTTGGCTGTCTGTTCTGTCTTAGCTTCTCCGTCTTCATTTTTTGCTTTTTCTTGTGAACAAGCTGCTAGACTCAAGGCTAGCAAGGCTGTCAAGACAAGGTATCTTTTTTTCATTTCTACTCCTTTATTTCTAATAGTTTATCTAGTTCTGACGATAAACATTCGACTAATCTTTTAATCTCTTCCGGTTTTACTTGGCAAGTTTCTGCTGTCATTTCTTCAAAGGGAACCCACCAAACTGGCCCACGACCTTTAAGACCGTGGCCATTCATATCACCTGTCCGTCGTGGAAACAGATGCCAATGAAGATGGGCATCGCCATTTCCTAGCAGTTCGATATTCATTTTCTCAGCAGTAAAGGCCTTGGCAACTGCCTCTTGGACTAGACTCATTTCTTCGAGAAAACGGATTCTTGTTTCCTTTTTCAAATGGTGCAATTCGGTAACGTGTTCCTTGGCTAGAAAGAGACTATAGCCTGCAAAATACTGGTGATCTCCAATCACAATATAGCCTGTCTCTAGTTCTCTCACAAAGTAGGGATTTTCTCCCTTCTTGATGAGCTCAATTCTCTGACAAATAAGGCACATATTAGTCTACCAGTGCGCTCTTAAGATAGGCATCAACCATACGCTCCGTCGCGACAACTGAATCAATATGAGTACGCTCATAAGAATGACTAGACTCGATACCCGCGCCAAGGAGGGCGTGTTTGACCTCTGCCCCTGCGGACATGGCCGCTGAAGCGTCCGAACCATAAAATGGATAGATATCCAGCTTAAATGGAATATCTTGCTCTTTAGCCAAAGCAACCAAATGTTGACGGAAGTCATAGTGATAAGGTCCAGAAGCATCCTTGACACAAATAGACACTGTGTACTCGTCTGTCTGCTGATCATCGCCCATAGCTCCCATATCCACAGCCAGATATTCTACTACCTGAGCAGGAATATTAGAGTTAGCACCGTGTCCCACTTCTTCAAAAACTGAAAAAGCAAAATGGGTTGTTACGGGTAATTCAATCTTCTCTTCCTTATAAATACGAAGCAGGTTGAGCAAAATCGCTGCGCTAACCTTATCGTCCAAATGGCGAGACTTAATAAAACCTGTCTCTGTCACGACCGTTCGTGGGTCAAAACTGATAAAATCACCGACCTCAATGCCAAGAGCACGAGTTTCTTTTTCATTGGTCACTTTTGCATCCAAACGCACTTCCATATTGTCCTGCGTGCGTTCTGCAGTTCCTGCATCCTTATAGACATGGCAAGAAGTTTGGTGGATGAGGATGGTTCCTGATACTTTTTCACCTGTGCTAGCCACATGAACGGTACAGTTTTCTCCTTCAATCATGTTCCAAGGAAAACCACCGACACGATCCAATTTGAGACGGCCGTCTGGTTTGACAGCACGGACAATAGCACCCAGCGTATCTACATGGGCAGTCACATAGCGATGTTCTTCATCATTTTGACCTTTGATGGTCACATTGACACCACCCTTGGCTGTGCGAACCGACTGGTAACCAAAACCTTCTAAAGTTTTGACTAAATAGTCCGCAATCTCCCGAGTGAAACCCGTTGGCGATGCAATAGCTGTCAGTTCTTTGATATATTCTACTGTTTGATTCATTTCTTCACCTCTTTTGCTACCTATTATAACACATTTATCATCGGATAAAAAAAGAAAATCACTCCTGTAGACTTGGCTACAAAAGTGATTTTAATGATTATTCCATTTCAAAAACATCGCTTTCTTGCTTGTTTGGTAGAACCAATGAGAGCAAGATTCCGACAATGGCTGGTACTAACCATGGGAGTGATGCCTTGGCAAAAGGAAGAGCGTTGACAAGGTTTGCAAGAAACTCAACCTTAAACGAGCTTTCTAATACGCTTGCAATGGCAATAGCTGTAACAACAGCAATTGTCAACTGCATACCTGGTTTTGAAAGAGCCACAAATTTGTTGACAATGACAATCATAACGATGGCAATGGTGATTGGGTACAAGATAACCAGTACAGGAATGGAGTACTTGATAATCGCATCAAGACCCAAATTGGCAATGGCAAATCCAATCAAGGTAAAGGCTGTCGCATAAACCTTGTAGCTGATTTGTGGGAAGCGTTCATTAAAGAACTCAGCTGTAGACACAATCAAACCAACAGTTGTTGTGAAGCAGGTTACGGTAACCATAGCTGCAAGGAAGAGTTGAGCTGTTGAACCAAAGATTTCTTGAGTAGCCTGTGACAAGATGTAAACACCTGGTGTTCCACCCTTCATCGCCTCAGCTGGTACTGGGAAATGGTTTCCAAGGAAACCTAAGCCGATGTAAAGAGCGCTGAAGGCAAGGGCTACAACGATACCAACCACCCAAATAGTCGAAATGTATTCTTTCTTACTTGAGAAACCAAGTTGTTTCAAGGTTTGAACCGCGATTACGCTAAAGGCAACTGAGGCAAGGGCGTCCAAGGTATTATAACCTTCTAGGAAACCTGTCCCAAAGGCAGAAGCTTGATAAGCAGCTGAAGCAGCTTGAGGACTTGTTCCACCGTATTTGATAGCTCCTAGGACAACCAAGATAACAATCAAAATCGCAAAGACTGGTGTTAAAATACGGCCGATACGGTCCAAGATTTTTGATGGATTAAGCGAAATTAGATAGGCTGCTGCAAAATACAGAACCGTAAAGACAATCAAACCAAGACCTTTATTTGCATCCGACAAAAGGGGGCTAATCCCTACTTCGTAAGCTGTTGTAGCAGTACGTGGGATAGCAAAGAATGGACCGATTGACAAATAAAGAACTGAGAGGTAAAGAGTCGCAAACCAAGGCGCTATCTTTGTTGAAATCTCGTAGATATATCCTTTAGGATTTAACGTTCCAATAATCAGAGTCAAGACGGCGATACCGACGCCTGAAAAGACAAAACCTGCGATGGCAGGAAGAAAATGTTCTCCAGATAGAGCACCCAGAGAAGGCGGAAAAATCAAGTTCCCCGCACCAAAAAATATTCCAAACAGGAGTAAACCTGTTAAGGCACCTTTTTTAGCCATGAAAATCTCCTTCATATTTATAAAATACTGACCTAGTATATCATGAATAGGAGTATGAAAAAAGCTTCACGAAGTAAATATTGAATGTTTTCAAGATTCTTAAAAATGAGAATTGTCTAAAAATAAGATTCTCCTACCCAGTCTACGCCAAGTAGGAGAAAAATCTGCTGTTTAAAGTTCTTCAAAGGCTAACATGCCACCTTGAACATTGATAACCTCATAACCTTGTTCTGATAAGAATTGGCAAGCACGCGCCGATCTCATTCCAGATTTACAAATAACATAATGTAACTGGTCCTTGTCCAACTGATCATAGATATCGGCTAATTGACTCAGAGGAAGATTCTGAGCACCTTCTAAATGAAGAGCTTCAAACTCATCTACTTCTCTCACGTCTACTAGAGAAAGTTGGTCATTTTGGTAAAGCTGGTAAAATGCGTCAAAGGTTATTTCTTTCATTCTTTTTCTCCTAATACTCTTCGAAAATCTCTTCAAACCACGTCAGCGTCGCCTTACAGTAGGTATGGTTACTGACTTCGTCAGTTCTATCCACAACCTCAAAGCTGTACTTTGAGCAGCCTGCGGCTAGCTTCCTAGTTTGCTCTTTGATTTTCATTGACTATAAAATAGTTTTAATTCTTTTTTTCAAATCTGGCACCACTTCTGCCTCAAACCAAGGATTTTTGACCATCCAGATTTGATTTCGCGGTGAGGGGTGAACTAGTGGAAAATAGGTTGGCAAGTAGTTCTGGTAGTGTTTTACCCGTTCTGTCACCTTGCCACTGATTTTCTCCTTTAAATAGTAGGCCTGGGCATATTGCCCAATCAAGAGGGTCAATTGAATATCTGGTAATTCTTGCAAGAGCTGTGGATGCCATTTTTCAGCAAAGCCTGTTCTCGGTGGCAAGTCACCTGACTTACCATGCCCTGGAAAGTAGAAATCCATGGGCAGAACAGCAAAATAACCTGAATTGTAAAAGGTATCTTCATCCACACCTAGCCAGTCCCGCAAACGATCACCACTTTTGTCCTTCCAGTAAAGTCCTGCCTCCTGCGTTTTAAGCCCCGGTGCTTGACCGATGATATTGATGCGAGCAGTCTTTGGCGCTGCAAAGAGAGGTTCGATTCCGCGTTCTGTATAGCTGGCATTTTGTGGATCTGACATAATAGCCTGCTTGATTCTTTCAATTTGAGACATCTACTTTCCCTCCAAAAAGAAGTCTAAGCATACAATCTCAGACTTCTATCGTTTTATTTGATCAATTCATAAATAGCTTCGGCATAGATTGCTGCTGCTCGGAAAAGATCGTCCAAGGCGATAAATTCATTGGCTTGGTGCATGGTGTCAATTGAGTCTGGGAACATGGCTCCGTAGGCAACCCCACGTTCGAGCAAGCGACCAAAAGTACCACCACCGATAACTTGCTCATGACCTTTAAGTCCAGTTTGTTTTTCATAAACATTCAACAAAGTTTGGACAAGTGGATCTTCCATTGGCACATAGTGAGGCGTGTGACCGTGTTCAGAAAGGCTAACAGAAGCAACTGGCAAGTTTTCAAGAATTGACTTGATTTGTTCTGGACTTGTTCCTTTTGGATAGCGGATGTTAAGGGCAATGGTATTATCAGCGCTTGTTTCATCAAAGCAGAAGACACCGGCATTCATAGAAAGGGCACCCATCTTTTCATCCACATGGGCAATCTTGAGATTTTCACCCTCATGGTCGTTCAAGAGAATCTTACCAGCGATGTCAAGGTAGTCTTTGGCTGGACCAGCAAAGTCAAACTGGCTAAGGAAGAGGGCTAGGTAAGTCGCACCATTGACACCTGAAGCAGGCATAGCACCGTGGGCTGATTTACCAATGATGGTAACCTTGTACTGACCGTTTTCTTCTTGGAGTTCTCCTCTAAGTTTGTGTTCTGCAACAAAGGCATCTAGTTTAGCTTGCAAGTCAGCCAAATCACCTGAAACGACTGCTGTTGCTGATTCAGGCACCATGTTTTCACGTAAACCACCTGTGAAGCTGTGAAGACGAGCTGCACCTGCATTTTCACCTGCAAAGTGAAGGTATTCCGTGATATTTCCTTTTTCACCATTGATGATAGGGAACTCAGCATCTGGAGAGAAACCGAAGTCTGGTTTTGAAAGTCCTACGTGCTCGAAATAGTAGTCCATGTCTGCCCAGCCTGATTCTTCATCTGTTCCAACAATAAAGCGAACTTTCTTAGAAGTTGGAAGACCCAATTCTTTGATGATTTTCAAACCATAGTAACAAGCTGTTGTAGGACCCTTATCGTCCGAAGCCCCACGCGCATAGAGGCGACCGTCTTTGATAGTTGGTGTGTAAGGATCTGTGTCCCAACCGCTACCAGCTGGCACCACGTCCATGTGGGCAAAGATTCCGAGAACTTCTTCTCCATCACCAAACTCAAAATGTCCTGCGTAGTTGTCAACATTTTTAGTTGGGTAGCCATCGCGGTCTGCGATTTCAAGGAATTTTTCCAAGGCTTTTACCGGCCCAGGTCCAAATGGATGTTCAGCATCAACCTTGCTGTCATCACGTTCAGAGTTGATTTCCAAAAGGCTAAACAAGTCAGCCAAGAGGTCTTCTTTGCGTTTTTCTACTTCTGCTGTAAAATCAATTGCTGTCATTTTTTCTTCTTTCTATCTTTTCTCGATGATTTCATCTACTGGCAAGCGGTAGCTTGGTTCCAATTTTTCGTCTGTATAACCCACTGTAATCAAGAGTTCTGGGCGGAAACGGTCTTCGATTTCTAAAATTTCGTTGACTTTTGATTTGTCAAAACCAAGAATTAGATTTGATCCGATTCCCTGATCTGTAAGAGCCAGAACCAAATTCATGGCAACCAAACCTGCATTGAGGGCTAGGTAGTCGCTGACCTGTTGTTCATTGTAACGGGCAAATTCAGCTGGCAAATTTTTCATGAAGTATTGAAGTTGCTCTTCAGAAAAGTTATTAGCACCGCCAACTCGGGCAATCTTACGAGCACGTTTAGCCAAATCTGTGTCTGTAAACAAGGCAATAGTTACAGGCGCTGACGATACCTGTTCAAAGTTTGAACCGTAAGCCAATTTTGCCAGTTCGGAATTTTTCTCACGTACCACCACAAATTTCCAAGGCTGGCTGTTGTGGGCACTTGGTGCCAAGGTTGCGATTTCGATAGCCGTACGAACATCTTTAGGATCAACAGGCTTATCAGTGAACTGCTTGGTCGCATGACGTTTTTTATTTAATTCAAGAAATTTCATAATCGATTTCCTTTTCTAATTCTACTGCTTCCATTCTACCATAATTTGAAAGAGCTTGCAGGGATTTTTCATGATTAAGTTTTTTTATCACAACCATAAAAAATATATACTGGTTCATCAGGAAAGTTTCTGATAAACTAGCAAGTACTTTACATTTGAATGGAGACATTATGAAAAAATTTAGCCTATTACTAGCTATCCTACCATTTTTGGTTGCCTGTGGAAATCAATCCACACCCAAAGAGACCAGCGCTCAAAAGACAATCGTCGTTGCTACAGCTGGTGATGTGCCACCATTTGACTACGAAGACAAGGGAAATCTGACAGGCTTCGATATTGAAGTTCTAAAGGCAGTGGATGAAAAACTCAGCGGCTACGAGATTCAATTCCAAAGAACTGCCTGGGAAAGTATCTTCCCTGGGCTTGATTCTGGTCACTATCAAGCAGCAGCCAATAACTTGAGTTACACAAAAGAGCGTGCTGAAAAATACCTCTACTCACTCCCAATTTCGAATAATCCCCTCGTCCTTGTCAGCAACAAGAAAAATCCTCTGACTTCACTTGACCAAATCGCTGGCAAAACAACGCAAGAGGATACTGGAACTTCAAACGCTCAATTCATCAATAACTGGAATCAGAAACACACTGACAATCCTGCTACCATCGATTTTTCTGGCGAGGATATCGGCAAACGAATCCTAGACCTTGCTAACGGTGAATTTGATTTCCTAGTTTTTGACAAGGTATCCGTTCAAAAGATTATCAAGGACCGCGGCCTAGACCTCTCAGTCGTTGATTTACCTTCTGCAGATAGCCCTAGCAATTATATCGTTTTCTCAAGTGATCAAAAAGAGTTTAAAGAACAATTTGATAAAGCACTCAAGGAACTCTATCAAGATGGAACACTTGAAAAACTCAGTAATACCTATCTAGGTGGTTCTTATCTTCCAGATCAGTCTCAGTTACAATAAGATATACTAAAAGCGATGGGACCAGCCAATCGCTTTTTTAGTTTGCATTGGTTATTTTAGGAAACTTTTACAAAAAATCAAAAAAATTCTTCACATCTTCTACATACCCATGCTTTTCTATTAAGCTTGCTAATAATTCCAGATTGTGTCCCTGATAGTTATCTTCACGACGCAGTTCTTCATACATTTCGATAAAGGGAAGCCCCTTGGATTTGGCCAATTCCAACTCAGCTTCGTAATCATAAGCGACTTTACGAAATAGGATATTTACCAATTCCCCATCTTCAACTTCTATCACGGCATACTGGGCACGGTGATTTTTTAACGCCTCCCAATTAAAATAGGGCATGCCAATCGACCCTGGATTGATGATTTGTTGCCCCTGACTTCCATAACGAAGCAATTGCTTGTGAACATGACCATAGACTGCTACGTCGGTTTCCGCATCTAGGAGTTGGTCAAATTTCTCTGTATCATTCTCAACTAGCAAATCACCACCATAGTTCTTATTTGGCAAATTATGAGAGATAGAAAAGCGCAGTCCCTCAACTTCTTTCTTTTCCAGCAAAGGCAAGCTTCGTAGCCAGACAATCGTTGCAGGATCCATTCGCTCCATCAAAAACTGAGTCATTCGCATGAGCTGGATTTCTTTCGGATCTTCCAAACCATATTCGCCATCCAAGGCTTCCAGGACACAATCATCCCAATTGCCTCGAACACTTGCTGTGATAGGAAGGTCCTTTAGCAGGGCGACTAAGTCATTTGCGCCTGGACCAGGAAGAAAAATATCTCCCAGAAGCCAGTATTCACTGACTCCTTGATTTTTAGCATCTGCAATCACTGCTTCTAGCGCCGTCGCATTGCCATGAATATCTGATAAAATTGCGATTTTATGGTTCATTGTGGTTTCCTTCCGTTTGGTAATCTACTCTTTCTTCCGCCACTTGAGCTAATTCCACTTCTTCCTGCGACTTTAACTTTCTTTTCACAGCCTCTGCGACAAGTCTAGGCACTCCAACTTCGACAATCTCATCCACACTGGCTTCCTTGATTTTTGTCAGAGACTTGAAATGCTTCATGAGATTTTGCTTGCGTTTAGGTCCCAGACCGTCAATTCCATCCAGTTGTGAAGAAAAGGAATTTTTGGAGCGCAGTTGGCGATGGAAAGTAATGGCAAAGCGGTGCACCTCATCTTGAATGCGTTGGAGGAGGAAAAATTCCTGAGAATTGCGAGACAAGTCCACCACCTCAAGCGGATCTCCAAAGAGCAATTCATGGGTTTGGTGCTTATCATTCTTTTGCAGACCTGCAATGGGGATATCCAAGCCCAACTCCTCTTGGATGACTTGCTTGGCGATATTGACCTGACCTTGCCCCCCATCAATGACAATCAAATCTGGCGGAGTCAAGCCGTCACGTTGAACTCGACCATAACGCCTGCGAATGACCTCTCTCATGCTGGCATAATCGTCTGGACCGACAACCGTTTTTATCTTGTACTTACGACAATCCTTCTTACTTGGTTTGCCGTTGACAAAGACCACCATGGCTGAAACAGGACTGGTTCCCATGATATTGGAGTTATCAAAGGATTCGATGCGGACTGGTGTCGGGATTTGGAGCAAGCGTCCTAGATTTTCAATAGCTCCTTGGGTCTTCTCGACAGATTTCTCTAGCAGGTTGAATTTCTGCTCTAGGCTGACTCGAGCATTCTTTATAGCCAAATTGACCAGTTGCTTTTTCTCTCCACGCTGAGGCTTAAGAATCTTGGTGTCTACCAAGGCCTTGACTGCTTCTTCATCAATATCCTGCGGAATCAGCACCTCATTGGGAACTAGATGAGATTTTTCTTGATAGAATTGTCCTACATAGGTCAGAAAGTCCTCATCCGGATCATTGTAGTAGGGGAAAAGATTAACGTCTCGCTCAATGAGCTTGCCCTGACGAACAAAGAAAACCTGAACACACATCCAGCCCTTATCCACATAGTAGCCAAAGACATCCCGATTTTGGAGATCCTTAGCCATGACCCGTTGCTTGGTTCGAAGTGTTCCAATGGCCTGAATGAGGTCACGGTATTCCGCCGCACGTTCAAATTCCATAGTCTGAGCTGCCGCTGCCATTTTACTCTTGAGGTCATCTATGATTTTATCATCCTGCCCTTTCAGAAAATCAGAAACCTCCTGAGCCATGGACTTGAAATAAGCCTCATCTTTCTTACAGATGGTGTGGGCCATACACTGGCCGATATGGTAGTAAAAACAGACCTTAGACGGTGGATTGGTACACTTTCTAAAAGGGAAAATTCGATCCAGCAACCGCTTAATTTCATTGGCTGCTCCCACATCTGGATAAGGTCCAAAATAAAGACCTCCATCTTTTTTGACCTGACGAGTGATAATCAAGCGAGGATAGCGCTCATTAGTGATTTTGATGAAGGGATAAGACTTATCATCCTTGAGCATGATATTGTACTTGGGCTTGTTTTCCTTGATCAGGTTGATTTCTAGGAGAAGTGCCTCAATATTGGACTCCGTAACGATAAATTCAAAATCCACAATTTCAGACACCAGAGCCTCTGTCTTAGTATCATGACTTCCACGGAAATAGGACCTCACGCGGTTACGCAGATTTTTAGCCTTTCCTACATAGATAATGGTGCCGTTTTTATCCTTGTGAATGTAGCAACCAGGGCTGGTCGGCAAGAGCTCTAGTTTTGATTTAATCAAGTTATTCATAGTTCCATTATAGCAAAAAAGTAGGGAAAGATTGTTCCCTACTCACTAGTCTCATATATTTTTCGGAGGTTTGCAACATCCTCTTCCTGGATACCATAAAAAGAACCTGCTGGTTGCATGACAGACTTCTCATCTGTATGGTCCAAGCCAATCGCATGACCCAACTCATGTTCTGCCGTATGGACAAGGCGCTCATAGGAATAGCCATAGTTAGGATTGGACAAATAATAATGATTCAGGCGCACCGTTACAGATAAGAATTGTCCTGTCAAGAGATTGGTCTGACTTTCAGCCTCTCCTGCCACAGGAGTGTTTCCGTCGTTCATCTCAGTAGCCAAGGTATCCGCCTTGCTGGACTCAGCGACAATTTCAAAGTTAAAAGCACCAGTTTGATTCCAATTCTGGATTGCTTCTAAATAAGCTTCTTGAAAGCGTGAATCCATCTGGGGATTCAAGTAAATACGAGCAGAAGCCTGTGGCCATCTTCCTTCAGAGTGTTGATGGCTATCTGTCTGGTTCAACTTAGGCAGTTGCCCTGTTCTTTCCCATTGGTCTATACTTTGTTGACCAATCTTTACTGACCGTTCTGCTTGCTTTAGCGCCCCTTGAAAATCCCCGTTCAGATACCAGAGAAATCCGAAAGCAAGCACACATAAGAGCACAACTATCCAAACCAGACGCCAAAACAAACGCCAAACAAAAGAAAAGAAAGCCCCTATCAAACGAAAAAGCCAGCGCATATCCTTCCACCTTTCTAGTAAATAAAGTCTATTTTACTAAAAGAAGCTGAAAGAAAACTAAATACTGACTTTTTCATCTTAACGTCCTACTATTTTTTTGAGTAACTGGATAGCTTTGTATTTTAAAGGCGATGGATGGTACCGGAAAGTACCTGCTTTGCGTACAATATAGCCATTAAAATTCTGTTTAAAACGCAAAACACCATCACTTCCATCAAAAATCCCTTGAATCCCTAGGAAGTTGTATTTAGGTATTCCACGTTTTATACTTTCCAACATAATATATTTTTGAAGTAGCGCAGGGGCATAGAATTTATTAAACTCAGTGTAGGAACCACTAAAGAGATAAGTCGTTTCCTGAGGCATATAAACAAATAAACTCCCAGCTAAAACAATATCTTCTTCCCCATATTTTTCAATCAAGTCTCGCGCTTCTGCTTTTCGAACTTCAAACGTTTCAAATTGACTAGAATATTCTCTCAGTTGATTTTGTTTTTTCTCAGAATGAGGATTTTTACCCAAATCAAGTCGCAACTTGTCCAAGATTTCTTCTAGTTTACTTTGTTCACCTTGCAATTTGCTCATATAGTCCGAAAAATTTAAGGTTGCTATGAGAAACTCAGCTTGTTCTCCAAAAACATCATAAAAATGCTCATAATATTCTAAACTTTTATCACTATATTCTCTACGTTCAGAGGTTTCTTTTGTGATGTTCTTAAAAATCGATAGTTCTTCACGTCTTAACTTTTTCAACCGAATGCCAAAGGTTTCAGCCTTTTTCACCAAGGGTTTACCTTTTTTGCTAAAACTTTTAAGCAAATTCTTTTCAGTTAATTCAGTCAAATCTTTATAGTATAACCAATCTGGTTCTCCACCTGGATAACCTGTCGTCAATCCATCAAATTGATAACCTAAATCAGTCAAACCTTGAATCATACTTTTTTTCTCAGCATCTATTGGATTACCTTGGTTATCAAAAGTTTGGTAAGTTTCATAAGGTTTTACAAGCAACTCTAATACACCATTTTGCTTGGCATATTCTTTTAACTCTTCATAAAAAACTGGAAGGGCATC
The DNA here is from genome assembly GCF_946901985.1 of Streptococcus sp. Marseille-Q5855. Classification (NCBI taxonomy): domain Bacteria; kingdom Bacillati; phylum Bacillota; class Bacilli; order Lactobacillales; family Streptococcaceae; genus Streptococcus; species Streptococcus sp. Marseille-Q5855. The sequence continues at coordinate 14,374 of NZ_CAMPPR010000006.1, forward strand.
TTGTTGGGTATAAATCGGCCCCGAATTGATCTCCATATGCAGACCACCCAGCATGGGCAAGCTATAAACCAGAGCTGCAACTTGAATTTCTCCTTCTTGTTTCAAAGCAAGATAAACAATTCGAGCCCCTCTTTTTTCTAACAAGTCCCCCATCTGAACAGATTGCATAAAGGAACGAGAAGAAACCTGATCAGAATAAGCCTGAAACTCTTCTTTCGTGAGTGTAATTAGTGCCATATACTTACTTTCTATGTTTTTTTCTTAATGTTTTACGGAAATCAAGAGCAAGTCTTAACAGAGGATAGAGAGGATGCGTAGGCATTGTAAATTCTCCCAAATATTCTTCAATCGTTGGATTAAATTTTTCCTTAAAATGATACAGTCCACCATTGAGAGAGTTTTCAACACCACCTAAATTTTGCCAGACCATACCTCGCTCAAAGGCATAGCGAGCCGTTTCATACCAAGTTAAAATTGGTGCATTGTAACGTTTAAAATCATCATCCATTCCAGCATATAGATTGACAGAGGTAGTACCAAATTCCAAACTCAAAGTAGCCGCTAAAGGAATATTTGATTTTCCCATATTCATATATCCCTGCAAGAAATCTATTTCCTCTTCTAAACGTTCTTTTTCTTTTATATTTTCCTGAACTTTTGAAGGTCTGGTTGCATCATTAAATTTTTCTGCAACTACTCTATTTTTTTCTAACTGTTCTTCTAATTCTCTTAAACGCTTAGAAACATCCAAACTCGTTAGCGTGATATAGGAATCTTCTTTGAAGTTATCTAATAATTTTTTATAATAGGCTTCGTTTCTTAAATGAATCTCTTTTCGTTTCTCAGTTTTTTTCATCAACTCCGAAAACGAATCTAATAGTTCCAGTCCACCATATTGAATCTCAAGCCCTTTGTTTCGTGCTGTTCGGATAGCTTGCCTCGTTGATTTAGAAAGTTTATCTTCTTCAAAATTTTCCTTATATATTTTCGCCTGAATACGAGGTTGAATGGTGTCTCCCATTTCCTCTGTTTTTCCCGACCACCTTACTCCCATTTGTTGCAAACTATCAATAATAGCCAGATTTTCAGGAAATTCTGTTTTTTCCTGATTGATTAAACTTTGAGATAGGCAAATACTTGGGTCAAAAGTCACAAAAACCGCTTTCTTACTGCGAGCATAGGACTTAATGGACTGAATGACAAAACTCAAGAGTTCTATATCTCCATAATCTAATATAGGCCCTCTTGGGATGTAAAACATTTTATAGCCTAGCGGAAGAGTTCTAATCAAAATACTAGCTGTCGCCAGTAATTTTTCTTCCCTGTAAACACCAAACTTCTCATGTTCCCAGTCAGACTTCACTTCTTCCCAAGCACTACTTTGTAATACATTGGCTAATTCATGGTCTTTGACAAACTGATCATATTCTAATGCGGGAATGCCAATTTGATAACGGTACATTTCCTACTCTCTTTCCTCCAGTATCTTATTACTATTCTACTACTTTCGTTTGAAAAGTCTAGTGAAAACATATTTTATTTTAGTCCTACTCCCCCTATACTGAAGTTCAAACTAAGTCAATCTCTCTTCTAATTTGAAATCAATCGGTAGGGTTGCTAGAAACCGTTCCAATTGTTTTTCCCAGTAATACCATTCGTGACTTCCAGCACTATGGCTATAGCTCACATCAAAGCCCAGCTTTTTGAGGTTTTTCACTGCGAGATTATTGGCTTCATACAAGAAATCCTGCTCGCCACACCAAGCCCAGAGCTTGGTCTTTTTATCCGATTTTTTAGCCAGACTTTCTAGAGAATAAGGACTAGCTGTCCAATCTTTAATCTCCCCAAACACACCTCTCCAATAAACCGGTGTTCCCAAATCTTGGCTTTCAGGAGAAAAATCTTGAAAGCTAAGAGCACCTGAAAAACTAGCTGCATGAGAAAAACAATTTGTAGCAAGAGCCAATTTGAAACAGCCATAGCCTCCCATAGAGAGACCAGCGATAAAGGTCTTTTCACGCTTGCTAGTCATGTTAGGGAAGAAGCGTTTTAAAACCTGTGGTAATTCCTCTGCTAGAGCTGTGTAATAATCAAAACCATATTGGGTATCGGTATACCAACCGTTGCTGGTATTGGGCATAACAACTATGAGATTGGTTCCTCGAAGTAAGCGTTCTACATTGGTTCTCTTGAGCCAACTATTATGATTACCAGACATCCCGTGCAAAAGGTACAAGACTGGAATATCTTCACACTCTGGTTCTTCCACTCGATTGGCATCGGGGTAAAGAACATTCACTCCCCACTCCATATCCAAAACTTGTGAGTAATACTCAATTTTCATTACTGCCATGATTTGCTCCTTCTATTTTCCGATAAGAAAAAGCCAAAACTCGGCTTTCTCTCTGTTTATTTCAAAGATTATTTCGCTTCCATCACCACTGGTAAAATAGCTGGACGACGTTTGGTTTGGTCAAAGAGATACTTGGTCAAATTATCACGAACCTTCCCTTTAAGATCTGCCCAGTCAAAGTCATCTCCTTGAAGATAGTCTTCTACCGTCTGGTTAATCAATTCTGAACTTTCACGGAGAATATCGCGACTCTTCTTGAGATAAACAAATCCACGCGTGTGAACACGAGCCTTAGCTACAATTTTCTTCTCACGTCGGTTAACTGTAATTGCGACGATGAAAATGCCATCCTCTGACAAGACCTTACGGTCACGAAGAACCACATTTCCAACATCACCTATGGCATTCCCGTCAATCAAGACATCCCCTGCCGAAACTGCTCCAGCTGGGACAAAGTCTCCATTCTCATAAGCCATGCTGGTTCCCTTTTTAGGGATGAAAATGCGTTCTGGCAACATACCTACTGCCATAGCAGCCTTAGCATGGGCATCCAACTCGCGGTATTCCCCTTGAATTGGGAAGAGATACTTAGGTTGCAAGAGATTGATCATCAACTGCAAATCACGCGCATTTCCGTGCCCTGATACATGTAAACTTTGGGTAATCAATTTGACAACCCCTCCTGCCTGATAAATCATATTTTCCACACGCGCAACGAAGGCTTCTTTAGCAATAGACGGAGCCGTAGCAATATAGACCAGGTCCCCATCCTTGATTTCTACATAACGATGGCGACCAATCGACATCTTACGAAGTCCATTGATAGGTTCACCCATACGACCTGTCTCAAGAATAATCAACTCATGGTCTTCAAAGCGAGACATATCTTTCGGCTTAATCAAGAGAATTTCGTTGGCTAAAGACAACTTCTTGAGACGAATCGCTGTGCGGACGATATTTTCAATATCAAATCCTGTCAAGACGATACGTCGACCTGTTTTATCCGCAGCGTCAAAAATCTGCTGGATACGAGAAAGGTTACTGGAAACAGCTGCAACGATGATACGACCTTCCCAGTCAGCAATGGTTTGGGTAATTTCATCTCTAACTTCACTTTCACTAGCCACCTGAATATTGCTGTCCGCATTGGCCGAATCACTGAGGAGAGCCAGGACGCCGTCACGACCGATTTCTGCCAAACGAGCGAAGTCTGTCGCATAGGATTCACTAGCTGTCTGGTCAAATTTGAAGTCACCTGTATAAACGATGCTACCTTCAGCTGTCTTCAAGACAATTCCCAGGCTCTCTGGAACGGAGTAAGTCGTAGGGAAGAAGGAAACCACTGTCCCACCAAAATCAATCTCCGTATCTTCATCAATAACATGAAAATCATTAAATTTCTTGACTGCGTCATTTCCTTTGACAAAGAGCTTTGCCAACTCAATGGTCAACTCAGAGCCAAATACAGGTACCTTGGCTTCAGCCAAGAGATAAGGCAGAGCACCAATAGCATCTGCATGTCCGTGAGTTAAAAATACCCCAGCAATTCGATCTTTATTTTCAAAAAGGTAGTCCATCTTTGGAATCACCACATCGACCCCTAATTGTTCATTTTCGGGATATTTTAACCCTGCATTCAAAACAAAAATGGACTCTCCAATTTCAGCAATGTACATATTTTTCCCATTTTCACGTACACCACCAAGTGTTGTTAAACTAATATTACTCATTTTTCCTCCAAAATCTTAGTTTATCTTGATTATAGGGTTGCTTACCCTCTTATTCTAAAAGCACTATTACTGTTAGCCGAATCTTTTCCTACCATTATACCATTTTTTTGATGATTTTCAAAATGAAGATTTGTTTTCAAAAAAGAGCTGGTTGCCCAACTCTTTCCTAACTTCTACTCTTTTTCCATCAAAAAATCATAAATTTCTTGCACGGTACCCAGGGCCATCATTTCTTGGTCTTTGACAGTTTGTTTGAGATTTTGATAAATCTGACTTTCTCCTATCTCTCGCTTTGGCGCTTCTTTATTGACTGTCATGACACCATCTTTGATGGTCACAAAGCCTAGTTCTTCAAATACTTGAATCATCTTGACCAGCAAGATTTGTTGAATATTAAGATAAGTAGCCAAATCTTTCAGCTTATAGCGAATATCAAACTCTGGGAACTGATAGATGATCTTGTACAATTTGGCAAACTGATCTCTAGTCCCATAGCCTGTCAGATAATAGGCCTTGTCAATATCATTTTTGAAATAGACAGCAGAGAAATTCTGTTCCTGAAAAATGGTCTTCAGCTGAGTAATATCCTCAGGAATGGTTTTTACAACAACCGCGTTACTAGTCGCTAAATCTGGCACTTCCCCAGCAAAATCCAAGACTGGAACCCCTTCTGGCAAGACTGCATTCTTCCCACGGATGTTAAAGAGTTGAACACCTTCCACACGCGCATCCACCATCATCAACTGCAGGGCAGTTTGGCCATTCCATTGGTTGACAGACAATTTAACCGCCAATTCTAGATTTTTGGTTTGAGAAAACTCTGTCGCCCATCTGCCTTGGCCGAAGGCCACCACTTCAAAACTCGCCTCACCTTTGGAAATTTTCAGCTTGAGATGGGCATTGCCTGCCCCCATAGTACGAGCACTTTCGACCTGAAAATCCTTGATATAAAAGACAGGTTTCTGATTATCCATTCCAAAAGGTGCCAAGCGCTCAAAGTTCTTGACTGTTTCAAGACTCAAAACCTCCAAATCCAGTTCTTCATCTAGATTTAACTTGTTCTTGCCAGCAGCATCTGCTCCTTTTTCACGGACATAATCTTCCAAAACCTGAGATAAATCTGAGAGTTTCTCCACTTCCAGCGTCATCCCTGCTGCGCCAGCATGGCCACCAAAGGCGATAAAAAGATCTCGATGAGGATCCAGAGCCTCAAAAATATCTACTGCTTCCACACTACGAGCACTACCCTTGGCACGATCATCCTCTATATTAAGAACGATGACTGTCTGTCCCAATTCTTCCAACAAACGACCAGCGACAATACCCAGAACCCCAGGATTCCAGCCTTCCTTGGCCAAAACTTGGACCTTCTTCTCAGGATCCACCATGGTCTTGGCTTCTTCATAGATAGACTGGACAATTTCCTTGCGCTCTTCGTTTTTCTGATGAATCATGAAGGCAATCTCGTGAGCTTCCTCGTCGTCAAATCCAGTCAGCAAATCAATGGCTGGATTAGGATCATCCAAGCGGCCCAAGGCATTTAAACGAGGGGCAATCTGGAAACCAACAGTTTCTTCTGTCACTTCGTTAGCAGCAATCCCAGCCATATCCAGCATTTCTTGAAGACCAATACGCTGAGTGTGTCCCAACATTTCCAGACCATATTGCACCAAGATGCGGTTTTCATCCGTCAAACTCACCATATCAGCAATGGTTCCGATAGCGACCAAATCAAGCAATTCCACTTGTACTTCTTCCAAAAGTGCACAAGCCAACTTGAAAGCCACTCCACAACCAGCCAAATATTTGAAAGGATAGTTCGCATCCGGATGTTCAGGATGGACAATAGCATAGGCATCTGGTAAGGTTTCAGGCATGGAATGGTGGTCAGTCACAATGACATCTACTCCCATCGACTGGGCCAATTCAATAGCCTCATGACCAGCAACTCCATTATCCACTGTCACAATCAAGGAAATTCCTTCTTGCTCGATAAAATATTTGTAAACACTGGCATTAGGTCCATAACCGTCGGTAAAACGATTAGGCAGGTAAACACGGCACTCAGCGCCAAGTTGTTCCAAACTTTCCTTCACAATAGAAGCCGAAGTCATACCATCCGCATCATAATCACCGTAAACGAGGATATTTTCCCCTTCTTCAATGGCCTGACGAATCCGCTCCACTGCCTTGTCCATATCATGGAGTAGATAAGGGTCATGCAAGTCCTCCAAGGAAGGTTCTAAAAACTTCTTCAGACTTTCTTGGTTCTGAATCCCTCTTTCAAATAATAACCGAGCCACCTCAGGACCCAGTCCAGCCTTCTTGGCTATTTTTGTAAAATCCGCATCTTCAACCTGCGGGGCAAACTGCCATTCATAAGTAGGTGTTATCAAAAAGACATCCACTCTTTCTAAGAATTCTATTGCTTCATTATAACATGATTTAGACGTTTTCTCTATCCAGATTGCTTTTTTATAAAATTTTAGTGAATTTTTAAGATATGATTTGACAAGGCCTTTCTTTTGGTGTAGAATCATGTTATAAAATCTAACACAAAGGAGATCTCTTATGACTTTAGTAGAATTTGAACACGTCGAAAAATATTACGGAGACTACCACGCACTCCGCGACATCAATCTCCGTTTTGAAAAAGGACAGGTCGTTGTCCTACTCGGACCATCTGGTTCTGGAAAATCCACTCTTATCCGCACCATCAATGGTTTGGAGGCTGTTGACAAAGGAAGTCTTCTAGTCAATGGTCACCAAGTTGCTGGTGCCAGCCAGAAAGATTTAGTTCCTCTTCGCAAGGAAGTCGGTATGGTTTTCCAGCATTTTAACCTCTACCCGCACAAAACAGTGTTAGAAAACGTAACACTTGCACCCATAAAAGTTCTAGAAATTGATAAAAAAGAAGCTGAAAAAACAGCTCAAAAATATCTGGAATTTGTAAATATGTGGGACAAGAAAGATTCTTATCCAGCCATGCTTTCTGGTGGACAAAAACAACGAATCGCCATTGCTCGTGGACTCGCTATGCATCCTGAACTCCTCCTCTTTGATGAACCAACATCTGCCCTTGACCCTGAAACCATCGGTGATGTTCTAGCAGTTATGCAAAAATTGGCCCACGATGGTATGAATATGATTGTCGTTACCCATGAAATGGGCTTTGCCCGTGAAGTTGCGGACCGCATCATCTTTATGGCTGACGGAGAAGTTTTGGTGGATACGACAGATGTTGATGACTTTTTCGACAATCCAAGCGAACCTCGTGCCCAACAATTCCTCAGCAAAATCATCAACCACGAAAGTGACAAAGTCAAATAAGGAGGCGCCTATGAAAAAGAAATTCTTTTTATCCGCATTATTGATTAGCCTTTTCGGCCTTGCTGCTACAAAACCAGTTCAGGCTGATACCACTGTCGCAGATATTCAAAAAAGAGGCGAACTGGTTGTCGGTGTCAAACAAGACGTTCCCAATTTCGGTTACAAGGATCCCAAGACAGGGACCTATTCTGGTATCGAAACGGACTTGGCCAAAATGGTAGCTGACGAGCTCAAGGTCAAGGTTCGCTATGTACCTGTTACAGCGCAAACTCGCGGACCACTCCTAGACAATGAACAGGTCGATATGGATATCGCAACCTTTACCATCACAGACGAACGCAAAAAACTCTACAACTTTACCAGCCCCTACTACACAGATGCTTCTGGCTTTTTGGTCAATAAATCTGCCAAAATCAAAAAGATTGAGGACCTAAACGGCAAAACTATCGGAGTCGCCCAAGGTTCTATCACCCAACGCCTGATTACTGAACTGGGTAAAAAGAAAGGTCTGAAGTTTAAATTCGTCGAACTTGGTTCCTACCCAGAATTGATTACTTCCCTACACGCTCATCGTATCGATGCCTTTTCCGTTGACCGCTCGATTCTGTCTGGCTACATCAGCAAGCGCACAGTGCTACTAGATGATAGTTTCAAGCCATCTGACTACGGTATCGTTACCAAGAAATCAAATACCGAACTCAACGACTATCTTGATAACTTGGTTACTAAATGGAGCAAGGATGGTAGTTTGCAGAAACTTTATGACCGTTACAAGCTCAAACCATCTAGCCATACTGCAGATTAAGGAGGATACCCCATGACAGATTTATCATCTTGGACAGCCTATTTTCAGGATTTTGGACAATTTTTCAATGGTTTCCTCTTCACTCTTGCACTAGCTATCGGATCTTTTATCCTAGCCATGGTCTTAGGCCTCTTCTTTGGAGCCATGTCAACTAGTAAACGTCCAATTTTGCGCATTTTGGCTCGCATATTTGTGGAATTTTACCAAAACACTCCCCTCTTGGTGCAGTTTGTTATCGTTTTTTATGGCCTACCTCTTATCAGTGACCATATCATCATGATTCCGATTTATTGGACGGCTGTTCTCTGCGTGGGACTCTATCATGGCGCCTATATCGCTGAGGTGATTCGCTCAGGGATTCAGTCTATTCCTAACGGTCAGATGGAGGCCGCCTTGTCGCAAGGTTTTACCTATATCAGCGCCATGCGCTTGATTATCTTACCTCAAGCCTTCCGTATCATTCTCCCTCCTTTGACCAATCAAATCGTCAACCTCATCAAGAATACCTCGACAGTTGCTATCATCTCTGGAGTAGACTTGATGTTTGTGACCAAGTCTTGGTCAGCACTTAACGGAAACTATATCCCAGCCTTTCTAGGAGCTGCCCTTCTCTACTTCTCTCTTTGCTTCCCTGTTGCCCAGTTTGGTCGCAAGATGGAGCAAGCCAACAAAAAAGCCTATTCACTTTAGGAGGTTACTATGGAATCCATTTTAGAAGTTTTAACCCCAGATAACCTAGTCTTTATCTTTAAAGGATTTGGCTTGACCCTCGACATTTCTCTGATTGCTATCGTCCTCTCTACCCTTATCGGTACGGTGCTAGCTGTCATGAGAAATGGCAAAAATCCTGTCTTGCGCATCATCTCCAGCATTTATATCGAATTTGTGCGCAACGTTCCCAACCTTCTCTGGATCTTTACTATCTTTTTAGTTTTCAAGATGAAATCCACTCCAGCAGGAATCACTGCCTTCACACTCTTTACATCAGCAGCCCTAGCTGAGATTATTCGAGGCGGTCTCAATGCTGTGGATAAGGGGCAGTACGAAGCAGGAATGTCACAAGGATTTACTTCAGCCCAAATCCTCTACTACATCATTCTCCCACAAGCAATCCGTAAAATGCTGCCAGCCATCATTTCTCAGTTTGTAACCGTGATTAAGGATACCAGTCTTCTCTACTCTGTTATCGCCCTACAAGAACTCTTTGGAGCCAGCCAAATTCTCATGGGCCGTTATTTCGAACCAGAGCAAGTCTTCAGTCTGTATATCCTGATTGCCCTCATCTACTTCAGCTTTAACCTAGCCATTTCTAGCCTGTCTCATATGCTAGCCAAACGTTGGCAACAAGCAGCAGAATAAACAGCCACTCTCCAGTTCAATTGGAGAGTTTTTTGATGTGAACAGAGATTTACACACCTAGATTTGACACCATACTTTTTCTATGATAAAATGTAACAAATTCATTTACAACAAATCAAATCTAAATGAAATGGAATTTTCTATGAAATCAATCAAAGGACTACTCTTTATCACAGCTAGTTTTATCTTGACTATGTTGACTTGGATGAACACTTCTCCCCAATTCATGATTCCAGGACTAGCTTTAACAAGCTTATCTCTGACTTTTATCCTAGCCACTCGTCTCCCACTACTAGAAAACTGGTTTCACGGTTTGGAGAAGGTCTACACCGTCCACAAATTCACATCCTTTCTATCCATCATCCTACTCATCTTTCATAACTTTAGTATGGGCGGTTTGTGGGGCTCTCGCTTAGCTGCTCAGTTTGGCAACCTTGCCATCTATATCTTTGTCAGTATCATCCTGGTCGCCTATTTAGGCAAATACATCCAATACGAAGCTTGGCGATGGATTCATCGTCTGGTTTACTTAGCTTATATTTTTGGACTCTTTCATGTCTACATGATGATGGGCAATCGCCTCCTCACATTTAATCCTCTAAGTTTTCTTGTTGGTAGCTATGCCCTTTTAGGCTTGCTAGCTGGTTTTTATATCATTTTTCTATATCAAAAAATTTCCTTCCCCTATCTAGGGAAAATTACCAATCTCAAACGCTTAAACCACGATACTAGAGAAATTCAAATCCATCTTAGCAGACCTTTCAACTATCAAGCAGGACAATTTGCCTTCCTAAAGATTTTCCAAGAAGGCTTTGAAAGTGCTCCGCATCCCTTTTCTATCTCAGGAGGTCATGGTCAAACTCTCTACTTTACTGTTAAAAATTCAGGCGACCATACCAAGAATATCTATGACAATCTTCAAGTCGGCAGCAAAGTAAGCGTAGACAGAGCTTACGGACACATGATCATAGAAGAAGGACGAGAAAATCAGATTTGGATTGCTGGAGGCATTGGAATAACCCCCTTCATCTCTTACATCCGTGAACATCCTATTTTAGATAAACAGGTTCACTTCTACTATAGCTTCCGTGGAGATGAAAATGCAGTCTACCTAGATTTGCTCCGTGACTATGCTCAGAAAAACCCTAATTTTGAACTCCATCTAGTAGACAGTAGGAAAGACGGCTATCTTAATTTTGATCAAGAAAAAGTGCCCAAACATGCAAGCGTCTATATGTGTGGTCCTCTTTCTATGATGAAGTCACTTGCCAAACAGATTAAGAAACAAAATCCAAAAACAGAGCTTATTTACGAAGGATTCAAGTTCAAATAATTACTCATACTCTCCTGAGAATTCTAGGAGAGTTTTTTATAGCCAGATAAAATAAGACCGGAGCGATGGAATTTTGGCATTCAAATCAATTGATAAGAATGTTTTATAGTGGAATGAAATAGGATACGAACAAATTGATTAGGAAAATCAAATGAATTTACAGAAATCTTTTAGCAGTCATGGCGTCCTATTCCAGTTTCAAAATGTTATAGAAGCAGCATTGTGCTAGTCTAGTTTCAGTTGACTATACCAAAACGGGCAACTTAAAACACAAAAAACCCACCCAATGGGCAGGTTTCATCTGTATTATCAGCTAGATTATGCTTTACCTTCTGAACCGAATACGTCGATACGTTCTTCAACTGATGCTTGGATAGCTTTTACACCGTCAGCCAAGAATTTACGTGGGTCGAAGAGTTTTTTCTTATCGTATTCTGCTTCGTTTGCTTCGTAGTCACGAGCAAATTTACGAGTTGCGTTAGCGAATGCGATTTGGCATTCAGTGTTAACGTTAACTTTCGCAACACCAAGTTTGATAGCTGCTTGGATTTGCTCATCAGGAATACCTGATCCACCGTGCAATACGATTGGGAATCCTGGAAGAGCTTCTGTCAATTTTTGCAAGTGGTCAAGGTCAAGACCTTCCCAGTTTGCTGGGTAAGGACCGTGGATGTTACCGATACCAGCTGCCAAGAAGTCAATACCAGTTTCAACCATTGCTTTAGCGTCTTCGATTGGAGCCAATTCACCTTTACCGATGATTCCGTCTTCTTCACCACCGATAGTACCAACTTCAGCTTCTACTGAGATACCTTTAGCGTGTGCTTTTTCAACAACTTCTTTAGCCAATTTAAGGTTTTCTTCAACTGGAAGGTGTGAACCGTCAAACATGATTGAAGTGTAACCAACTTCGATACACTCAAGTGCATCTTCGTAGTGACCGTGGTCAAGGTGGATAGCTACTGGTACAGTGATCCCCATTGATTCAACAAGGTTAGCGATCAAGTTGCGAGCAACTTTGTAACCACCCATGTATTTAGCAGCACCCATTGAAGTTTGGATCAAAACTGGAGCTTTTTTAGCTTCTGCTGCGCGCAAGATAGCTTGAGTCCACTCAAGGTTGTTTGTGTTAAATCCACCAACTGCATAACCGTTGTCACGAGCTGCTTGGACAAATTTTTCTGCTGAAACGATTGCCATTTTATCAGGCCTCCTGTATATTTTTATGGGTCATCCCATTTACATTGTTCATTTTATCACTTTTTGACAAAAAAATCTAGTTTTTCCCGCAGTTTCGATTGAATTTCTTCTAGCTTCATCTATGTAAACCCTTTCTATCCCTAGTCTTGGGCGACTTTTGGAAAAGCTATGAAGAAAGTCAAACGATTCTCCTGCACCTCGAAACGATAAGCTAATTTTTCATGTTCTAATAGACTCTTAACCACAAAGAGCCCCATCCCAGACCCTTTGGCCTTGCGACTAGCATTATCAGAAAAAGATTGGGCCAGTTTTTCTTGTTCTTCTGAGCTACAGCTATTTTCTATAAAAAGTTCCCCTTCTCTCTCTCCAATGCGAACCAAGCCGCCTGGAACAGAGTGCTTGATAGCATTACTGATGAGGTTAGAAAGAATCAACTTCATAACTGATGGGTTTAGATAAGCCTGCTGATGGGTTAAACTATTGTCTATCTGGAGTTCTCTTTCTTTGGCTAGTAAGGCATAATCCTTGACCAGACTTTGCGTCATCTGGTGTAAGTCAATTTGTTCCCTATCATCTCGCAATTCCTGCACAGACGAGAGAGAAAGTATCTGGAGAACGTGGTGATTGAGCTCATCCACAATTCCTAAGGCAACTCCCAGATAGCGGTCTCTATCCTTATAACGACCGACATTTTCTTTCATGTTTTCGATCAGGATTTTCAAACTAGCCAGCGGTGTTTTCAATTCATGAGAAGCCCCTCGCAAAAATTCGACCTTCATCTTTTCCAGCTGGAGAATGGCTTCATTCTTGTCATGCAAGTCCGCAATGACAGTCAAAAGATGCTGGTAAAGGCTATTGATTTGTTCCTTGAGATCACCAATCTCATCTCTAGAATCCACTCGCAATCGCACTTGGGTATCTAGTTCCATCATCCGTCGGGTCACCCGCTTGATTTCCAAAATCGGGGCAACGATAGTCCGAGCATAGATATAGGCCACCAAGAGGGAAATCAGAAAGGATGCCAGCAAGGTATAGGGAAGAAACTGGAGACTGATCTGCTCTGCTTCTTTTTGCAAATCCATGGAAACTAGAAACTGGAGAGTCATAGTACCACCGTCCTGCGTTGTCACCTCGCGCTCCTCAATAAAGAGCGAAGTGGTTTGACGGTCCGTGTCCAGAGGAAGACTGTCCTTGACTTCTAACTTGTCCTCGGTCATCTCTCCCTTGACCGCCCCCTTAATCTCACTGGTCTGGGAATATAGGTCTAACACTTTCTCTATACTCTGCCTATCCTTTCCTTCGAGTGACCGGGCAATGGCTGTCGCTTTCTGACCAATAGTTTCTTGACGGTGGCTCAGATAAGTCGAAGGAAAAAGAAAATAAATAGCTAAATGAAGGCAGATAACCAGAACACTAAAAATCGAGAAGGTATAGATAAATATCTTTGTAAATAAACCTGTTCGTTTCATTTTCGCTCCAATTTATAACCAACATTGCGCACAGTGAGGATGCAGTCCAGGTCTAGTTTTTTCCGCAATTCCTTGATATAAACATCAATGACACGGTCAAAGGGAACCTCATCTGTCGCTTTCCAGACGGCATCGATTATCTGAGAACGAGTCAAGGCTCGTCCTTCATTTTTAACCAAATAATCAAGAATTTCCAACTCTTTGGCATTGATAGCTACTTCCTCACCTGCTAGGCTGGCACTGTAACTTTCAAAATCCACCTTGGCATCCTTATAAGAGAAAATTCGTCCTGTATCGTAATAGCGCTTGAAAATCGCGTCCACCCTCACTTTTAAGAGGGAGAGGGAGAAGGGCTTTTCCAGATAGCCATCTGCCAGAGAGGCAAAGGCACTCATCTTGTATTCCTCATCCTGAAAGGCTGTTAACATCAAGACAGGGACTTGGCTGCTTTTGCGAATCTCAGCTAGGACTTCTAGGCCATTAAGCTTGGGCATCTGGATATCCAGTAAAACCAAGGCTACCTCATAGCTTGAAAATTTTTCTAAGGCTTCTTGACCGTCCGCCGCCTCAATGGTTTCATAGCCACAATCTGTCAAATAGTCACTGATCCCCTCGCGGATCATTTCTTCATCTTCTACAATTAAAATTTTCATACTTTAACTGCTCTCTATTTTTTATTTTTCTTAGAATAACTACCTACTCTATTTTCTATTATAGTCTCTTGCTGGCCTTTTGTCTGTAAACAACTGACCACTAGATAAAACAAAGAGAGCCTATCGCTCTCTCTGCTTGCATTTCACTCCCTGTGGAATGAAGGTTATTTGGTTTTTGAAAATGTTAAGACGTAGTTATAATCTTTCCCATTGTTTTTATAGAGATAGTCTTCTTTAACAGTATAACCACGTTTACGTAATTCCTCTTTCTTGGCATCAACTTGGTTCTTGACTGCTACTTTTACTTCATCATCTGTTGAACCAGCTGCGACTTCAAGAGGAGTTTCATTGATAGCTCCTAGGAAACCTGCAATATCTTTCATTTGATCAAAGTTATAAAAAACATTGACTTTGACCTTTTGAGGAGCTGGCTGTTCTAGACTTCTACGATTTCTGCTAGCGCGTGGTTGAACTGCCGGAGCCATTCTGAACCCTGTAGTTCCTGTAGTTTGCTTAGTGAAAGTGACTACGTAGTTATAATTCTTAACATCCGTATCTTCCTCAAATACTATCTCATTTTTTACTTGATACCCTCTAGCAGCTAGGTCTTTTATCTTGGCTTGAATTTTTGCTTCAACTAATTCTTTTGCCCGTTCTTTACTTGTTCCAGCAGGAATCGTAACAGTATTGTCTTCACCAGGATCACCAAAGAAACCTGGAATATCTTTCATACCATCAAAATTATAATAAAGTGAAACTGTGTTTTGAGGTTCCTCAATACTTCTCCGACGACGAGTTACTCGAGGTTGGTAAGTTCCTGCACTTCGGAATCCTGAGTTACCAGTTGTAGAACTGTCTGACGTTGCCGCAGGTTGTGTTTATGATGAGTCTTCAGATGAGGACGGCTGAGAAGATGGATTGCTAGAAGTTAGTGCGCTGTTTGCTACTGTACTATTTTCATCAATAGTTGTTCCGCCAGCATGGCTTTCGATTGGTTTCTTGAAATCAGGACTTTCATAAGTTACACCTGGTGTCTCAATTTCATTTAATTTATCACGATATTCATCTACAAGAGCTGCTTGTTTCTCCGTATCGTTTTCTTCAGCAAGCTTCTTGTGATACTCTTCAGTAAGTTGTTCTACTTTTTCAAGTGCTTGTGTTTTCCGCTCCTCACTTAAATTACTATTTTTAATATTTTCTTCAGTTTCTTTCTTTTGGTCGTCAATCGCATCTTTATTACTGTCTTCAGTTTCTTTCTTTAAAGACTGCTCTGAATCTTGATGTTCTACAGCTGGTTCATCGGCTTGAGGTTTTTCTCCTTGAGAAGTTGAATCGACTGAATCGCCATCAGTTATAGCGTCTGTTGATGAATTATTTGAAGTATTTCCCGTTGTATCAGTTGTTCCTTCTGTAGCTGTTGATTCAGTTGATGGACTTGAGTCAGCTGAATTAGCACTAGTTGTAGCGCCTGTTGATGGATTATTTGTTGTTTCGGCGTTACCTTCTTCTGGTTGCGCTGGCGCTGTTGTTCCTGCTTCTGCTGACTCTTTTCCTTCAGTTGTAGATTCTTTAGGTGCTGATTCTACACTATCTTTCGGTTCAGTTGATTCCTCTGCTACTCCTGTAGCTCCTTCTGTTGGTTCTGAAGTCCCCCCTGTTTCTTTTTCTTCATCTTCCTTCACTTCTGTTCCTTCTGTGACATTTTCTTTTGGTGCTGGGTTTGCTTCTGTTCCCTCAGCTCCATTTGCCACTGATTCTGTTGAAGGCGGTACTGATTCCACAGTTGCAGATGTTCCTGGTTCTGCTGACTCTTCTGCTTTTACTTCTTTTTCTGTTGCTTCTGGTGTTGTTACCGCTTCTTCTTTAGAATCAGCTGACGGTGCATTTGTTGCGCTATCTTGTTTTCCTGTCTCACCAACAGAAGTTTTATCTGTATTACCTGCTTCACTTGAAGTTGTGCCTTCTGCCACAGTATTATCTTCATTTGCGCTTTCGGATACTGAAGGCGCTGGTTCTGGTTCTGTTAGTTCAGATGTCTCTGGACCTTCTGCTTTCGAGTCTTTACCTTCTTCCCCTGCTGCTGAATCCACTGTTCCTTCAGGTGTATCTTCCTTTGGAGTTGTATTTGCTTCTGTTCCTGATTCTTCAGCTTCTTTTCCTTCATCTCCTGCTGTTGTTCCCACTTCTTTTGGAGCTGGTTGTTCTTCTTTATTTTCCGAAGTTGTACCCTCTACCACTGGTGTTTCTGAAACTTCTGCTTTCGGAGCTGAACTTCCTGATTGTTCTGTAGTTTCATCATTTGAAGGAGTAGCGTCTGTTACCGTAGTGGATCCACCTGAATCAGTACTAGTTGTAGCACCTGTTGATGGATTATTTGATGTTTCGACGTTACCTTCATCTCCTGATGTTGAATCTTCTTTTGGAGCTAGTTTTTCTTCAGTTTCTTTCGCTTCTTTTCCTGTTGCTCCTGATTCTTCAACTTCTTTTTCTGAAGTTGAATCTGTTTCTTTTGATGCTGTAGCTGATTCTGCTGGAGCTTGTGTTCCTGATTCCTCAGATGTTTTTCCTTCAGCTTCCGATGTAGAATCTGTTCCTGATTCTACAGATGGTTGTGTAACTGTTGACTCACCTTCAGAGGCAGTTGATGAAGATTCAGTTGAAGAAACTGAATCCTCCGCTTTACCTTCTTCTCCTGATTCTTTTGGTGCTGGGTTTTCTTCTACTGGTTGACCTTGTTCTCCTGCAGTTGTACCCTCTACCGCTGGCGCTGGCTCTTCAACTTTCGGCATTTCTGCTTTTTCTTCTGTTGCAGCTTCTTTAGGTGTTGTTTCTGCTGAAGTTCCTGAAGCTTCTGTTGATTCTGTTGCAGCTTCTGCGTTTGATTCAGCTGGTTTTGCTACCTCTGGCTCTGTTGCTTTTGATTCAGTTGATTCTGCTGGAGTTTCTGCTTTTGGTTCAGCTGGTGTTACCATCTCTGGCTCTGTTCCTTCAGCTTCCTTTGCTACTTCTTCTGTTGAAGCTGGGCTTTCTGGTTTTGATGGTGCTGGGGTTTCTTCTGCTGGTTGATCTTGTTCTCCTGAAGTGCCTTCCTCTACCACTGGCGCTGTTTCTTTTGGTGCTTCTGGTGCTGTTTCTTTTGGTGCTGGGGTAGTCGCTGCGTCTTCTACTTTCGGCGCTACTGGAGCTTCTGTTTCTTCTTTAACTTCTGGGCTTGTCTCTGCTGATGTTTCTGAGGCAGGCTCTTCACCTGATTCTTCCGCTCTTTCCACTACTGGAGCTGATACAGGCTGATAGACTGGGCTATAGTTCACAGCCATTTTTTCAACTTTCTCAGTGACATCTGTTAATTCAAAGGTAACAGCTTTTG
Organism: Streptococcus sp. Marseille-Q5855; assembly: GCF_946901985.1. Taxonomy (NCBI): domain Bacteria; kingdom Bacillati; phylum Bacillota; class Bacilli; order Lactobacillales; family Streptococcaceae; genus Streptococcus; species Streptococcus sp. Marseille-Q5855. The sequence continues at coordinate 31,973 of NZ_CAMPPR010000006.1, forward strand.
TTTCCTGATCTTTCTTGAGCAAGACTTCGTAAGTGCGAACTTCGCCACTTGCACCACTTTCTTTGATGACAATCTTGTGTTTTGTGACTGTATCTGAAACCGTTTCAGCTTCAGTAAAATACAATTCATTGTGTGGTAAGAATAAATTCTTACCTGAAGCTTGATTCATTTCTTGGAGTACATCTACCGGGATATTGCTTGCTTCGCTGATAACACTTAATGTATCTCCCCACTTAATGACATACTTAAATAAATCACCTTCTTTTTGAAGGTCAGCTTTCACTTCCTCAACTGTTCTGGCTACCCAGACGCCATCTTGTTCACTGGCTGACACAGTTGGAGCTAAAAAGCCCAGACCCAGTAGAATCACACCTGTCGCAACAATTGCACCAGTTCTCAATTTTCTAAAACCACGGAGGGACAAGCTTCCTCTAACATTTGTTTGTCTCATAATGTTTATTTTTCCTCACTATTCTATATTTTCCAAAGTAGACCCTGCCTAGGTCTACTAGCCTATGTTTGCGATATGGATAGGCTTCTACAGATTTATCTATAGATTTTTATGCACAATTCCATATATAAGTTGCGAAACCCCTTTCTAATAAATTCCATAACTTTAGTATATCATATTTAACACTAAAGTACAAAGAAAGCAACTGAAAGCAATGATTTTCACCACTGCTTTCTGCTTCATGTATCATTTTAAAACTTTCAGTTGCTAGCCTCATTTTTCAGTCTAGCATCCGTATTATTCACCATCCAGCAAAAGCTCTTTTGGTTGTTTTCTAAGGAGATTGCTTGAAGCAAGCGCCATAACGGCCACCACTAGAACCAAGGCAAGGACAAAGACGATGATAAAATCTGATGTCTGAATAGAAATGTCTAGGCTCGATAAGGTCTTGCTAAAGCCATCTACTTCTGCACCACCACCAAGGTTAGAGGCTTGAGCCGCCTTACTAGCCTGTTTGGCAACACCTGAAGTCACATTGGCAAGGACAGTGTTCCCAATTGTACGGGCAGTGTAATTAGCTAGGAAGTAAGCAGAAACGAGAGCAGGGATAGCAATCAAGATAGATTCGGTGATGAATTGACCCAAGATACTTGCCTGCTTGAGGCCGATAGAGAGGAGAATTCCCACTTCCTTGCGACGGGCGTTAATCCAAAGGCTAAGCAAGAGAGCAAGGAGAAGAACTGAGAAGCTCAAGCTACCCCAGAAGAGGAGGTTGGCCATCTTGTACATACCAGAGATGGATTGCTCAAGAGCTGGGTAGTTAGAGGAGCTCTTCACAAGTGTGTAGCTCTTCCAGTTGATACCACTGATGCCATTCAACTCTTTCATGACATCATCCAAGTTTTTATCCGCTGTTACAAAGAAGGTTGCGTCCCCATAAATAGCTGTGTCTTCTGTGTATCCATAAAGTTTTGCAGCAGTGTGAATGTCTGTGATAGCTGTATTTTCGTAAAGCTCTTGTGAGTAAGTTACTGCCGACTTATTGTGGCCATCAAAGAGACCCTTGATTGTCACTTCGACTGTTTCCTTGGCCCCTTTTTCATTGTCTGCATCGTAGACATTGGAGTCTAGTTTGACCTTATCTCCGACTTTCCAGCCGTGTTTGGCTGCCAAGTCCTTGTGCATAAGAATCTTATCCTTGTCATCGTTGGTTAGGTGCTCACCTTCGACCAACTTATAAGAACCAGATACAAACTTGTCTTCTTTGGAAGAGTCATTGACACCTGTAATCATCAAACTACTTCCAAAATGTTTGGCACGGTCAGGTGTCAGATTTTTCTTGGTTTCTGGAGTTTCGATAAGTTCATAGCCAGTCAAATCTCCGATAGCGTTGATGCGTTTAACATAAGACTCGATGGCCTTATTTTCGGTGATTTTTTTGATATCTTCACCTTTAATATTCCCAGCACCACGTGGCGTTCCTTGATTGACGCGACGATTGATTTGCATGGAGAAGCTGTTGGTGATATTTTTAAAAGTCTCCTGAGAAGCCTTGGCAGTAGCTCCCTTGATCGACAAGCCGACCAAACTCAAGCTCGCCATGAGGAGAATAATCAGGAAGATGACAATCGATTTGAAAAACTTCCTTGTAACATAGGCAAATGCATTGTGTAACATAGGTTCCCTTTCTAGATGTTGTTCTATTTTATAGTTCTAACAGAAAAAGCTCATATTATTTAGTAGTATTGCGAGTTTCAGTCAGTTTCTTGTCCTTCAATTCAAGTGTAATATCTGACGCTTGTGCCACTTCTTTGCTGTGGGTTACGACGATGACACATTTACCTGTTTTCTGGGCAAGTGATTTGAGCAGTTCGACAATATCTCCAGCAGTTTTAGGGTCCAGATTTCCCGTTGGCTCATCAGCTAGAATAACTGGAGCTTCTGAGACCAAACTACGAGCAATGGCAACACGTTGTTGTTGACCACCTGATAACTGGAGAACATTCCGCTTGATCTGACTTTCATCCAAACCAAGCTCAAGCAGTGTATCCTTGCTTGCCTTTTTGTTAACCAAGCGGATATTTTCCAGTGGAGAAAGATAATCTATCAAGTTATAATTTTGAAAAACCAAGGAAATATGGTGCATACGATGGTAAGAATAGCCCTTCTTACGAATATCCTCTCCCTGAAAAAGAATCGAACCTTCAACAGGACTGTCAAGACCGGCAAGGAGGGACAAGAGAGTGGATTTCCCTGCTCCTGACTCCCCAATAATACTGTAAAATTTCCCGGGTTCAAAATGATAATTGATCTGATATAGGACTGCTTCAGCAGTGTTCTTATAACGATAGGTAAGATCTTGCAATTGTAATAAAGTCATGATTTCTCCTTCTTAACTAATAGATGATAAAATTTCTTTCGGCGATTTTCTAAATAAAAATAGGAAACAAAGGGCTACAGATAAGCAACTAATCAATAACAGAAAGACATAGGATTCTGCAAAAGATAGGATGCTGGTTGATAAACTGCTTGCTTTAGCTAGCGTGTCTTGTAAGCTTGCCTGTTCTCCACTTGCTAGTAGTGTTTGGAGTAGGTAAGATGTGATGGCGTTTCCTGCAACAAATGCTGGAAGCAAGGCACCGAGAGATACCAAAACTACCTCCAAACAGAACTGTAGGAAGATCGAGCTCTTGCCTTTTCCAAGTGCCAGTAAAATTCCCACTTCGTAGACCCTTTCTCTCAACCAGAGAGACAAAACAAGAATTAAGGCTCCGGCTCCTGCTATCAACATTCCATAAAGGAAGATGGTCAGAAAGGTTTGGAAGGTTGCAACTGAGTCTTTGATTTGTTCAAAAGCCTTGTTTTCCTTTTCGACTTGATAGCCTTGATTTTCCAAGGCCAAGTTTTCTACCTGCTCCATGAGTCCGTCCATTTCCTTAGGATTTTCTACATAGAAGCGCGCTGCACTGACTTGCGGTTCACTATTTCCCAAAAGAGTTTGGCTACTGTCATAGTCTGTAAAGACTTGATTTTCACTGAAGTCAGAAGACAAGCCTGTGAATTTCTCCTGTTTTTTACCAGAGAAGATTCCGACGATTTCAAACTCGACAGTTTGTCCTTTCCCAGATTCGGACTGTCCAGCATCCAAGCTAATCTTATCATGAAGGGAAAGACCGTTCTTCTTAGCCAACTCTTCGTGGATGATGATTTTCTTGGAATCTCCTTTTTGAAGATGTCGCCCTTCTTTTAGATTGAAAGCCGAACTGGTAAAGGTCACATCCTTGGATGAATCTTCAAGAGCCGTTAAGCTAACCAAGTTCTTGTCCGCAGTTGACAAATCATCACGTTCTACACTCTGCTCACCACTCACCGCTTCCTTGTCTTTTAGTTTTGCGACCGTCTCCAGTTCAGGAGAAACATTTTCCAGTCCCTTAATCTTGCTTACAGATGCTAGGTCTGACAACTTGAAGGTCTGACCATTTTCTATCTTCTTAATAGAAAAAGAGGTATTGAGTGATTTGTAAAGATTGGTTTCCACTGTTTTGTTGGACTTCATCAGAGTCAAACAAGCTGAAATTCCGGCCAATAGGACCAATAAAATCAGAAATAAAATAAAACTTCTCAGTCGTTTTCTGCTGACATAAGCCCAAGCTCTTTGGATTGGATTCATTTGTCACCTCCATATTTGTAAGACTATTATAAAACCCAAATATGAAATGTTTATGAAATACGAAAAAATATCAAAAAGAGCAACGGCTTTCACCGTTGCTCTTTCAACTACTATTCTAGCTAGTTTCCGACTAGTCTAAGCTTTGCTTATCTTAGCTGAGCAAGAATAGCTTTGAGTTTCTCAATCAACTCCTCTTCTGTGTGATCAGACTCTTTCTCATTGGCTAGGAAGGCAATCGCTTGAGCGAGAGCTTCTCGTGCTTGATCAAGGACTTTCGCATCTACACTTGTAAGGTCGTTTTCTTGCAGAACCTTAGTCAATTCCTTGGTCAATTTCTTGAGTTCTGACTCTTTCTTACGACGCGCGATGAGGAAGAGAAGGAGACCAAGAAGAGCGAGCAGGCTGCCAATCATCGTACCGTATGGAAGATGACCTTGCCCTTTCCTTGTTTCTTTCATTTCTTCTTCATCCTTAGTTGCTTGCTTGCCTTTCAAGGATTCGAGGGCTTCTTTGACCTTAGCAGTAACCTCTCTCAAGCCTGCCTCTGTCAAGTCAGCATTTCTAAGGGCTTCTTGACCCTCACCGAGAATGACCTTCGCAGCGTCGATGACAGATTGATCAATACCATCCAAGTCTTTCAAACGAGTTTCCAGTTCTTCAACCAATCGCGCAAGCTCAGACTTGTCAACAGGACGAGTCTCACTAGGAGTTACTGTATTGCCTGAATTGTTTGGAGTGTTTGTAGAAACTGGTGTTTCTTGAGCCTGTCCAACAGTAGACGATGGAGTAGCAGGATTGCTATTACTACTATCGTCTGTCGTCACACCAGGGGCTGGAGTGTTGCCACTGTTACCTGGTGTCGCACTGTTGCTATTGCTGTCAGCAGGGGTAGTAGTACCGCCGTTGTTGGTGTTACCACCGTTGTTAGTATTACCACCGTTGTTAGTATTACCACCGTTGTTAGTATTACCACCGTTGTTAGTGTTAGTACTGTCGTCAGGACGTGGAGTTGGTGTTGGGTTTGGACGAGGAGCAGGCTGTGGATTGATGTTATCGATAGCTGTATTGCCATTATTCTTCGCTTCATCTACCTTATCGTTAGTTGTCGCGTCGTCAATAGCTTTCTTAGCTTTTTCTGCTGCTGTTTCAACATCAGATTTCGCTTTGTCCTTCTCTTCTTTCGTCAAGTCGGTACGCTTATCAATCTCATCTTTCTTAGCCTCTGCTGCTTGGTCGATTTCTTTCTTAGCGTCAGATTTCTTATCACCAGTTGGATTGATGTTATCGATAGCTGTATTGCCATTATTCTTCGCTTCATCTACCTTATCGTTAGTTGTCGCGTCGTCAATAGCTTTCTTAGCTTTTTCTGCTGCTGTTTCAACATCAGATTTCGCTTTGTCCTTCTCTTCTTTCGTCAAGTCGGTACGCTTATCAATCTCATCTTTCTTAGCTTCAGCCGCTTTGTCGATTTCTTTCTTAGCGTCAGATTTCTTATCACCAGTTGGATTGATGTTATCGATAGCTGTATTGCCATTATTCTTCGCTTCATCTACCTTATCGTTAGTTGTCGCGTCGTCAATAGCTTTCTTAGCTTTTTCTGCTGCTGTTTCAACATCAGATTTCGCTTTGTCCTTCTCTTCTTTCGTCAAGTCGGTACGCTTATCAATCTCATCTTTCTTAGCTTCAGCCGCTTTGTCGATTTCTTTCTTAGCGTCAGATTTCTTATCACCAGTTGGATTGATGTTATCGATAGCTGTATTGCCATTATTCTTCGCTTCATCTACCTTATCGTTAGTTGTCGCGTCGTCAATAGCTTTCTTAGCTTTTTCTGCTGCTGTTTCAACATCAGATTTCGCTTTGTCCTTCTCTTCTTTCGTCAAGTCGGTACGCTTATCAATCTCAGCTTTCTTAGCCTCTGCTGCTTGGTCGATTTCTTTCTTAGCGTCAGATTTCTTATCACCAGTTGGATTGATGTTATCGATAGCTGTATTGCCATTATTCTTCGCTTCATCTACCTTATCGTTAGTTGTCGCGTCGTCAATAGCTTTCTTAGCTTTTTCTGCTGCTGTTTCAACATCAGATTTCGCTTTGTCCTTCTCTTCTTTCGTCAAGTCGGTACGCTTATCAATCTCATCTTTCTTAGCTTCAGCCGCTTTGTCGATAGTCCCTTTAGAAGCATCTGTGACTTTGTATTTGGCTGGTACATTTTCCGTACTACCATCTTCATATGTCACTGTAAGTTCAATATCATGGAAACCATCTGTTGTAGGATAACTTGTTCCATCTTTCAGATTAACAGTCTGTTTGTGTTCAGCATTTACAGCGTCTAACAAATCATTATCTGTAACATTTTGTTTGTATGGTTTGACTAATGTATTTGTGGTCACACTGTGTTCTGGTACTGTGTATTGGGTGCTTGAAGCGTCACTTAGGTACTTGTCGCTTCCTGCTGTGGCACTTGCTTGGATAGCTTGACTTCTGTCGATGTCTTTGTATCCTAGTACCACTTTGCCATCCTGTAGTAAACCTGCTTTTCCTTCTGTTACACTCCAGTTTTGGCCTTCTTTTGATAGTTTGACCGTCTGTTGTGCTCCAACTTTGTCCGTATACGTGATGGTTACTTTGTCCGCATTTGTTGGCGGTGTTAAGACTGCATCTCCATTTTGTTTGTGGCTTGCCACCACTTGATCTGGGGTAGCTGTCTTAGAGTTAACCGTTACATCTACTTCTTCTGTTGATCCATCCGCATAAGTTACTACTGCTTTGACTGTCGCGCTTGTTCCTGCACCTACTGGTGTTAAGTTTCCTTTGGCTACTGCGTTTTGTTTCTTAGTAGCTGTTATTGCCGCATTGATTTGCTCTGCTGTTGGCGTTGCTCCTGCCCCTACTGTGATTTCTGCTACAGTTGGTTTTTGATGCTCTGGTACAGTTGTAGTGAAGTCGCGTTGTGTACTTTCTCCTGTTCCTGTTCCTGCCTTAGCTGTCGCTGTAATCGTACGGTTGCCTGAAATCTTATCGCTTGGTACAGTTACTTTGCTTGCGCTATTGTCTTGTGGATTTGTAATCGTGATACCTGAGTCCTGTGGCGCTGTCCATCTTCCATCTGCTCCTTTTGTAAGCGTTACTGTCTTAATTTCTGTATCGCTTACTGGATAGTTGATGGTTGCGCTGTCCGCATTTTGTGGAATGGTAATTTCTACATCGCCGTTGTCGCGTACATGTTCACTAAACTCATTTGGTTGCGGTGCTTTTGCAGTCGCTTCTTTTTCTTCACTTAGTTTCGTTGCGCTTTCGGCATCTCCCGTAACTTTTGTTCCATCTTTGACTTTGTCTGCTGGTACGGTTACGGTTACTTGACCTGTCGCGTCGTCTTTGCGAAGTTCTAGTCCTGAGTCTTGTGGTAGTGCCCAGTTGCCGTCTGCTTGTTTTGTAATCTCTACCGTCTTAGGTGATGTTTCTCCTTCTGGCGTGTAGGTTACTCTTGCTTTGTCGGCTTCTTGTGGAACTGTTACATCTACTGAACCATCAGCTTTTGTTGTCGCATTTACGCCGTTTAAGCGGTCTTTAGCTACAAGGCTTCCCTCTTCACTAAACTCTGAGTTGTCTTTCTTCTGTTTAGCGTATACGGTTGTTCCTACTTTGGCTGTTCCACTTGTCATGTGCACTGTCGCTGTTCCATCTACGTTGTTTGTAATTTGAACGGTCGGTTGTGCATTGGCATCATCTTTATCCCATTGTCCGTTTGTTCCTTTTGTGAAGCTTACTGTCTGTTCTTGACCTGCTGCGTCTGTAAAGCGAAGTTCTGCTTTTCTTGAATCCTCTTTACCTACTACTGCTGTAATCTCTAAACTTGTTCGGTCTTGGGCTAAGGCTGGTTGCGATGGTTTTTGTGATAGGACTGTAATCTCTACTGTAGTTTCTACACTCTGACCTCGAAGTTCTTCTGGTACGTCTGTACCTGTTCCAAACCTTGTCACTACTGTGTAGTTTGCTTTTCCTACTGTAGCTGATGTCGGTGCATTGCCATCTTTCCATGTGTAGGTTGTTCCGTTTGGTAACGCACTTGTGTTTGCTACTGGTACGACATAGTCACTTGCTTGTGGAGTGAAGGTGTCTCCTACCGTTACAGTCGTTTTCGCATCTGCTTTTGCTTCTAAGCTGTATACACTTGGAGTGATGTATTGATCTGTTATGTCTGTCAATGCTACTCCGTTTTGTGGATACGTTACTTTGATACGTGGTAAGCTTTGTCCTACTTTGACTTCTGCTGGATCATTTTCCCAACTTAGTGTGCCGTTGCCTTCTGCTGTTACGTAGTGTGATAGATTGTCATTTGTGATGTTGGCATCTTTTTCTCTCAAGACTGCTTTTGCACTTGGTTGGGCTAAAGTTGTCACCGTTACTTGGACTTCTTGGTTTTCTGTTTGACCTTTTAGTTTCACTAGTAAGGTTTCTACTCGTGTTCCTGCAACGCCTTTTTCTAATGCTGTTTTGTCTTTCCACTGAGCCGTTGCTCCTGTAAAGTCTACTCCTGCATTGCCTTGACGTAAGAGTTTGCCCAAGGTTTGCGCATTTAGAGTGTCTGTGCCTGCTATGTTGCCTGAGCCTGCTAGTGTTTGGATGCTTCCTTTTGCACTTAGCTCGTTTAACTTAGCTGTCACATCATCTGATTTGTCAGATTCTACTTTCTCTGCTTGGTTATCTGGCATGTAGATTGTTTTGACGTAGACTTTTCCTTTTGGTAAGTCTTTTGTCGGTGTAATGGTTGTAGTCGTTGCTGTCGCATAGTCTGTGCCTTTTGGTACGTCTGTATGTCCTAGCTCGTTTCCTTGCTCATCATACAAGACTACTCGTGTGCCGCTTGTGACATTGCCTACTTCTACTACTGATCTTGTGCCTGATTTCCATTCCAAGTCGGTTGTAATGCTTGGTTTGGCTGGTTTTTTGATGAAGGTAATGTCTTGTGTCTCTTCTGCTAGAGCTTCTGATTTCTCATTGCCTCCATCTGCGTTTGGATAGTAAACCTTAACCTTGTTGGTCTTCTTACCAATCCAGTCGCCATTTACTCCGCCCCATGTATCTGAACCGTATTCTTGGTTGGCTGTGCCATCTGTCTTCCATGCGTATTCTATACCTTGTGGCGCTGTTGGACTTGTTGTCACATAGTTCTTCGCGTTTGTGTCGAAGTTTTCTCCTACTGTTAGAGTGTACTCTGTAGCCTTAGCTACCGAGTGGTAGGTTGGAAGGGATACTTCCAATTCTCTCACAACTGTATCCGTCGCAGAGCCATTTCCTGGGTAGACAACTTCTATCTTAGCCTTACGGTCTGCAGACACGCTAGATACATCTGGGGTACCATCTTTCCAACGAACTGTTACGTTATTTGGCTTACTGTCTGTACCTTCAAATGAAACATAGTTAGAAGCTGCTGTGCCGTTTGACAAGCTACCCAACTTGTTCGTGTAGCTTGATTTCTTCAAGCTAGCTGTTGGATATACATGGACAGGTACTTCTACTTCTGTACTTCCTTGTCCTGGTATTGTCACTACCGCTGTGTAGTTTCTTGTTCCAACCGCGTTGTAGTCTGGTGCTTGGTTATCTTTCCATTCTACTGTTGCGTTGTCTGGTAGGTTTGTTCTAAGCGCTTCGTCTGTATTGTCGTTGTAACGAATACGTCCTTTAGCTTCGCCTGTGTAGGCCTCACCCTTAATCGCATGGATGCTATTTACGGCTAGTCCTTCTCTAACTGTTAGGCTTTCTCCTAAGTCTGATTCTGTTCGCTCGTCTTGTGATGTTGGTTTGTAGATCACTTTCGCTGCGATTTTTTGATCTTTTGTTAGAGTTGTGACTGTTACGTCTACTCCATTTTCTTTGGCGTCTCCCGTTGTTCCTGTGATGTCTTTGCGTCCTAATTCTCTTGGATTTGTTGGATTGCTTACATCATACAATACTACGGTTGTTCCTGGAGTGACTCCGTTTACAGTTACACTGGTTGCTCCTACTTTTCCTATACTTGTTTGAACACTTGGTGCGTCTGGTTTGATAGTGTACGGAATTTCTACATCTTCTGTACTTTGATCATCATAGGTTACCGTCGCTGCAATCTTGTTCTTACCGATACTTTCTGGTAAGTCTCCTTTTTTCACTACACTTGCTTTGTTGTCTACAGTAACCGCATCTTTGATGGCTGTTGCTGATAGAGCTTCACTTTGCGTTCTTGTGATTGGAGTGATGGTCACACTGTGTTCTGGTACTGTGTATTGGGTGCTTGAAGCGTCACTTAGGTACTTGTCGCTTCCTGCTGTGGCACTTGCTTGGATAGCTTGACTTCTGTCGAGGTCTTTGTATCCTAGTACCACTTTGCCATCCTGTAGTAAACCTGCTTCTCCTTCTGTTACACTCCAGTTTTGGCCTTCTTTTGATAGTTTGACCGTCTGTTGTGCTCCAACTTTGTTGGTATACGTGATGGTTACTTTGTCCGCATTTGTTGGCGGTGTTAAGACTGCATCTCCATTTTGTTTGTGGCTTGCCACCACTTGGTCTGGTGTAGCTGCTTTTACAGTTACTTCTACTTCAATTTCTTGAGCAACCGCATCTGCTTTATTTGCTTCAAATACTTTGGCAATATAGGTTCTAGTTCCGACTTCTGTGATATTTGGTGTTTCCTTCCAACTTGCAGAAAAGTCGCTTGGAAAATCTTTTGGAACATTTCTTTCTGTGTACTTAATTCCTAATCTAGGATCATTCTTCAGATTAGTAAGTTCTTGATCTCCTGCTTTACCTACTATTGCTTTTCCTTCAAAGTTACGGTCTTTTGCAACATATACTTTCTTAGCGTCACTAACTGCATCAAATACTGTTTGTGTTACAGATAATGGTACAGTTGAAGAACCTGGTAGAGTTGATTGTTCTGTTTGACGGAGGTAACGTCCTGGTGGAAGAGTATAAGTCCATTTACCATTAACAGGTACAACATCTGCATGTCCTAGCTCACCTCGTCCATCTTGGAAGTTAATCGTAACTTTTGTCGCATTCTGAAGCGCTGTACCAGAAATTGTTCTATCCGCATCCGATACCTTATCATCATGAGTCAACGTCACTGTCGGAACTTCCGGTTTGGCTACAACCGCATGTGAAATATCAATAGTAGATCCATCTGGGAAGCCAAGCACAGCTACCTTGGTCTTATCATCTGTATTACCAGCTGTATAGGTTGTTGTAGCTGGAAGTACCGTACGATTTAGCTCTTGGATCTTATCTTTAAAGCTTGTTTTGGCTGCTGGTGTAAAGTTACCATTCGTGATAGCTGTATCATTATAGGTGACTCTTTCAGCATCTGTTGGGTACTTGACAGTGTCACGATAATAATCCGCATGACTTTTAATCACAACATTTTTTTCTAGTGTAGTAGACTCTTCTCCTGCTGCATCTATTGTTGATAAGACAAGAGTATAGGTACCTGGAGCGATTCGACCATTTGCTTGAGCACCGACAGAAGTTCCCTCGATATTGCGAGCAGTATCTCGATCAGTGAATACACGAACACGTAATTTCCCTCGTGAAGAAGCTCCGTATCCTACTGTCTTGCCTGCATCATCCTCAACGTCATGACCCGCAAAGTAATCTTTCAACTCATCGACCGTTGGCGATGGAATGGTTTGACCTTCCTGAACTTCTTTTCCAGACTGCCATTCTACTGTTGGAAGTGTATTGGTTACCGAGCTTCCAACCCATCCGCTCGCAGGTCTACCCCAAATATTATCACCTATCGGTACATGAACACGTGTCTCTATCTTGTTATCACCTTTTTAAAGCCTAAAACTAGGTGTACTTGCTGGATCGGTGTTTTTCAACCTAAGTGTTAGATTTATGCGACTCGGATCCTGATTCGCACTACTTTGAACAATCTCTATAGCATCACGATCTCTAGCATCCACAATTCTCCAGTTTCCTGTAGCATCTCGAGTAATTCCGATATCGCTTCCTCTACCTGCCACTTTTACTGCCACTGTGTACGCATCGTGTGGAATGCTCAAATCAATATCACGACCAGCCGCTACCGCTCCTACCACATTGGCATTTCCTAGATAAACATCTATCTCTTTTTCAGCAGAAGAAATATTGTCTACCGTTTGCGAAACTTTAACACGAGTTGAATTAACCCCTAGAGTATCTGTTCTATTGTTATTAAAACCATTAGGTGTATAAGATAACACTTCTCTATCTGCTAGAGTATAACTCCATGCACCGTTTTCATCCGCTTGCACAGTACGGTGTGTTCCATCTTGCAAGGTGATTGTTACAGTTGCCCTTGGAGCTGCTGTTCCTGAAATGCTGCGCGCTGTAGATTCCAAAGCTTCATCAACAAGATTTTCTCGACTCTTAGTTACTGTTGGAGTATTTGGTCTTGATTTAACCGTAATATCTACATCTTCTGTTGACCCATCTTGGTGCGTCAAGGTAGTTGCAACAACTTTAGTCGTTCCTGCAGCAACAGCAGTTTGTGGGTCTTTAGCTACAACGGATTGTTTGGTTGCGACTGTTACACCTGTAGCTAGCTGCTCATTTGTCGGTGTCGCACCGGCAGCGATGACAACGTTTTGGGTCGTCGGAGCTGTGTGTTCTGGGATAGAATGATTTCCATTATTTGCTTGTGACTTGACATCACCTTGTCCTCTAGTAGAGGCTGTTGTGATATTTGTATCCCTATTTACCTTCGTATAGTCAAGCGTAACCTTACCATTTGCTAGGCTGATACCATCTGGTAAGTTTGTTGAAGAACTCCAAGTATTTCCTTGTTTAGCCAGTGTTACTGTGGTATTGGTGTTTTGTCTATTCTTATAAGTTAGGGTCACATTGTCTGCATCTGTCGGTAAGGTAACTTCTACATCACCATTTTGACGTGTAGTACTAGTTGTTCCGCTCGGCTGTTCAAACTTAGCCTTGCTTGTTTCGGTAACAGTTGTTCTATCGTCATTTGATGCGATGACCGAAACTGTTGAGCCATCCGCAACATTAGCTTTTGGAATAACAATCTTACGATCAAGTGAATAGGTTTCTGTTCCAGTGTGTGATGTCCAAGTTGATCCCGTTTTGGTATATTCTAATGTCTTAGGTGCTGTTTGACCTTGTGGTGTATAGGTCAAACTCATACGAGTCGCAGTTTCCGGAACACGGATTTCCACAGAACCATCTGCTTGAGCTGTATTTGTCAAGCCATTTAAGCGTCCCAAAGCCCTGGTAGTTCCCGGGGCACTAATAGCCGATTTGTCTGTATTCTGTACAACTGTTACAGTTGACCCTGCTCTAGCTGTATCTGGTTGGATTTGGATTTCTCCTCTTCCGTTTGTACCATTTATAATGGACACTGTAGCGTCAGCGTTGGCATTATCCTTATCCCAGTAACCTCCATTTTTCGTAAAGCCTACTGTTCTGGTATCACCATCGGCATTGATATAGGTCAAGGTCGCTTTCGTAGCGCCATCTTGTCCCACTTCTGATTTTACAATCAAGTCTTCTGGACTTTGAGACACTGTAGGTGCCTGTGGTGCTTGGGTCGTACTTGTCACACTAGCACTAAAGTCAGACGCTACGTTTTGGTCAGGATTAGTTGGCTGGTAAATGGTTTTAGCGCGAAGATTTGTCGTGTATGGCAACACTCCGTTTACTGTTATATTAGCCGTCTTCGTTGATGTATCCGTTTCATTTCCAGTTTTCGGTACATCTACAGAACCAATTTTCGTATCGCCGTTGTAGAGCTCAACCGTTGTTCCTGGTGTCACATTGTTAATCGTTACGGTTTGATTGTTCTTTTCTGCTTTTCCGCTGACAGACGCCTCATCTATAGACGGAGTCTTAGGTTTCACAATAAAGGTAACAGGTAGTTCTTCTTGCGCCCTACTATCTTCATAACGCTGAACTCCATCTGCACCTGGGAAATAAACCCTGATCTTATCTACTACTTTTCCTAAAGTTGTAGCAGCGCTATTTCTAAGTGCGTTACTGTAATTTCCTGCTGATTCCCAGAAAGCTTTAACCACTGCATTTTTTGGTGTTTGTCGTGGATAATCGTGCTCAAAATAATCATAAACACTACCAGTATCAAACGATGTTCCTACCGTCGTTTCTTTCGTAGGCACTGTCAGAGTTGCGCTATAAGTCGGTAGATTCACTTGCAAGTTCCGTTTAATCGGATGTGCAGCGTCATCTGTAGCATAAGAAACTTCAATATTGCCTTTTAGATTTGGATTTGCTTGACTGACATCCGGCGTTTGGCCTCCTTGCCATGCAACTGTCACTCCCTGAGTTACCCCATTTACATAGTTTGTTGCGTTGTCTCCGTTTTCTAATTTCCCCTTGGCATTGGTATATACTGGTGCCTTGAGCGTCACCTTGTCATAAACTTTAACTGGGACGTTCAAGGTTGTATCCGCCTGGTTAGGAACACGGACAGTTACTTGATAATTCTGTTCACCGGCTGTAGTTGTCGCAACTGAACGAACCCATGTTACGGTTGTTCCTTGCGGTAGGGCAGTTTTCGTGCCATTTTTATCCCAATAAACATAATCTGAAGCTGTAAAGTTCGCTGCATCATCTTTGACAGTATAGAGCTTCTTGGTAGCTAGTTTATAGGTTGAAGTTTGAGCGTCGCTCTCAGGAGAGGTTAAGGTTAAGGCTATATCTTTACCTCTTCCTTCTGTATAGGAATAAGTGTTATTGGTTACTTTTGTGCTCGCCTTGATGGTTCCAGCTGGCAATTCTCCTCTAACCGTAACTTCTGCTCGGCTTCCAACACGTCTCACAGTGGTATTTGGAATCGTTGTGCCATTAGCGGTTAGATTCACTTCTACCGTGCCGTCTTCTGGGACGTTAGACACTGTGATTGTTTGGTTTGTCAATCCTGCTTTGTCGCGCAAATCACTTGTAATAGTCGGAGCGCTTGGTGTCACGCTGGTAACAAGCCCTAGATTTTGGGTCTGACCATTATCGTAAGTGACTTTAATCTCTTTGTTTAGGCTTCCAGCCTTAGCAGTTGATGGAGCTGTCGCAGTTGTTCGACTTGTAGGAACAAACTCTTCGCTTTGGATATGAGTTTTTGGACCTGTATCTGCTCGTGTATAGCTTGAAGCCTCAGAGTCGTTTCCTGTTGTCAATTTGCCGCCTTGAGTAGCAGTGAAGACATCTTTTACTAGAACTGTATTAACTGTCGTATAGTTTGTAGTAACTTCTCTAGTAATAGGTTGACCGTTTCTATCCACTCCTGGATAGGTCACAATCGCTGTTGCTGTACGCGTTTGACCCGCAGCCGCATTTTTATTTGGCTCTGAGCCAGCCTTCCACGCGATAGTCTTACCTTGGGTGTTGTTATAGAAGTCTGATGCTACTGCCGCAGTCGTAGTGTTTGGTTTGACAAAGTCTTTTCCTTTGACCGTATACATGCTGTTCTTAGGGGTTACAGGTGCGACTACATCATAAGTCAACTTCAGTGTTATAATACCGCGTCCAGGATAAGACGCTAAGACATCCACAGTTTTTCCAGTACCTACTGTTAAATCAGGATTTTTAGGTGCAGTAACATTAAAAGTCTGAGGATCCTCTTTCCATAAGAAAGCTTTATCTGTCCCGATAGCAGAGCCGTCTCCATAGGTGAAGTAGTCCCTAGGATTTCCCCAGGTAGGTGTTTCCCCTTGGATAAAGGTTAAGCGTCCTGGTTTTTGGGTATAGTCTGTTCGAGGAACGGTAGCCTTGATTGTGCTCTCACTCAGACTAGAGTTGAGATTTTCAAACACCTGGTCAGTCCCAGTTTTTACCAGAGCTGTTACCAAACGTAAATTATCTGTTCCGATCTCCGTTTGATGATAGTCAGCTTCATTAAAGACCGCTTTCCCGTTAGCTTGAATATTAGTAGCGGCTACTACCGTATAATTTTGGGCTTCCTGGACAAAAGAGTTAGGGTTGTTTTGACCTCCTTTTACCAAGTAAGCTTTCCACTCGTAACCTGGCAAAGTTTCTGGGTTGGTTAAGAATCCTGTTGCTGTCACTTGTGGTTTGCTATTGGCTTTTTCACGTAGGTCATCACTAGTCGTCTCGAAACTTCCTGCTGTCGGCGGAATAAAGAGATGGGTTTTATAGGTAGTGATTGTGTTGTCTTCTGCAGTTGCCGTTACAATCAACTCATAAACCCCACGTTTATTGCCATCAAAACCGTTTCGTTTCTCTATTCTAATAGTCGCTTCTTGGCTATTTAGTCCCTCTGTACGCCATTCGTTGGCAGCTACGATATTTTTCGCACCTGTAACGACTAAGTTCTTAATGTTCTTATAACCTCTAGCGATAAACTTAACACTATTATTTGTCACAACTTGATTAGCTGGATACGGGATAACCTTCTCATCTTTTAGGTTAGGTTTAGTTGTACCCGGTACATTTCCTGTGCTGACGCCTATTTTAAACTTAAGAGTATCTCTCTCGTTTGATTCATCAGACTCAACCGTATTATGCCTAGTAGGCTGTCCGTGTTGATCTGGAACACGGAAATCAAACCATTCTCCTTCAACAACAGTCTTAACAACGTACTTCCCTAGTTTTAGGTCAGGCACATTAAAGGTAGCACGGCCATTATCATCAGCTTTTTCACTTGCTACCTTTGTCAAGGTACCGTTAAGCTCTTTTTTGTACAGTACCAAGTCAAATCCTTTTGTACCTCCGCTAGCAACAATCCTAGCTGCACCCTCATCTTGACGACTCAAGTCTGTATCCAATCTTGGAGTTTTCGGCTTGGTAACAAAGTGGAAAGTATCAGAATCTGTAGAACCATCGCTAAAGGTTCTGACATACTTATAGGAATGAACACCCGGAGTCAAAATAGCATCTCGGGTCAAGGCATCATTGCTAATTTCAGTCTTATCATTGGCTCTATATAAGTGCCACGTTTGACCTTGTTTTTTAGCTTCCGCTTTCCCCTCTACTTCTTTTTCTAGCTTAACACCATTTTCGTTAAAATAATCTCCATATGAAGTAATGTCAAAATATTTGTACTCTGTAATCGGTTGTCCGCTAGCTATTTCTGCAGATATTACCCCGTCAATTCGTGAGTTATAGGGTTGGTCAGACTCATCATATCTATTTTTATAGGTGATACCATCCTTAGTCGTTTGATAATTTTGGTATTGTCCTCGGTAAAACTTGGAGTTTACTGTGTTTTGATTAACAGGGTAATAGTGATTCCCTGTCAAGTCAAATTTAAACTTATCCGTAGCATCTACTTCTCCCGGCGTCCTAGCATACCATTGTTGGGTTAATAGTCTACGTGGGTTCCCTCCACTGTTTACATCCACCCCCTTGAGACCAGATAGGTAGCTTAAGCTGGTTATCTTATTGTTACCTTCCGTTCTAAAGGTGATTTTATAAGCAGCAGTTGAGTCTGCAGAGTAAACGCCGTTTTCTATAGCCCCTAGTTGACCATAGTAGACTGTTTGCGTATCTTTCTCAATTTGTGAAAACTTCTTGTCTCCAAGTTGTACTTCTTCAGAAGATTCATGGTTCCTCTGGAAAAAAACACCTTGTTTAGCCAAGCCATTAAGGGTTGATACTTCATAATCATAAACAGAACCCTTGAATTTAGTTGACGCCGGAGCATTTGTTTGTTCCGGAGTTCCTTTCCTTACATCGGTCAGACCTGCAGCTTTTAAGCTGGCAGTTATTTCATCATCATTCCCGTTTCCAGGAGATGAAAACGAACGAGTTTCAGTAGACGTCACCCTAGTAATGGTAAAGCTATTTCTAACCAAACTTTGCCCTTTAGGAAGAGTAAAGAAGAAACTCATGTTTTGAAGGTTTTCACGGCTTGGATTGACTGTAATTTCCCAATCAATTCCATTTTTAACACCCTCAGCTGTATTCGCCGTTACTTTTTTGACCGTTTCCTTCAAATACTTCACAATATCTGATACAGGATCATCTTTACCTGCAGAAGTTTGTCTCTTAACATTATAGTAAACATAAGTGTACTTATCGTATGGAGATGTTGAGTCATCACCTTTATCAAAGTAACTCGTATACTTATCAATAAAGTAACTTCCTGGCCCTACACGACCTTCCCCTGCACGTTCCTCAATTGAACGAGCCGCACGTGTTCGTGGAGCACCTGCTGACACATTGCGGAAACCCGACCATCCTGTAGTGTTGGTGCGCGGTTGGATGGTTACATTGTTTTCGCTTGGAGTTGCAGACTCGGCTGGATTTACAGGTCCTGTTACTTCTCCTGCATTCACATCATTTTCACGAAGTACCCCTTCGATCAGTCCACGAGATTTTTTCAGATCTGCTAAAGCAGCACTAAAGTCTTCTTGACTGATGGTGTTGCCTTTAGAGAAGGCTTCATTGAACTTATCAGCAGCTGCCTTGGCTGCTTGGATTTTATCTGCTGATGCTCCGTTAGCTCGGAGTTGCTCAGTGATGAACTCTAATTCATCTTTTAGTCCATAAACACCATTTTTACCTTCTGTGTTGGTGTAGGTTGGGAGCGTCTGTGGAGTCGTTTGAGAGTTTGTCCCAGCAGTAGTTGCGTTCCCTCCAGCAGATGGATTGACTGAGTTTGCAGCTGGTGCTGCCGCGCTCAAGCCTCCTCTTCTACGACGGTTCCCTCCGGTTGGTTGCTCAGTTACAGCTCCGTCTGGAGTGGCGAGTCCGGTAGAGGTCAGACCTGTAGATGTGAGGTCTGTAGATGCTAGACCTGCTTTTTCCAAGATTGTTGGATTTTCTAGGGCAGGTGTCAAGGCTTGGTTGACACGGCTGATTAGGGCTTCCATAGCTCTTGTTTGCTCGTCAACTTGCGCTTGTGTCGCTTTAGGGTCGCTCAAAACTGCATTAGCTGCTGCTAGACCCGCTTCCACTTCAGCATGGAGTTCCTGCATTGAGCTAAGCGTTAGTTTTTCCAATAAAGCTTGCAGATTGCCTTGAGTTGATTTAGCCGCCTCTGTATTAGCAGCAGCTGGCTGTTCTTGCTCTTTTTCTCCCTCTGCTTGAGGAGTTTCTTGAGCAGACTCTGACTGGCTAGAGTTAGAGTCTACCTCAGCAGGCTTAGACACAGCCTTACCTTGTTCAGCTTCCTCAGCTGGCGCTTCTTTTGCTTTTAGCTCATCGGCTGGTTTGAGTTCAGCTGACTGGTCAGTCAGAGCTTTCTTGGAATCTCCCTCATCCGAGGCTTCTGGATCCCCATCTGCATTGCCATCAGAACCTGTCGTAACGACATCACTTGTCGTAGCTGGAGTAATTGTCTCACTCGCCGCCACAGCCCCATTCGCAAAAAACATCAAGGCTGCAACAGCAACGCTGGCAGCACCAAAATGATATTTACGAATGGAGTAACGGAAAATCTTTTCCCCGTTATCATCACGATATGATTTTTTCATGATTGAATTACCTCTCATTTTTCCTTTCTGGAGGTACTAAAAAATACCCCCCTTAAATATTTTAGGTATTTAAGAAAGGATATGTTTCTTTTTATTCCGACACTTGTCAAAAGACAAATTTCGAGACAGTATTATTATATCCTATTTTTACAAATTTGAACAGCAAAATGCGAACTTTTTTAGCCATATTATCACTTATTTTTATAGGTGGTTTTTGAGATTCTATTTCAGAAAAAAACTGATTAAGAAGTCTTCAAGAAAACAGCAAAATACCCTCTATCAGTGCTCTCCCTCCTGGTATCGTAACTCTTATAGCAGATTGAAATAAGATGTGAACAAATTGAGTAGGAAAGTCAAAGTAATTTCTAACAATGTTTTGGCAGTAGTTGTTTGGCGTGTGTACTATTCTAGTTTCAATCTACTATACTAAAAACGGCTTGAAAGGTTTATCACATGAAAAAGGACAGCAAAAAAAGCCAACTGAACAAAATCAAGTGACTCAAGCCTAAAAATTATATCAAAAATAAGAACTAGATAAAGCGATTGTAACAAACACATTCATTTCTAGCAATGTTTTAGTAATAGTGGTATGGTGTGGCGTGTGTACGGTTCTAGTCTCAATCTATTGTGTTTCAAAAAAACGAAGCAAAAAAGCTTCCTTGACCCGACGAGTCAGGTCTTCCATGAGTTTGACTTGCTCATCAACCTGTGCTTGCGTCGCTTTTGGATTCTCTAAGACCGCCTTAGCCTTTGCGAGACCTTCTTCCACTTCAGTGTGGAGAGCCTTCATGGAGTCTAAGGTCAGATTTGCCAACAAAGCTTCTAGGGTGCTTTGTGTCGATTTGGCTGCACTTGTGTCAGCTACTGGCGCTGATACTTCCTGATCCTTTTCCTTCGCCACTTGAGGAACTTCTTCTTTATCGTCTATCTTAGTCTCGGGCTGAGGACTTTTAACTTCAGCTTCTGATTCTTCTTGACTTCCTTCTTCAGTTTTAGCTTCTGGAGCGCTAGATTCTCCTGCTGATTTGAGCTCAACAGGCTGTTCAACTACTGCCTTTTTCTCAGGACTCTCCTCATCTGAGTCCTGTGGATCCCCATCTGAATTTCCAGAAGGTCCAGCAACTACATCACTAGCTGTTACTGGAGACACTGCCGGGGTCTGCGCTTGCACCCCATTCGCAAAGAACATCAGAGCCGCCACCGCAACGCTAGCAGCCCCAAAATGATATTTCCTTATTGAGTAACGGTAAATTTTTTCACCATTATCACTATGTTTTTTTCCAAACATGAGCATAGCATCCTTTCATTGTATCACAGGCCAACTTTCCTCAAAAGAGTACACAAAAACCCGCAACACATAATATATCAACTTTATAGTAATACTTTTATGAAAAGAAATCAAGTATCAACCTAGATGAAGATAAGATTAAAAAAGTAGCAAAAAAGCTGATATAACAGTATTTTCTTACGATTATATATATATATATATGCACACCTTTATATATCAGCCTTATTATGGATAATATTTTAAATTTAACATAAATAAAAAACAGACCCTATCTATAGAAAGATAAAATCCGCCATTTTTTCTATATAAAATCAGCAGAACCATTCTGCTGAAAATCGTGAAATATAATGTAAGTTTCCTAGCACTCTGATAAGATTTTAAGAGAAAAGCTAGATACATCCCCTAACTTACAAAAGCGCCTCAAACTCAGCGACGGTTATCCCCAACTGTTGACTGGCAACTTCAGAAGGCAAAAGACCTTGACGGACCATATCCAGGAAGGCAAAGAGTTTTCCTTCTTCCCTTCCTTCAACTTTCCCACGTTCAAGTCCTTGTTCAACTCCCTCAGCTCGTCCACGCTCTAAACCTTGCTCAATACCTTCTGCACGACCACGTTCAAGACCTCGCTCTAAACCTTTTTCTTCAGCTTGTTCCAAGGCATAGTCATGGGCCAATAATGCTTGTTCTTCACGCCTGCGTTGTTCACTAAACATCTTCCTGTCCTCCTCGGACCAGCTCTTGTAGTCCAGCAGTTGGTCTGCCTGGCTGATGGCTCGCTCGGGTTCTTGGGTAAAGGGTTTATTCCCGAAAAACTCCAACCACGGTTTGCGAACCTTGTCTTTGCTGGTTTCTCTGTATTTGTTAGATCTTATTTATGATGATCTTTCAATAGCGCCTCAAACTCAGCCACGGTCATCCCCAACTGCTTACTGGCAACCTCGGAAGTCAGAATACCTTGACGAACTAGATTTAGTAGCATAGACAAACTTCCTTCAACTTTCCCACGTTCAAGTCCTTGTTCTAAACCTTTTTCGATACCTTGTTCAATCCCCTCAGCTCGACCACGCTCTAAACCCTCTGCCCGACCACGTTCAAGACCACGTTCTAAGCCCTTTTCCTCCGCTTGTTCCAAGGCATAGTCCTGCGCTAACAAGGCTTGTTCTTCACGCATACGTAGTTGGCTAAACATTTTCCTGTCCTCCTCGGACCAGCTTTTGTAGTCCAGCAGTTGATCTGCTTGGCTGATGGCTCGCTCGGGTTGTTGAGTAAAGGGTTTGTTACCGAAAAACTCCAACCACGGTTTGCGAATGCTATCTTTGCTGGTTTCTCTGTATTTTTTTAATTCCAAGAACGCCATCTTAACCAGATGGTTTTCTTGACCGTTATTGGTGATGGTTAAAACCTCACCTGTAGTGTCCTCTCGCATGCTAAAGCTATGAAAAGCCAGGTCATCTGAGAAATAATTGCTATCTACAATTGCGATAGCGTATACTGGTGCGATGTGTTTATAGCTCTGGTGAGTATCACCTTCACGTTGGCGAATTTTTTCTAGGTTTTGATTGACCTGACTGCAAAGGTAAGCCCACAGGCGATTGATGAAAAAATTCTGATGATGTACCTGAATTTCAATGATTACTTGGGTTCCATTATCCAACTCCGCCAAGACGTCTATACTGGTATAAAAATCCTGCGCTGAGTAAGGCAGGGAGGGCAAGACATGAATATTACTTCCCTCCAAAATCGTCACATTTTTTGCTGGCAAGTCCAGCATATCGCGAATAAATTGACAAGTGATTTCTGGATTACTAAAGATTTTCTTAGCAACCAAATCGTTGGTTGGGCTGATGCCCGGATGTCTTAGAATCATCCTTTTCCTCCTTCTATTATAGCACATTTTTTAATCTAGGTTTGCTAGATTCACTGCTACTATCTATTTATTCGGAAAAGAAAGGAGAAAGTTAAAAATTTTTAGACTTCACAGGTTGAAATTTACATAAAAAAGCAGCTGATTCTTTTTTTGATTCTACCATATTTCTAGCGATTACTCCTATAAATAGGATACATCCCAGTTTCTAGTAGAAAAGGACTCTGAAAAGCAAACAAAACCCAGTATTAGGAAGAGTTAAATCTTATCTGAAAATGACTAGCTCTCAAGCTATAGTTTTATGTCTAGTTATAAGTATCATTAAGAAAAACTCCATAAGTAAACACACCGAAATTGTATGTTCCTACTATTCGAACTACGTCAACTTTGCCTTACCTAGAGCTTCAAAAGGATGTTTTGAGTCATCTGCTGGTAGATTTATTCATTGATTTTCAATCTTCTAATACTAAACAAAAATCAAACAACTATAGTGAAATAACATAAATTTTGCATGAATAGATTAGGAAAATCAAAGCAAGTTCTAGGAATGTTTTAGCAGTCACAGTGTACTTTCCCAGCATCAATCCACTATAACTCTGCACATAAAAATGGAGAAGATGGCAATCCTCTTCTCCAAATATTAACTTCTTTACAAACCAACTATAGTTGACAAAGAACCTAAAATCAATTGATAACACAAGGTCAGGTCGGTCAACTCTTTCAACTGAAGCCCTGTCAACTCTTCCCATTTATCAATCTTGTATTGGAGAGAATTGCGGTGCAGATAGAGTTTCTGGGCTGTTTTAGTGAGAACAGCACTATTTTCCCAAAGAGAGAGGATGATTTCCTGAATCTGGTCTTGATCCAAAATCATCTGATGCAGACATTCCTTGATTGGCTTCAAGTCCACGAGTCTTTCTCCCATACTCCAAAGATAGAGCTGAGAAAAAGTATGAACACCTTGGTGACCCTGACGCCACCAAGTCTTGAACAAATCCCGTTCCGCTTTGATTAAGTCTAATAGGGCTTGATGGCCTGTCTGAGACCAAACCTGGCCTAACATGATTGACAGACGCAATCCAAAGTCATACTCAACCGCTTCAATCGTATCACTTAAAATAGCTCGTACAGAGGTGTATTTATCTTGTTGAAGTACGAAAACATAATCCTGAGCCCCAACCTGAAGCACCGTCTGACAGTTAGGAAAAAGGGTCCTCATCATATCTAGCCAAGAGGATAGATTTTCCTGCTGAAAATAGGAAAGATGACAGTAAACCAGCTGAATCTTTTTAAAAGCTTGTGGTGCCTGTCCCTTACCCTCAATCAGATAGGAATACCAAGGATTGAGCGAACGAGCCTGCTCCTGCTGGGTCAAAAGGGCAACCAACTGCTTCTCACGCTCACTGAGCCCATCTTTCTCCAGCAAAATCCACTGCTGAGAAGCTAAAGGAAGGGTTAAGTAACCCTCTTTCTCTACTGGTTGGTCTGAAATCTGAGCTTCAGGAAACCAGTCTTGTAGTTCTTTTGCCATCATGTCCTATCCCTCCACTTTTTGGATGCACCAAGAAATTAAGGTTTCGAGGCGCTCCATATTTTCAGTCATATGAAGATAGCCTATCACGGCTTCAAAACCTGTGGACATACGGTAAGTCACCACATCAGCATTTTTAGCTTTGGTGTGACTATTGGTATTGCGACCACGTTTGTAGATTTCCTCTTCTTTTTCCGTCAGGACTTGCTCCTCTAACATAAGGGAAATCAGGCGAGCCTGAGCTTTGGCTGACACATACTTGGTCGCTTCTTGATGGAGTTTATTGGGTTTGGTCATGCCTTTGAGGATGAGGTGACGGCGAATATACATAGAATACACCGCATCTCCTTCAAAGGCTAGCGCAATCCCGTTAATGAGATTGACATCAATCACGTGTCCACCTCACTCCATCCTTGGTATCAAGGAGCTTAATTCCTTGAGCAGCCAATTGGTCACGGATCTGGTCCGCTGTCGTAAAGTCACGATTGGCACGCGCTTCTTGGCGTTTTTGGATCAAGTCTTCAATCTCTGCACCCAAAACTTCCTCAATAAAGACAATTCCAAAGACTTCTAACATATCCGCAAGAGCTTGCTTGACACTTGCATCATAGTTACCTGAGTTAATCCATTTGGCCATTTCAAAGACTACTGTAATACCATTAGCAGAGTTGAAATCCTCATCCATAACCGCTACAAACTTATCTTTAAAGGTTTGTAACTCTTGGGCGTCCACATTTCCTGTAAATGGTTGCTCATAAGTGTTCTTCAGATACTTGAGATTAGTCTCTGCATCATGCACTGCCTTTTCTGTAAAGTTGATTGGTTTACGGTAGTGCTGGGTCGCAAAGAAGAAACGAAGTACTTGCCCATCAAGAGTTTTAAGAGCATCATGGACTGTGATAAAGTTGCCCAAGGACTTAGACATCTTGACATTGTCAATATTGACAAAGCCATTGTGCATCCAGTAGTTAGCAAAAGTCTTGCCTGTTTTAGCTTCAGATTGGGCAATTTCATTGGTGTGGTGAGGAAACTCTAGGTCAGCTCCACCACCGTGAATATCAATAGTATCGCCCAAAATCTCTGTTGACATAACCGAACACTCGATATGCCAGCCCGGACGACCAGGTCCCCAAGGACTGTCCCAAGAAATCTCGCCTGGTTTGGCAGATTTCCATAGGGCAAAGTCTACAGGATTTTCCTTGCGAGCTGTTTCTTCATCGGTACGACCTGAAGCACCCAGCTCCAAGTCTTCCAAGGTCTTATTAGCCAATTTGGCATAGTTGTGAGATTTTTCCACACGGAAATAGACATCTCCTTGACTCTCGTAGGCAAAGCCTTTTTCAATCAAATCTTCCACAAAGCGGATGATGTCAGCCATAAACTCCACCACACGCGGATGGCGGGTCGCAGGTTTGACGCCCAAGGCTGTCACATCCTCACGAAAGGCAGTGATGTACTTGTCCGCAACCTCCTGAGGCGTGATGCCCTCTTCCTTGGCACGGTTGATAATCTTATCATCTACATCTGTAAAATTGGAAATATAGGCAACCTCATACCCACGGTACTCAAAATAGCGACGAACCGTATCAAAAGCCACTGTTGAGCGGGCATTCCCCACGTGGATATAGTTGTACACAGTTGGCCCACAAACATACATCTTGACCTTACCGTCCTCAATCGGGACAAATTCTCGCAAATCACGAGACATGGTGTCATAGATTTTAATCATAAATCATAGTCAGGAAATCCAAAATCCAAGAACAATTAGTTTCATTACTAAGAGTTCAATTGAATTTCAGTCCGAATGTCTCTACACTTCGGAATCCCTTGCTCCTTTCTCATTCAGATAAACCACCTGAGTCTGTTTGACAAAGCCAATTTTTTCATACAAGCGCTTGGCACCTACGTTGCTATCCTCTACTGCAATCTGAAATTCCTTATCATTTTGCTCAATTAGTTGGTTAACGATGGATTTTGCTAAGTAGCTTCCATAGCCTTTTCCATGTTCAGGTTCAGATATTGCTAAACCGTAGAAGTAATTCGTATCGCTCGATAAATCAACCGTGCAAGTCCCAATAACCTGACCGTCTTTTAATAAAATATATAAGCGACTTTCTGGATCTTTCAGAGCTTCAGAGACATATCTATCCACAACTTCTCTCGATTCATGTTCCTCTGAAAATGCCTGAAATTTTAACTGACTAATTTGATCCTGATACGAACTATCTGCTAACAAAACTTCAAGATTGGAAATGGTTGCTAACGGATAAGGTTTTCTATCCTTACCTAACCAAGTTTCTGTATCCTCGTCCTCGACCAATCCCCAGTTGCTGACAAAATCAGGATGGCGATCTAGAAAAACACGCTCTGTCTGAAAAGTAACTGAATGAATCGGAAAAGAGGCTGTTTCTCTCTCAAAACTAGTAAACAATGTACGCGCAATTCCCTGACAGCGACGATCTGGATGAACCAGTATCGTCACTTCTACATCTTGGTCATCAGCATAGACAGTTAAGAGACCAACAAGTTCGCCTTTTTCATAATAAAGGAAAAAGGCGGGCATGTTTGGGTCAAAATTAAGCATGTTAGAAAGATAGGGATCACGATAGGTACCGTCATAGTTTTGGCAACAGTTAATTAGTTTTTTCGCCTCAGATAGCTCCTCTTGGCTTAACTTGTTTCTTGCTTGAATCATATAGGTATCCTCTACAACCCAGACGATCTGTGACTGGCTTCTTTAGCCTGCTCAAGTTTATTGACGTAGTATTCTCGTTTTTCTTCGACTTCGTGAATGACCGGTTCATCCTTTTTACCATGAAGGCGGACAATCTTAGCCGGAATACCGACTACTGTCACATCACTAGGTACGTCTGCCACGACAACTGCTGCTGCACCAACCTTGGCATTTTCACCGATTTCTACAGGTCCAATAACTTGGGCATGGGCTGATATGAGAGCTCCCTTTCGTACAGTCGGATGGCGTTTGCCACAGTCTTTCCCTGTTCCACCAAGAGTCACTCCGTGGTAAAGCATAACACCTTTTTCAACAATAGCAGTCTCTCCGATAACCAGGCCTGAACCATGGTCAATAAAGACTCCAGAGTCGATTTGGGCACCTGGATGAATCTCAATCTGAGTCCAAAAGCGCCAAAACTGACTGTGCATACGAGCCAAGAGTTTGAAGCCATGCTTCCAGAGAAAATGCGAGAGACGGTGGGCCGCCAAGGCCTTGACACCTGGATAAGTCAGCAAAACCTCTAAAGTGGTGCGGGCCGCTGGATCATTTTCTTTTACGATATCAATGGTTTCGCGCCACCATCCCATACATTTCTCCTTTTCTTATTCTGAATCTTTTGGTGTTTCTGTAAATTCTTTCTTAGGTTTGTGATCCTTGTGATGACGTGGGCGGTGAGGACGCTCTGATTTTTCACCTTTTTCATCACGTTCAGGTTTTGGAGGACGAGGAAGAAGGGCTTTCATAGAAGCATCCACACGTCCTTTTTCATCAATCTTGATAACCTTAACATCAACTTCGTCTCCGATGGCTACCAAGTCTTCGACATTATTGGTACGCGTCCAAGCCATTTCAGAAATGTGAACGAGGGCATCTGTCTTGTCAAAGAGGTTGACAAAGGCACCAAATTTCTCGATACGAACGACTTTAGCACGGTAAACTTCATCCACTTTGGCTTCACGAACCAAACCAGCAATAATCTCTTTAGCACGGTTAATAGCATCTTGGTCGCTAGAGTAGATAGACACATTTCCTTCTTCGTCGATATCAATCTTAACGCCTGTTTCAGCGATAATCTTGTCGATGGTTTCTCCACCCTTACCGATGACAATCTTAATCTTGTCCACATCAATCTTGATGGTATCAATTTTCGGAGCAGTTGGAGCCAATTCTGGACGAACTTCTGGAATGGTTGCTTCAATCACATCAAGAATTTCAAAACGGGCTTTCTTGGCTTGGGCAAGAGCCTCAGTCAAGATTTCTGCTGTAATCCCTTGGATCTTGATATCCATTTGAAGGGCTGTAATCCCGTCACGAGTACCTGCAACCTTGAAGTCCATGTCTCCAAAGTGGTCTTCCAAACCTTGGATATCTGTCAAGACTGTATAGTTGTTTCCATCTGAGATGAGACCCATGGCAATCCCTGCTACTGGCGCCTTGATTGGCACACCACCAGCCATAAGGGCAAGCGTTCCCGCACAGATAGAGGCTTGAGAAGAAGAACCATTTGATTCCAAGACTTCTGCCACCAATCGGATAGCATATGGGAATTCTTCCAAACTTGGCAAGACTTGAGCAAGAGCACGCTCACCAAGAGCACCGTGACCGATTTCACGACGACCTGGCGCACCGTAACGACCAGTTTCCCCTACAGAGTATTGTGGGAAGTTATAATGGTGCATAAAGCGTTTCTTATACTCTGGATCCAAACCATCAATGATTTGAGTTTCTCCCATCGGAGCCAAGGTCAAGACTGAAAGAGCCTGAGTTTGTCCACGAGTAAAGAGACCGGAACCGTGCACACGAGGAAGGAAGTCAACAACCGCATCCAAAGGACGGATTTCATCAACCTTACGACCATCAGGACGTACCTTATCTTCTGTGATCAAACGGCGCACTTCAGCGTGTTCCATTTGTTCCAAGATTTCAGCCACATCACGCATGATACGGTCAAATTCTTCGTGGTCCGCATATTTTTCTTCGTAAACAGCAGTTACTTGGTCCTTAACTGCTTGAGTTGCAGCTTCACGAGCCAATTTTTCTTCTACTTGGACCGCTTTTTGGAGGTCGCTGTTGTAGGCTGCGATGATTTCAGCTTGCAAGTCAGCATCCACATGAAGCAATTCTACTTCTGCTTTTTCCTTACCAACAGCTGCAACGATTTCTTCTTGGAAGGCAATCAATTCTTTGACTGCTTCATGCCCTTTAAGGAGAGCTTCCAGCATGATTTCTTCTGACAATTCTTTAGCACCAGACTCAACCATGTTGATGGCATGTTTGGTACCAGCTACTGTCAATTCAAGGAGAGATTGCTCTGCTTGTTCTTGCGTAGGGTTGATAATGATTTGACCATCTACATAGCCCACTTGTACCCCAGCGATTGGGCCGTCAAATGGAATATCTGAAATGGAAAGTGCCAAGGATGAACCAAACATAGCAGCCATTGGTGCAGAAGCATTTTCATCATAAGAAAGCACAGTGTTGATGACTTGTACTTCATTACGGAAACCTTCCGCAAACATAGGACGGATTGGACGGTCAATCAAACGCGCTGTCAAAGTCGCATCCGTTGAAGGACGTCCTTCACGTTTCATAAAGCCACCAGGAAATTTCCCAGCCGCATACATTTTTTCTTCATAGTTGACTTGGAGAGGGAAGAAGTCCCCAGTTGCCATCTTCTTAGACATCACGGCAGCAGTCAAGACAGTTGACTCACCGTAACGCACGACAACAGAGCCATTTGCCTGCTTAGCAACCTGACCAGTCTCTACAATTAACTCACGACCCGCAAAAGTCGTTTGAAACACTTGTTTTGTCATTTTAATCCCCTTTGGATTGATGAAATTATACGCCTTGCCTACAAAAATCAAGATACTAAGGGCGTGAAGAATCCCGTATGAAAATAGGAGATTGACGCAGTGTACCATGTACACCAGGAAATCTATCTTTTTCACTAGGGATTTAGCCCGTGTTCAATTACTCAAGATACAAATCATTAGAAAGGTTTGATACTAAAGCATCTAAACCTTTCACGCTAATCGCTATCAGGCGATTAGCTAAATGCTTTACTAACTCTCTCGTCAAATAATATCGATTTGACTCGTTCGTGTCGCTCTTTCCTACCGTTAGTCATCAGAAAGGTTTGATGCTAAGCCTTCAGTTTAAATTCATTGTATTATTTAATACCCTCATCTTTGTATCAAGTACGTACAGAGTCTATTTTATCATATTTTTCTTAAAAAGTGCGGTCTTTACCATTAAAAAGGAACCATTCCCCTCAGCTGAGAAGAATGGTTTGCTTTTTATTATCCTAGAGACTGGTGATTAAACAAGGCATGGGTTGCTTGGTGGATGTATTTTGCTGTATCCGCATTGTTCATGGTGTAGAGATGCACACCGGCCACATCCTGAGTTACCAAGTCCACGATTTGGTCCACTGCATAGGCAAGTCCTGCTGCTCTGAGCGACTCAGGGTCATGCTCATACTTGTCTAAGATGGCTTTAAATTTGCGTGGAAGGTGGATATTCTCACAAGTCTTCAAGAGGCGGAGAGCCTGATTTCGATTCAGAATTGGCATAATCCCTGCATGAATAGGAACATCAATCCCAGCCAAGATGCACTTGTCTTGGAAATCATAGAAGCGCTCATTGTCAAAGAAAAGCTGAGTTACAAGGCTCGAACAGCCTGCATCCACTTTCTTCTTAAGATTTTGAATATCTGAAATCTGATTTGATGAATCTGGATGGCCTTCTGGATAACAAGCACCAACAATATCAAAGTGAGGGGCTTGTTCCTTGATGAACTCGATCAAGTCAGTTGCGTAGCGGAAATCCTTTTGTGGTTCCACATCAGGAATAATATCCCCACGAAGAGCCAAGATTTTCTGCACCCCAACCTTGTCCAAGTCTGCAATAGTTTCAGCAACTTTATCCTTGGTCAAATAGATGGCTGGCAAGTGAGCAATAGTAGGAATCACCAAGTCATTTTGGATAAAGTCAGCCAAACGAACCGTCGTTTCCTTGATATTAAATTTATTATTGCTGGCAGTTACACTGATAAAGTGAGGAGCCAACTCCTGCATATCTTGAAGAGCAGAAATAATGTTATCATTACCCACGGCTGGGTTTGGAGGGAACACTTCAAATGAGAGTGACGGTGTTTGGCGTGACATAGTCATTATCCTTTTCTAGTTGATTTTTTCGTTAGCTGGACTCTTAGAATCCAAATGAAACAGGCAGATTGACCAAACAGTGCTTCTAGAGAAATCCTTATCTTACAATTTCTCACGCGCAGCTTTAGCTGCTTCAACAAGGCGGATCAAGCTTTCTTTTGTTTCTGGAATACCACGTGTTTTCAAACCACAGTCAGGGTTGATCCAAACTTTCTTGCTTGGCACTTTAGCAAGGATGGCTTCGATTGTATGGTCGATTTCGCCTTCATTTGGCACACGAGGTGAGTGGATATCGTAAACCCCAGGTCCCACTTCTGTTTGGAAGTTTTTCGCTTTGAGTTCGTCCAAGATTTCAAGGTTTGAACGGCTTGCCTCAAATGAGATAACGTCCGCATCCATGTTGTCGATAGCTGGGATGATATCTGTAAATTCTGAGTAACACATGTGAGTGTGGATTTGAGTATCTGGCGCTACTGTTGAGTGTACCAAGCGGAAGGCAGGAATTGCCCAGTCAAGGTAGTCTTCGTACCAGTCGCTACGACGGAGTGGCAATTTTTCACGAAGAGCAGCCTCGTCGATTTGGATGATTTTCACACCAGCAGCTTCAAGGTCAAGCACTTCATCCTTGATAGCAAGGGCGATTTGAAGAGTAGAATCCTTGATAGAGATGTCTTCACGTGGGAATGACCAGTTGAGGATGGTAACAGGTCCAGTCAACATACCTTTAACAGGTTTGTTTGTACGGCTTTGTGCATAGCTAGACCATTTAACAGTGATAGGGTTAAGACGAGTGACATCACCCCAGATGATTGGTGGTTTAACCCCGCGCATACCGTATGATTGTACCCAACCATTTTTAGAGAAGAGGTAACCTGACAAGTTTTGACCGAAGTACTCAACCATGTCATTACGCTCAAATTCACCGTGAACAAGGACATCAAAGTCGATATCTTCTTGCCATTTGATCCATTCATCGATCGTTTCAGCAAGGAAAGCGTCGTACTCTTCTTGAGACAATTCACCTTTACGGTAAGCCAAACGTTTAGCACGAACTTCTTTTGTTTGAGGGAATGAACCGATCGTTGTTGTTGGAAGAGCTGGAAGTTTGAAAGCTTCTTCTTGAATAGCTTCACGTTCTGCAAAGGCTGGCAAACGAGTGTAGTCTGCGTCTGTCAAGCCAGCGATACGCGCACGAAGTTCCGCATTTTCACCAACACGCTCAGTCGCAAAGAGTTCTTTGTTAGCCGCAAGTGCTTCTTCACCTTGACCATTGCGGATAGCATCCAAATCACGAATCTCATCCAATTTTTCAACTGCAAAGGCAAAGTGGTTCAAGATTGCTGGTTCAAATTCTTCATTAGCAGTTGTAAATGGCACATGAAGAAGTGAGCATGAGCTTGTCAACACAATGTTTTCAGCTGGGATTTGCTCAAGAACAGCCAAGCTCTTTTCGTAGTTGTTACGCCAGATGTTCTTACCATTGACAATACCTGCATAAAGAGTCTTGTCAGCTGGGAAACCACCTTTAACGAGTTCAAGAGTTTTCTTACCTTCAACGAAATCAAGACCGATAGCATCTACTGGCAATTTCACAAGGTCAGCATAGACATCACGAACATCACCGAAGTAAGTTTGAAGCAAGACTTCAAGACCTTTTTTGTCAGCCAAGAGTTTGTTGTAGAGGTTCAAGAAGAGAGCTTTTTCTTCAGCTGTCAAATCTTTTACAAGAGCCGCTTCGTCCAATTGGATACGAGTCGCACCAAGTTCTGCCAATTTAGCAAAAACTTCTTGGTAAGCAGCCACTAAGCTGTCTACGAAGTCTTCTGCTTTCACGCCTTCTTCAAAGTCTGACAATTGAAGGAAAGTGAATGGACCTACAAGAACTGGACGAGTGTTCAATCCAAGTTCTTTTGCTTCTTGGAACTCATCGAAGATCTTGTGACCTGCAAGTTTGACTTGAGTGCCTTTTTCAAATTTAGGCACAATGTAGTGGTAGTTGGTGTTGAACCATTTCTTCATTGGAAGGGCGCGAACGTCCCCTTTTTCTCCTTGGTAACCACGACCCAAAGCGAAGTAGCGCTCAAGGTCAGACAAGTCCAAGTTTTGAACTGAAGCAGGTACCACGTTGAAAAGGAAAGCTGCATCTAGGAAGTTGTCATAGTGAGAAAAGTCATTTGATGGAATTTCAGTGATACCTTTTTCTTTGACAATGTTCCAGTGTTTCGCACGCAAGTCTTTTGCTGCAGCAAGGAGTTCTTCTTCTGAGATTTCTTTTCTAAAGTATTTTTCAGTTGTAAATTTTAATTCGCGGAATTCGCCCAAACGAGGGAAACCGATGATTGTAGTTGACATGATGTGTCCTCCAAAATTTGTTGTTGAAACTATCTTAACAGAAAAGAAAGCGTCTGTATAATTGTAAAAAATTAGGCTTTGATATAGTTTGAAACTATATCTCCGTTTTAGACAAAAGAAAAAGACTTGAGACAAATGCCTCAAATCCTTTGTGTAGCTTGTTTTTTAACTATATTTCCGTTAGACTGGCCAAACGCGTTATTAGTAATTCTTATAAGTGACTATGGCTTGTTATTAGAAAAGACTATAGGTTGATTTTTCTTTTGTAATTCTGATATTTCCCTGAAAAGTGCGGACGGGAGCAACTTACTTCGTAATTTCATCCCTAATTTTTGAGCCAGAATGTCTCAAAAATTCCGTTCTAGATAATAATAAATTATTATCTAGAATACCACTATAGCGGGAAATATCCGCTAAAAGCTCACTTCGTTCACACTTGATATAAATAAAGCATAATTTTTCTATATTATACACTTGAGGCACTATAACTGTTAAATTTGTTAAAGTTTTCCAACTTCTTCCTATCAACTTTTTCTCTGTTCGAGTGGGACGACTGCTAGTGTCTTTCCTAAACTGGCTAAAACTTTCAAGACTGTATCCAACTGAGGACTTGTCTTGCCTGTTTCCATCCTAGCTATGACAGGCTGGCTTACTCCACTGAATTCTTCCAGCTTTTTCTGGCTGATTCCTTGGTCATGCCTAGCCTCAATCAGCTCACTCATGATAGCCACTCGCATATCACTTTCAAGAATTTCCTCCTTTGTAAAGAGTTGAGATCGGACATCCTTCCAGTTACTCCCAATAGCACTATTCTCCATCACTTAGCCCTCTTTCTTTTACGTCTATGTATAATGAGCGAATTATGATTCGATAGATTGACCAGCGGGTTTAAAGTTGGAACTAGCTTGTTTCTTAAGCGCTTTTCCTTTTCTAGGATAGAGCAGATCCTGTTTTGATAATCCTAATTTTCCATGATGAATCCAATAGTAAATGGTTGAAATTCCCACGTTAACGCCCTTAGCCATCACCATCATTTCAGGCGAAAATTTTTGGTTATGATAGTGGAGAATCTTTTCCTTTAGTTCCTTGGTCAAGCTTGATTTCTTGACCGAGCGCTTGCGATTATTTTCATAAAATTGTTGAGCGTAGTCGGCAGAGTAAAGCTCTTTACCCCCCTTTCCCAAGACATTTTCGGACTGTCCCACGCTTGATTTCAGTATGGATGTTTGAGGAGCTTTTCCAAATAGAGAGGCAATTTCTCTATTTGATTTTCCTTCTTTTTTCCATCGTTCGATTAAGCAACGACTATCGATTGTCAAATGTTTGCCTTTTGTAGTATAATTGTCTTGCATTTCTGTGCCTTTTAATCATTTCAATCTTAAATTGGACTTTTTTTTACTTGGGTTGTACTTAATCTATGAGGAAGACAAGAAAAAGAATATCAATCAAGTGAAGTCACAAAGTCACATTAGCTCCGAGCAACCATTGCAAATTGAGGTACTCATACAATGATTAAAATATTTCTCTCTGCCTTTTCTGTCATTCTCTTCGCTATCCCTATCATAGCTTATTCTTTTTTCCCATCTTCTAATCTTAATATTTGGCTATCTACCAGACCTATCTTGGCACAGATTTATGCCTTTCCCTTAGCTACTGCAACTATGGCTTCTATTTTAAGTTTCTTATTTTTTTCCCTATCTTTTTACAAGAAAAATAAACAAATACGGTTTTACTCTGGCATTTTGCTCTTACTATCGCTCATATTACTATTATTCGGAACAGATAAAACCCTTTCTTCTGCATCAAATAAGACTAAAACCTTAAAATTAGTAACTTGGAACGTCGCTAATCAAATAGAAGTACAACATATTGAGCAAATTTTTAGCCATTTTGATGCCGATATGGCTATATTCCCTGAACTAGCTACCAATATCAGAGGTGAGCAAGAAAATCAGAGAATCAAACTATTGTTTCATCAAGTTGGACTTTCTATAGCCAACTATGATATTTTTACTTCTCCACCTACTGACAGTGGAATAGCTCCTGTGACTGTGATTGTCAAGAAAAGTTATGGTTTCTATACAGAAGCTAAAACTTTTCATACAACACGTTTTGGGACAATTGTATTACATTCGAGAAAACAAAATATACCAGATATCATTGCTTTGCATACTGCTCCTCCTCTGCCAGGTTTAATGGAAATCTGGAAGCAAGACTTAAACATCATTCATAATCAACTGGCTTCAAAATATCCAAAGGCTATTATTGCAGGTGATTTTAATGCAACTATGCGTCATGGAGCACTTGCAAAAATAAGCTCTCATAGGGACGCATTAAATGCACTTCCACCTTTTGAAAGAGGAACTTGGAATAGCCAAAGTCCAAAACTTTTTAATGCAACAATAGATCATATTTTATTGCCTAAAAACCACTACTATGTTAAAGATTTAGACATTGTAAGTTTTCAAAACTCTGATCATAGATGTATTTTTACAGAAATCACATTTTAATTATTTTATACTCTTCGACAATCTCTTCAAACCATGTCAGCATCGCCTTACAGTAGACATATGGTTACTGACTTCGTCAGTCTTATCTACAACCTCAAAACAGTGTTTTGAGCAACCTACGGCTAGCTTCCTAGTTTGCTTTTTGATTTTCATTGAGTATTATATAAAATCACCCCTCTAGTGTTCATGAACTAGAGGGGGAATTTGTATCCTACTATCGTTTAACGCACTTCTGCATTGACTTTTTCTTCGAGAGACGCTTGGATTTTTTCCATGTAGCGTGCGACTTCTTCGTCCGTTAAGCTATCTTCTGGATTTTGGAAAGTCAAGCTATAAGCCATTGACTTCATACCAAGTCCCAATTTTTCGCCTGAGAAGACGTCAAAGAGTTTGATATCTGTCAAACGTTTTACGCCGGCAGCTTGGATTGCATCCACAACTTCTTGGTGAGTCACTTCTGCCTTGAGGAGAAGGGCAACGTCACGGCTGACTGCTGGGAATTTCGTGATTTCTACAAATGGAGCAGCAGGTTGAAGGGCAGCTTCGATGGCTGAAAGGTTGAGCTCAGCTACATACGTTTCTGGAATATCGTAAGCCTTAGCGGTGACTGGATGCACTTGGCCAAGGAAACCAAGAACTTGGTCACCGAGTGAAATGACTGCTGTACGACCTGGATGAAGGCTAGCGATTTCAGATGTTACTGTATAGGTCACTTCTAGTCCCAAACGAGCAAATAGCGCTTCTAGGATTCCCTTAGCATAGAAGAAATCAACTGGAACTGCTGCTGTTTGGAAATCTTTTTCAGCAACCAAGCCTGTCAAGGCAAAGGCAAAGCTGTTGATTTCATTTGGAAGTTCTTCTTTTGGATTACCTGTTTGTTCAAAGACTTTTCCAATCTCGTAAAGGGCCAAGTTTTTGTTCTTACGAGCTACGTTATAAGCCACCGTATCAAGGATACCAGAAATCATATTTTGACGGAGGACAGAACGGTCCACTGTCATTGGCCACATAAGTTCTGTAAGGTTACTTGGTTGAGCCGTAAACTCAACTGCTTTTTCAGGAGTTGTTAGAGCATAGGTGATAATTTCTGTCAAACCTGCCCCTTCAGCAATGGTACGAACTTGACGTCGAAGTTTTTGTGTTGCTGTCAATTCACCAGCTGTCCCATCGTCTTTTGGAAGACTGGTTGGCAAGCGGTCATAACCATAGATACGAGCGATTTCTTCAAAGAGGTCTGCCTCGATAGTGATATCCCAACGACGACGTGGGACTCTGACTGTAAAGCTATCTGCATTTCCAGAAAGGCCAAATCCAAGACGACGGAAGACATCTTCTACATCCGCGTAAGAAAGTTCTGTACCAAGGACACGGTTAACATCAGCAAGCGTTGAAGAAACTTCCACATCAGAGGTATCAAGTTCACCTGCTGAAACGATGCCTTTACGCACCGTCGCACCTGCAAGTTCTGCAATCATACTAGCCGCTGCATCAAGGGCTTCATTGACTGTTGCCACATTGATGCCTTTTTCAAAGCGAGAAGAGGACTCAGAACGAAGGTTGAGGCGACCGCTGGTCTTACGAATTGATTTACCATTGAAGACTGCAGCTTCAAGGACAACACGACTAGATTTTTCAGAGATTTCTGTTGCTTGACCACCCATGACACCTGCAAGAGCAACTGGCTTGTCTGCGACAGTGATGACTAGGTCATTCACGTCCAAATCACGTTCTTCACCATCTAAAGTCACCAATTTTTCACCAGCACGCGCTTCACGCACACGGATGTCTGTCCCTTCAAAGGTATCCAAGTCAAAGGCGTGCATAGGTTGACCAAAGTAGAGAAGGATATAGTTGGTCACGTCCACTACGTTATTGATTGGACGGATACCTTCATTCATAAGAATGTTTTGCAACCATTGTGGACTTGGTGCGATAGTCACATTGTCCAAGATACGAGCGGCATAGTAAGGCGCCTTGTCTGTCTCAATGCCCACAGAAAGAGCATCTGCTGCAGCTTGGTCAGTTTCTGTTAGAGTAAATTCTTTAAAGTTGACCGCCTTGTCATAGATGGCTGCCACTTCGTGAGCCACCCCACGCATAGAAAGGGCATCCGCACGGTTGGGTGTGATAGAAAGTTCGATGATTTCATCATCCAAGTCTAGATATGAGAAGACTTCATCCCCAGGAACGGCATTTTCCGGCAAGATTTGAATGCCATCTGCAAATTCCTTAGGCACAACGGAGTCAGAAATTCCCAGTTCACCAAGTGAACAGATCATCCCAAGTGACTCAAGACCGCGGATTTTCCCTTTTTTGATCTTGTAATTGTCAGCGATGCGAGCTCCTGGAAGAGCCACCATAACCTTGATACCAGCACGCACATTCGGTGCACCACAGACGATTTGACGGGCTTCTTCTTCGCCAACGTTAACCTGACAAACATGGAGGTGAGTTTCTGGCACATCTTCACAAGACAAGACCTCACCGACGACAATTTTTGAGAGACCAGCAGCAGGTGATTCGACACCTTCTACCTCGATCCCTGTAGTTGACATTTTTTCAGCCAACTCTTGTGATGGCACATCAATGTCCACCAATTCTTTTAACCATTTATAAGATACAAGCATAATTTAATTCTCCAGAATGACAGTTGTCCCTCTGGTTCTTTTCCTTTCCTATCATTTCAATAGAAGAATCCTCTTCTTACCTTAATTTCTTTTTCAGCAACCAATCCGTATCTACTTTTTGACCAACCATAAAATGATGTTGGCTAAATTTTTCAAAACCATATCGGTTATAAAACGCTTGAGCTTTTGTATTATGCTCCCAAACACCTAGCCAAGCCCAAGAAAAACTATTTTTTGTAGCAAGTTCAAGAGCAAATTCAAACAGTTGCTTACCGAATCCAAATCCTTGGAATTTTTGTAGCACATAGAGGCGTTGAATTTCAAAAGCATCCTCTAATTCTCTCTCAGTTTGAGCACTTCCCCAGTTGACCTTGAGAAAACCAGCTATCTCCTCTTCATGCATAATGAAATAGGTTTCGGAGTCAGGATTTCCCAACTCAGTTAACAAAGTTTTCAGACTATAAGCCTCTTCAAAGTATTCCTGTAACTGCTCTTCCGTATTATCATGGGTAAATGTTTCACGAAAGGTTTGTTTGGCTATGTTAGCCAACATCTCAACATCTGCCATTTCTACTTTTCTAATCATTATTTAAACTGTTCTGAGAAGCGGACATCTCCTTGGTAGAATCCACGGATATCGTTGATTCCATAACGGAGCATAGCAACACGCTCTTGTCCAAGACCAAAGGCAAATCCAGAGTAAACAGTCGCATCGATACCACTCATTTCAAGGACACGTGGGTGAACCATACCGGCCCCCATAATTTCGATCCAACCAGTTTTCTTACATACGTTACAGCCTTCTCCACCACACTTGAAGCAAGAAACATCCACCTCAACAGATGGCTCTGTGAATGGGAAGTAAGATGGACGCAAACGAATTTGACGCTCTTCACCAAACATTTTTTGGACAATCAACTGAAGGGTTCCTTGAAGGTCTGCCATAGAAATGTTCTTCCCAACAACCAAACCTTCGATTTGGTGGAATTGGTGACTGTGGGTCGCATCGTCTGTGTCACGACGGAAGACACGCCCTGGTGAGATCATTTTCAAAGGACCTTTAGAGAAATCATGGGCATCCATAGCACGCGCCTGAACTGGAGACGTGTGGGTACGGAGCAAGATTTCTTCAGTGATATAGAAAGTATCCTGCATATCACGGGCTGGGTGATCTTTTGGAAGGTTCATACGTTCAAAGTTATAGTAGTCTTGCTCTACTTCAAAACCATCCACGACTTGGTAACCCATCCCAATGAAAATATCTTCGATTTCTTCACTGGTTTGTGTGAGAACATGACGGTGACCAGTCGCAACAGGACGACCTGGAAGTGTCACATCAATACTCTCGCTAGCTAATTGTGCAGCGACTTTCTTTTCTTCCAAGAGCTTAGCTGTTTCTTCAAAAGCAGCTGTCAAGACATCACGAGCTTCATTTACGTGTTTCCCAATGATTGGACGCATCTCAGCAGAGACATCTTTCATCCCTTTGAGGATTTCAGTGAGCGAACCCTTTTTACCAAGGACAGCGACACGCAAATCTTGCATCTCTTTTTCATTTTCAGCAGTAATCTGCTTCAAGCTAGCCAGCGTTTCTTCACGAAGCGCTTTTAATTGTTCTTCAATAGTTGACATAATTCCTCCATCAGTCGCTCGTAGATAAAAAGAAAACCACATGCCAAAAACTCCAATCGGAGCGTTGACACGCGGTACCATCCGTTTTCATCTGACAAGTCAGACCTTCATTTCTAAATCCATGCGCAAGTGAATTCACCCAGCTTTCATATAGAGAGCTTGCAGTCACGGCTCTCCTCCCTGATATACTTCCCTTGGGCTACTAGTCTTGCAGATTCCTATCCAATTACTACTTAGTTTATCAGATTTTTACCATTCTTGCAAGACCTATCTCACTTCTGCTTGTTAGCTGCGATTCGAATGTGAAAATGTCATCACTCTCACTAAAGAAATGAAAATCATACATAGAAATTTTTAAAAATTTTCTCTATCGTAAACCTGCCACTATTTCAGAAACTATACAAGCTGATTCCAAACGTAATATGGTCATTTCATCTACCTTCCCTAATAATGGCATTGCACCATACCAAACAATGGTCTTGTTTACCAAAAGAATAGGCGTGACTATTTTTGATTGAGTAAAAGATACTTTAATTTTCTGGCTCTTCAACTGGTCTAGCCATGTTTTATTTGCAACCGTCTCTGGTACACATATCTCAATTTGACTAATCCTAAATTCTTTTAGAAATTTCATCAGTTTTGTCTGGTGCACATAAGGTAAAATAAGCAGACACTCCTGTCTTTCCCCTGCCAAGTCCTCTCTCAGCACATTCTCATATCTACTATCAACATAAACGAATTGTTTCTCCTCACCCTCAATGACACAATAATCCATCTTTCGATAAGCTACTTGTCGTTTCTGAAACATCTTTTCTAAATAAGGAACATGAATATCCACATAATCGAAAATACGTACCAAAGACTTATCCTTGTAGTTTCTATGAATCCGACCTGCATACTGAATCAAATTATTTTTCCAAGAAAAGGGCGCTGCCAAGATAAGCGTATCTAGCTGAGGCAAGTCAAAACCTTCGCCAATGTATTTTCCAGTAGACAGCAAAACAAACCCTTTATCTAACTGTTCTAACGTCTCCAGTAAACTTGTTCTCTCTCGGACTTTGGTTTTGCCACTAATAATATAAAAATCATCAACCTCTTTCTCTTTCAATAACTTTTCAAAGACATCTATCTGTTGAATTCGATTGACTAGAACCAAGATATTCCGCCCTTCTGTCACTTGGTCTAGAATATCCTTGAGAATCATCTGATTCCTCACTGAGTCTGTCGCAATCCAATCACTAAGCTGTATAAAATTACTTGCTTTGGTCTTTTCAATCTCCAAATGACCAAAAGAAGTGAATCTTAATTGCAATTGCCGTTTAAAATCCGTTTCCCTCTTATCAGCAGTATGGAGTATCTCACCAATTCTCTGAAAAACAATAGGTTCATGACCATTCTTACGTTCAGGCGTAGCCGTCAAACCGTAAAGATACTTCCCTCTAAACTGTGCCACAACTTTTTCAAACATCAAAGCAGACACGTGATGACACTCATCCACAATCATCATCTCATACTTATCCAAAAGACTTTGACTATTTTCCAACTTAAATAGAGATTGGATCATAACGACATCAACCAGTCCACTCAGCCATTTCTTAGTCCCACCGTACTGCCCAACATAGCCTATTACCCTTTCACGACCTGATGCCGTATAACGGGTAGCTTCTTCCTCTTCGAAAGTCAAAAAATGGTTTAAACGATCCAGCCATTGGTCTAAGAGTTGCCTATTATGGACTAGAATAATTGTTTTGGTCTTACGTTCAGAGATGAGAGCAGCACCTAAAACGGTCTTCCCAAAACCAGTCTCCGCATGGAGTAAACCATTTTCTTTGGAAATCATATCTGACAGGGCTAACTCTTGCTCCAAAGTGAGTTCTCCCTTAAATTCCACTCTAATAGACCTTTGTACCTTTCTCCTATCTTCCACAACGACCTGCTTAAATTTATCTTGCAATGGATATAGCAAACCTCTCGGCAACCATAAATAATGATCGGATTCTCCAAATAAATACATTCGCTCAGGAATTTGATAGGTTGGCTGTCGCATAGCCTGCTTTAAATAAAATTCGGGATTAGAAAATGAAGCCATATTTTTCAAGAAAAAAAGTGTCTTGGGTGTCACAGACGATTTTTCAAGTTGGATCATATTGGATAAGATGACCTTCAACTCCTTATCCAATTCTTGCTTCCCTAACTCCTCTTGGATTAACAGTGCCACTTTAGCAGTTGAAACCCTCTGAATCTCTTGTAGATACCTCCATTGGTCTTCATAAGGCTGAAACTGTTCATCCACAAAGACCGTTCTCCCTTGATGGTAAGCTTCTCCTTGAAAAGGCAAGGCAATCAAATTTCCAAATCCCCCCTTAGGAAGGACATCCTGATTTGGAAACATGCGATCAAAAGAATCAAAGGACAGTTGCATACTTTCCTGCATAGCCAGTTCTAACAATTTCTTTCCAAACAAGCGAGCCTCTCGACTCGGAATCGCTTCCTCAAAGAAGAACCAAATATGGAGTCCGTGACCCGAACGAGAAATCTCTAAATGGGCTTCCATCTGGCGTTCCCTGGCTATTCTTCGAATGGTTAAACCAGCTTCTTTCCAATCTCCTTCATCAAAATCCAGTACCAAAAAATAACAGCTATCATCTAAGTGCATAGGAAAGATACCGATAGCTGTCTCCCCACGAAAATGAGATTTCAAAACGGAGTCCGTTAATGTCTGGAAACTCCGTTTTTCAGGCGGCAACTGCTTCCAACCATAATCATAGGATGGAAAATACTGAATTTTCCCTTGATCATTGATAAAACTCTTAGCATAAACATCATAACGGCCAGCAAACACAGAGGTAAACAATTGTAATTTTTCTTGCGTCGTCAAGTGACTACTTTGAAGTTGGAACATCTCCTCGAACTGAGAGCGTTCCATCACAAACTGACTCTTGTCTTTTAGACGTTTACACAAGAAAAACTCACTATCCCCATTAAAAGAAGAAAAGACATCAAGTACTTCTACCACAATTCCATCCAAAGACACAAAAACAGCCATAACAATCACCTCCTTGATTCCTATAGGCTGATTATAACAAGAATAGCTGAAATTGTACACGAAAATAAAATCCGAATAGCACTGAAAGTACGAAATAAATAGAGTTTAAACGAGCAATCTATAAAATAAAAAAAAACACATATTATCAAGCGACCTAAATCTTTGATGATATGCGTTTTCTTGTAGGAATATTTACTTCATTTTTTTCCTAAAATTCAATGTTTACTCAGTATTAGGATTTTTAAAGATCGAGTTCTAGATACATCTTTTCTGATGACAGATCATTTTGACCACCGAGCAAGAGATTTTCAAAAAAAGCTGTTAAAAACTCAGGAGGTCGCTGTAAAATCTTTGCATTATCTAATACCAAGGCATCACGAAAATACTTGGCATGTTGCTGAAATGGTGTATTATCAATATCAAAACCAAACTCACGAAGATACTGAATCAAAAAGACCGTTACCGTCCGAGTGTTTCCTTCGCGAAATGGATGAATCTGCCAGATTCCTGAAATAAAATGCTGGATTTGTTTAACCACATCCGCCTGAATCAGTGTCGCATATGCAACTTGTTTTTCCTGATTAAAATCATAATCCAAGGTCATTTGAATCATGGAGTAATCAGAGTACACAACACTTTCACCATTCAAAACAGGTTCATTCTTTGTGATATTTATCTGACGAAATTGTCCCACCGGAATAGAGGTTTCAAATATATCTTGAAACAACTCCTTATGAATAGCAAGTAAGGTCGCAGGACTAAAGCTAAAGCCTCTTCGAGACAATAGTTCTACAATACGTAGAGAAACCAAGTCTGCTTCCTCCGTACTTGCATCAATGGTATGATGATAAGCCGTTGCATCCTCATAAACCTGCTCATAAGTCAGTTCTCCCCGGGACTGTTTCTCAGCCAAAGA
Organism: Streptococcus sp. Marseille-Q5855; assembly: GCF_946901985.1. Taxonomy (NCBI): domain Bacteria; kingdom Bacillati; phylum Bacillota; class Bacilli; order Lactobacillales; family Streptococcaceae; genus Streptococcus; species Streptococcus sp. Marseille-Q5855. The sequence goes on from NZ_CAMPPR010000006.1 coordinate 76,179, forward strand.
TTCCATATACTCTGATGGCACTAGATTGTCAACTTTCTGCAGACCAAAACCTATCCGCCATAAATCACGCTTAGCTTCATAAGACAAGTTTGGATTGTCAATGTTGTAAGTTGGTTGCATAGAAATATCCTTTCAATTGTTTTTCTGCGTCATCGGTAAATGGTGAAATGGGTATGGAATTGGAGCAAATTATAAAAAGTCCTCATAATAGGTTCTATGAAATATATACTTCATCTTAATAGTGAACAAGTTATACTCAATATGTCATACAGTCATATGGAATGTTCTTTGACTGATAATACGATTATTGAGATATATCTGGATAAATGGGCTAGTAAGTCTGACACGCATACTTATCAAATTTATTGGCATACACCACTCTGAACTCGTTGGTCTGTTCAAATCCCAACTCAATTCCCCCAACATCTGAGAAGAATGCAGCAATCTTATACTTCTCAGGTCGGTTCGAACTTAGAGGTTTTGTTGTGTAGTGAGTTGCTTTCTAAAATGTTAGTTATATTAGTAGTATTTTGATAATTGTAAATAATTGTATTTTATCTTTTTATTGGATATTAAAATATCTTTTTGGCCCTATGTTTTTACTTACTCCTATGGATTTATCAACAATTTCCTTTTATACAATTAGGTACTTTCATCATCAATGTGTGTTATTGATTATTCTTTTTGGTTTTGCTCTTATCAATGCTTTCACTTGTTCTGATAGATGTATCAATGATTTTCTCTCTTCGTTAATTTCCTCTTCTACAATTTGTATACTTTTATCATCAAGGTTTGATATTACATAGCCTTTTACATCATTAAATTCTTCTTTAGAATGAGCTAATGAATTGCGTTTATCTATCATTTGCATCCAATCATTTAATAATGATGTATTGTGGGTTATATCACGTTTACTAAGATGATTATTTTTAAAATCTCTATAGAGAGATTTATAATTTCTAGAATCTGTTAAGTCAACATTTAATATTTTTTTTAACTCATATTCTATCTCAGCATTTTCACTCATATACTCTCCTCTAAGAGCATTTAGTTCATCCCACTTTGATAAACTAATTTCAATGGCTTTCTGAAATTCATGTTCAATTACTTCATCGCTGGGAGAGGATAAATTGATAATCATAGTATTATTTAATAATCCTAGATTATCTTCCTCGTTAATTTTTGTTATTACTGTCTCCTTTATCTCATCATAATTTTTTGAATAAAGAATAAAAAATTGCTTATATTTTTCTCGACTTCTTACATCGTTTAAAAATTCAATACCATTATCAATACCATTCTCATATTCTTCTCCTAATAATTGATAACCTTTATCTTCTATAGCTTTTTTTACTATTTTTAAATAATCGTGAAAAGCATCTTCCATCTCATCTTCTAACCAAATAATACTAATATCTCTACGCATTTTCTAATTATCACCTAATTCAATTATAAAGCTTGTTTCTTCTGTATTTGAAACCACTTTAATTTCCCATTTAAATTTTTTACAAGTTTGTTTAATTATATACATCCCAACTCCTGTCCCATTCTCTTTAGTAGTAAATCCTAATCTAAAAATATCGTCCTTATTGACTATTTCAGAAGATAATGGCTTGTTAGAAGATATAACTAATTTATTTTCTTCATCAATAAATTTAAATATAATTTTATCTGCTAGTTGATCCATAGCATTTATAATAAAATTATCTAGTATCATACCTAAATCAAAAATATGTACTCTGGAAGTATGAGGATTATTTGAAAAATCAATTATAATCTCTAAATTTTTATAAGACAGACTGTTTAAATAACTCTTTATATAACTTTTGACATTAATGTATTTCCTTCCTTTTACTTCAGAAGTATTTAATTTTAGCACTTGATTTTTTATTGTAAATAATTTTCCAGAAGATTTTTTTAGACTAACAACATACTCGCTCACTCGTTCAAAATCATCTGTCGATTTAAAATCTGCAACAATTTTTTTATTTACTGAATCTATGTTTTTATACACTCCAGTTAATTCATGAGCCAACAAATTTTGTTGCGCAGAATTATTGCTTCCAATTAAAACATCCTTTCTTTTACTTTCCTCCTCTGCTACGTCTCTAGCTATTTCTGCTTCTTTCTGTTTTGTCTCTGCCAATTTTCTAGCTAACTCAGCCTCCTGACATTGCTGTTCTGCAATTTTTTTATTTTCTTCTGCTTGCTTTCTTTTTTCCTCTGCAAGTTGTTCTTTTCTTTCTATTTTCTCCTTCTCTTCTTGTCGAATCTTTTCAACTTCCTTACGCACTACAGTACCAATATTAACACGCTCAATTATCAACTTATTGATAATTGGTTTTAGCAACTCAATCAATAAAGTTATTCTTTCATCATTTCCTGATAATCCTTCACGATTTGAAGTTGAAATATCTTCCAAACAATCATTGTCTAAAATATCAAATGAGATTTCCCCTTCAATATAGTTACTGAAGGCTTGTGTGTTATTTAACTGTGGCATAAAATTTGATACTGCTAATTTATCTCTGACATAAAGTCTTAGCTGATTAGCCTTGTAAACATCATTCCTTATAAATCTATTAGTGGGATCATCTTTTGTATTTTCGGATGCTTCCGTCATATTAATTGTACTATGAATTCCTATCCAACCAGTCAATTCATAATCAAACTCTTTGGTTATTCCATGTATAGTTAAAAAATTTCTCTTTCCTTTCAAATTTATTTTAGTAACGTCTGATGGACTTAATTTCTTTACCTGACGTAACTTATTGGATACTTCCTTTAAATCTGCGTTTATTTTCACTGAGTCATTTAACAATTCGTTTTCAACGATACCATCAGAAGTTTGAAAAAAAGCATACAAATTTTTAAATCCAATTATTTTAGAAACTTTTGAAAATTCTATCTTCTGTTTTGATTTAGTCTTGTAAGCCACTTCGATAACTGCACCAATATTGTTTAACAAATAATAGTTAGCTAAAGTCATCTTCAAAGAATCCAACTTTCCCTCTGCAAATCCAGTCAAATCAACTCCAACTGATTTTATTAAAGTTCCTGATTCGAATGAATCCCAAACACTTTTATTTTCAATAGACACATCATTAATATCAACACGAATTAATTCAGGAATATCACTATCAGATGCGTTTGTGGAGTCTAGCATCCACGCTGTTTCAATTCCTCCTTTTTTAGAAACTATATAATATTTTTTTGACAAAAATAACGTTGCTAATTTTCCTATACCTTTTCTTCCCTTTGTCTTCTCAGATGACTCTTCTTTCGATAAGCGTCTGTTTCTCCCAATCAATGCGTATTTAGTAGATAAATCAACATAGCTCATTCCACTACCATTATCTAAAATTTCTAAGGTTGATTTCGATTTATCAATAGATTCTATATAGAGCTTAACATTTGTTGCACCAGCATCTAAACCATTAGCTATTAATTCAGATATTGCACTCCAGTTATTACTATACATTTGCTTTCCTAACAAGTTTAAAGCAAAATAAGAGAAGTTAAATGGGATACTGTTAGTTTCTATCATAATTAAACGCCTTTATAATTTATTTTCCTCGAAAAATTTCTTTATTCTATTAGCTAAATGAATACTTAAAATTGGAGGAACAGCATTACCAATCTGGGTATTAATTGCTTGTAGACCTCCGACAAACTTATAATTATCTGGAAAAGACTGTATTCTTGCACCTTCCCTTGCAGTCAAAGCTCTATTTTGACTAGGATGAATGCACCGTAAGGAGGATGGAGTTGATAAATTATTTGTTATGGTCGTTGAAGGTCTATCCCACCACAATCTACCGTAAGTATTACTATATCCTGAGGTTAAATAAAGTGCTCTATCTAACAATCCATCTTCTACCATTCTATTTATATCATTCTTACCTTGTCCTTCCTTAAGTGCAGCCATAATTTTCTGCAATCTTTGTCCATGATTACGACTTACATGATTAAATAATTGATCTTGATTACCTCTCATTAAAATTTGATAATCTGTTTGCGGATCTTCCACATATTGGTCCGCTCTGTCATTATTTCCTAAACTAGGTAAATCTCCAATAGCATCTCTTAAATTGAAGGGATTTTCAGAAGTACACTTTTCTGGAAAATTCCATTCAAACTCAATATTTAAATCATTTCTTACACCAATTAAAAAGACGCGTTCTCTATTTTGTGGAACACCATAATCCTTAGCATTAAGTAATTCTGTATAAACGTTATATCCATGAACATTTCCAAAGCTAGATAAATCTTTAAAACTTTCTTTTACATTTCGAATAATTGGGCCATTTTGCTCGTTTTTCATGGTTAGCAAACCATAAACATTTTCAAATACAAACATTTTAGGTTGGATAAATGAAAGTATCCTTCTATATTCACGATACATTTTTGCTCTCTTATCATACTGTCTCTTGCCAACCGTACTAAAGGACTGACAAGGTGGGCCACCAATAACTAAATCAACTCTTTTTGAACTGATTCCTTTGGATTTTAAAAAATGTTCGTCTATATTAGCAATATCTTCCTCAATCATAGTAACTCTAGGATAATTTTGTCTGAAAGCTTCTGCTGCGTCATGATTGAATTCATTTGCAAATCTAATGTTAAAGTCATTTCGGGAAACAAATTTATTATTTTTAATTGTATTCTGAAAGCCAAAAGTCAATCCTCCAGCACCAGAAAATAAATCTACAACTTCTATCATTTCTTACCCTTTTCAAAAAATATTCTCAGTTTCCATTATACCAAAAAACACGGCTCATCACCGTGTTTCTGTGTTTATTTAACGAGTTTCTTCATCTCATCAATACGTGCTACGGTCGCGTCGTATTTCGCTTGGTAGTCGGCTTGTTTGTCGCGTTCTTTTTGGACGACTTCTGGTTTGGCATTGGCTACGAAGCGTTCGTTAGAGAGTTTCTTACCGACCATGTCCAGTTCTTTTTGCCATTTAGCCAGTTCCTTGTCGAGACGAGCCAGTTCTTCTTCGACATTGAGGAGGTCTGCCAGTGGCAGGTAGATTTCTGCTCCTGTGATGACGCTTGACATAGCAAGTTCAGGCGCAGGAATATTTGAGGCGATCTCCAAGTGTTCTGGATTTGTGAAGCGTTTGATGTAGTTGACATTGCTGTTAAAGAAGGCTTCCAAGTCACTATCGCTTGTCTTAACAAGGATAGTGATTGGTTTGCTTGGTGCTACGTTTACTTCCGCACGCGCATTACGAACAGCACGGATCAAGTCTTTGAGGCTTTCCACGCCAGTGTGAGCAGCAAGGTCTTCAAAGGCTGGATTGACAGTTGGGTATTCTGCTGTCACGATAGAGCCTTCTGAGATTTGTCCAAAGATTTCCTCTGTCACGAATGGCATGATTGGGTGGAGGAGACGAAGGATCTTGTCCAAAGTATAAAGGAGAACAGAACGTGTGATGACTTTCTCTTCTTCGTTGTCGCTGTATAGGACTTCCTTGGTCAACTCAACGTACCAGTCCGCAAACTCATCCCAGATGAAGTTGTAAAGGATGTGTCCAGCGACACCAAACTCAAACTTATCAAAGTTGGCAGTTGCTTTTCCAATGGTTTCATTGAGGTTGTGGAGAATCCAGCGGTCTGTGACATTTCCAGCTTCCTTGTTGACTACTTTTTCCACATTGGCAGTTGCTTGCTCAAGAGTCAAGCCTTCATTGTTCATGAGGATATAGCGAGAGATGTTCCAGATCTTGTTAATGAAGTTCCAAGAGGCATCCATTTTCTCGTAAGAGAAGCGCACGTCTTGACCTGGTGCAGAACCGTTTGAAAGGAACCAACGAAGGGCATCGGCACCATATTTCTCGATGACATCCATCGGGTCAATCCCGTTACCGAGAGATTTAGACATCTTGCGTCCTTGCTCGTCACGGATGAGACCGTGGATAAGCACGTTTTGGAATGGCTGACGGCCAGTGAATTCCAAGGATTGGAAGATCATACGAGACACCCAGAAGAAGATGATGTCGTAACCTGTAACCAAGGTTGAAGTTGGGAAGTAACGTTTAAAGTCCTCTGAGTCTACATCAGGCCAGCCCATGGTTGAGAATGGCCAAAGGGCCGAACTGAACCAAGTATCCAAGACGTCTTCGTCCTGAGTCCATCCGTCACCTTCTGGAGCTTCTTCACCGACGTACATTTCACCCTCAGCATTGTACCAAGCAGGGATTTGGTGACCCCACCAGAGCTGACGAGAGATTACCCAGTCGTGGACATTTTCCATCCATTGAAGGAAGGTATCGTTGAAACGAGGTGGGTAAAATTCTACCTTGTCCTCTGTGTCTTGGTTGGCAATAGCATTTTTTGCCAATTGGTCCATCTTAACGAACCATTGAGTAGACAAACGTGGCTCCACCACTACACCTGTACGCTCTGAGTGTCCAACACTGTGGACACGTTTTTCGATTTTAACAAGGGCACCGATTTCTTCCAACTTAGCAACGACTGCCTTACGAGCTTCAAAACGATCCATGCCTGCAAATTCGAAGGCAAGCTCATTCATAGTTCCGTCGTCGTTCATGACGTTGACTTGTGGCAAGTTGTGACGTTGACCCACCAAGAAGTCGTTTGGATCATGGGCAGGTGTGATTTTTACGACACCAGTACCAAACTCAGGATCTGCATGCTCGTCTCCAACGATTGGAATGAGTTTATTAGCGATTGGGAGGATGACGTTTTTACCAATCAAGTCCTTGTAGCGTGGGTCTTCTGGATTGACCGCAACCGCAACGTCCCCAAACATAGTCTCAGGACGAGTGGTCGCAACTTCAAGGGCGCGAGATCCGTCTTCCAGCATGTAGTTCATGTGGTAGAAGGCACCTTCGACATCCTTGTGGATAACTTCAATATCAGAAAGGGCTGTGCGTGCAGCTGGATCCCAGTTGATGATGAATTCACCACGATAGATCCACCCTTTCTTGTAAAGGTCCACAAAGACCTTACGAACAGCTTTTGACAAACCTTCGTCAAGAGTGAAACGCTCACGAGAGTAGTCTACAGAGAGCCCCATCTTACCCCATTGTTCCTTGATGGTAGTGGCATATTCGTCTTTCCATTCCCAGACTTTATCTAGGAATTTTTCACGCCCCAAGTCATAACGCGTAATGCCTTCACCACGCAAGCGCTCCTCAACTTTAGCCTGAGTCGCAATACCAGCGTGGTCCATACCAGGAAGCCAAAGCGTATCAAAACCTTGCATGCGTTTTTGACGGATGATGATATCTTGTAAAGTCGTATCCCAAGCGTGACCAAGGTGAAGTTTCCCAGTTACGTTTGGTGGCGGAATGACGATTGAATAGGGCTTAGCCTTTTGATCGCCTGAAGGCTTGAAAACATCGGCATCAAGCCATTTTTGGTAACGACCAGCCTCAACCTCGGTTGGATTGTATTTAGGTGAAAGTTCTTTAGACATGTGTGTGTCCTTTCTCTATTTTGTTCATTTTATTTTGAATTTGCTTAGCAGCTTCTTCTGCAGACAAATTCGTATTATTTATTTTAAAGTAGTGGTGTAGCTCATTCGGTTGATGTTGGGAATTTAATTGAAGTGTTTCAGTGGTTTCTAAAATTTCTCTTTCAGATACCTCAATATGTCGTTTTAAGGGTTTGTGCTTTAATCGATTCTCCGTTCGATTTCGATGTAAGCGCTCCTCAAGACTTGTTTCCAACTCCACAAACAGAATCTCTTGATGATAGTCATTCAACAAATCCTGAATTTGCTTTAAATACATCAGCTGGTACTGATTTGAAAAATCAATTACGTCAGTTAAAATTACTGATCGCTGATTTCTTGCACTTGCTCCAAGGAAAGAAAAGGTGATTCCACGAACAAATTCCCACATTTCCTCTGTAAAGTCCTGATAGATTTCTAGTGCAAAATCGATGGCTTGATGGTTATAAAAGAGGGTAGCATCTGTCAGTCGAGATAATTCTTGACCAATGGTCATTTTTCCTGATGCTGGAGCACCAATGATGAAAAGATGCATCAAATTACCTCCCACTCACTCCTCAGCAAGCCATATCTCAAATCATCACAGCGGTTTCCTTGAACATCTTTACGGTCTCGGATGCGAGCTTCGAGGGTAAATCCAAGTTTTTCTGCGACACGTTGACTTTGGACATTATAACCAAAACAAGTCAGTTCAATCTTGTGAAGACCCAAATCTTTAAAGCCTAAGTCAATCAAGGCACGCGCAGCTTCTGGCACATAACCGCGTCCCCAATAGTCTGGGTGTAAGGTATAGCCAATCTCCAGCACATCATCTTCATGACGATGGTTGAAATCAACAGAGCCGATAACTTTATCAGTCTCTTTGGCAACAATTCCATAGCCTGCTGGGAGATTGTCCTTTTCATTGCGCTCAGGAAGGATATGCTCTAGGTAATAAATCTCATCTTCCAAGGTCTTGACGGGTAGAAAACCAGCTGGGTAAGAGACTTCTGGGAGACTGGCGTATGCATAGATATCTTCTGCATCTGCCACTGTACGGACTCGTAAGACCAGACGCTCTGTTTCCAACCGTTCTGGTAACTCAGCTCTTGTCATCCTTCTCCTTCGCTTTCTTTATGAAGCTCCCCATGGGATTGATTCGGTCATCTAGATAACGATAAACGCGCTGATGGCCATCCCCCATAAAGTAAGTCGGCGCAAAACGGTCATTTTTAAAATGTCCCTTATCATCCAAAAGTTCTGGGTCAACAAATCGCTCAACAATCTTAGCGAAAATATGACAAATTCCCTCTTCCTCATCAATCCTATCTACCTGACATTCTAACACGACTGGACAAACCTCTAAAATCGGTGCCTGAGTCTGTTCAGAAATCTCGTAGTCTAGCCCCAGTTGTTTCAATTTCTCTCGATGACTGATAAAACCAGCCTGCTCCATCTCGAGCATGAGATTTTCATCAGGGATATTCACGGTGAACTGCTGATAATGCTTAATCTGCTCTGCGGCATTCTCTTTCGCAACGACTCCAATCACAATCCAATCTCCTAGACTATAAGAGGAACTACAGGTCGTGATGTTATAGCCAAAATTCTGATCTTGATATCCTAAAATAAAAACAGGAAAGCCATAGTATAGTTTATTAGTTTTAAATGATTGTTTCATAACAACCTCCTTTGACTAAGACACAAAAGAAAAGCCCTGCCATCTACATGACAGGGACGAATGTATTTATCCGCGGTACCACCCAATTTCGGGCAGTTGCCCGCAACTCTCATCTTTAAAACAAAAAGACACTTTTATTTCAATTTTTCATCCATTAGCAACCAGTTTTGACACATTTGTGGACTTCTCAGCACCGCCACTTTCTGTAAAATGCGGGATTCAAAACACCTCTAATGGCTCTATTGTAGCAAGATTTTGACGGAAATGCAAGGCACAAGAAAGATTACTTGAACTTGATGCCATTTTCTTTTAATTTCTTGATGGTAACTGGGCCGATTCCTTTCAAGGCAAGGAGTTCTTTTTCAGTCCAATTTTTGAAATCTGAAGCAGACTTGATTCCTTCATCATAGAAGGTCTTAGCACGATCAAGTGGAAGTCCACCCAAGTTTGCTGCAAAATCTTCTACAGAATTGGCTACTTTTTGAGCTTGCTCTTTGGTAGCTTCTACTGCTTGTTCAACTTTTTTAGAAACAGCCTTACCAGCTTGGCTTGCTGACTGTTCTGCACGTTTTACGACTTTTTTTGTCTCTTCTACAACCTTAGTCACAGTACTTGAAAAAGCACCTGCACGACGGAGGCTATTTCGTAATTGTTTTTTACGATTGAGTTTCTTTGACATGATAAAATCCTTTCAATAAAAAACCCCTGCTCTGACAAGGATTTAATATAAATATTCTATCAAGATTTTGGTGAAAAATCAAGAACCTTTCTCGTTTAATAATTTCGCTCACCAAACAATCCCTCTGGTAAATCATGGAATCCCTTACCTGCCTTGAAGTTTTCAAACTTACCAAGCAAGAACTGATAAGCATCCAAGCGGCTTTCGTAACGAATCATAGCATCTTTAGCACGTTCGTCCTGGTCTTCTTCGTAGACTTTTTGGCTTTCCTTGTGCGCCATGTCATTGATCATAATCTGGGTATTGACCCAGGCTTCAAATTCCTTCATAAATTCTTGTTCGTAACTCATTTTTTCTCCTTATTCTAGTCCACGGAAATAGTCCGTGTCAATCTCACGGTAGGGTTGAATATCCTGAACGTACTCCAATACACCTTGGAATTCCCCATCTTCATCGCGCACTGCTGCGTAGGTGATGTGGACAAACTTACCTCGCGACTCGGACTTAAACCACATCTCGTATTTGTCCTTGACCCCGTCACGAAGACCTTGCATAATGGTTTTTACCTTATCCAAGTACTTAGGCGGATGGCAAAGTTCAACATTACGCCCGACTTGGGACGGCGTCCGTTTGAAAATCATCTCATCAGCTGGCGCATTGTCATTGTAATACTGGAAAATATCGTCCTTATTGACAAAGGTAATCTCCATAGGGAGGTGATTGAGGATGAGATTAGCCTGCTCGACCGATAGATAGCCATTCCCAAAAGCCTGTTGACTATGGCGATCCAGCACTGATTCTTTTTCCTTAGGGGTAAAGGTAATGGTGAACTGGCCTTCTGGCGTATCAATAACTTGCTGAACTTGACCCTCTGCCGTATCTAACTGTACAGGCTCCTCTGCACTCTTTTCCTCAATAAAACTCTGACGTTCTGGCACCCATTTCTCAGACGGACGGATGATGGCATAGCCATAGGCGTCACTCTCCTCCGCAATCTGAAGCCAGTCATCTTGGGTGAAGGACTCAAGGAGAATCATGAGAAGGATGGACTCTTCCTTGAAAATCATACTTTCAAACTCTGTCGCAAAGGCTTCAAAAGCTTCTTTTACACTGCTAATCGACACTTCTGGCAGTGACTCGGCTGTCGTTAGAGCTGTTTGAAAGAGTTCTCTAATCTGGTCATCCACTCCCCACATAACTTTAGGAGGTGAATCGTGTCCATAGCGCTCCATGATAGGAAAAAAGAGTTCTTCTTTACGTTGGTAATGAATATCAAATTGACCCACAAGTCCCATCTGACGCACCAAGCCCTTACGCATCTCCGCCAGCATTTCTTCATCTTCCATAGACTCATAGGTATCTAACAATCTACGAATACGAATCAAAGCTGCACGGAGGGCCAGATTTTCATCCTTGAAGACCCGAACTGGGTGACCTGGATGCTCGGTATCCTCTACTTCAACACCTTTAACAGCATTTTTAAAAAGATTGGCATGGACATCACAGAGTTCCATGACATCTTCAAAGGTAACACCTGAGTCTGAGTTCATCAGCTCGTGCTCCATGAGGGAAATCTCGATGGCTGAAACACCTGTAAAGGTCGCATCAAAACGCTCCTGAACCGACTCAGGAGAGGCGCCATTGTGCAATTCTAACAAAATATCCCGTAGGATATGAATCCGTTCATCTGCCATTAGTCTAATCCAATCACTTCGTAACCGTTTGCTTCCAGTGTGCGGACAATCTTGTCCATAGGAGTTCCTTCAAGCTTAGAACCCTGTTTGAGCGATACCTTACGACCAACTGTGTTGCGCATCAAGGGATTGGCAAGGGGTTTAAAACCCAACTCCACTAGAATTTCCAAGACTTCTGGATGCTTGTCCACCACTTCTGCAACGGGAATTGACACATCGATGATATTGTCCATGACGACCTCCATTGTATGTTCTAATACTCAATGAAAATCAAAGAGCAAACTAGGAAGCTAGCCGCAGGTTGCTCAAAACAGTGTTTTGAGGTTGTGGATAGAACTGACGAAGTCAGTAACCATACCTACGGCAAGGTGAAGCTGACGTAGTTTGAAGAGATTTTCGAAGAGTATAAAATGATTTTACTGCTTATATTATACCACAAGGAAAATGATTAAAAAACTAGCAGTGGAGTTCCTGCTAGTTCTATGCGATTTGGATTACCATCTAAATAAGTTTAAAGAGCCAATCCAATATCTTAAATACTATCTTGTAAAACAGCAATTGGACTGCAAAAGAAATGATCATCCAAAAGAATTTCAAAATCCCAATAATTGGTTTGATAAAAAGAATGGCAAGAAGTCCTCAGAAAAATTTCATTTTCTATCCTCTGGCTTGATGAGCCACCGAGCCGTATCCATTAGCTTGTCTGCAATAAAAAGTTTTCCCAGACCGACAACGGCGTGGTCATCCTTCTTTATCGTTTTCATTACTTTTACACCTTGCACGGTCAAAAAGTAATTACCATAAATTTTAGCAAAAGCTTTGATAGGATTCATCTCACTCACCCTCGATTATTTCAGCCTCTTTTCGGATTGTTTCAACATCTTCTTGATATTGAACTTCACTATAGTTGACTAGCTTGGATAATTCTTTCTGCAAGCTTTCCCCCATCGGTTTCATAGTTGCAAAGGTTAAACCACCTGAAATGATACCTCCCAAGATAGGTATGAATTTCCCCATTCCTTTGGCCAGCCCTCCCTTGGTAAGATTCACACCAAATATTTTTAAGACTTTTTTCAAAATAGGGTACCAAAGCGTCTTTGTTAAAGCTTTATTAGGTACTGTTTTCATTACCTGTTTGGCAATTGTTATACCACCTGCACGTAGCAAAGCAGCGGTTCCATTTACCCCCAACATGACACCTAGATAAAGCAAGAGGGTATTTTGAGCATCTTCACTCAACTCATCGCGTGAAGCCCAAAGATCCTCATATCCATAAATATAACCTAGTTCTTGAGCTAATTTTAAAGAAAAAGCATAAAATTGAGCTACATCCGCTGGTATGGTAATTGCCATGGCAAGTCCACCTGGTAATCCAGCAACAACAGACGTTCCACTCGCCAATAAAACATTATCCCTAATGCAGGCATTAGCCACTCTATCTAAGGTTTCTTGAGATAAGAGAGACGTTGGGCCTTGTTCTAATAAGGTAGGAATGTCCTGTGGATCCAATTCTTTGGAAAACTTATCCACTAAAAATTTCGAACGATCAACCTTAACAACAGGTAGTTTTACCACTTGTTGCAATACTTGCATAGCTAACTCTTGTTCAGCCATATACAAACTCCTTTTACTTCTGTAAGTTATATTCTATGATAGCATACTCTTTTAAAGTATGTTTCAAATCCCCCTCAAAAATTTTCAAAAAATCCTTAGCAACTTATTTGTTAAAGATTTTTAATAGTCTTTTTAGAGACAGCTAAAATATTCAACTCCTACCCTTACAACATGATATTCTATCTGTGAACGATAATCTATTATTGTTTCAACTAAAATGTTCCTTGAATACACACTAATACTCTTCGAAAATCAAATTCAAACCACGTCAGCGTCGCCTTACCGTACCCAAGTACAGCTTGCGGCTAGTTTCCTAGTTTGCTCTTTGATTTTCATTGAGTAAAACTATGAACTTTCGAGCTTCATCTTATAAATCCATAATTTCTTTTTTCTTTCGATCAAATTCTTCCTGAGATAATATACCTGCATCTAAAAGAGATTTTAGTTTTGTAAGGGCTTCGATTTGCTCATCTAATGATAGACTTGGTTTCATGGCTTTTTCATCTAAACTTTGAGCCATATTCATCCCAAATATCATTCCAGCACTATCACCTAGACCATGTTGCTCCACTCCTGATGCAATTTTTTGTTGTGCTGCAATATTAGAAGCTTTCTGCGATACATCATCATAAGCTTTTAAATTCATCTTATTTGATGAAAATTGTTTAACCAATTCCTTAGATTCTGGTGAGAACTCAATATTAGCAATGGCAACTTTTACAATCTCAAATCCAAAACGTTCTTTCCAAGTCCCTGCATACTGTCCATCATTCGATACTTGGGTTGCAAGAACTGAAGCTTGTGACGGCAATTGTGAAATACGATAAGTTGTTGACAAAGAATTAAGTGCAACAATAAAAGATTGAAGAAACTCTGTTACTATTTGTGATCTAGCTTGAGCGCTATCGAAGGTATAATAAGTCACATTGGCAGGAAGAAAGTTTCTGATAAATTGCTTAGCATCTGTAATTTGGATAGAAAATGTTCCAAAAGCACGTACTTCTAAATCTGTCCCATAAAACAAATCATTATACATGACTGGACCACGAGTCCCAAATTTAATATCACGAATTTCTCTCAAATTAACAAAACAAATCTGTTTTTGCTGATCACTTTGACCACCGAATCCAACACGATTAACAACATTGTCAAACAGTGACTTTTTCAATCCATCACCGTTAAAAACACTGCTCTCACCATTTTGGTATTCATAACCACCTGGTTCTGTAATAATGTCCTCGATACCAGACTGACTAAAGATAAAGGCAGCAGTATTTTCTGGAATAAAAATCTTGGATCCGTTGGAAATAACACCTACAGATCCCTTCGTATTGACACCCCTACCATTATTACTTTCTTGAACAATACCGGGACTTACAGCTGTATGTTCATCAAAAGCTTGAACCGTGATAATTTCTTTCCACTGATCTGCAAATGTCCCACCGATAGAATCTGTGATTGCTTTTATCAACCCCATTTAATTGCCCCCTTATAAACTCTGCTCCATATCACAATAGGCACATCTTACTGTTTGCTTCACTTGACCTGACAAAGGTGCTCCACAAAAGCTACACTTGGTTGAAATCTTTTCTGGCTCTGCATCCTTAATCCCAAGCCCTGCTTTAAAAGTGTCAAATGTATCCTTAAATGTTTCTGCCAAAACATCTGCTCCAAACAAGCTACTATCTCCCAAGGTTTCAAAATTACTTGTATCACCTGAAATCAATTTAATAATGTTCCTAGCCCACTTGTCAGTGTCCTTAGTATTATTAAATGCAAAGATAGCTTGTCCGCCATTATAATAAATTTCCAGCCGTTTCACACCATTGGTTTTAGTTACTGAAACTTGAGGTTTCCCTTCAAAAATTTTAATCTGGTTAATGGGTATAGTAACTTGATCTTTTTTTCCTCCCCACAAACCTTTTTTGATATATATTAAGTGTAGATTCGTTAAAATTAATTCATCTGTAGACAAACCATTTTTCCCAAAACTCACATGGTCACTATTCATAACCATATATTCATGTGGCAATAATTGATAATCCATATTGAACTCCACTCTTCCTATTAAAGACTAGCTTTCCACTGCTCCACTTGTTCATGTAGATTATCACGATAATCTTTTAGAGTCTTAATCACTTCTTCTTTCCCTTGAATCGGTGCTTTCTTTAGTGGACCATATTGTTTTTTCAAATCTTCCATTTCTTTTTTAGTGCTATCTTTCAGTTCTTGGATAGCAGCACTATCTTCTATAACAGTCCCTTTAAAGGCTTCGTCTGCTTCTGTATAGTAATTATCGATTATTTTCTCATTCATAATTAAGTAATCTTCATAGGTTTTTATAGACTCAATTGTCGTATCGCTAACATCTTGTGGGTTAAAATCGCTTGAACTGAGTTTTTCTTTTGCTTTAGCAAACAACCCTTTCTTCTCAGAACTACTAGATGAAGCTTCTGTTTGATTCTCACTAGAAGAGCTGCTTGTTTTTTCAGAAAGAGAACTACAAGCAACTAGAGTAGAGACGGAAAGACATAGCAAAGCTAAACGACAAACTTTTTTTACATTATTCATTGATAGAATCTCCTTTTATTTATGAAATCATCATATCATATTTCCTAAAAAAAAAGCATTTTCTAATTAGATAAACATTAAAAAATACAGAATCCCTTTTTTAAAAGAATATTTTTCCATTTCAAATTCCACCTATTTTCCCCACCAAAAAAGAGGGTTGCCCCTCTTCTTTAGTTCTTATCCAGATTGCGTAGCATTTCGTCAATCTTGTTTCCATACTCGATGGACTCGTCTTTGACGAAGGTCAAATCTGGGATTTTGTACAATTTCAAATTGCGACCAAGTTCACGTTTGATGGTACCAGTTGCTTTTTCAAGCCCGATTTGGGCTTTTTGGTTATCCGAAGCAAGGTTACTCAAAATGGTGTAGTAAACCTTGGCAACAGACAAGTCACCTAGCATCTGAACATCTGTGATGGTCACACCTTGGACACGCGGATCACGGACTTTCTTTTGCAAAATCTCATTGACTTCACGCTTGATTTCCATGCCCACACGATCCGTACGGAAATGATTTGCCATGATATTCCTTTCTCTACTTTGAACCAAAAGCTAGGCCAGCAGACCTAGCTATTTTTAAACTTCTTGATTTTCATTTCAAATTGAAACGAAGTTCAATTTGAAATCATCTGCTTCTTTCGCCGTGGTGAAAGTGATGGAACTGATTTATCAGTCCCATCACAGGGGATTTTTGAGACCATAGGCTCAAAAATAAGCAATGAAACCATCGGTTTGCTTGCGTCCCTCACCACCTAAGAAAGGAGCAAAAAATCTTATCTCTTAATTTCTTCCATGACATATGCCTCAATCACATCATCCATCTTGATATCATTGTAGCCATCAATCATCAATCCACCTTCACGACCGTTTGTAACTTCTTTCACGTCGTCTTTATAGTGTTTCAAGCTTGCGAGTTCGCCGTCATAGATAACGACACCATCACGGATAACACGGACTTTAGAGTCACGGGTAACCTTACCGTTGATAACCATGAATCCACCGATAGTTCCCACTTTAGACACCTTGAAGGTTTCACGAATAACTGCTTCACCGATAACTTTTTCTTCGAATTCTGGATCAAGCATCCCCTTCATAGCTTCTTCCATCTCTTCGATAACCTTGTAGATAATGCTGTGGAGACGGATTTCAACATCGTCAGCTTCTGCTTGTTGACGAGCTTGTGGTGTAGGGCGTACGTTGAAACCAACGATAAAGGCATTTGAAGCTTCGGCAAGGGTCACATCTGATTCGTTGATAGCACCGACCGCAGAGTGAACGATGGTAACTTTGACACCTTCCACGTCGATCTTTTGAAGTGAGGCAGAAAGGGCTTCAACAGAACCTTGTACGTCGGCCTTGATGATAACGTTAACTGACTTGAGTTCACCAGCTTTAAGCGTATCAAAGAGGTTTTCAAGGCTGACACGTTGGGTAGCTTGACGTTGTTTCATGAGGGCACGTTTGGCACGTTCTTCACCTGCTGCACGCGCAGATTTTTCATCTTCGTAAACAGCAAAGTGGTCACCTGCCATTGGCGCTTCGTTCAAACCTGTGATTGAAACTGGTGTTGATGGTCCAGCAACTTTAACACGACGACCAAGGTCGTTGGTCATAGCACGGACACGACCGAAGGTATTTCCGACAACGATTGGGTCTTGGACATTCAAGGTACCTTGTTGAACAAGAAGGGTTGCGACCGCACCTTTTCCTTTATCCAAGCGAGCTTCAATAACTGTACCGATCGCACGAACTGTTGGGTCTGCTTTGAGTTCTTGGATTTCAGCCACAAGAAGGACTGTTTCCAACAATTCTTCGATGTTTTGGTTGAATTTAGCTGAAATTTCAACAAATTCAGAATCTCCACCCCAAGCAGTTGACATAACTCCATGCTCTGCCAATTCACCGATAACGCGTTCTGGGTTAGCACCTGGTTTATCAATCTTGTTAATGGCTACGATGATTGGAACGTTGGCCGCTTTTGAGTGGTTGATGGCTTCGATAGTCTGAGGCATAACCCCGTCATCTGCCGCTACGACCAAGATCGTAATATCGGTAACAGAAGCACCACGCGCACGCATAGATGTAAAGGCCGCGTGTCCTGGTGTATCAAGGAAGGTAATCTTCTTGCCATTTTCCACGATTTGGTAGGCACCGATATGTTGAGTGATACCACCTGCTTCACCTGTCGCAACACGAGAGTTACGAAGGGTATCTAGGAGGGTTGTTTTACCATGGTCAACGTGTCCCATGATAGTTACAACTGGTGGACGCTCAACCAATTCATCTTCATTGAGATAACCATCTTCGACAAAGAAACGTTCGATGTCAGCATTATCCACTTCAACTTTTTGTTTGGCTTCGATACCATAATCCACCATGAGGAGTTCAATTGTTTCCCCATCCAAAGATTGATTTTGTGTGGCCATGACACCCATCATGAAAAGTTTCTTAACGATTTCAGCTGGTTCACGCTTGATACGTTTTGCGATTTCCGCAACGGTCATACCATCTGTATATTCAAATTCTGTTGGCAATTCATGGAATTTACGCTCTGTAACAGGTTTTGGAACCTGATTACGGTTGTTCTTGTTATTGCCTTTTTTGTTCTTTTTGTTGTTATTCCAGTTACTATTCTTTTGATTTCTCACTTGATTTTGACTACTTCGATTCTTTTGTTGTTTTCTAGGACCATCTTCTTCGTGATCATAATCGTCACGATTTTTGTCTGGTCGAGCTTGTTTTTTACGACGTGTATCCACTGCAGGTTCTTTTTTCTCAGGGACAACTTCAACCACTGCTTGAACTTGCTGTGCTTGTTGCGCTTGTTCAGCTAACTTAGCCGCTTCTTCAAAGATTTCCTCTGGTTCCTTGCGTTTGTTAGCTTGAGCCAAGGCTTCTTTAGCAGCCTGATACTGCTTGAAGCGTTCCTCACTTGAACGCGCATACTCTGCATTTTGCTCTGCTTTTAGGGCTGCTGCACGGGCTTTAAAGTCAATGCGTGGAGCTGCTTGATTTGGACGTTTATCCCCTTGTTGACGGCGATCGTTTCCACGATTTTGCTGACCTTGCTGTTTCTTAGCTTGGTCATTAAAGCGACGATTGTCGCGGTTGCCTTGAGCTTGTTTCCCACCATTACGACCGTCGTTTTTCTGACGGTTTCCGTTTTGTTGTTGGTCACGGTTATTGCCCTTATTTTGCTTGCGTCGCTCTGCCTGCTCTTTGGCACGGGCTTCACGCTCAGCCTTGAAATTACGGCTTTGCGGTTTAGCTGCTACTTTTTCTGCCTTCGGAGCGACTGGCTCAGCAGGTTTTGCCTCTTCCTTAGCTACAGCTGGTTTAGCTGGTTCAGATTTCTCGGCTTTCTTTTCTGTACTTGCTTTTGGTGCTGCAGGTTTTGCTTCTGCTTTCGGAGCAGCTACAGGCTTAAAGCTGGCAGCGATTTTTGCAGCGACAGCTTCTTCCACACTTGATGAGTGGCTTTTCACATCCAAGCCCAACTCTTTTGCACGCGCTACAACTTCCTTACTTTCTTTTCCAAGTTCTTTTGCGATTTCGTACAATCTTTTCTTAGACAAATCATGTCCTCCTCTTCTATTCCATAAGAGACCTCATTTTCTTTGTAAATCCAGCATCTGTTACAGCCAAAACCTTTCTCGATTTTCCGACTGCTATGCTTAATTCCAGTGTTGAAAACACGGTTACAATTTCTACTTGATAATAGTGACTTTTATCTTGAATCTTCTTGGTCAGATTGGGTCCAGCATCATGGGCTAGAAAGACCATCTTGGCCTTGCCGTCTTGAATGGCCTTGACCACCAATTCCTCACCCGATATAATCCGCCCTGCTCGCTGAGCAAGTCCCAAGAGATTGCTTATCTTTTGCTTATTCAAGTCCTAACTCTCTTCTTTTCACTTTGTGATCCACATAAGCGATCAACTCGTCATAAAAGCTTTCTTCCACTTCCATGCTAAAGCTGCGGTTAAAGACCTTCTTCTTTTTCGCCTCTAGGGCTTCTGCATTGTCTAGTTTGATATAAGCGCCGCGGCCATTGGCCTTGCCCGTAGGATCAATAAAGACTTGTCCTTCCTTGTTCTTGACAATGCGGAGCAAATCCCGCTTATCAATCACTTCATTGGACACGACAGACTTGCGCAAAGGGATTTTTCTCGTTTTCATCTTTCCCTCCTCTAGCAGCTTTTATTCTTCTACAGTATCGTTTTCTGCTTCCAACTCTACCGAATCAGCTTCTTCCATGGCTTCAAATTCGCTAGCAGACTTGATATCGATACGGTAACCAGTCAAGTGAGCCGCCAAGCGCACGTTTTGTCCACGACGACCGATAGCAAGAGAAAGCTTGTTATCAGGAACAACCACCAAGGCACGTTTGCTGTCGTTTTCATCGAAGATAACTTGGTCAACCTCAGCAGGAGCGATGGCATTGTAGATAAATTCAGCTGGATCTGCTACCCACTCGATAACATCGATATTTTCTTCGATTGGCACCATACGGTCATTTTTAGCATCGTAGCGAGCTGGGTGGAATTTGCTAGTAATCTTCTTGATATTGGCTCCACCACGTCCAACGATTGTTCCGATAGCATCCACGTTTGGATTGTGGCTACGAACAGCAACCTTGGTACGGTCACCAGCTTCACGAGCCACGCTCATGATTTCAACAGTTCCATCATAAACTTCTGGAATTTCTTGCTCCATTAAACGTTTGATCATTTCTGGATGACTACGGCTAACAAAGACGTTCACACCACGAGGGTTGTCTTCAACCTTGTAAACATAAACTTCGATACGATCATGAGAAGCAAAAACTTCTCCAGGAATTTGGTCTTGTTTTGACAATTGGGCTTCGATGCTACCAAGGTTGACATAGATAAAGCGGTTGTCAAAGCGTTCTACTGTACCAGACATGATTTCTTGCTCATGTTCTTTGTAAGTATTGTAAGTGATGGCACGTGTTTGCTTGCGCATTTTTTCCATGATGGTTTGTTTGGCAGATTGGGCTGCTACTCGACCAAACTCAGCAGGTGCTTCTTCAAACTTGATTTTGTCACCAAGTTCATAAGCTGAATTGATAGCAAGAGCATCTTTCAAGCTGATTTCCAAACGGCTATCAAATACTTCATCAACCACTTCACGGACAGTATAAACTGTAAAGTCACCTGTTTTTTCGTTGAAGTCAATAGCTACGCTATCAGATTGACCATAGCGTCTGCGATAAGCGGAACGAAGCGACTCTACTACTGCGTCGATGATATCTTCTTTTTTGATTCCCTTGTCTTCTTCCAAAATGCGGAAGGCCTCTAGCATTTCTTTACTCATGTTTTCTTCACTTTTGAATCCTCAAAAGCTATCCTTTCTTTTTCTATAATTTTACTGCTAAACGTGCTTTTGATACTAAACTGTATGGAATTTGGACGGTTTTCTTACGCGTCTTGTCCATATATTCCATAGTCAACTCGTCCTCTTCAAAGGCCAACAAGGTTCCTTCAAAGACCTTTTGCTTATCGATGGCTTGGTAGAGCCCGACATGGATGTATTTCCCAACCGCTCCAGCGACGGCATCCTTGGTTTTCAAAGGACGTTCCAAGCCTGGACTGGTAATTTCTAGGAAATATTGTTCTGGGAAGGGATCTGGCTTGATGGTGTCTAGGACAGGACTGATCATTTCTGTCAAGTCTGCCGTGTCGTTCAAGGTAATTCCTTCAGGTTTATCTACAAAAATACTGAGAATCATGTCACTGCCAATCTTTCCATACTCGATATCCACGAGTTCGAAAGGAGCTTCTATGACAGGTTCTACAACTTCTCTGACTAATTCTACAATTGTTGCGATTGCGTCCACCTCCTCATAAGCAAGAGGCGAAGATATTTCCCCGCCTCACTTTCTCATATTCTTACTCTTAGTATAGCACGTTTGCCAACTTATGTAAAGCAAAAGCACTTATACAGCCTGATTTCAGGCTATTTCTTAAAATTCGCTAACTTCTCAAAGTAACTTCCACTTACCTGACCGAAGTGGAAATTAGTCTAAAACGGATTTTTATGGTGGAATTAAGTGTGAGACGTTTGAGTTAGAAATGAGGTTCACTATGACAAAACATAAACACCTTACCCTTTCAGACCGTAATGATATCCAATTAGGTTTAGAGCGCAGTGAAACCTTCAAAGCTATTGGACAATCCATTCTAAAAGACCCGACTACTGTTTCTAAAGAAGTCAAACGAAACAGACAAATCCGAGAGTCTACATGCCATAACCTTCCTTGCCCTCTACTCGACAAATCTCCCTTTGTCTGTAACGGCTGCCCTAAAAGAAGACAGAATTGTGGCTATAAGAAGATCTTCTACCTCGCTAAGCAAGCTCAAAAACAATACGAACAAACTCTTGTCGAAGCTCGTGAAGGAACTCCTCTTAATTCTCAGACTTTCTGGGACATAGATAAAGTCATTTCTGATGGGGTTAAAAAGGGACAACACATCTATCATATTCTGAAAACTCATAACCTCGATGTTAGCTCCTCAACTGTCTATCGACACATCCGAAAAGGGTACCTGTCTATCGCTCCTATTGACCTAGCCAGAGCCGTTAAATTTAAAGAAAGAAGAAAAAGTAAGCTACCTTCCATTCCTAAAGAAGCCCAAAAAGGCCGCTCCTATGAGGATTTCCAAAATTATTTATCCCTTAACCAACTAGACTCTTGGTTGGAAATGGACACCGTTATGGGCAGGATAGGATGTAAAGTCCTACTCACCTTTAATCTATCTTTCTGTAACTTTATCTTCGCTAGGCTTCTGGGGAATAAAACTGCCCTTGAGGTTACCAAACACCTCTATGCCATCAAGAACACTCTTCATGAAGCGGATAAAAATTTCTTCCAACTCTTCCCTGTCATCCTGACAGATAATGGTGGAGAGTTTGCCAGGGTTGATGACATCGAAATGGATGTGCGAGGAGAGAGTAAACTCTTCTTTTGTGACCCTAATCGCTCTGACCAGAAAGGGAGAATTGAGAAAAATCACACGCTGATTCGCGACATTCTACCTAAAGGAACTTCTTTTGACAACTTAACTCAAGAGAGCATCAATCTCGTTTGTTCTCATGTCAACAGCGTCAAACGCGCTGCTTTAAATGGAAAGTCAGCTTATGAACTCTTTGCCTTTACCTATGGAGAAGAGATTCCTAAACTTCTAGGTATTTCTAAAATACCTGCAGAAGACGTCTGCCAGTCGTCTACATTACTCCAACATAAGTTCTAAAAACTAATCTTCAACCCCATTCAAACGTCTCACACTAACTTCCACCATAGCGGAACTTAATCTGAAACGCTTTCAGATGAGGGGATTTTGTGCGCTCTTTTTTTCGATTCATTTTGGTTACAAAAGCGATGAAATCAAGCATGAGTAAAACCAGTGGAACTTACCCTGACACGGATTCTCACTGGTTTTTACGATTTTTATCACACTAACTTCCACTTGGATTAGCGGTGGAAGTTAGTTTGGGAATTTACCTTTCTTAAAATTCTGCCTCAACTCGGTAGATAACTTGCCCCTTGTTGGAGAATTTTTGCTCGTATTCTGTCATGACATTGCCTTCAAAATCACTGGCATGTAAATCAAGCCAAACACCATTGAGCTTCATGCCATACTGAGAAAAGCTCACTAGGCTGTACTCAAACAAGCCACGGTTATCCGTCTTGAAATGAATTTCACCATTTTCAGGTAAGATACGCTTGAAGGTATCCAAGAAGGTCTTATAGGTCAAACGACGCTTTTCATGGCGTTTTTTCGGCCAAGGATCTGAAAAGTTCAGATACAAACGATCAATCTCACCGTCTTCAAAGTAGTCAGTCAAGTCAGAACCATCTACCCACAAGAGCTTGATGTTAGGCACTCCAACTTCAAGCACCTTGTCCAAAGCGTAGCTCAAAACAGACTTTTGAATATCAATCCCGATATAGTTGATGTCAGGGTTCTGCTTGGCCATTCCTGAAACAAAGGCACCCTTTCCACTTCCAACTTCCACATGAATGGGATTGTCATTGCCAAACAGGTCCCGCCATTTTCCCTTGGATTCCAAGGGATTGAGAACCACATACTGGGGATTTGCCTCTAGTAATTCTGTCGCCCCTTTACGATTTCTAACTCTCATCTTCTCTTTCCATACTTGTCTCGGAAGTGACGCAAGCCATGAATCTCCCGATTAACATTTTCTAAATCTTGGTTCATATAATACTTGGAAATCTGGCTCAAGTAAGATAATTGACCGTACCAATACAATTTATTTAATACCGTTTGATTGTACTTGTAACCGTAGTAGGTTAACCACTCCTTCCACTGATGTTCTGGAATATAATGGCAGAGCATATGGGCCACATCAAACATGCGGTCGGTCAAGCGAACCGAATCCCAATCTACCAAATAAATCAAGCCACTATCTGTCTCAATCCAATTACTATGTCGTACATCTCCATGGACAATGGTCGCATAGTCCTCTCTAAATCCTGGAATAGTCTGACGTAAATCAGCCATCACTTCACTGATAAAATGATTTTTACGCAAAGCATCTGGAGCCGTTTCCTGCCAAGACTGTAGTAAATCTACAGGTGTTTCCATGGCATAGCCCAAACGACTCAACTGTGTCATCAACGGACGTGAGCGATGCAGACGGATTAAAATATTGACGATTTGCTTACGATTCATATCATAGGGGGTCAATATCTTGCCTGTCAACCATTCTTGAGCACACATATCACGCCCATCTGCCAAACGGCGACTCCATAATAATTGTGGAGCAATTTGTTCTCTAGCTAGACCAGGTAGGATTGGAGAGGTGTTCATTTTTACAAAGATACGCTTCCCATCAGGATAGCTACCCATATAAGCTTTGCCACTTTTCCCAGGTATGGGAGTCAGTGTTAGCTCATTATCACCCAAATCCATTTCTTTCCTCCGTATAAAGTTTCCTTACTATTCTACTAGTTTTTGGCCTATTCGTCAACCGCTCCACACCCGATTCTCAAAGAAAAGCCTCTGGATGCTAACTTCTCAAAGTAACTTCCACTTGCCTATCCAAAGTGGAAGTTAGTCTAAAACGGATTTTTATGGTGGAATTAAGTGTGAGACGTTTGAGTTAGAAATGAGGTCTACTATGACAAAACATAAACATCTTACCCTTTCAGACCGTAATGATATCCAACTGGGCTTAGAGCGCGGTGAAACCTTCAAAGCGATCGGGCAACTTATTCTAAAAGACCCGACTACTGTTTCCAAAGAAGTCAAACGAAACAGACAAGTCCGAGAGTCTACAGGCCATAACCTTCCTTGCCCTCTACTCGACAAGGCTCCCTTTGTCTGTAACGGCTGTCCTAAAAGAAGACAAAATTGTGGATTTAAAAAAATCTTCTACCTCGCTAAACAAGCTCAAAAACAATACGAACAAACTCTTGTAGAAGCTCGTGAAGGAACTCCCCTCAATTCTAAGACCTTCTGGGACATGGACAAAGTCATTTCTGATGGTGTTAAAAAGGGACAACACATCTATCATATCCTCAAAACTCACAATCTTGATGTCAGCTCCTCAACTGTCTATCGACACATCCGAAAAGGTTACCTGTCTATCGCTCCTATTGACCTAACCAGAGCCGTTAAATTTAAAGAACGAAGAAAAAGTAAGCTACCTCCCATCCCTAAAGAAGCTAAAAAAGGCCGTTCCTATGAGGATTTCCTAAATTATTTAACCCTTAATCAACTAGACTCTTGGCTAGAAATGGATACCGTTATGGGCAGAATGGGAGGTAAAGTCCTACTCACCTTCAATCTATCTTTCTGTAACTGTATCTTCGCTAGACTGCTGGATAATAAAACTGCCCTTGAGGTTACCAAACACCTCTATGACATCAAGAACACTCTTCACCAAGCTGACAAAGATTTCTTCCAACTCTTCCCTGTCATTCTTACCGATAATGGTGGAGAGTTTGCAAGGGTTGATGACATCGAAATGGATGTGCGAGGAGAGAGTAAACTCTTCTTTTGTGACCCTAATCGCTCTGACCAGAAAGGGAGAATCGAGAAAAATCACACCTTGATTCGCGACATCCTAACAAAGGGAATTTCCTTTGACAACTTAACTCAAGAGGACATCAATCTCGTCTGCTCTCATGTCAACAGCGTCAAACGTGCTGCTTTGAATGGAAAGTCAGCTTATGAACTCTTTGCCTTTACTTATGGAGAAGAAATTCCTAAGCTTCTCGGCATTTCTAAAATACCTGCAGAAGACGTCTGTCAGTCGTCTACATTACTCCAACATAAGTTCTAAAAACTAACCTAAAACCCTATTCAAACGTCTCACACTAACTTCCACCATAGCGGAACTTAATCTGAAACGCTTTCAGATGAGGGGATTTTGTGCGCTCTTTTTTTCGATTCCTTTCGGCTACAAAAACAATAAAATCAAGCATATTTAAAACCAGTGGAACTTACCCTGACACGGATTTCCACTGGTTTTTAGGATTTTTATCAGACTAACTTCCACTTGGATTAGCGGTGGAACTTAGTTTGGGAATTTACCAAAGCCTCTGGATTGACTTGGGTATCATTGTAGAAAGAAAAGGCAAGCTCTTTCTTCTGCTTCCCTTTCATGATTTTTATAAATAATATAAGAGTGGCCAAGCATTGTAAAACATGTGAACTAGAGTAGAAACCCATAAGTTTTGGCTCTTTTTATAAGCAAAGCCCAGCAACAAGCCCCCAAGTAGATAAAAAATAAACGAAGGGACATTAGAAGGACCATGCATGAACGAAAAGAGAGAGGAAGTTAGCACAAGCCCTAACCAAGAATTGTCAAAAACCGCACCTTGAAGAAGTCCTCTGAAAATGAGTTCCTCCTGGATGGGGCCAAAAACTGAGGAAGTCAAAACCAAAGACAGGGAAATTCCTCTGCGGACTTCCGCCAAGTGTTGAACTCCCGCGCCAGAAGAAATAGCGAAGAAATGAATATAAACCAGCGTCTCAAGTACACTTAGAAGAAAGATTGCAATGAAAAGTAAAAGTTGTTTCTTGCTTAACATCCCAAAAGAAATCATTTCAAACTTTCTAGCATAAGCAACACTCAGCGAGGTTACAAGAAGACTTACAATAATCAATTCAGATTCATTTTGAAAAAAATCCCCATGGTTAATCGTATAAGGAACTGTAATGACGATTATTAGTACTAAAAATCCAAAGCACAAGGCATGAAATTTGTCAAAAAACTCCATCAAATTATCCTCCTCACCAAACAGACTTCCTACGCGTCATCCTTGAGCTCTAACCTTTCCAAAACAAACCATTTTAACAACCAAAAACCGACCACATAGCCAGCTCCTAAGAATATAGCCATTAAAGATAGCATGGGATTCAGAAAATAAAACATCACAACAGATACAAAGGTTAGCACAAAAACATTAAAGGCAATGGTGTCAGAAGCCAAGACCAGAATATAAGGTGTCAACCAGTCTAAGGTTTTTGAATCTAGGAAAAATAAGTGTTTATACATGATAACCTCCTCTATGGCTGAAAAGCAAGCCTTTGGTTTTTTTACCCCAAGACCCTATGTAGAAAAGTGAGCAAAAATGGTAAGTTTGCGATGATATTATTAACAATATGAATCGAATAAGAAGGATAGATACTCTTAGTATAACGTGTTAGACAGGCAAATAGACAGCCCACTGCCGTATAGACAAAAATATCTGCCAGACTTGGCAAGCTAGAAAAGTGGGGCAAGGCAAATAAGAATGACGGAAAGAGAAGATCCAGCCCCCACCTCGAATTCTTAAAGAAGGCATGTTGAAGCAATCCCCTACATACCAATTCTTCCATCAGAGGTCCTAGTACGATTAAGGTTAGGTAAACACCAAACTCCGCAAAATTTGTCTCACTATAAGCAATAAACAAATTCCACCCTTCATTGGTTCCCTGAACGTGTTTAGCTGTCAGATAGTTAAAGCAGATAAGCACAACAGCTGCTAACACCGTCAGAACAGAATAGCTCAACCACTTTTTCCTAGGGATACGAAAGAGATAAGCATGGCCCGACCTGACCAAAATCCAAACCATCAAGCCGATAAAGAGAAGGCTGATGATGTTTCGAATCCAGATAATATTTCCTACCCAAGACGAGAACTCCCAATAATTGCTCCAAAATTGGTGCGTCCAAGACAGTCCGAAAAACAGAAACAAATAAGAAAGAATTGCACTCGTTTTGAAAAGAATAGAGTGTCTTTTCATATAAATCCTCCTACTATCTACAAGACAGGATGGCTCCCCTTGCCGGGCTCTGCTGCTGCAATATCAAGAGGTCAGTTTGTTCTTTTTAAGGCTAACCTGACTACTAGATAATAGATACATTAAGGCATTAAAGACAATGAAAATATGTCCATAGAATAAAATCAATCTCGCATCCAAACCAAGATACGGTTTGACCATCAAAAAGATGAGCAAAAGAATTTGAAACCATAGCGTTTTTCCAAAAATAAATTTAAAGCGGTTTTGGATGTCTACTTCCTTGATTTTTACCGCCACCCCTTTATTAGCAAGAAGGAAAATTCCTGCTTCAAATAATCCACTGTAGAGAACAATCCAACCTATCGATACATTAGAGATTTGTAAAAATGTCCCTAAAAGAATATCCAACATACTACTCAAGAAAATAACAAGAAATAATCTGTATTTCATATTAAATACCTCCATTCATTTATTTCACTAACAATTTAATAGAGCCTTCTACTCAAATATCCTGTCAGAAAAGGATAGAAAGCTACTTTTAATACTTCAAGCCCCACATGAGCAGAAGCGTGATAAACAAGTAGCGAATACACCTATATAAGCGATTAGTTGTTGATAGAATTCTGTTTCTGAAATACCTCTATACAAACAAATAATAGACATAAAACCTGTCAAGCCGATGAACATGAGTTGATTGGTTCTAGGACTAACCAAATCATCATTTACGTATATTTAAGAGCATCTCTTTTATGTTAGTGTATATTAACACTAAAAAACAAGTTAGGCCAATAATATTTAAAATGAACAATAACGGGGTTAAGTCTCTAAAAAAATTATCCACTGACTCTACAAGAAATACTATACATATTATAGTCGAAACTATCTTTTTCTTATCCATAATTATTTACTCCTTTCCTAACAAATCCAGCTTATCAATCAAGAGCGATTTTTAACAGAATGTAGCAGCACCCGTTGCAAATTTGACAATTTCAGTATAGCACTATTTGTTAAAGTTTTTCATCCAAATCTTGAATTGTCATCGAGACATCTTGAATTGCAAAAACTTCATTAGCCCCTACTTTTTATAATACTTCAAGCCCCAAATGAGTAAAAGCATGATAAGCAAGCAGAGAATAGCGCCAATATAGGCAATTAATTGCTGATAGAATTCTCCTGCTGTGATACCTCTATACAAACAAATAATGGACATAAAACCTGTCAAGCCGATATACATAAGTTGATTGGTTCTAGGACTAACCAAATCATCATCTTCAAACTCTCTTATTCTCATTTCCCTAGTGAGGTAAACAGTAACCAAAATAGAAGCCAAGTTAATAACCACTAAAAGAAATTGGAAAACCAAGGAAAAATTTAAAAACTGACGAGATAGAAATAGATAAGTGGAGACAAGCAAGGGCAACTGACCTAGGAACAATCTCGCAAGAAAGATGTTCCGTTTTTTAGCAAGAAAAGTTTTCATTTCTTTTCTCCTTTCTTTTTCATGATAGCAAAATAAATCATAGCTGCAATCACATAGGCTATGGTATAAAATAGATGATACCAAATACTCTCCCTAAGCGGATAAAGAAAGATGGACATGATCAGATACAGAACGAAAATGATTAGTATTTTTTTCTTCATAAGGTTTCCTCCTAAATGTTTGTTGAGCTAGAACCTTTACACTGCCAGTATAGCACTCATTTTGACCGTGGATCACTCAAATCATAAATGGTCATCAAAACATCTTGAATTGTAAAAAATTTAAAAAGCAAGCATGAAAAACATACTTGCCCTAGGGGAACTTGACAACGTAAAGATCCAAAATAGAAAACTACTCACCCTCACTTCCGTATGTTCTCATATATTCTCATAATCGCAACAAGGATAGCAGCTGTCCCACTTGCCAAAGCGATAAGGGTAATGATAATGTTGAGGATTTCAGGCGTACTCCCTATTCTGTTGATAAGACGGAGTAGGGATATAACTGTCAACTGAATCAGGAGTATTGATTCTACTCTTATCAATGAAGTTAGTTGGTTTTCAACTGCATATAAAAAAGCTGGTAGCAAAACACAAGCTATAGCAATCACAAACAGATTGCTCCCTGTTTCTTCTCCCTTGTTCACCACGGAAATCATGAGAAGATTTGATGCTATGATCAACGTAGAACAGATGATAAAAAAGGATTTCTTATTCATATAGGATACCTCAAATAATATAACATCCAACTTATTAAAAGTCAGGCTGGATAAAGAGAAAATTTATCTGTTAGCTTCTGCAAATTGAAACATTGTTTTTGTATTCACGAGGAATACTTTTTTTATTTTCGTCCTGTTAGAATATCGTATGCTTGTACTCCATCAAGCAACCCCATTCCATTAGATAGTATGTTGTCTAACTCCTCCATCTTTTCATCTGAAAATGTTATTTTTCAGCGTTGATTACTTTTTCATAGGTTGCTATCGTCCTTGACAGCACCATCTTCCATATTCTTCTCCAAGTGACTTCTTTTTCCTTGCCATTTCTTACCCCTTTATTTTACATTTTTTTAGTTCTGATTGTTGTTTTTCTTTCTCTTCGTCTTCTTTTATTTTGTTATGTCGTTCTTTCATAGTTTCTAAAATAAAGAATGTGAAGGATATAGTAAATGGAGCGCCTACATATTCTATAACATACTTCCAATTCCCGAAGCATTGACTAAAATAAGAAAAGAAAGATACAATTATCAAATAGGTAACTAAAACTGCTGTCATTCCACGTAATTCTTTCTTAAATATTGCACGTACTGTACGACTCATTTTCTTTCTCCTTTTACTGTTTTCTACTTCCGCTAATACTAACTACTTACCATACTTTTTTACCTATACATCAACTACTATTTAATTCTCTAAAAGTGGTTAGTTTTCTCCTCTATAAGAGTTGATATTCCACTTTCGACTACAACCTTAACAATGTTAGTATACTACTATTCTTTGAAATTTTCCATCCAAATCATAAATAGTCATCAAAACATCTTGAGGCGTTAAAATAATCGAAAAAGAAAGCATTTCGGAAATACTTGACCTTTTATCATTCAGTTCATATACAGTTATAATCTTTTATATATAAAATAAATACACCTATCTTCTCACTCTTGTCTATAGGCAAATGTTAGCTATATGTTATTACAAACAAATAATATCATTGCACCTGTTTACCATCTATTTTTATTTATGAATTTTTTGTTTCACTTTAATCATTATAGAAGCCATAAAAAACGCGACAGCTAGCCGAATCAGTTGGTAACTTTCTTCCTCTCCTGTTTTCGGTAATAATTTTTCATTCGAAGTAATAGATTCGCTTACATAATCAGTCCCCTTAACATCAGTTGAAGGAGTTTTATTTTCTTGAGCAGCATCAAAAATAGGTTTGGGAGTTTCCAATTGATTCTTATTGTCTAACATTGCTAAATTGTCAGATTGAGTAGTTTTAGCTTTAGTAGTTGAGTTTGTACTCTCCTCTTTCCCACTATTTTCACTATTAGAATTGGAATTAGCATTGGATATTTTCATTTCGGTTCTTTTTTCATCACTCATACCTTTGCTGTCGCTTACAACTTTATCACTAATACTCATGCTGTCATTTCTGGTTTTCTCATCACGGACACTTTCAGTTACTGTTTCCTCAGAAGATTTCACTGTCTCCGTTTGCTTAGGTGAGTTTCTCGAGTACATATAATCATACACCTGTTGTGCAGTTGCTCCGCCACCAACCCATCCAGATATCGGATGTCCATTTTTTAAATACAAAATTGTTGGTGTTCCTGGAATACCGACTTTTTTAAATAGAAACTCTCTCGCTTCCCCATCAAAATCCTTACCATCCAAATCATAATATTCTAACTTCTTTTCAATCAAGTTATTAAATTCTTTCAATTCAGGAGAAAATTGACGACAATGAGAGCAAGTTTTTCTACCAAAATAAATAGTATGTTCCAATTGATCCTCTGTAAAAGATTGACGAACGGCTTCAATATCTATCTTTTTAAAGTCCGTAACATTCTTCTCATACTCTTCTGGGGTTACAACAGAAGGCTTATGCTCCACCTTTTCCTTAGCCGATGGCAAATCTGGTGCCACAAGAGAACTATCATTCGCCCGAATAGATGAAGTAGTAGGCTGCTCTTCTGCATATACAACACCCGTAGTAATAGATGCAAATACAAGTGGTACAAGTAATAGCGATTTTATCTTTTGATTCTTCATAAGAATACTCCTTTACATTTGTTATCTTTATCTTACCTTATTTAAGATTACAAATTCATATAAATCTTAAATGGTCATCGAAACATCTTGAATTGCAAAAAAAATCATTATAAAAGGGTAAGTATTTCGAAAACACTTATCCCTTTATACTTCATTAAGCTCTACTTTTTATAATACTTCAAGCCCCACATAAGCAGAAGCATGATAAGCAAGCAGAGAATATCACCAATATAAGCGATTAATTGTTGGTATAATTTTCCTGCTGTGATACTTCTATACAAACAAATAATAGACATCAATCCTGTCAAGCCGATGAATATAAGTTGATTGGTTCTAGGACTAACCAAATCATCATCTTCAAACTCTCTTATCCTAACAGTAACTAAGATAAAAACCAAGTTGATAATCACTCAAAGAAATTGGAAAACTAAGGAAAAATTTAAAAACTGACGAAATAGAAACAAATAAGTAGAGACAAGCAAGGGCAACTACCCTAGTAGCACTCTCGCAAGGAAGATGTTCCGTATTTATCAAGAAAAGTTTTCATTTCTTTGTTCCTTTTCTATCTAACAGTTCAAAGCACTGTATATAACCTCTGTTACGTAGCTATGTGACGTTATTTAAAGATTAAATAGATAAGAAAAAGAGACACGTAATAGTAGCATTCATTAAGCCATGTACAACTACACAGGAATATAGATTTCTTTGCTTTATATAAAGACAACCCAATACAAGTCCTGTCACAAGATGCTGAGAAATAATCTCTCCATCATGAGCAAATCCAAAAAGAACAGCTGAAAGAAAGACAGCAAAAATAGGAGAATATTTTTCTAAAGTTCCTAAAATGATTCCTCTAAAGAGCATCTCCTCCAAAAGAGGTTGAGTAAAAGCAGTTGACAACCAAAATAGAACTGTATAAAAGAAACCACTAGTTTCCAAATGTTGAAAAAAGCTCAAAGAACTTGTATTATCATGGGCTTTTCCAAGGACGGTAGTAAAAAATATAAAACTAACTACTAAAATTAGATTAGCCAGATAAGCAAAAATAATCCATCTCAATTCTACCCACTTGATTGGTAAGCGATCTAAAGTAGTCTCATCCCCCCATCTCTTAACAAGATATACAATAATTGTTAAACATATAAAGAAAGATAAAAAGTAGACACCTACACCGAATACTTCTCCTATCACTCCGTCATAAAATCGTCTCACAACAGTTAATGGTACAACTTGAATAGCAAAAGTAAGTAAAAAGCAAGTAAGCACTTTTATAAAGATAAAACTTATGTTCTTCATAGTTTATCCTTTCTTTAATGTCTAGATGATTTTTTAGCATTGTCCCCTGTTTGTAGATTTGCTAATTCCATCTATGAAACCACAAATTGATCCAAGAAGTTGGTCGTAATTAGGAATTAAGGAAGTCCACCAAGGCATTCCACCTCCTTGAACTTGTATTAGTTTTTCTGCACTTAAAGTTTCAAAATATTTATTTTTCATGATATTATCTCCTTAGATACACAGTGGGCACATCGCATGCAATCTTCTTTGATTTTCAACATACAAATCAAATCCATCTCTTACTAAACTACCTACTCTATACCAGAATCCGTATGAATTATCTCCACCTTCAACGCAAGCAAGCATTTCAGTATCCATAACAGAAAATTGTGATATCATTTTTGTATCCATGACAAATACTCCTTTTTAAAAAAACTAAAATAAATCAGAATAGAATCCTCATAATTTTACTATAAGTCTTACCAACTTAGTCCCAATTTATCACCAACCATACCTCCTAAGCATGTTAATCCACCCCCAATTGCACCAATGTGTGCTCCAACAAATGCACCAGCAAGTCCAGCTACTCCTAAAGTGGCCAAACCTGCTCCAGTTCCACCAGTTATAGCTCCCGTAATGACTCCTCCAATCAGTGCATTTTGACAATCAGTGGAGCTATACCCCCCTTCAACTTTCGCAAGCATTTCAGTATCCATAACCTCTAACTGTGACAACATTTTTGTATTCATGATGAATACCTCCTTTTTATTTTCAATTTGTTACAAAGTCTTAAATTCAATAAACAAATAGATTTTTTATAGTATCTTTTTGATTTTCTTAAAAAAGTATATACGTCTACTATCTTCTTAAAGGTAGCAGTACCTATTTTTTAGTCTAAGATTTCAATAATCTTGAGTATCTAAAATATCTTAATTTCGTTATTCTCCTTGCAATAAAAAGTTTTACTATACTATTTATTAACTTGCAGAAAGCAAAAAATATTAGTAAATAATAGTTTATAGTTAAGTTTTTTATTCCTACCAATCCATCAACTAAGTAAAGCATCAACGATTACATAAACTATTGATAATATAATTAAAATTTTGCTAACTATCTTATTCTCATCATTCTTAGATAACTTTGATATTTTGTAAGTAAGTAAATAAGACAGTAAATTAATAGCGATAATAATACTATATTTAAGAATCATAATCTTACAAAGAGGACATAATTCCTGAACCTACACAAATAAGTGTTGCTGCTCCCCCAGTTATCGGACCAGTCGCAGCAGCTAATAGTACTGCTCCAATACAACCACCGATTGCAGACCCTAAATTGCCTCCTCCACTAACTATTTCGAGTTCTTCATTATCCATAACAGAAAATTGTGACATCATTTTTGTATCCATGACAAATACTCCTTTTTTATTTTTAATTTTTGTCCTGTTGCAACTTTGACAAGTTTAGTATATCATCGTTTTTTAAAGTTTTTCATCCAAATCTTGAATTGTCATCGAAACGTCTTAAATTAGCTTTTTTATTTCAAAATCATCTCTATTTTTTTAAAGAAAGATGTGCTCTAAACATTTTTTGACCATTCAGGAAGTTTCAATGACGATTCAAGATTTTATAAAGCATGAAATTGTTTTTATGTCATAATAGACCTATCCACTATATGAAAGGAATTGCCTATGACTTCTTATAAACGTACATTTGTTCCTCAAATAGATGCGAGAGACTGTGGTGTCGCTGCCTTAGCCTCGATTGCTAAATTCTATGGTTCAGATTTTTCTCTAGCTCACTTGAGAGAACTTGCAAAGACCAATAAGGAAGGGACGACTGCTCTTGGTATTGTAAAAGCCGCTGATGAAATGGGATTTGAAACAAGACCTGTTCAAGCAGATAAAACGCTCTTTGATATGAGTGATGTCCCCTATCCATTTATCGTTCACGTTAACAAAGAAGGAAAACTCCAACATTACTATGTTGTCTATCAAACAAAGAAAGACTATCTGATTATTGGTGATCCTGACCCTTCTGTAAAAATCACTAAAATGTCAAAAGAACGCTTTTTCTCTGAATGGACTGGAGTAGCTATTTTTCTAGCTCCCAAACCCAGCTATCAACCCCATAAAGATAAAAAGAATGGTCTACTAAGCTTCCTTCCTCTGATTTTCAAACAAAAATCTCTCATTGCTTACATTGTTCTCTCAAGCTTATTGGTCACTATTATCAATATAGGTGGTTCTTATTATCTCCAAGGAATCTTAGATGAATACATCCCAAATCAGATGAAATCAACTTTAGGAATCATCTCAGTTGGTCTGGTTATCACCTATATCCTCCAACAAGTCATGAGCTTCTCCAGAGATTATCTCCTAACCGTTCTGAGCCAGAGATTAAGCATTGATGTGATTTTATCCTATATTCGCCATATTTTTGAACTTCCTATGTCTTTCTTTGCGACACGTCGTACAGGAGAAATCATTTCACGGTTCACAGATGCTAACTCTATTATAGATGCCTTGGCTTCTAC
This sequence comes from Streptococcus sp. Marseille-Q5855, assembly GCF_946901985.1. NCBI lineage: Bacteria > Bacillati > Bacillota > Bacilli > Lactobacillales > Streptococcaceae > Streptococcus > Streptococcus sp. Marseille-Q5855. The sequence continues at coordinate 112,215 of NZ_CAMPPR010000006.1, forward strand.
CATTCTTTCTCTTTTCCTGGATGTTTCTATTCTGATTCTTGTAGGGGGAGTCTTACTGGCACAAAACCCTAATCTCTTCCTTCTTTCTCTTATTTCTATTCCTATATACATGTTCATCATCTTTTCTTTTATGAAGCCTTTCGAAAAAATGAACCATGATGTCATGCAAAGTAATTCTATGGTTAGCTCTGCCATTATCGAAGATATCAACGGGATTGAAACTATAAAGTCGCTCACAAGTGAAGAAAATCGCTATCAAAATATAGACAGCGAATTTGTAGATTATTTGGAAAAATCCTTTAAGCTCAGTAAATATTCTATTTTACAAACGAGTTTAAAGCAGGGAACAAAATTAGTTCTGAATATCCTTATCCTATGGTTTGGCGCTCAATTAGTCATATTGAGTAAAATTTCTATCGGTCAGCTGATTACCTTTAACACACTTCTTTCTTACTTTACAACTCCTATGGAAAATATTATCAACCTCCAAACCAAACTCCAATCTGCGAAGGTCGCTAATAACCGTTTGAACGAAGTCTATTTAGTCGAATCGGAATTTCAAGTTCAAGAAAACCCTGTTCATTCACATTTTTTGATGGGCGATATTGAATTTGATGACCTTTCTTATAAGTATGGTTTTGGACGAGATACCTTAACAGATATTAATCTCACGATTAAACAAGGAGATAAGGTTAGCTTAGTTGGAGTTAGTGGTTCTGGTAAAACGACTCTAGCCAAAATGATTGTCAATTTCTTTGAACCTTACAAAGGACATATTTCCATCAATCATCAGGATATTAAAAACATTGATAAAAAAGTCTTGCGCCGTCATATCAATTACCTACCTCAACAAGCCTATATCTTTAATGGCTCTATCTTGGAAAACTTAACCTTGGGTGGTAATCATATGATTAGCCAAGAAGATATTCTAAAAGCTTGCGAATTAGCTGAAATTCGTCAAGACATTGAAAGAATGCCTATGGGCTATCAAACTCAGCTCTCTGATGGAGCTGGTCTATCAGGAGGACAAAAGCAACGAATAGCCCTCGCTCGTGCTCTTTTAACTAAAGCTCCTGTTCTAATACTAGATGAAGCTACTAGCGGTCTTGATGTCTTGACTGAGAAAAAGGTTATAGATAATCTTATGTCCCTAACTGATAAAACCATTCTCTTTGTAGCCCATCGTCTCAGTATAGCCGAACGAACCAACCGTGTCATTGTTCTTGACCAGGGGAAAATCATTGAAGTGGGTAGTCACCAAGAGTTAATGCAGGCGCAAGGCTTCTACCATCATCTATTCAATAAATAAGGAGAATGTCATGAATCCTAATCTTTTTAGAAGCGTCGAGTTTTATCAGAGACGTTACCATAACTATGCGACAGTGTTAATTATACCTCTTTCATTACTGTTTACTTTCATCTTGATTTTCTCCCTTGTTGCCACAAAAGAAATTACTGTTACTTCCCAAGGAGAAATCGCCCCTACAAGTGTCATTGCATCCATTCAGTCAACCAGTGATAATCCTATCCTTGCTAATCATTTAGTGGCAAATCAAGTAGTTGAAAAAGGTGACTTACTCATCAAATACTCTGAAACAATGGAAGAAAGTCAGAAAACTGCCTTAGAAACTCAATTACAAAGACTTGAGAAGCAAAAAGAAGGACTTGGAATTTTGAAACAAAGCTTAGAAAAAGCGACTGATCTTTTTTCTGGCGAGGATGAATTTGGCTACCATAATACCTTTAGGAATTTTACTAAACAAGCTCATGATATTGAACTGGGTATCACAAAGACTAACACTGAGGTTTCAAATCAAGCTAATCTTGCCAATAGCAGTTCATCAGCCATCGAACAAGAAATTACAAAAGTTCAACAACAAATTGGAGAATATCGAGAATTGAGAGATACTATCATAAATAAAAGGGCTCGCTTACCAACTGGCAATCCGCACCAGTCAATTTTGAATCGTTATCTTGTAGCCTCACAAGGACAAACACAAGGAACTGCAGAGGAGCCATTTTTATCTCAAATTAATCAAAGTATTGCAGGTCTTGAATCATCTATCGCAAGCCTCAAAATTCAGCAAGCTGGTATCGGAAGTGTAGCAACTTATGATAATAGTTTAGCAACCAAAATTGAAGTACTCCGCACTCAGTTTTTACAGACAGCTTCTCAGCAACAACTAACCGTGGAGAACCAATTAACAGAATTAAAAGTACAGCTAGATCAAGCGACACAGCGCTTAGAAAACAATACCTTAACCGCCCCAAATAAAGGTATCGTTCATCTGAACAGCGAATTTGAAGGTAAAAATAGAATTCCAACTGGTACAGAAATTGCTCAAATATTCCCTGTCATCACAGATACAAGAGAAGTACTAATCACTTACTACGTATCTTCTGACTATCTACCTCTACTAGATAAAGGACAAACTGTAAGATTAAAACTGGAGAAGATTGGAAATCACGGCACCACCATCATCGGCCAACTTCAGACAATTGATCAAACTCCTACCAGAACAGAGCAAGGAAATCTCTTTAAATTAACCGCTCTTGCAAAACTATCTAATAATGATAGTAAACTCATCCAATACGGCTTACAAGGTCGCGTCACTAGTGTAACTGCAAAGAAAACATATTTTGATTATTTCAAAGATAAAATTTTAACACATTCTGATTAATTTTCAGATAACACTCTAGAACTATTTATTATCTTATCAAAAAGGAGAATCATAACATGGATAAGAATCAAAACCTAACTTCATTTCAAGAACTAACAACTACTGAACTCAACCAGATTACAGGTGGAGGATGGTGGTTAGATTCAATATTAGATATGTTAACATCTAAAATACCGGACCAAGCTAATAGGTATGGAAATCATCAACAAATGTAATCATCCAAGGTGATATTGGATAAAAAACTTGGCTCTATAATATTTGTAGTGGGTAAATCTCCTATAGATATTATGAAGCCTATTTTGTTGTAAAAAATAAAACAGTAACCTCAGGATGGCTACTGTCTAGTCTCATTTCTTCTTAAAACCTTTATTGACTTAATAAATGGTAGAAAAGAACCTTAAAAATCATAAAATACACAACCAATCTTTTCGAAACATTTATATTATAAGTTTTATTGTAGAGTTTTAATATATTTATTCTAGTATTTGATTTTTCAATGATTCTATTATTTGTTATCATTCAATTGATATCATTGTTAAAACCTGACGAAATACTTGATTTTTGCAGGCGGTATTTAGACTGGTATTAGGATGACTTTCCACAATTTTCATGACGGTATAGAGACCAATTCCTCTCTCCTCCCCTTTAGAGCTTGCTCCAAAGGAGAAGATTTCAGAAATATCGATGCCCTCTTCTTTGATGGAATTTTCAATGATAAAGGTCTCCTGTGCTCCATTTTTAAAAAAGGCGATTGAAACGTGAGGTTGACTGGCCTCTGCAGTGGCTTCAATAGCATTGTCACAAAGGATAGACACAATGGTTAGAAAATCAAGCAGTCTCATTCCCTCAACCTGAATCTCCTCAGGAACTTCGACATTAAAGACAATCTTCTTATCTCTGGCTTTTAGAAATTTCCCTGCTAGGAGACTTTTGAGGGCTTTATCACGAATATTCACTAATCTGCCCAGGTCATATTTGTTGTCCTGCAATTTTTCACTGGAATCCTTTAAAACAGAGTCGTAAACCTCTTTTATCTGCTCCATATCCTCCTCTTCAATGCCCAGACGTAAACTAGTCAAGAGGTTGCTATAGTCATGCCGAAAGCTCCGTACTTCCTTGTAAAGTTCCTCTATATGCCGACTATAGCGTTCCATATCTCTATAGCGCAAGGTCTGCTCTTGGTTCAGTTTCTCCTGAAGTTTTTCCTTCAAATAGGTATCTAATTTCTTGATAACCCCCATAAAAAAGAGTAGATAAAATACCAGAATGAAATGGCGAACAGTCGTTGATTGTATACCTTGTACATATTCAAAATAAGACAGACTTTGCATCACTAGATAGTAAGCCCCCATTATCCAGTTAATCTTAGTCAGGGACTTTTGAAAATCTTTATCGGGAATCTCCTTTCTCAAACTAGTAAAATCATAGTCTAACCATTTCAAAAAGGCTAGAGAAATAAAGCAAATGAAAATTTTTATACATAACCAAATAAAAGAGCGGTCATCATACACATGCCCTTGCCCTAAAAATGGAAGCACAAAATAAGAAATACCTCTATAAAAGAGATTCACCAATATCATTGGAAAGAGACCATAAAAGAAAAGGAGTTTTTTAGGAAGTCCTCTTAACAGTAATAAAGACAAGCCTATGCCGTACAAGGGTTCCACAAAATAAGATAGGTAATTATTTCCTACTATATAGCTAATCGTTACAAAAATAACTACTAAAAGTAGCTTAAAAAGAAAAGCTTTAAAGACTCTCTCCAGAGTTAGAACAATTCCATCCACCTTAAAAAATATAAACAATTCCAATCCAGATAGCAAAAACACATATACGATCTTCCAAACTAATTCCATCCCATCACCTCACTCAGTGCAAGTTATTGATAGCCTCAGACACTTCCCTGACCTTATAACGCGCTATCATACAGCTCCCACCATTGGGAAAGAAAAGCAGTTTTTCTTTCTTATCCAAACGCACCACATTGGCAGGATTGATGAGAAAAGAGCGATGGCACTGCAAGAGACGAGGTTCCTGCTTGAGAATCTCCTCCAAACTCGCTGTAAATTCCAACCTATCTGTCTCGCTATAGAGAATGACATGATGGGGTCTGGGAGACGTTTCGAGATAGTAAACCTCTTTAAAAGGATACTGGAATTGGGCAAATTTTGATTTAAAGTAAAAGCAATCTTCCGCTAGACTCTTACTGTCTTGACTATTGGCATAGAGGAGGGCTGTCTCGATCCGAGATTCAAACTCCTCTGCCGAAAGAGCCTTATCAATGTAGTCCAAAGCAGACACTTGGTAGCGAAAGGACAGGGGCATAAACTCTGAGTGAGTCGTCACAAAGACTATCAAGGCATAAGGATCCCGATCCCGAATCTTTCTAGCCACTTCCAGCCCCTTCATCTCCTCATTTCGAATCTCAATATCCAAAAAGAATAGCTGATGCGCCCCCTTCTCATGCACCTCTGCCAGCAGTTGAGCTGGCTTACCAAAGACCTCAAAAGAGCTGGGAGTGATATGATGTTCCTTCAAAAGTTTCTCAATCGTCGTTTCAATCCTAGTCTGCTGGGAAAAATCATCTTCTAAAACAAATATTCTCATCTTCTTACTCTCCTTCTTTCAACCATTTTTGACGAATTTCTCTATAGCGACGTCTGGCATACTTGACAGCGTATTGACCTTCTTCTCCGAGAAAAAGGATTCTTTCTTGAAAATCAATCGATTTTAATTTATCAAGATTAACCAAACAATTTCGATGACATCTCATCAAGGTTTCCCCATATTGGTTCTCAAGATTACTTAAATTTTGAACCATATTAAAGCTAGCTTCTTCTGTAACAATCTGTACGGTATGGGCTTTAGTTGGATGTGTTTGGATATAGTAGATATCGTCGACGTTTACTTTATAGACTGTTTTCTGTGTCTGAATAATCATATGTTTCATTGGATTCTCCTCCTAAGAAAAGAATAACAGAAAAGGTCTAGCACAAGCACACCCAATCCTAAACAGTCTTTGAAAGCTCCTAAAAGGATTATTTTTCTACAACATCATGATGGGCTTACCACTATTTTATCATAAAATCTTAACAGTACCATTCAGGAAATTTCAAGAACAATTAAAGATTTGATGGTGAAAAAGGAGATAAAAGTGATAGACTATGATTATAGAAAGACTATGTTTGCAACAACTTTAAAAATCATCAAAAAAGGAGAGGTGCATATGATTTATTCACATCCACCATGATTAACACCCTATACATATACTCTATTGCAATTGACGTAAATATAACAAGGAGAAAATTATGGCCAAGTCAAATAAAACAAAACAATTAACATCAATCGAACTTTCTCATATAAATGGCGGTAGTATTCCATATGGATGGTATTCTCCGTTTCATATAATTAGCGATAATGTACTATGTAGAAATGGATATTCATATAATAAAGCTAATCTTGATAATGGTAAATGTATCATTGATTGGGGCAACATAGTTGGCAATGTTGCTAATAATATAGGTGCCTCACTAGGAGATTTACACAATCCCTTACCTTAAAATATAAATTATATAGGAGGTCACGCAAATGACAGACCCAATTAAAACTGCTCAGACTTTGATTACTGACTTAAACAAAGCCTACCAAGCATGCAAACAGGCAACCGCTGACGACGTCCGCTTTCAGGAGCAATTAAACTCTATTCTTGGTTTTCTAGCCAAGGCTGAGACAGTGGATAATCGAGTCTTGATTGAACTGGAAAAATTTTACCAGACTTCCAGTCTGCTCATGGGACTCAGCGCTCTCAATCCTGATGCTCCTACTCGCGCCGCTTGGCGTGCCTATGACCGTTTCCACTTTGACCAAGTCAAGACCAAGTTGAGCCTCTACGGTCCAACCATTATCTTGTAGAAAATAAAAGAAGCTGAGACAGATTGAACTCAACTTCTTTTTTGTTTCATATAAGCAATGTTATACTCAATGAAAATCAAAGAGCAAACTAGGAAGCTAGCCGCAGATTGCTCAAAATACTGTTTTGAGGTTGCAGATGGAAGCTGATATGGTTTGAAGAGATTTTCGAAGAGTATTAGTCCTGCATCTGGCGTTTCACCTGATAAGGCAGATACAAGACTTGTAAAACCAAACCAGCACCCAGCAAGGCTAGAAGGGCCAGTTTTTCTTGGAAGGTCACAAGGCCGACCACTAATTCCACCACTAAGACCAAACTGGTCAATCCTCGGACTACCGCCTGCAAGCCTTTTTCCTTTTGCCCCTTGTCCAGTGGAAAAAGTTGGGTCAAATACTGGTAGTCAAAGGCATGATAGAGGGCCAGTAACTGGAAGAGCAAGAGGTAGTTAAAGAGAACCACCACTGCTGTCGCAATCCAAGCTTGCTCGATAAAGACCTGCGCCAGCAAAGAAAGCAAGAGCAGACGGAGACTGAGCGCAAAGAGGTCTCCATTTCGCAGATAAGAACGCAGATAGAGATTTTGCCAAATCTTTCCAGGCACCTTCTGAACAGTCTTTAGGATAAAATCCAGATAAGCACGGCGCTTGACGCTGTTTGAAATTCCCTTTACCTGCGTAAAGAGGGCAAAGAAACGAAGCAAGACTTGCTTGCGCTTGCTTTCTTGAGAAATAACATAGTCCCAGTCCAGTCCAGTTTCAGTGAAAAATTTGCTGGCCTTTTGACGAAAGAGGAAATATTTACCTACCCCCACTAAAAGTACATAGACCAGAAAAACAGGCAAGCCATAACCCATGGCTAAAAATAAGGGCGCAAATAAAAGCAAGAAAAGGGTCTGGACAAAGAGCCAAAAGACTAGGGAAACGCCAGTTTGACGCTTGAGATAGAGTTTGATTTCCTCTTCTCCGACCAAGAGAAAGAGCTTGTCTGGAGCCTCCATATAGGTGGCAATTCCTCCCCAAAGCAAAAGTAAAACAGAGGTAATTCCTACAAATAAAAGGATAGGCCAATGATTTTCAGGAAAATGTTGCAAGAGTTGACTGTACTGGTAGGCTAGAAAGCCCAGCAGGACAAGCAGGAACAAGACAAAGTGGTCATTGAGAACATAGCGCAGATAACCGACACACTCCTTACGAAAAGCCTGCTTTCTCTTTAAAAACAAGTCTTTCATAGCTCCTCCTCTTTGGTCAGAGCCAAGTAAATATCATTCAAACTAGCCTCAGGCATATCAAAGGCTTCGCGCAGTTGCAGGAGATTGCCTTTGGCACGCACCTCTCCCTTGTGAAGAATGACAAAGGCATCACACATCTTTTCCGCTGAATCCAGCACGTGAGTACTCATGAGAATAGACTTACCCTTTTGCTTTTCCACTTCCAAAAGCTGAATCAAGTCTGCAATAGCCAGCGGATCAAGACCAAGGAAAGGCTCATCCACGATGAAAAGACTCGGATCCACCACAAAAGCACAGATAATCATGACTTTCTGCTTCATCCCTTTTGAAAAATGAACAGGGAACCAGTCCAATTTCTGGTCCAGACGGAACATTTTTAACAAAGGTTCTACTCGATCAAAAGCCACTTTCTGCTCAATACCATAAGCCATGGCAACCGTTTCGATATGCTCTCTGAGGGTCAATTCCTCATACAAGCTAGGTGTCTCAGGAATGTAACCAATTTGCTTGCGATAGCTAGTCGCATCTTCTTGCAGGGTCAGGCCATTGATATTGATGGAGCCACTATAAGGTGTCAACAGACCAATAATCTCATTGATTGTCGTCGATTTCCCAGCACCATTGAGACCAATCAAACCGACCAGCTGCCCACTTTCAACAGTAAAAGACACATCTTTCAAGACAGGGACATGGACATAGCCACCTGTCAGGTTTTTAATTTCTAACATATTTTCTCCAAATCTGGTATAATGTAGCTATATTATATCAAAATTCAATACAGTAGAGGTAGATTTTATGTCAGATTGCATTTTTTGTAAAATCATCGCAGGGGAAATTCCTGCTTCAAAAGTATATGAAGATGAGCAGGTTCTTGCCTTTCTTGATATCTCTCAAGTGACACCCGGACACACCTTGGTCGTGCCAAAAGAACACTATCGCAATCTTTTGGAAATGGACGCTACTAGCGCCAGCCAACTCTTTGCCCAAGTACCAAAAGTAGCTCAAAAAGTCATGAAAGCTACCAAGGCTGCTGGTATGAATATCATTGCCAACTGTGAAGAAATCGCAGGCCAAACAGTCTTTCATACCCACGTTCACCTCGTACCTCGCTACAGTGCGGACGATGACCTCAAGATTGATTTTATCGCCCACGAACCAGACTTTGACAAACTTGCTCAAGTCGCTGAAACTATCAAAAACGCCTAAGGAGTTGCCATGAAATTATCCAACCTACTGCTATTTGCAGGAGCTGCAGCTGGAAGTTATCTAGTTACAAAAAATCGCCAAACCATCACAGATGAAGTCTTGAATACCACTGACCGCGTTCAAGCTATCAAGGACGATGTGGATATTATCCAAAACAGCCTGCAAATCATTGACCAGCAAAAAGAACTCATCAAGGGATACCAAGAAGACCTGACTTATAAATTTAAAGTCTTGGAAAAGGATATCCAGACTAGACTAGCTGTTATCAAAGAAACACAGGAAACTGAAGATAAGTAAAAGAGCCACTCGGCTCTTTTTTAAAAGGTAAACAAGTTATATCCCATCAACTATACATCATAATTTAGGCAACTCATACTCAATAAAAATCAAAGAGCAAACTAGAAAGCTAGGCACAAGCTGCTCAAAACACCGTTTTGAGGTTGTGGATAAAACTGACGAAGTCAGCTCAAAACACGGTTTTGAGGTTGTAGACAAGCCGACGCTGACGTAGTTTGAAGAGTATTATTCACCATTTCATAACTAAATCGAAGACTTTCCGCCGTAATGAAAACACCTGAAACAGCTTGGTTTCAGGTATTCGGAAACTTTGAGACCTAGGCTCAAAGTTTAGGTATGGAACTTCGAAGAGGTCGCTACCGTCCGTCATTACTTAAGGAAAGTCTTAAAAATCTACAAGCAAAAAGAGCCCGACGGCTCTTTTTGCTTTATTCTCCTTCAAAGGCATCTTTAATATGGTCAAAGAAGCCCTTTTTCTTTGGATTTACTTTCAAGTCACCAGCAGCTGCGAATTCTTTCAAGGCTGCTTTTTGGCGGTCATTCAAGCCTGTCGGTGTTACGACATTAACGGTAACATATTGGTCACCAACTGCACCACCACGAAGGCTCGGAGCTCCTTTTCCACGTAGACGGAATTTCTTACCAGTCTGAGTTCCCTCTGGGATAACCAATTCAACATCACCGTGAACAGTTGGGATATCTACTGTATCACCAAGAGCTGCTTGGACAAAGTTAAGGTTCAGATTATAGAAGATAGTGGTTCCTTCACGTTCAAACTTGTCGCTGGCTTCCACAGAAACCACTACATACAAGTCACCATAAGGTCCACCATTAAAGCCAGCTTCACCTTGACCAGCTAGGCGAATTTGTTGACCTGTTTCCACACCAGCAGGAATTTTGACATGTACGCTATGCGCTTGTTTTTCATGCCCTGTTCCGTGACATGTTGTACATGGATCTTTGATTTCTTTTCCGCGACCATGACAGACATCACAGGTTACTTGGCGACGCATCATACCAAGTGGAGTCTGCGTATCGACGTTAATGACACCAGCACCATGACAGCGTCCACAAGTGACTGGACTTGTTCCTGGTTTAGCACCTGAGCCATTACATGTACTACAGCTTGCTTCACGATTGTACTTAACCTCTTTTTCAGCTCCAAAAATAGCTTCTTCAAAGGTCAAGTTCACACGATACTGGAGGTCATCCCCTTGACGAGGAGCGTTTGGATTGCGTGAAGCACCGCCTCCTCCGAAGAAACTTGAGAAGATATCTTCAAAACCACCGAAGCCTCTTGCCCCATCGAAACCGCCGAAACCACCAGCTCCACCAAAACCACCGTTGGCTCCAGCAGCACCGTATTGGTCATAGGCAGCACGTTTTTGGTCGTCACTCAAAGTCTCATAAGCTTCCTGAACTTCCTTGTACTTTTCCTCAGCACCAGGCTCCTTATTGATATCTGGGTGATATTTTTTGGAAAGCTTACGATAAGCCTTTTTGATCTCGTCTGCCGAAGCGTTTTTTGACACCCCCAGACGATCATAAAATTCAGTATTGTTCATACAAGATACCAAGACCGTAAAATTCGACTGAAAAATAGGAAATCTGACGCTGGAGCGATGCTCCTAGACAGATTTATCTTTTTTCCGAAAATTTAGGTCGGGTTCAATTCCTTTCTTTTATATTGAGTAAGAAATTTGGGAACCCATGTTCAATTCCCTGAACACCCTTGTTCCTTTCTATAATTTTCATGTAAATCTTTAGAGGCTGTTTTCTATACTCTGCTTCACTTGATCAAACTCTTCATCTGATAGAGTAAATATCAAATCCTCTTCAGCATACTCGTTCTGTTCTTTAAAATAGTTGTCCGTATTCTCTGCCAACCCTAAACCAAAAATCACTTTTCTTGCAAACTCTTGATGCGCAAAGCCTATAGCCGTAATGATATTTTTATCTTGCACAACCAGTTTGGGTTGGAAATTCTCACGCGGAAGAAATTCAAAATAGTCAAAGAAGTTTTGCCAAATCCCACCTGTAAATTTCGTGTCGTTCAACAAGCCTGCTTTCGCCAATAAAAGGGGCGCTGAAGAAATAGCTGCAATTAGGATATCTTGCTCATTAAGACTTCTCAAAAACGAGATCAATTTCTCATCTTGTAGAGCAGGACCTATATTTACCATTCCTGGCAAAATTACACAAGAATAATCTTCTATACGGATCTGATCCAATGTTTTTGTAGGTAAACAAGGCAAGCCATCCTCAGAGACCACCATCGAATTCTCAGAAGCGACATAATCAATCGTGATGTCAAAAGACAGAGCTAAAGTACTTGTTAAAGCGGTTATCTCATAAAGAGAAAAATTAGGATAAATGATACAAAGTACTTTTTTCATACACAACATCCTCTATTTTATCGAAAAACAGAGGCTGGGTTGCAACCTCTGGATTTCTTCCTATCATTACGACGTTCAAAAACAAAGTCGATTATACTTTGTTTTTGAACTAGTAAGGCGTTTAGGCAAGTCGCCATAGCGATTGCCGTAGAATGACAATCACTTTAGTGATTAGTCATTCTTAACGAGTTAGGCTTAACTGAGTTTCGGCTAAAAACTTCGGAAAAAAGATAAGCCATCTTTTGTGCATCGCACAAGGCGATGGCTTCCTATTTTTCTTTCGTTTTCTTAATACCTCAACATCTTATTTTTCAGTAAACTCTCCGTCTACGACGTCATCGCCTGCGTTTCCTGTTGCTTGTGCGCCTTCTGCTCCTGCTTGAGCTTGTTGGGCTGCTGCTGCTTGTTCGTAGAGTTTAACAGCAAGTCCTTGAGCTTTTTCGTTCAAAGCTTCGAGTTTTGCTTTCATTTCATCCAAGTTGTTGTCTTCTTGAGCTTTCTTAAGGTCATCAAGGGCAGCTTGGGCAGCGTCACGTTCTGTGTCGAAGCCTTTACCTTCAGTTTCCTTGATAGTCTTTTCAGTTGCGAAGATTGCTTGGTCTACTTCGTTACGAAGATCAACTTCTTCTTTACGTTTCTTATCCGCTTCAGCGTTTGCTTCTGCATCTTTCATCATGCGGTCGATTTCTTCGTCAGTCAAACCTGAGTTTGATTGGATAACAATAGTTTGTTCTTTTTGAGTTCCAAGATCTTTAGCCTTAACAGACACGATACCGTTCTTGTCGATGTCAAATGTTACTTCGATTTGAGGAATTCCACGAGGTGCAGCTGGGATGTCTGTCAATTGGAAACGTCCAAGAGTCTTGTTATCTGCTGCCATTGGGCGTTCCCCTTGAAGAACGTGGATATCAACGGCTGGTTGGTTGTCTGCTGCTGTTGAGAAGACTTGTGATTTAGATGTTGGGATTGTTGTGTTACGGTCGATGAGTTTTGTAAAGACACCACCCATTGTTTCAATACCGAGTGACAATGGTGTTACGTCAAGAAGGACAACGTCTTTGACATCACCAGTGATGACACCACCTTGGATCGCAGCACCCATAGCAACTACTTCGTCAGGGTTTACTGATTTGTTTGGTTCTTTACCAGTTTCAGCCTTCACAGCTTCTACAACGGCTGGGATACGAGTTGAACCACCAACAAGGATAACTTCGTCGATTTCTGACAAGCTCAAACCTGCATCCGAAAGGGCTTGACGAACTGGAACTTTTGTACGTTCTACAAGGTCACGAGTCAAATCATCAAATTTCGCACGAGTCAAAGTCATTTCCAAGTGAAGAGGTCCAGCCTCACCTGCAGTGATAAATGGCAAGCTGATTTGTGTTGAAGTTACACCAGAAAGGTCTTTCTTCGCTTTTTCAGCCGCATCTTTCAAACGTTGCATTGCCATCTTGTCAGTAGACAAGTCAATACCATTTTCTTTCTTAAATTCTGCTACCAAGTGGTCGATGATTTTTTGGTCAAAGTCGTCACCACCAAGTTTGTTGTCCCCTGCAGTTGACAATACGTCGAAGACACCATCACCCAATTCAAGGATAGAGACGTCGAATGTACCACCACCAAGGTCAAATACCAAGATTTTTTCTTCTTTGTCAGTCTTGTCCAAACCGTAAGCAAGAGCGGCTGCAGTTGGTTCGTTGACAATACGTTCTACTTCAAGACCAGCGATTTTACCAGCGTCTTTTGTTGCTTGACGTTGAGCGTCGTTGAAGTAAGCAGGAACTGTGATAACTGCTTTGGTTACTTTTTCACCAAGATAGTCTTCAGCATAACCTTTCAAGTATTGAAGAATCATAGCTGAGATTTCTTGTGGAGTGTATTCTTTTCCGTTTGCAGAAACTTTTTCAGAAGTTCCCATATTAGATTTGATAGAGATAACTGTATCTGGATTTGTAACTGCTTGACGTTTCGCAGCGTCACCAACGATGATTTCGCCGTTTTTAAATGATACTACAGATGGAGTTGTGCGGTTTCCTTCTGGATTTGCGATGATTTTGCTTTCAGTTCCTTCAAGAACTGCTACTGCTGAGTTTGTTGTCCCTAAGTCAATACCGATAATTTTAGACATGTGTTTTTCTCCTTAAATTTTATATTCTATTTTTCTTTTTGATACTCTTCTTAAGTGGCGACGCCGTCAGAGCTTGACTTCGTCAATCTCTTTGACTAAACTTTGACCCTAAGGTCTCAAAGTTTGCGCAGATAGCGCCACGGCGAAGAGTATCGTCTTTGGTTCGCTTCGCTCACTATTGCAAAGCTGAACTACTTTTTTATCTTTCTTCATAGTTTATTGTCATTTCGGACAAGTTTTCTATTATATATGTTGCAACCGTCATAATTGCCTAGTTGTAGACAACTACCATTGCTGGGCGTAGGATGCGGTCATGGAGTTTGTAGCCTTTTTGGAAAACTTGGGCGATGGTATCTGCTGGGTGTTCATCGTCTGCTGGGAGAGTTTGGATGGCCATATGATAGTTATGGTCAAATTCACCGTCAGCTGCGATTTCTTCGATTCCTTCTTCTTTCAAAGCATGAATCAAGCTTTCTTGCACCATTTCCAATCCTTTTTTGACATCGTCTGTCAAACCTTCAACCGCGAGTGCACGCTCAAGGTTATCCAAAGAAGGGAGAATCGCTTTTGCCAAGTCCTGGCTACGATAACGTTGCAAGTTTTGACGCTCTTCATTGGCACGACGTTGGATATTTTGCATTTCTGCATGAGCGCGAAGATATTTGTTTTCGAACTCATCTGCACGTTCATTCGCCAAGTCCAACTCAGACTTCTCAGGAGTTGTTTCTTCTACCGTTTCCACAACTTCCTCTTCTTGGACTTCTTCTACTTCTTCATTTTTTATATCTTGGGCCATTTTCGCCTCCTTTAATGATTTCAATCTTAATGTACTTCGTAATGATTACTGCTGAGGTAGCGGTAAAAATCTGTCAACTTCATGGTCAAAACACGGTTGACCACATTGACTTGGTTGATTAGCTGTTGGTAATCCAGATTAACAGGACCGATAATGGCTAGAATTCCAACTCCCCGATAAGGAATGAGGAACTTGCTACTAATCACCGCTAGATCTGCTAAACAAGATTCTTGACTGTCCGCAACTCGGATATTTTGCATTTGATCCTCGTGCATCCCCTCACGAATCTCCAGAGCCACCTTTTGCGGTTGATCAAAGAACTGATAGGCTGCCAGATTGGCAAAATTCAAGAGATTGACCTTGCCCGCCACCACAATGTTTTCGTTGAACATTTCCTTAAAAATGTGTTCAAAGAGATCGATCACATTATCCGTTGTTGTGAAGTAACGCTGGATAATCTGCGGAATCTCCGTCCGAATCTTGTAGTGAATATCTAAAACGGTGTGACCGAGGAAACGTTCCTGAATGATGCTCTTCAGTTTCAGCAAATCCTCCTGCAAAAAGTTCCTTGGAATCAGAAACTGACTGGTAACCGTTCGCGACTCGTCTAGGGTGAATACTGCCAAGGCTGTATGTTGCCCCAAAACAACGATATCAAAGGCTGTCAACCTTTGCCTGCTCGGCTCAACATCCAGTGCCACTACCGTACAGCCACTCAGGTCTGTCAGTAGATTAGCAGCTTCTTGCAGAATATCCTCTAGCTTGAAGAATTCCTGATCAAAGGCTTTGACAATCTCATAAACCTCATTTTCAGCCAGTCGGTCAAAATCCAGTGAGTGTTTTACATAGTACTGAAAACCAGCAACACTTGGCATTCGACCACTTGAAGTATGAGCCTTCTCAAGCAAACCTTGCTTTTCTAGAGCCGCCATATCATTACGAATGGTTGCACTGCTAGAGTTAATAGACTCTTGCAAGGCTTTGGATCCGACAGGTTCGTGCGTTTTGGTAAAGATGTCAATAATCAGATTTAAAATATCCTGCTGACGCTCTGTAACCATCTCATCACTCCTCTCTGTCTGATCGATTAGCACTCGATACGCTCAAGTGCTAACTTATGATTCTATTATACACCCTTAGAAGAGAATGTCAAGATAAAAACTCAAAAAATTAGCACTCTTTTATCAAGAGTGCTAAAAATCAGTCTACAGACCGAGAAACTCACCTTCCATCTACTTGGTATTTACTTTTTAGTCTGAAATAACCATAGATTAGATAAGAAATCATAAAGGCATATAGAGCAAAAATGACAAAGAAAGATTGCGACAGTTCTTCCCTAAACGAACTCATACAAACAACAAGACCGCCTAAGAAAGTAGCTGTACAGGAACGAAGTCTATTTCGCACAACTTCCCATCTGAGCCCCTTACTCATATAGACTTGATCCTCTGGAAGTAAATCAGAAGCCGGTTTACGAAGAATCGAACAAGAACCTGCTCCTATCAATTCCCAACCTCTATCTCTAAAATCTTGCAGTTCATGCTTATATTTTTTAAGAAATCTAGAATCATAGATACAGTAGATGACATCGTTTGGTTGACATTGGTCAAAATAGAACAAACCAAAACGACTCGTTCTATACCTCCAACCTTTCAAATGCATCTCATGTAAATATTCTTCTTCCTTGTCCAAATCAACAATGGTGAAAAACCGAAATTGTACTTTGCTATTCATTACCTTACCTCCAAATCAGAAAACATACATGGTTTTATTTGTCAGATAATTCTTTCCATTTTTGAAACAAGCTCCAAAAAATATAAGAAATCTGAATCGCAAAAACTATCAATAAAACCCAATCTATTATGAAAATCAAAAACACTACCCAACTGAAAGAACTACCTCCACTGACAAACTTTGAGAAAACCGGTAGTAGAGCTAAAAAGAGAAGCAAAATAGGAAGCATCCGCCTCGTTAAAATCCGTTTGACCATAGCTAACTTCCCGGCCGCGTCATTATAAATTTCAAACTCGGCATCCGACTCAATTCCAGAATGAAGCTTTCTAAAGTAGGAAAACCCATTAAAGTCTGTAATATGATCCCAGCCACAGTCTTTAAATAATTGTAAATAGGAGGCTCTCTCTGATTTTTTCATGGGATAAAAGTCCAACTGATAAGACACCTGCTTCGGTTGGCACTGTTCAAAAGTATACTTAACCGCAACTACTAAGTTAGAGTAGGTTACTTCCTTGAGCTTCCAGCCCTCAGCATGCATTTTTCTAAGATATAAAGCCTCTCTATCATAATCCGCAATGGTAGCAATTCTATAAACAACCTTCTTTTCCATCATCTTCCCTCCAGACTGTTTCTATAGAGGCGTTCAATACGTTTCAATTCAATATCTAAGACTTTTCGTCCCAAGTCTGTAATCTGATAGATTTTACGCTTCTCCTCTTCTCGGACAAAGGAAATCAAACCATCCTTTTCCATCTTTGACAAGGTTCCATACATAGTCCCAGGACTAATCGAAACTTGAGAATCTGTCATCTCCTTGACCTTTTGCGTAATACTATAACCATGACCTTCCTTTTGCAGACAGAACAAGATATAAAAACCCGTTTCCGTCATGGGAAGATAAACTCGACGAATCTTATCTGTTAATTCCATTTGCATTCACCTCCTATTCAGCTCGATATATCGCACTTCGTTATATAAAATATATCACACCTCGATATAAAATACAAGAAAAAAGACCGCCCTCAGGCAATCTTTCTTCTATATTAGTAAAGATCTAAATAGTTATCAATTTCCCATTGTGAAACGAAGGTTGCATAGCTTGCCCATTCGATTCGTTTAGCTTCAAGGAAACTAGTATAGATATGTTCTCCGAGAGCCGCTCTGACAACTTCATCTTCTGTCAAAGCTTTCAAAGCGTTGTGAAGGGTTGATGGAAGGTCTGTAATACCAGCTTCCTTACGCTCTTCTGCTGTCATGATGTAGATATTTTCTTCGATAGGAGCTGGTGCTTCGATTTTATTTTCAATACCATGCAAACCAACCTCCAAAAGAACAGCCATAGCAATGTAAGGGTTCGCCATTGGATCCACTGAACGCAACTCAAGACGAGTTCCCATACCGCGTGAAGCAGGTACGCGCACAAGTGGCGAACGGTTACGACCAGCCCAAGCAATGTAAACAGGCGCTTCATAACCCGGAACCAAACGTTTGTATGAGTTAACCGTTGGGTTCATGATGGCAGTATAGTTGTAGGCATGCTTGATCAAACCGCCAAGGAAATGGTAGGCCGTTTCTGACAACTGCATCCCTTTTGGATCATTTGGATCAAAGAAGGCGTTATTTCCTTCTGCATCAAACAAGGACATATTACAGTGCATACCTGATCCAGCAATACCAAATTTTGGTTTGGCCATAAAAGTTGCGTAAAGACCATGTTTGCGAGCAATAGTTTTAACAACGAGCTTAAAGATTTGAATCTTATCACAGGCACGGAGAACTTCATCGTACTTAAAGTCAATCTCGTGTTGACCAACCGCAACCTCGTGGTGACTGGCTTCTACTTCAAATCCCATTTTGGTCAAGACATTGACAATCTCACGACGTGTATTGTCCGCAAGGTCAGTAGGTGCCAAATCAAAGTAGCCACCCTTGTCATTTACTTCAAGTGTTGGGTCCCCATTTTCATCCAGTTTAAATAGGAAGAATTCTGGCTCTGGTCCAAGGTTGAAGGATTTGAATCCTACTTCTTCCATGTGACGAAGAGCTCGTTTCAAATTGCCACGAGGGTCTCCTGCAAATGGTTCACCTTCTGTTGTATAGACATCACAGATCAAACCTGCAACACTTCCATTTTCATCTCCCCACGGGAAGACTGTCCATGTATCCAAGTCTGGGTACAAGTACATATCCGACTCATTGATACGTACAAAACCTTCGATAGAAGATCCATCAAACATAGCCTTATTTGACAAGACCTTATCTAATTGTTCATCTGTAGCAGGAATTTCGACGTTTTTCATGGTTCCCAAAATATCTGAGAACATGAGACGGATAAAGGTAACATTTTTTTCCTTGACTTCACGACGAATATCTGCAGCTGTGATTGGCATGAGTTTTCTCCTTAATGTATGACTACTTGCGGTTGCCTAACCGCGTCCAAAAGGTGATTGCACCGAAGCAAAGCGACCCTGCTGGAGGAGTTCATTGTGCAGTGCACGGCGCACCTCAGTCTGACTCACCGCTTTCTTGGATTTCGCTTCACGTTCAGCATATTTTTTCTTAATGGCAGCGATATTATAACCTTCAGAAATATAATCTTTGATTTCAAGTAGACGATCCATGTCATTCAAGGAATACATGCGACGGTTCCCTTCGTTTCGATCAGGCTTAATCAACTCTTGATCTTCATAATAACGAATCTGACGCGCCGATAGATCGGTCAACTTCATAACACTGCCGATAGGAAAAACAGCCATATTTCGGCGAAATTCTTTTTCCTTCATTTACAATTTCCTTCTTTCTGTCTATTATAGTCTAAAAAAAGACAAACGTCAATTGATAATGTTATAAAATGTAACATTATTTTTCTTTTTTCTCTAAAAAGAACCGAATACGATCAATATCGTAATTTACCAGAATTGCGACAAAAACTCCCATGAACGTTTCTGATACACGCGCAAACACGTACAAAATCGTTTCCCCACTCGGAATCGATAGGGTAATGATTAACATAGCTGCTACACCGCCAATAACCCCTGCTTTGTTATTCATGGCTACATTTGTCATAATGGTTAACATGGTGCAGATTGGAACAACTACCAAGGTCACCCAAAAAGCTTCGTGGAAAAAGGTATTTAATAAGAAGAAGACCAGGGCATAGAGGCCACCGATACTATTTCCTAGAATACGCGAAGTTCCGAAATGGACACTCTTATCAAAACTCTCCCTCAGACTAAAAACGGCTGTCAAAGCACCGATTTGAAGACCTTTCCAACCAAAAAAGCCAAAAATCAAGAGAACTAGAAAAACAGCAATACCTGTTTTAAAGGTTCGCATACCAAGTTTGAACTGGGATTTATCGAATTTATATTTTTTAAAATAACTCATAATCTCAACTTTCTATTTCCATTTTATCATAAATCGGTGATTTTTATGAGTAATAGTTGAGAGGAAGCGTTTTTATTTTGAGCAAAAGAAAAGAGGAACTTTCATCCCTCTCTTCTTTGATTTAGTTATAAAATCTTATTTTTCTGTCAAGGCTGCAAGTCCTGGAAGAACTTTACCTTCAAGAAGTTCCATTGATGCTCCACCACCGCGTCACAAATACCTCCACTAACACAAAAAGGTGACATAGCCACCTTTTTGTTAACGTTTCAGTTTTGTTCCTTTTTCTACAAAATCAGGATTTTGTAGAGACTAACGGGCTGAAATTATTTTTCTGTTAGTGCAGCCAAACCTGGCAATACTTTACCTTCGAGAAGTTCCATTGATGCACCTCCGCCCGTACTAATCCATGAGAATTTATCTGCACGGCCAAGGTTAATCGCTGCGGCAGCTGAGTCACCACCACCGATGATTGATTTAACGCCTGGTTGTTTCACGATAGCGTCCATCACACCGATTGTACCAGCTTGGAAGTCTGGGTTTTCAAATACACCCATAGGTCCGTTCCATACAACTGTTTTGGCACCAGTCAAAGCTTCGTCAAATTTAGCGATAGATTTTGGACCGATGTCAAGACCAAGGAAGCCTTCAGAAACTGCTTCACCTTCAGTGTCACGCACTTCAGTGTAACCAGCAAATGCGTTAGCTTCTTTTGAGTCAACTGGCAAGATCAATTTACCGTTTGCTTTTTCAAGAAGAGCTTTCGCAACATCCAATTTGTCTTCTTCTACAAGTGAGTTACCGATTTCGATACCTTGTGCTTTGTAGAATGTGTAAGTCATACCACCACCGATAAGGACGTTATCAGCTTTTTCAAGCAAGTTTTCGATAACACCAATCTTGTCTGAAACTTTTGAACCACCAAGGATTGCTACGAATGGACGTTCTGGAGTTTCAACTGCTTCTTGGATGTAAGCAATTTCGTTTTCAAGAAGGAAACCAGCAACTGCTTTTTCAACGTTTGCTGAGATACCAACGTTAGATGCGTGTGCACGGTGAGCTGTACCGAATGCATCGTTTACGAAGATACCATCTCCAAGTGATGCCCAGTATTTACCAAGTTCAGGATCGTTTTTAGATTCTTTCTTGCCGTCAACATCTTCGTAACGAGTGTTTTCAACCAAGAGAACTTGTCCATCTTCAAGAGCGTTGATTGCTGCTTCCAATTCAGCACCACGAGTGACACCTGGGAAAACAACGTCTTGACCAAGTTTTGCTGCCAAGTCAGCTGCTACAGGAGCAAGTGATTTACCAGCTTTGTCAGCTTCTTCTTTCACACGTCCAAGGTGAGAGAAAAGAATTGCACGTCCACCTTGTTCGATGATGTACTTAATAGTTGGAAGAGCTGCTGTGATACGGTTGTCGTTAGTGATTACGCCATCTTTCAATGGTACGTTGAAGTCAACACGAACGAGGACTTTTTTACCTTTCAAGTCAACGTCTTTAACAGTAAGTTTTGCCATGTTACAAAAACCCCTTTATTTATTTTATTCGAAACTATTATATCACACTTTGGAAATATAAGGAAAGATTTCACAAGATTTTTCGATATTTAATCTTTGTGCTAACTTCTCAAAGTAACTTCCACTTGCCTATCCAAAGTGGAAGTTAGTCTAAAACGGATTTTTATGGTGGAATTAAGTGTGAGACGTTTGAGTTAGAAACGAGGTCTACTATGACAAAACATAAACACCTTACCCTTTCAGACCGTAATGATATCCAATTAGGTTTAGAGCGCAGTGAAACCTTCAAAGCGATCGGGCAACTTATTCTAAAAGACCCGACTACTGTTTCCAAAGAAGTCAAACGAAACAGACAAGTCCGAGAGTCTACAGGCCATAACCTTCCTTGCCCTCTACTCGACAAGGCTCCCTTTGTCTGTAACGGCTGTCCTAAAAGAAGACAAAATTGTGGATTTAAAAAAATCTTCTACCTCGCTAAACAAGCTCAAAAACAATACGAACAAACTCTTGTAGAAGCTCGTGAAGGAACTCCCCTCAATTCTAAGACCTTCTGGGACATGGACAAAGTCATTTCTGATGGTGTTAAAAAGGGACAACACATCTATCATATCCTCAAAACTCACAATCTTGATGTCAGCTCCTCAACTGTCTATCGACACATCCGAAAAGGTTACCTGTCTATCGCTCCTATTGACCTAACCAGAGCCGTTAAATTTAAAGAACGAAGAAAAAGTAAGCTACCTCCCATCCCTAAAGAAGCTAAAAAAGGCCGTTCCTATGAGGATTTCCTAAATTATTTAACCCTTAATCAACTAGACTCTTGGCTAGAAATGGATACCGTTATGGGCAGAATGGGAGGTAAAGTCCTACTCACCTTCAATCTATCTTTCTGTAACTGTATCTTCGCTAGACTGCTGGATAATAAAACTGCCCTTGAGGTTACCAAACACCTCTATGACATCAAGAACACTCTTCACCAAGCTGACAAAGATTTCTTCCAACTCTTCCCTGTCATTCTTACCGATAATGGTGGAGAGTTTGCAAGGGTTGATGACATCGAAATGGATGTGCGAGGAGAGAGTAAACTCTTCTTTTGTGACCCTAATCGCTCTGACCAGAAAGGGAGAATCGAGAAAAATCACACCTTGATTCGCGACATCCTAACAAAGGGAATTTCCTTTGACAACTTAACTCAAGAGGACATCAATCTCGTCTGCTCTCATGTCAACAGCGTCAAACGTGCTGCTTTGAATGGAAAGTCAGCTTATGAACTCTTTGCCTTTACTTATGGAGAAGAAATTCCTAAGCTTCTCGGCATTTCTAAAATACCTGCAGAAGACGTCTGTCAGTCGTCTACATTACTCCAACATAAGTTCTAAAAACTAACCTAAAACCCTATTCAAACGTCTCACACTAACTTCCACCATAGCGGAACTTAATCTGAAACGCTTTCAGATGAGGGGATTTTGTGCGCTCTTTTTTTCGATTCCTTTCGGCTACAAAAACAATAAAATCAAGCATATTTAAAACCAGTGGAACTTACCCTGACACGGATTTCCACTGGTTTTTAGGATTTTTATCAGACTAACTTCCACTTGGATTAGCGGTGGAACTTAGTTTGGGAATTTACCATTTAATCTTTGTGACATGCTAGAGTATATTATTTTTACTTTTTCTAACGAATTTTCTTTCTAAAATCTTAGCTTAACACTTGTTAGATTTACTTTTATCCTTTAAAATAGAATAGGAGAAATTCCGTTATTATTTTTCGGAGGAAAAAGAAATGTCCATTAATTGGCAGGAAATTTTATTTCACTTTTTAGGTGGTCTGGGACTATTCTTATATAGTATCAAGACCATGGGAGACGGTTTGCAACAAGCTGCTGGAGATCGCCTTCGTTTTTACATTGACAAATATACTAGTAATCCTTTCTTTGGAGTTCTGGTTGGTATTGGGATGACTGCTCTAATTCAGTCTAGTTCTGGTGTAACAGTTATCACAGTCGGCCTGGTCAGTGCCGGTCTCCTAACCTTACGTCAGGCTATCGGAATTGTCATGGGGGCTAATATTGGGACAACAGTCACATCCTTTCTTATTGGGTTTAAACTAGGTGACTATGCCCTGCCTATGCTCTTTATCGGTGCTGTCTGTCTCTTCTTTACAAAAAATCGAACAGTCAATAATATCGGACGCATCCTCTTTGGTGTCGGTGGTATCTTTTTTGCCCTCAATCTCATGAGCGGTGCAATGGCTCCACTCAAAGATTTACAGGTCTTTAAAGACTATATGATTGAGCTAAGTAAGAATCCTGTTTTGGGTGTCTTTGTCGGTACCGGCTTGACCTTACTGATTCAAGCTTCCTCGGCTACCATCGGGATTTTACAAAACCTCTACGCCAGCAATCTCATTGACCTGCAAGGAGCTTTGCCAGTTCTATTTGGTGACAATATCGGGACAACCATTACAGCCATCATTGCCTCTTTAGGTGCTAATATTGCAGCTAAACGGGTAGCAGGAGCTCATGTTGCCTTCAACGTTATCGGAACAGTCGTCTGCGTTATTTTTCTAGTTCCTTTTACAGCCCTGATTCATTGGTTTGAATCTACGCTAAATCTAGCACCGGAAATGACCATCGCCTTTGCTCACGGAACCTTTAATATTACCAATACCATTGTCCAATTTCCATTTATCGGAGCTCTGGCTTACTTTGTAACCAAGATTATTCCTGGAGAAGACGAGGTTGTCAAATACGAACCCTTATATCTTGATGAGCATTTCATCAAACAAGCCCCATCTATCGCTCTCGGAAATGCTAAGAAAGAGCTCTTGCACTTAGGAAACTACGCTGCCAAAGCCTTTGACCTTTCCTATAAGTATATCATTGACTTGGATGAAAAAGTTGCTGAAAAAGGGCATAAAACCGAAGAAGCCATTAACACCATCGATGAGCAATTAACACGTTATCTCATTGCCCTTTCAAGCGAAGCTCTCAGTCAAAAAGAAAGCGAAGTGCTCACCAATATCCTTGATTCCTCCCGTGATTTGGAACGGATTGGAGACCACGCGGAGGCTCTACTCAATCTGACTGACTATCTTCAACGGAAAAATGTTGAATTTTCTGATGCCGCCTTGAAAGAATTAGAGGAAGTTTATCGTCAAACTAGTGACTTTATTAAAGATGCTCTGGATAGTGTGGAAAACAATGATATTGAAAAAGCACGCAGTCTTGTAGAACGTCATGAAGCAATCAATAACATAGAGCGTGTTCTCAGAAAAACCCACATCAAACGCCTCAACAAGGGCGAATGTTCAACACAAGCTGGGGTCAACTTTATAGACATCATCTCACACTACACTCGTGTATCAGACCACGCTATGAACCTTGCCGAAAAGGTTTTTGCAGAACAAATCTAAGAACAAAGAAGCTATCCTGAATGGGATGGCTTTTTGCTTTTTTCTTAAGCAAGACTAGGCTGAATGAAACTGAGAAAGTATTCTGCAGATATAGTGGATTAATACTCAATGAAAATCAAAGAGCAAACTAGGAAGCTAGCCGCAGGCTGTACTTGAGTACGGCAAGGTGAAGCTGACGTGGTTTGAATTTGATTTTCGAAGAGTATAAATTAAAAAAGTATAGTGTATTGAATCTATAACAGTACACCTTGACTACTAAAATATTTCTAGAAATTGATTTGGCTTTCCGAATTAATTTGTTCAGATTTCATTTCAATATACTGATAAATCCATTCACTAGCACAGGGCAAGCGGGAGTCGCTATTGATTTCAAGGGTAGCAGGTACACACAGAGGACTCCTACCTCAGATATACTGCAATATCCATCGTATGCAAAAAAACCTCTGAGATTCTTCTCAAAGGTTTTGATTTTCCTAATTACTGTTCTCAACTGCTGCAGTAATAAAGGCAGTGTAGAGTTCTTCTGGGCGGTTTGGACGACTTGACAGTTCAGGGTGATACTGACACGCTACAAAGAATTTATTTTCTGGAATTTCCACGATTTCTACCAAACGATTGTCTGGAGAAACTCCTGAGAAGACAAAGCCTGCTGCCTCAAACTGCTCACGGAAGGCATTGTTAAACTCATAACGGTGACGGTGACGGCGTTGCACCACTTCTTGATTGTGATAAGCAGCTGCTGCCTTAGAGCCACGTTTTAGTTTAGACGGATAAAGTCCCAAACGAAGGGTTCCCCCCATATCCTCAACATCAATCTGATCACGCATGATATCAATGATAGGGTATTTTGTTTCTGGTGCAAGCTCTGCAGAATTGGCACCTTCAAGACCCAAAACGTGACGAGCAAATTCGATACATGTCAACTGCATTCCCAAGCAGACTCCCAACATTGGAACATCATTCTCACGCGCATAGCGAATGGCTTGGATTTTCCCTTCTGTACCACGTTGGCCAAAACCACCTGGTACGATGATTCCGTCCGCATCGGACAAAAGCTCTGCTACATTCTCTGCTGTCACATCATTGGCATTGATCCAATTGATTTTAACTTCTGCGTCGTTGGCATAACCAGAGTGTTTCAAGGCTTCAACCACAGAAATGTAGGCATCTTGCAACTCAACATACTTACCGACAAGGGAAATCTTGACTTGTTTTTTCAGGTTCATGACCTTGTCCACCATAGCTGACCACTCTGTCATATCTGCTACTGGTGCGTCTAATTTCAAATGGTCACAGACAATCTGGTCCATACCTTGTGCCTGCAAATTCAACGGAATTTGGTAAAGATGTTCAACGTCTAAAGACTCGATAACGGCTTCTGGTGCCACATCACAGAACTGGGCCAGTTTGTTTTTAATTCCTTGACCAGCTGGCTCTTCTGTACGAATAACCAACATATTTGGTTGGATTCCCAATCCACGCAATTCTTTTACAGAGTGTTGAGTTGGTTTGGTTTTCATTTCACCAGCTGCCTTGAGATATGGAAGCAAAGTTGTATGAATGTACATGACATTATCTGCACCCACATCTGCCTTCATCTGACGAAGGGCCTCTAGGAATGGCAAGGACTCGATATCCCCAACAGTTCCACCGACCTCTGTGATAATGACATTAGAGTCAGTCGTTAGAGCGGCACGCTTGATTTTTTCTTTCAAAGCATCTGTGATATGAGGAATGACTTGAACAGTTGCCCCAAGGTATTCTCCACGGCGTTCTTTACGAAGAACTTCACTGTAAATTTTACCAGTTGTCACGTTGGAATATTTGTTGAGATTGATATCGATGAAGCGTTCATAGTGACCCAAGTCCAAATCTGTCTCAGCTCCGTCATCTGTCACAAAAACTTCCCCGTGCTGGTAAGGGCTCATAGTTCCCGGATCGATATTGATATAAGGATCAAACTTTTGAATGGTTACTTTGAGACCACGATTTTTCAAGAGACGACCCAGACTCGCTGCCACAATCCCTTTCCCAATAGACGATACCACACCACCAGTTACAAAAATATATTTCGTAGACATAGATTCCTCTTTCTAAAATCCTCAAGGTCTTGTTAACTACGAGGGGACATAGAAAACAAGACCCTACTAATAAGAATAATCTGGGACGACTGCACCAGATTCACAACTAAAATACAAGAAGATAACTTCTTGAAAAAACAAAAATAGCTCCCTAAGAACTAGGGAGCCCCTACCTCTAAAAGAGGTGCCCGAACAATATGATACCTAAAAATAGGATAATTGTCAATAGCTAACTTTTATTCCTCGCTGGTTTCAGCATCATCATCTGAAAACTCGTCGTCGTCTTCGTTGAGATCCACGTCTTCACCCAAGTCATCTGGGGCGATTTCGTTGATTTCTGCATCATAAGCTTCCACTTCATTTTTCTCATCATCTGGATTTTCATCATCATATGAAAGAGCTGGATCTGCTTCGTATGCATCTTCGTCTTCTGGATCATCTGCATTGTAGTCAATAGCATCTGAATCGCCATCCATGAAGGCATTGACACGTTTTTTCTTAGCTTTTGGTGCTACTTCATCGTCGTCATTTTCTTCAAGAGCGATGATTTCTTCGTCGATTTCGTCCACACCATACCATGAACGAAGCCCCCATTTGTTGTCTCCAAGTGAGATGAAGCTACCGTCAAAGTTCAACTCTGTGTAGAACAAAGGCAAGGCTTCGCGGATATCGCTGTTTGATGTTCCAAGGTAGTTTTGAATTTCGTTTACAAGATCGCTAAAATGCATCTCATGGTCGCGACCACGAAGTTCCAAGATAGCACGCGCTACCTCAATCATAGATAGTTCACTTTTTTCTTGCCCAGCAAATACTTCTAATTCCAAAGCGTTTCTCCTCATTTATACTACTATCGCCAGAGCGAACAGACTCTGACCTCATTTTATCATTTACTCTTTATTTTACGATAATTTTACGGAATAGTCAAAGGTTAAGGGGGAGAAAGTGGCAGGATTAGACTAATTTCAATACAAAACTCCTTCCTTTTTCTGTTGTTCCATCTTCCACAAATCCAAGCGACTTGAAACACCTCCTAGAAGCATGATTGTAGGTGTAGATTTCCTTGACTTTCAATTCTTTCCATCCTTTTACTCGAGCCAATTCAATCAAAGTACTTAGAACCTTTTTCCCAATCCCTCGATGTTGGTAAGCGGGATTCCCAATCACAATGGGGAGATTATCCTGAGATAGTGTAACATCCCCAATTGGAAACCATTCTCCCTTCTCCTTGACTTCAATCCAAAAAAGCTCTCCATGCTTATCCAAATAAGAATACATAGCTTCCAGGGTCGCTGGACTGTAAGGTCTCTTCACACCATCTACGAGGTAAACCAAGTTCACATCCTGATACCAAGCCAAAGCTTCCTCACAATGATTGACCTTATAATAAGGAACAAGACGCAGTGCATTATCTATTTGTAAAATCCGTTTCATCTGCTTTCCTTTTCAATAAGAGAGTTGCTGCTTGGTTAAAACCATCACACCAGTTATACCATTTTGCTTCATACTCATCTTGAGGTAAGATATGATTTTTTAAATCCAGAACAGAGTAAATCTTTCTTTCCTCGCAGGCTTGCGCATAGAGATGATATAGTTCATCACCACCATCTCTATCCCACTCAGCAGAAATCGTATTCCTACCTGCCAATAAAGCCTGATAAGCCCTGTGATGCCCATCTGTAATCAACAAGCAATCTCCAAAGGCAAGAATACTGATTGGATCGACTTGGATTGTTTCTGCCGACTGGTAAAGCATCTGAATATTTTGCAACTTCTTTTCTGATAAGTATAGTTGAGTCGGATGAAGATCTGCTATATTGACTTTCATTTCTTTCTCCTCAAGGGAATTTGATACTCACTTCTGCTTGCCTTTAAATCGCCATTGGAAGCGTAGCTTGTCATAGAAGGGAAATTCGATAAACAAGACTCCCAAGCCCACACAGAGACTGGCAAGGACATCTGATGGATAATGAACTCCCAGATAGACCCTTGATACCAGCACACTGACTAGGTAGAGACCTAGCACAATTTGCATGATTTTTCTCCAGACCGGATTTTTCATCCGTTGACTGAGAATGACAATCAGAGAGCCGACCATCAAGGTTACAGCCAGAGAATGACCACTTGGGAAGGAAAATCCCTTCTCCTCAACCAAGTGTAAAATAGCTGGTCGTGGGCGCTGGTAGATGTTTTTAAAAGTCACGATTAAAAGTCCTGCTAAAGCCAGATTTCCCAGCATGAAGAAACTTTCTATCTTCCATCGCTTACGATAAAAGATAAAGGCTACGATGGCAACCCAAGTGATAATCACTGGAATATCAATCAAGCGTGTGATGGCTCGGAAAAGAATAGTCAAGTAATCTGGTAAGTCTCCTCGAATGGCAGTCTGAATCGATTGATCAAAACCGACCAGCGTTTCAGGGTAAAATTTGACCATGTAGCCAAGAATAACGAAAAGTAAAAGGGCAAAACTGCCCTTCATTAAAAATGTTTGGTTATCTTTCATAATGTTTTAAGGTTGGTTTCAAAAGGACATACAACAACCAGAATGAAACGGAAAAGATTACACCCTCAATCAAGTTAAAAGGCAACACCATAGTCATTAGGTAGTTGGAAAGTCCCAAAATTTTTCCAATATCAAAGTTAGCAAACTTAGCGTACAAAGGAACAGCATAAACATAGTTGAGAACCAACATTGCCACAGTTAAACCAATAGTCCCAGCTAGAGAGCCTAGTAGGAAACGAAGGGTTGTCCGTTCCTTTTTCCAAATCAAAGCAAATACGATGACAAAAACTCCCAAAGCTACGATATTCATTGGCAAACCAATGTAAGTATTCACTCCCTGACTGTTAAGAAGCAGTTTCAAGAGTGAGCGAAGCAAGAGAACTCCTAAAGCAGCAGGCAAATCCATAACCACCAAGCCCACAAGGACTGGCAAGATACTAAATTCGATCTTGAGGAAGGACGCCGCTGGCAAAAGCGGAAAGTCAAAGTACATCAGCACAAATGAGATGGCTGATAGAATCGCAATGGTCGAAAGTCGACGTGTGTTTGTCATAACAGGTTCCTCCAATTTTCTATAAAATCAGAAGAAGTTAGAAAGGATTCCTCTATCTATTCTCACTTTTTATATCCCAAAAGTTCCCTATCACTCTATTAAAGAAAACTAAAGCAAGCGGTTACAATCTAGCTATAAATCTATCAGAACAGACAAAGCTATTCTTTCGTCTTCTCCCATCCAGACTATACTGTCGGTTGTGGAATCTCACCACATCAGCTTGCGCTCGCGGACTTATTTGGCTAAGATATTTTAGATTTATCTAGGCGTCGCAGTCGAAGATAATACTTAAAGTATATCGAGACAAGACAACGACGAGAAAGCTAAAATAGATAGTCAAATTTACCGCCGGTCGGGAATTTCACCCTGCCCTGAAGACTCTTTTATCATAACAAAAAACGCTTGCAAGCGCAAGCATTTTGTTCATTTCCATTTTCATTTTTTATTTCAATTTATCCACTTCATAGGTATGAACAAGCTCAAGACCTGCAAAGTTCTGCTGGCGAAGAGCTTCGTAGACAATCATGCAAACGGTATTAGACACATTGAGACTGCGGACATGTTCATCATTCATAGGAATACGGAGAGCTTTCTCAGGATGTTCTCGCATAAAGTCCTCCGGCAATCCCTTGTCTTCACGTCCAAAAAGAAAATAATGGTCTTCGTCAGTCGATAAATCCACCTCAGAATACACTTTCTCAGCGAATTTCGAAATCAGATAGAGTTTTCCCTTCATCTGAGACATAAAATCTTCCAAACTCTCGTAAAAATAAATCTCTAGCTTATCCCAATAATCCAATCCAGCCCGCTTCATCTTGCGGTCGTCAATAGGAAAGCCCATTGGCTTGATGATGTGGAGGGGAGAATTGGTCGCAGCGCAAGTACGCGCGATATTGCCTGTATTTTGTGGAATTTGTGGTTCAAATAATACAATGTGATTTGTCATGACTTGTTTCCTTTCACCATTGCAAAAAAATAGCCACACTGCCCGGAGTCAAGCTCAGCAAACAGCGTGGTTAAGGCATCGTTAACTTACCTCACAACAGGTTTGAAGTAAATCAGCGAAACTACTTTCTTAGTATAACACTTTCAGAATCATTGTCAATAGAAACGACTTGATTTTTTCAATTTTTTCAAGCTATTTCCAAGGGTTGTAAAATCGTCCCTGATTCTGCAAGATAAGTAGTAAACTAGCTACTAAAAACAAGGCTGCCAAGAACAAGGTAAGATAGTCTCCTTTTTTCAAGGCCTGATAACTATACCAAGTGCGTTTTTTCTCTTTTCCAAAGCGGCGAAGCTCCATGGCGGTCGCAATGGTATCAATGCGTTCTAGCGAGCTAAAAATCAAGGGAGTGATAATGCGCAGATTGCCTTTGATTCGTTGCATGAGAGAAGCTTTCTTGGATAATTCCATCCCACGCGCTTCCTGAGACATCTTGATAGTAAAGAATTCTTCCTGCAAATCTGGAATATAGCGCAAGGTCAGGCTGACAGAATAGGCAATCTTGTAAGACACACCAATTTGATTTAAACTGGAAGCAAACTGACTAGGGTGGGTTGTCATCAAAAAGATAATAGCCAGAGGAATGGTGCAAAGGTACTTAATAGCTAGATTTAGCAGATAAAAGAGCTCTTGGCTGGTCAGAGTGTAGGCACCGATTCCCTGCCAAATCACACTTCTCTCTCCGTAAAGTCCAACCCCATACTCGGGAGAAAAGAGATAGACCATCAAGACGTTTAAAACGGCAAATACCGTCGCAAAAACGGCTACAAAGGAAACATCTTTAAAACGGATTTCTGACAAATAGAGGAGAAAGACCGAAAAGATGGCAATCAGAACAAGCAGTCTGGTATCATAGCTAATCATGGCCGCCAATGATACAAGGATGAAAAAGAGGAGTTTACCAGCTCCTGACAAGCGATGAATCACAGTATCTCTATGCTGGTAACCAATTAGTTTAGCTTGCATCCTTCTCTCCTTTCTTTATAAAATGCCGTTAAAGCAAGTGGATCCACGTCGAGTTTCTTGGCCAAGTTGAAGATAGAGGTCTCTTTTAGATTGGCTTTTACTAACAGTTCAGGGTTGCTCAACAGACTAGCTGGATCGGTATCGGCAATCAATTCCCCATCCACCATGACAAGGGCTCGGTCTGAATAATCCAGCATCAATTGCATATCATGGGTAATCATGACAATGGTATGCCCTTTTTGATGCAGTTCTTCAAGAAATTCCATAATCTCAGTATAGTTCTTCTGGTCTTGACCTGCTGTCGGTTCATCTAAGAGGATAATTTCAGCCCCCAAGACCAAAATTGAAGCAATGGTGACACGTTTTTTCTGACCAAATGACAGGGCAGAAATAGGCCAATTACGGAATTCATAGAGACCACAGATTTTCAAAGTTTCATAGACTCTCGTTTCAATTTCCTGCTCGTCCACACCTCGCAAACGAAGTCCCAGAGCCACCTCATCAAAAATCATATTGGTTGAAATCATTTGATTAGGATTTTGTAGCACATAGCCTACTCGTTCCGCCCGCTCTGCAACAGAATCGCCTTTTATATCCTGTCCTTCCCAAAGATAGCGACCTTCAGTCTGGATAAAGCTACTTAAGGCCTTGGCTAGGGTTGATTTCCCTGCTCCATTTTTCCCGACAATGGCAATCTTTTCGCCCTTTTTAATATCCAGATGAATGGATTTCAAAATCGGTCTATCATCATAAGAAAAAGACACATCATCTAGTCTAAAAAGTGACTGCAAATCTGGTATCTCTTTTACCAATTCAGTCTGCAACTGAACCTGGCCTTTTGAGATGGACAAGTTGTCCAAATTTGATAATTGTTCTTCTTTAGCTAAATCCACACCTAATTGACGTAAAGTGGTTAGATAAAGGGGTTCTCGAATTCCATTTTGGGTCAACAGGTCAGTCGCCAATAACTGATCAGGACTCCCATTAAAGAGGATACGGCCATCGTTTATCAAGACAATCCGATCCACAGGACGATGCAGAACGTCCTCCAAACGGTGCTCAATAATAAGGGTCGTCGTCCCCTCCTCCTTATGAATCTGGTCAATCAATTCGATAATATCCTGACCTGACTTGGGATCCAGATTGGCGAGCGGCTCATCAAACAAAAGAATCGGACTTTCATCAATCAAGACACCAGCCAGACTGACCCGCTGCTTTTGTCCACCTGACAAATCCTGAGGACGCTGAGACAGTAAAGGAAGAAGGTCCAGCTTTTCAGCCCATTTATGAACACGACCTTTCATCTCTTCTAGATCTGTCACATCATTTTCCAGAGCAAACGCCAAATCTTCTGCCACAGACAGGCCGATAAACTGCCCATCTGTATCCTGCAAAACTGTACTGACCAGATGAGATTTATCATAGACACTCATATCAAAAGCGGCTTGACCCTTGATCACAAATTCTCCAGACATCTGACCCTTGTAAATATTGGGAATAATCCCATTCAAACACTGACCCAAGGTAGATTTACCTGACCCAGATGGCCCAACAATTAAGACTTTCTCTCCCTTGTAAATGGTCAAGTCTACCCCTTGCAAGGTCGGTTCTTGTTGTGTTTCATACCGGAAAGAGAAATCCTTCCACTCAATTATAGCTTCTTTCATCTTACTCTCTTCATTCGCTTCTTAGACTTCTATTTTATCATAAATCTACCCCTTCTTGCAGTCTCTTCTCTTAAAATCTTAGCGCCAAAAAGATTCCTATCCTAGCTTACTTGCCTAACTAATCAATAAACAGCAAAAAGACTGGTTGCCCAGCCTTCCCCATCATTTTATACTCAATGAAAATCAAAGAGCAAACCAGAAAGCTAGCCACAAGTTGCTCAAAACACTGTTTTGAGGTTGCAGATAGAGCTGACGTGGTTTGAAGAGATTTTCGAAGAGTATTAGTCCTTTTTCAAACTTCCTGCACGAGTTTGAGTTCCTGCGTAGGCAAGCAAGAGAAGAGTTCCTGCAATAGCTACAGATACACCATTAGCAATTCCCGCAACAATCCCTTGTGCAAATACTTTTTCTGCCGCTTCTTGATAAATCACAACATCTCCAAGCGGTGCCAAGACACCCCAAACAAGGGCATTTGCAAGTAGTTGAATGAGGTTAAAAATAAGAATATCTTTCCAGTCAAAGACACCATTGATCACGCGAACGTACTTTCTAAATAGCCCCACAGCTAGACCAAAGAGCCCACTAGCGATAATCCAAGTCCACCACAGACCGTAACCAGCAAGAGAGTCCTTGATTGCATGACCAATCAACCCGACAAGCAAACCGATAATCGGTCCAAAAATAATAGAAAGTAGCGCTTGTACCGCATACTGAAGCTGGATGCTTGTATTGGGAACAGGGGTCGGAATGTTGATCATCCCGATGACGACAAAGAGGGCAGCGCCAATTCCGACAGCAACAACTTGTTTAATTGTAAATTTGATTTCCATACTATTTATTCTCCTATTTTATCCTTCTATTTTCTTTATTTCAATGGTCCAAGATGAACCGACACCCACATTATAGGCCTTGGCAAAAGAACCTTGGTTGATAGCCAGACCTAAACGATAGAGAGAGTTGATGTAAAGGATGGGTTGCCCAATTCTCACATCCGCAAATGATTTGCCATAAACAACCTGATTTTGATAGACCAGCATATCAGCGTGATAGATAGTCACTTCAAAACGGTCACCAAAGTCTGGTTCCAGTTTGTAAAATTCTTCTCGCGTGATAGAGGTCCAAAGCGAACCAAAACGCACATCCAGAATATCAATAGCTCCCTTCACCAAATGATCTTCAATGATGGTCTCTACGACTGGAAGCTCTACAATATGGTCTACACTGAGCTCTGGCCCCACTTCCTCAAAAGTAATGTGACCGCTGGCCAGTTTAGCACCAGTATAAGCATAAACATCACGACCGTGGAAGGTATAAGAATGCTCTGTGTTTTGACGTCTATTGGCCACTTCAGAAATTTCACGAATAGCTACAATGCCAACGTGTTTCTTGATAAAAGAAAGCGTTCCATTATCTGGCGTGACAATGTATTGATTTTTTGCAGTCTTGGCAACCACACTCTTACGTTTCGAGCCGACACCTGGATCGACAACCGATACAAAAGTCGTTCCCTCAGGCCAGTAATCCACCGTCTGAAAAAGACGGTAGCTCCCCTCAAAAATATTATAAGGCGTAATATCGTGCGTCAAGTGATGAATTTTTAAGGTTGGAGATTCTTCTAAAGCCACTCCAATCATAGCCGATACCGCACCATCAACCAGACCAAAGTCTGATTGTAATACCAGTAAATTATTATTCATTTTATCTCCTTGTATATCCTTTATCATACCATATTTCAGAGAAAGTCGCTAATAGCTATTTCAATTGGTTAGGGTATAGTTTTATCTTATAGCAAATTTTCACTAAAAGCTCTTGTTATTAGCTAGTAGGTGCATTTTTTCTTGAAAAAAGGTATGATAGTTACATCATGAAAAAGTAGGTTTTAATATGAAAATTATCCTTGTCGGAGGGGGAAAAGTTGGTTTTGCCCTCTGTCGCTCCTTGGTTGCAGAAAAGCATGATGTTTTGCTAATTGAGCAAGACGAAGCTGTCCTCAATCATATTGTTAATCGCTTTGATATCATGGGTATCCTTGGTAACGGGGCCGATTTTACCATCCTTGAGCAAGCCAGTGTCCAGGATTGTGATATCTTTATCGCCCTGACTGAATACGATGAAGTGAACATGATCGCAGCCGTTCTAGCCAAAAAAATGGGAGCTAAAGAGACCATCGTTCGGGTGCGGAACCCTGAATATTCTAACTCTTATTTCAAAGAAAAGAATATTCTCGGTTTTTCTCTTATCGTTAATCCTGAGCTCTTGGCTGCCCGCGCTATCGCCAATATCATTGACTTCCCCAACGCCCTCTCTGTCGAACGTTTCTTTGGTGGACGGGTCAGCTTGATGGAATTCACTGTTAAATCCTCCAGTGGTCTTTGCCAAATGCCCATTTCTGATTTTCGGAAAAAATTTGGCAATGTCATTGTCTGTGCGATAGAAAGAGATCATCAAATTATCATCCCAAGCGGTGACATGACTGTACAGGATAAAGACAGAATCTTTGTCACTGGTAACCGTGTTGATATGATGCTCTTCCATAATTATTTCAAGTCTCGTGCTGTGAAGAGTCTTCTCATCGTCGGTGCAGGTAGAATTGCCTATTATCTACTAGGCATTCTCAAAGACAGTCGTATCGATACCAAGGTC
Source organism: Streptococcus sp. Marseille-Q5855 (assembly GCF_946901985.1). NCBI lineage: Bacteria > Bacillati > Bacillota > Bacilli > Lactobacillales > Streptococcaceae > Streptococcus > Streptococcus sp. Marseille-Q5855. The sequence continues at coordinate 148,328 of NZ_CAMPPR010000006.1, forward strand.
ATTGAAATCAATTCTGAAATCGCTAGTTTCTTTAGCGAGAAGTTCCCAAATCTTCATATCGTTCAAGGAGATGGTACCGCAAAAGATATCCTGCTGGAAGAAAGTGCTCAACACTATGATGCCGTTGCGACTCTAACAGGAGTCGATGAGGAAAATCTGATTACCTCTATGTTCCTTGACAGGGTAGGTGTACAGAAAAATATTACCAAGGTCAATCGTACCAGTCTCCTCGAGATTATCAATGCGCCTGATTTTTCAAGTATTATCACACCTAAAAGCATCGCTGTAGATACAATCATGCACTTTATTCGTGGTCGGGTTAATGCCCAGTATTCAGACCTTCAAGCCATGCACCATCTAGCCAATGGCCAAATCGAAACCCTACAATTCCATATCAAGGAAGCCAATAAAATGACTGCCAAACCTCTTTCTCAACTCAAACTGAAAAAAGGGGTTCTTATTGCAGCCATCATTCGAAAGGGCAAGACTATTTTCCCAACTGGGGAGGATATGTTGGAAGTTGGAGATAAGCTCCTAGTAACAACCTTGTTGCCAAACATCACCAAGATTTATGACTTGATCGCGAGGTAAGAAATGAATAAAAGTATGATTCGCTACCTCCTTTCAAAGTTACTTTTGATTGAAGCCGTTCTTCTTTTGGTTCCTGTGTCTGTCGCTGTCTATTACCGTGAATCGAGCCAAGTCTTTACAGCCCTCTTTACAACGATTGGGATTCTCGTATTACTAGGCGGTTCAGGAATTTTACAAAAGCCAAAAAATCAACGTATTTATGCCAAGGAGGGAATCTTAATTGTTGCCCTCTGCTGGATCCTTTGGTCTTTCTTTGGCGGTCTCCCCTTTGTTTTTGCTGGACAAATCCCTAGCGTTATCGATGCCTTTTTTGAAATCAGTTCTGGGTTTACAACTACTGGAGCAAGTATCTTGAACGACATTTCGGTTCTCAGCCGTTCCCTCCTCTTCTGGCGAAGTTTTACCCACTTGATTGGAGGGATGGGAGTGCTCGTTTTCGCACTGGCTATTATGGATAATACCAAGAATAGCCACCTAGAAGTGATGAAGGCTGAGGTTCCTGGTCCCGTCTTCGGTAAGGTTGTATCCAAACTCAAAAATACTGCCCAGATTCTCTATCTCCTTTATCTAGCTCTCTTCTCCCTCTTTGTCATCATCTATTATCTAGCTGGTATGCCCCTATTTGATAGTTTTGTCATTGCCATGGGAACAGCAGGTACAGGAGGATTTACCGTCTATAACGACGGAATTGCTCACTATGGTAGCTCACTGATTACCTATCTAGTTAGTATAGGAGTTCTAGTTTTTGGGGTAAATTTCAATCTCTACTACTTCCTTATGCTCCGTCGCATCAAGGCCTTCTTTAGAGATGAAGAGCTTAGGGCTTACTTGGTCATCGTGCTGGTTTCTACAGGCTTGATTAGCCTTAATACCCTCTATCTCTACCCAGGATTTTCAAAGAGCTTTGAAATGGCCTTCTTCCAAGTTTCCAACATCATTACAACAACTGGTTTTGGATATGGAGATATTACCAACTGGCCCCTCTTCTCCCAGTTTATCCTCCTCTTTCTCATGGCAATCGGTGGCTCTGCTGGATCAACCGCAGGTGGACTCAAGGTTATTCGAGGCCTCATCCTTTCAAAAATTGCCAAAAACCAGATTTTGTCAATCCTATCGCCCCACCGTGTTTTGACCCTCCATGTTAATAAAACGGTGATTGATAAAGATACCCAGCATAAGATTCTCAAGTACTTTGTCATCTATGCTATGATTTTGCTAGCACTTATCTTTATTGTCAGCCTAGATAGCAATGATTTCCTAGTCGTTACCAGTGCTGTCTTTAGCTGCTTCAATAATATCGGGCCTATCCTAGGAACCACTTCTAGTTTCTCAATCTTTAGTCCTATCTCAAAAATTCTCCTCTCCTTTGCAATGATTGCAGGCCGCTTGGAGATTTACCCAATCCTACTTCTCTTTATGAAAAGAACTTGGTCTAAGAGATAAAATACAAAATCCCTCTTTTTACAATTGTTAAAGAGGGATTTTTATATTAAAAAGGGGGAACGATTTTAAATCCAAGCCTGTCTGTAAGCAAAGTCCTTACTCAAATAAAAGATGGAAAAATTTACTACACAGCTTGGTAATACTCCAATACAAATTGTAAGGCTTTACTTGGATTCTTTGTTAAATGAATATATTCCATTCCTCTGGTAGCAACTATCTGAATACCTAATCTTTCTGCATCCACCTTCATCTCTCTATAATAACTCCGAACTTGTGGAGCCAGAATAATTAAATCATAAACACCCATAATATCATAATGAGCTCCGTACGCTCCTGAATTTGCAATCACTCTAACTTCTGCTACTTGAGCGCCCTCGTTAATTGCATTTGCTAATTGCGCACTTGTTCCAGACCCTGCACAAAGAACCAGTACTTTCAACTCCTTACTTTTTATTTCATCTAACTCACCAGGCATTATTTCACTTGTATCCTCCTCTAAAATAATATCATTTGAGCTTGCAACATCTTCTTTCATCAGTAACTGTCTATCATACGCTCTACAGAATGGCAAATAAATCAATATGTCGACAACTAAAATCAAAGATAAAAATACAAAGGAGATAGGTTGAAAATTCGTTCCAATTAACAATCCCAATGGACCAGGAAAGGCCCAAGGTAACTGGATATAAAATCCATTCATTCCAAAGAAATCAATAAAGACCTTTCCTAGAAATACATTCACTGGTGGAGTCATCAAAAAAGGGACAAAAAGATAGGGATTCAAAATAACAGGCATACCAAATAGAAGAGGTTCATTTACCGCAAATAAAACAGGAGTAATTGTAGCTTTACCTACCGATTTTAATTGTTTAGACCGCATAAAGAAAATCAAAATAAATGGTACAACAAAGGTAGCCCCCGTTCCTCCGATAGCAGCGATATAATTCCCGAAATTAGGTGTTAAAGAATGATAAGGGAACTGCCCATTTGCAAGAAGTTGAGCATTCTCTTCCATATTGCTTAGTTGTAAAGCTGTAACAGCAGGTAAGACAATAGATGGTCCATGAATTCCAACAAACCAAAGCAAAGCACACATAAACCAAATCAACATCATAGCAGGATATGATTCTGCACCCTTAAAAATAGGGGTCAATAGTTGTTGAAATACTTGGGCAAAAGGAACATCTAAACTAAACCGAGATACAATATCTAACAAACCACTAATAAGTAAAACAAAAGAAAAAGGAAAAATATCTCTAAAAGCTTGTGATATAGCCCCAGGAACTTCCTTAGGTAAATGAATAGTAATGTCTCGCTTAATACAGAATCGGTAAACATTTACAGTAATAAAGGCACTGACAAACGAAGTTATCAATCCTTGAGATCCTAAATAGTTTGTCGACAAACTTGTAGATCCCGTTTTCTCATCAACTACAAGCGTTACAGTTAATACCAGATAACTACATATGGCTGCCAACATTACAGAAGTATCATTTATTACCTTTCCAGGAGGCATTTTTCTATTAACATTTCCAGCCAATGACTTTGCAACTGTCCCTGAAACAATAATACCCAAAACTCCCATGGTTAGCATATACACTTTCCTCATCCAGGCAATAGCTGGACTCGGTAACTCTACTCCGAAATTTTTAGGAATCATAATAATAATCATCAAAAAGCTTGAAAACATAATTAAAGGCATAGTAGCAATGAATCCATCTTTAATAGCCATCATATAATTATTAGTAGAAATTTTTTCAAATTTCCCTTGTTGCTTTTCAATGACAGCGACTAACTTATCCATAAAAACTCCTCCTGTAAAAAATTTAAGCTCATAGTTAAAATATATTAAACATCAGTCAAATCGCTAACCTTAATTCCGTTTTAATCCTTTTACCCAAAGAGCACTTTTCTTAATATATCGCTTCTGTGTCTCATAATCAACGAAGAAAAGACCATATCGCTTATTATAGCCATTCGCCCAAGAAAATTGATCTTGCAAAGACCATATAAAATAGCCTTGAATATTGACTCCCCTATCTCGAGCCTCTAAAACTTTGTGTAAATGTTGCTCAATATAACGGATTCTTTTACTGTCATCAATAATATCATTCTCGCCCTCTGGCTTAACCTCTTTAAGGGCTGTACCATTTTCAGTTAAATAAATGACCGGATGTTGAGGATATTCTTCTTTGATACGAAGCAACATATCAAATAACCCTTGAGGATAAATATTCCAATCCCAATCTGTTGTCGGAATCCCAGGCTTTTTTACAAATTCACCTAGAGCATTTAATTTAAAAGAGGACTGTCCTTTTATTCCTGTTGAATTAAATTCTTGTCTATTTTCACCTTTGTATTCACGAATAAATTCTGAACGATAATAATTCATCCCAAACATCGTATTAAGAGGTGCAGCTCTTTTCATAATTTCTAAATCACCATCTTCAATAATAAAGCTAGAATTATTAGCTTCCAATATTTGATTCAAGTGAAAAAGCGTGTCATCACTGTAGTAGCCTAAAAAAGTTCCATCTAATAGAAATTTATTATTATAAACATCATACCGTTTAGCTGCCAAAATATTTTCTTTTTGCCCATCAATAGGATAGCCTGGCTTTAAAGCATGAATACAACCTATCTCTCCCTCAATTCCTAATTGATGAAATTCGAGGACTGCACGAGCATGCGCCAACAACATATTATGATTCGCTTGAATTGCTTCAGATAATTGAAAATGGTGATTTGGAGGAAACTGACCTCCTATATATTGACCTGCAGCAAGAGACATCAGTTCATTGATTGTAAACCAATGCTTGACTTCTGTAAATTCTTGAAAACAAAAACGAGCATATCGTATGAAACGATCAATATTCTCTCTATTCAACCAATCCCCTGTTTCTAACATTTTCTGAGGCGAATCAAAATGATGTAAAGAAACAAACGGAATCACATTATGTTTTAAGCAGGACTGAAAGACTCTATGGTAATAACGAACAGCTAATATATTAGCATCCCCATCTATATCAGGAAATATACGAACCCAAGAAATAGATAAACGCAAAGCCTGCAAACCATGTTCTGCCGCCAAAGCTATATCCTCTTCGTAACGATAATAAAAATCACTAGCTGGATCTGGTAAGAACGGACTGTTTTCTTGCAAATAAACATCCCACATATTTGTTCCTTTGCCATCTACCCTAGTTGCACCCTCTACTTGATAAGCAGCGGTAGCAGCTCCTAATAAAAACTCCTTCGGTAAGGCTTTAACCTGTAAATTTTCCATGACTAATCCTCATTGCAAACCAATATGTTCTTCAATCTTTCGAATTCGTTCATATTCATCAATAAAAAACTTGACCTGATCATACAATAGCATCGTTGTCATCAAAGTATCTTGACCATGAATCATAATAAAGCTCACTTCAAAATTATCTCCAGATGCCTCCTCCGCTAATAAATTAGTCTGTTCTCGATGGGCAGACACTATCGAATCGTTTGCAGACTCAACTAATTCTCTTGCCTGTTCAAAATATCCATCTCTCGCAAATGCTAAAGCATCCATCAAATCTGACCTTGCATCTCCTGCGTAAGCAACAATTGTAAAACCAAGCATATTTATTTCTTCTTTTGATTTCATCCTTCTCCCTCCTCAATCTTGATCCATCTTTTACACATCATTATTAAAATGACTTCGCTACCATACAAATAGAAAGTTGACCCTAAATATCTTAAAAATCCTTAAATTTCATAATATTTAGGATCAATCTTCTCTGAATACCTTAGTTCATTTTCTATACTTATGATTTATAAATGGAAACCAGCGTAATTTTTTGCTACTTCAATTACACGATAAACATCCAAATTAGATTGGAATAGCAGTTCGTGCCCACGGATATAATTCAACACATTTTTCCACTCATCTTGAGCTTGCCTTGTTTTTCCGGTTGCTTGAAGATATAAAGCCTTCGCCATCTTAACAACATATTCACGATGATAACTGAGCTGTTTCCATTCATCCTTTTGACTATTTAATAACTTAGAAATATTTTCCTCAATAATTGGTAAAAAATTATCAGCTAGATTGTAAGCTATATAATAATGATTCGCTAAAACATCATTTTGACGGCTGCCAATTGCATTAAAATAGTCACAAGAGGAATAAATGGATAATTTTTCTAAATATTCAACAACAGACTGCCAATTTTCCCCATACAAAGCAGAAAAGTATTCTTCAATCAATTCTTCATAACTTCTTGTCTTCTTCCAGAGCATTTGCCCCATAACATAATTAGGAAAATTATGAGGGAATCCTGCACGTAATTCTTGACAAGAAATGTAACCGTTCAAATGTAGGTTTGAAAGATAAGATACATCTCTGTAAATAGTTTGACTAATTTTCATATAGCCTAAATCGCCATAATGAGCACGCCCTAAAGGATAGTCATATACGAAACTATCTCCTTTAAATGTTTTTTGCCACTCAAAAAGATAAGATAAATTTTCCTCAAGAGAATTCGGAAGTATAATTTTATTACGTATATAAGGTTTAGGCGTAGGGATGGAATTGTCAAAATCTACATCTGCATAACTCATTTCAAATGTTCTTGTAATCGGTGCAAACATCATGGTAAAGCGTTCAGGATTATCTAATTTTTCTTTCTGAGGTGCCCATAACAACTCATGGTAAAGCAGAAAACAAATCTTTGTATCTAATCCCTCACTCGTTAAAGCCCTATCCAATTGATTGAGAATACGAATATACTGATCCGAAACCAATTCTTGTCTACAGTTTTCGCATTCACAAATATTATTACGAGCATCCGACAACCATACATGTAAGTAGTTAACATCAGGTCTTTTCTTGGCATAATCCTTGATAATTTCTACCATCTTATCCGCCACATCTGGATTTGAAAAATCCAGACTGGTTAAAATTGGAGCCGTATTAAATAATTCTCGTTTCCCGTTTATTTCAGCGATATAGGGTTTCTTCTCCTCTGAAATACTAAGACCTGATTCCCAGCCAAATTTTGAAGAGTAGCCTAAAACCTCACCTGTCCATCCATGACCAACACGATGATGAATAAGACCTCTTTTTTGCAATTCTTTATCCAACCTATCACTCAATTCTTGTACTAATTCATTTGAGAATTTTTCTTTATTTAGATATGGATTAAATTCATGTTCATACCAACGTTTCAAAAAAGAGTAAGGATTTTCAAACTGGATGAAAAAACTGTTCATTCCAATCTTAGGTAGCCAATCAATAAAATCTAGTATATTTTCAAATGAATCCGCTCCCTCTATACATACTCCCCTATGATAGTAACTGGCTGTTTCATCTATAGATAGCTGTTTATCTAAAAAATCTTCAAATCGTAACTCTGGAACAAAGTCATGTCCGCGCCCTGGTCTAGTATACACAACCCCAAATTCATGAAACATTCGGTAAATTCCAATAAGTAAACCTACAATTGTATTAGACTCAATTCTCCCCTTACCCTTGTCTAATGAGATAAGAACATGGTCTTTTCTATCTTCTTTATTGACTAATCCTACAAAAATATCCGCTTCCTTCTCCTCGACAAGTTCTATATCAGTCTTAAAGACCCGATTCATATAGTAACTTAATTCCTCTAAGGCAAAGCTAGAATAAGCATTTTTCTGCTGATTAAATACTCTGATAACCATCTTATTCCCCTCCAACAGTAGCTTTTTCTTTTTCAAGATTGCGTTTATCTGCAATTTTGAAGAATGGATAATAAATTGCCACAGAAACCAAAATTAAAACAACTTGTAATAGAGCTCCTCGCCAACTAGCCCCTGTCGCAAGGAATCCTCCTATGATCGGTGGCATTGTCCACGGAAGGATTACACCTGTTGTATAAGGTACTAATCCTACAGCCATTGATACATAGGTAATTAAGGAATTGATTGTAGGAGTAGCAATAAACGGAATCAGCATAATCGGATTTAAAACCGTTGGAAACGTAAATAGAATAGCTGTATTGATATTAAAGATAGACGGTATAATAGCTAGCTTACCTAATGTTTTATTCGCACGACTCTTACTAAATAGGAAGAGACAAATCGCAAGACCAATAGTCGCTCCACCGCCACCAATAAATACAAATAAATCTTTAAACGGTAATGTAATAATGTGTTGTAGGGTTTGTCCTGCAGCCACAGCTTCTTGGTTTTCTGTAGTAAATTGTAACCAAACTGGGTCTACAAAAGCATTTAAAACTTGTCCCCCGTTAACTCCACAGAACCAAAAGAATGAGTTTACAATAACACATAGAATCATACCTGGAAGCGTTCCTGCAATTAACTTAAGCGGTGTTCCAACAATTGCACCTAGAAGTCCGTTGAGACCTCCTGCAACTCCTGCTGCTTCCAGACCTTTTAAGACCAAAGCCCACAAAACAAAAGTAGTAAAACCAGGTAAAAGAGCTGAAAATGATTTACTGACTACATCTGGGACACCACTTGGCATTTTTATCGTAATTCCGCGCTGGATAAACATACGATAAATCTCTGCTGTAACCAATCCAATGGTAATCGCCATAAATAAAGAAGATGCATTCAGGCTAGAAAATGGTATTGCGCCGCCAAATAACTGCTTGACCTGCTCTCCATTTTTATCATAAACCATACTCGAAAAACGAGGTGCCATCAATACAAAACTGGATAAGGCTATGATCCCTGCCGACGGACCATCTGTACCGTATCCTTCCGACAACCTGTAGGCAATACCGAAACAAGCGACCAAGGAGATAATCGCTACTGTTGACTGATTCATAGTTGTCAAGATACTTAGCAATCCAACACTATTCAGCCAATTTGTAAAAGCCTCTTGAGGCCAACTGATTAGAATAAGAAATAAAGAGCCGACTAAAATCAAAGGCATTGCCATCATAAATCCTTCACGAATAGCTTTCAAATGCCGTTGGTTGCCAACTTTTTCACCAAACGGAGCGACTTTCGTTTCTAAAAACGTTAAAATATTGTTCATCACCGGAACTCCTTTTTTTATTTTTTATAAATTAAATATACCACTAACAGAAAGCGTTGTCAATATATTTTTTGCTGTTTTTACAATATTTTTTTCTTTGTATAGAATAATAATTTTAATTGATTTTTTCTTATGTTTAATATAAAATAAACCAAAGGAGGAAACAAATGATTACAAAACAATCAGCCTTTTTACAAAATAGAGCCACTATACTGGAGTTTCTATATCGAAATCCAGCAACATCCCGTACAGATATTGTTAATGAAACAGGACTTACTCCAGCAACAACGACTAACATCATCAAAGAGCTAAGTGAACAATCCCTCATATACGAAACCGGTGATGAATTTAGCGAGTTTTCCGGATCTGGAAGACGTAGAAAAACTATTTCTATCACAGATAATATTCCGTATATTGTTGGAGGTATTGAAATAAACGTCTTAGGTATCTTTCTCAGTCTATGTGACTTACAAGGGAAAACTCTTTTCGAGACAGAAATTTTGAATGAAGATTATCCTATTTCAGAAATCAATTCCACCATTACCAATATGATAAAAACAGCTATAGAGTATGTCCCTTTGGAGACAAAATTACTTGGATTTGGCTTATCAATACCTGGACATTATAACAAAGACTCCGGAAGCATCATTACAAACAACTCCATATGGGAATCGTTTAATTTATTAAATGTAATTAAAAAATTCGATTTCCCTTTTATTGTAAAAAATAATATCGATTGTATGGCTATAGGACAATACCTTTTTAACCCACACAATACCCCCGATAACTTTATTTTCCTACACGCTGGATTAGGTATTTACACTTCCTTTTTCACAAAAGAAAAAATAGGAGCCTCTAAAAATCCTTATATCGGAGAAATTGGACACACCATTGTCGAATTGAATGGGCAATATTGTGAATGCGGAAAAAAAGGTTGTTTACAAACATATATTTCGGATGCTTGGTTAATCAAACATGCCCAATTATTATTTAAAAATTCTCAACTAACTGTACTAAAAAGCCTTGTAAAAACTGAAAAAGACATTCATTTAGATACTCTTTTAACAGCTTACAACTTAGGCGACTCCGCTTTACGTCAACAAATTGATAAAGGAGTCAATTTATTAGCCACTTCTATTGCAAATCTTCTCCTCATCAATCCTGCTGATAAAATCTATATCAACAGTCAATTGCTTAATTATCAACCTTTCACTCATGAAGTCAGGGATAAAATCCAAGATCAGCTCCACTTCGTTCCCTTTACTCGTAATATAGAAATTGAAATTTTACCTTACAACAAACATCGTGGAAGTATAGGAGCTTGTGCATTAGCTATCGTTGCTTTTTTCATAGAGCATAACAATGTATTACAAGATATTATTTCACCTTAATATATATTCGAAATCTATAGACCTGTTTAAATCAACTATAACCTGTAGTAAATATCTCGTATTTAGACAATATGAAAACAAGACGACTTCCATATAGGAAACCGCCTTCTCGCTATGCTGCATGAAACTGTAAAAATAGATGAAATTGATAGCGGTAGTCAAATCAAGAGGTATCATAACTCTAAAAAGTCACAATATATAAGTTCATCCTCGGAAAAATATCATTCTAATTGTTGAAATGCCTACATGAAAAGGAACGTTAAATGCTCATGAAACAAGGAATACAGGTATCAAAACTGTGACAAAACAAGTCCCTAAATTTACTAAAGACACTGCTCAACTTTACACCTGTAAATGGTTGTTGTATAATAAAGTTACAAAGATGTACGACCACACTGTTGTAAATCATAGTATTCGCGAATATATTACTGATAGCATTTCTACAAATACAAGTATAGGGATTGGATGAGATTCAAACGAAATATGTCAGTGTTTTGGCATTCCTAGCCTTCATATCATTTAAAGAATTGTATAGATAAAATTTTTCCCAATACAGACACTCGTAACAACTGCTTCATTTTTCTACCAACATATTTAGGAACAAGATAAGATACAAGAGGATCAATCCATAAATCAGTTCTATACCAATCTAAGACAAATAAGCTAAAAAAACGATTGATAATAAGCAAATGGATTCCAAATTTTCTCTATCTCCTCATTTTAATAAACAATACTAGTGTAACTATCCTTCCAGTCAGAAGCTTGTCAAATCACACCGAAAATTCTTCTAAAATTTATCTCGTTAGGCAATTAAGCAAAAACTCAACGATAGTACAAACATTATCATACAGAATTGACTTCCTAAATTATATACTTTAGTAAGGTTTTTGGATAAGAAAAAAGGTTCATTTTACATTTCTAAATACTCTTTTCTAATACGAGCTAATTAAGAAAAACTACATTTTTAAATATAAACTACAATAAGATAAACTAAATTTCATAGGAGGAAGACAATGGATTGGTACGATTATATGATACAGGCATCCAAACAATCACAATTCAACGCAAGTCATTGGTTTCGCTATTTGCGAAAAGTTATTTTTGAAGACTATTCTTATTTAACAAACCAAGATGTAGAAAAGTTGCTAGACTCCAAAGAACTAACTCATTTTCAAAAAATTAGCTTGAAGTATGCCTTTCAAAAGCATACTCCAACTCATAAATATGTGATTTCATTAAATAAACCTGCTAAGTTAACCAATGTTCAAAAATTGATGGAGAAATACAAGCATGGATAAAATGAAACCGGTATTCCAAGCCCTAAATAAGGAATTAATTCAGGAAAATCTGACTTTAACAATTATCTGTGTCGGTGGTTATGTCTTAGAATATCATGGTTTACGTGCCACACAAGATGTTGATGCTTTTTATGACCAAAATCAGAAAATCAATGAAATTATTGCTCGTGTAGGAAAACAGTTTAATCTTAACACCCACGAAGAGTTATGGCTCAACAATCATGTTGCAAATATGAACAAACAACCTCCCTTAAGTTTATGTGAATCCTTGTACTCATTTGAGAATCTGACCGTTTTAGTAGTCCCTATTGAGTATGTGTTAGGAATGAAGATGATGAGTATCAGGGAGCAGGATTTGAAAGATATTGGTGCAATTATTAAATACAAAAACTTTCATTCACCATTCGATACCTTTAAATATTTAAAAGACATGGGATTTGATACTATTGACCTCTCTGTTCTATTAGAAGGCTTTAGTTATGCTTATGGTATGGATTGGTTAGAAAAATTTTTTAAAGAAAATCAAGATAAACTTCGCGAATTTTATTAACAGTATCAAACAAGATGATTGTCAATTAGCCAGTCGTCTTGTTTTTATGATGAAATGAAATAAAATCTGAATAAATTGATCAGGGAATTCCAGTCAATTTCTAGCACTGTTTGAGACGTTTCAGTGGACTATTTCAGATTCGGTCTACTATTACTTCCCAAAAACATTGCATATTGCGCCGAAGGAATTGCTCACACTATCCCAAGCACAAAACCCTCGGTCGATTGACCGAGGGTTCCTTTTTATTATTCAAGAACTTGATTAGCTCAATGCATCCAAGGCATCATCCATTGAAAGAACTTCGTGGAATACACGTTGTGTCAATTCAGTTTTTTGTTCTGGAGTGAGGTATTTAGTGTTTACACAGTATCCAGAGATACGTACGATAACGTCTTCACCTGACATGATCTTTTCGTAAACATCGTTCAAGTCCATAACGTTCAAGTTAACGTGTTGTCCACCGTTTTCAAAGTAACCATCAAGGATTGTTACTAAGTTATCAACTTGTTCGTCACGAGTCTTACCAAGAGCGCGAGGTGAAACTTGTGTAGTCAATGAGATACCATCAGCTGCGTAACTAAAGTCAAGGCTAGAAAGTGAGTTCAAGTTTTGCAACCATCCACCTTTAGCTTTATTAGATGGGTTAGCACCTGGTGAGAAGAATTCAAGTTTAGACAAGTTCACAGAACCATCTTCGTTGAGGTATACACCTTTGTGGACTGGTGAGTTACCAGTTTGTTTAGAGTAAGCAACGTTAGATGTGATTGTCAAAAGTGAAACTGTAGCTTCTGCGTCTTTATAAAGTTTGTGGCTACGTAGACGAGTAGTGTAAGCTTCGATCAACCATTCTGCCAATTCGTTTGAACGTGGGTCATCTTCACCCCAACGTGGGTATTCACCGATTGTTTCGTAATCGTAGATGTAGCCATTTTCATCACGGATTGGTTTAACTGTAGCGTACTTAATAGCTGACAATGTGTCAACAGTGTTAGCAAATCCACAGATACCGAATCCCATGTTGGCACGTTGTTTAGTTGGCAAGAAGGCCATTTGAACAGCTTCATAGTTGTACTTATCAGTCATATAGTGGATGATATTCAAAGCATCTACGTAAGTGTCAGTCAACCAGTCAAGAGATTTTTCAAAGTTAGCTTTAACTGATTCAAATTCAAGAACTTCGTCACGGATTGGTTCGATGTCAAATACTTTGTAGTCTTTGTGTACATCGTCGTAACCACCGTTCAAACCAGTAAGAAGGGCTTTCAATACGTTTACACGCGCACCAAAGTACTGGATGTTGTGGCGTTGTTCTTCATTTTCTGGGTCAAGTGGAGACACACAGCATGAGATGCAGCTCATTTCACCATATCCGTCTTTAGCCATTGTTGTTACACCTTCATATTGGATTGAAGAGTGTTTGTGGCTCATGTGCATACAGTAGCGACGGAAGTTGTATGGCAATTTATCAGTCCAAAGAACTGTCAAGTTTGGTTCTGGAGAGTTACCGATGTTGTCAAGTGTGTTCAAGAAACGGTAGTCCATCTTAGTAACACGGTGACGACCGTCGTTACCCATACCAGCCATAGAAGTTGTGATGAAAGTTGGGTCACCTGAGTACAATTGGTCGTAAGCTTTTGTACGAGCAAATTTAACTGTACGAAGTTTCATAACGAAATCATCAACGAATTCTTGGATTTCCGATTCAGTAAATGTACCACGAGCAAGGTCACGCTCTGCAAAGATGTCCAATACGATTGGTACACGTCCTAGGGATGTAGCAGCACCGTTGATAACACGGCAAACAGACATGAAGGCGATGTTAACCCATTGGATTGCTTCTTTAACGTTCATCGCTGGTTTGCGAACATCAACTCCGTAAAGATCACCCAAGCGAACAACTTGTTGCAATGCTTGGTATTGAAGGTTGATTTCTTCACGAAGACGGATTGTTTCTTCATCGATTTCTTCGATTGCATTCCAATCGTTTACTTTTTCTTGCATCAAGTAGTCTGCACCGTAAAGAGCAAGACGTGCGTAAACACCGATGATACGTCCGCGTGAGTATGCATCTGGAAGACCAGTTACAGTGTGAGCGTGACGAGCGCGACGGATGTTTGAAGTGTAAGCGCGGAAGATACCGTCGTTAACTGTTGTTACGTATTTAGTGAAGATTTCGTGAACAGCTGGATCTGGTTCGTATCCATTTTCTTTCAAAGTAGTTTCAGCCATACGGATACCACCTTTTGGCATGAAGTTCAATTTGAAGAGTTCATCGTTTTGGATACCGAAGATAACTTCGTTTTCTTTGTCGATAAATCCAGCAGGAATATCAGCAATAGATGTTGGACGAGTGTCCATTGGGAAACGAGTTTCTTCATAGTGAGCCTTAGTTTCTTCTACAATTTTTTTGATATGAAGTGAACGTTCTGTTGGTCCTGCAAGGAAGCTTTCGTCTCCATCGTAAGGTGTATAGTTAGCTTGTACGAAGCGTGATACACTTGCTTTTTCTTTCCAATCTACGCCTTTGAAGCCTTCCCAAGCTTTGTCAAAAATATCTTGTGCTTCAACAACTGTTTTAACAACCATGTTAATGTCCTCTTTTTTCTTTCTAGTAACAACCATCTGTTACATTTATGAGACAAGTATACCACACAGTAACCGATTTCAACAAGTGAAAATTCCCTATTTTTACACTTTCTTTTCTAAAACAGTCTGTTTTTTATCCCAAACTGTATTATATTTTTGAAAAAATAAAGGCCTTTTTTCTTTTTTTCAGAAAAAAGGGTATAATAAAAGAAAATAAGCAGTAAAAAGGTGCTAAGCATGTTGATTTTCCCCTTATTAAATGATTTGTCAAGAAAAATCATCCATATTGACATGGATGCCTTTTTTGCTGCAGTGGAAATCAGGGATAATCCTAAACTCAGAGGAAAACCTGTCATTATAGGAAGCGACCCTCGGCAAACAGGTGGGCGAGGAGTCGTTTCGACCTGTAGCTATGAGGCAAGAGCTTTTGGTGTTCATTCTGCCATGAGTTCCAAGGAAGCCTATGAACGATGTCCCCAGGCCGTCTTTATCTCAGGAAATTATGAAAAATACAAGTCTGTGGGATTCCAGATTCGAGCTATTTTTAAGCGCTATACAGATTTGATTGAACCTATGAGTATTGACGAAGCCTATTTAGACGTGACAGAAAATAAACTCGGTATCAAGTCGGCCGTCAAAATCGCTCGCCTCATTCAAGAGGATATCTGGCAAGAACTTCATTTAACTGCTTCTGCCGGTGTTTCCTACAACAAATTCTTAGCTAAAATGGCTAGCGATTATCAAAAACCACATGGTTTGACAGTGATTCTACCTGACCAAGCTGAGGATTTTCTCAAACAAATGGATATTTCCAAGTTTCATGGAGTAGGAAAAAAGACGGTGGAACGACTTCATCACATGGGTGTTTTTACTGGCGCTGACCTACTTGAAGTTCCTGAAGTGACCCTAATAGACCGTTTTGGAAGACTGGGCTATGATCTTTATCGAAAGGCTCGTGGTATTCATAACTCCCCAGTCAAATCCAATCGCATCCGTAAATCAATCGGGAAGGAGAAAACCTATGGAAAGATCCTCCATGCCGAGGAAGACATTAAAAAAGAGCTGACTCTTCTATCAGAAAGAGTCGCTCTCAATCTACATCAACAAGAAAAAGCTGGAAAAATTGTCATTTTAAAGATCCGCTATGAGGACTTTTCAACTCTTACTAAACGAAAAAGTCTGGCTCAAAAAACACAGGATGCTAGTCAGATAAGCCAAATTGCCCTGCAACTCTATGAAGAGTTAAGCGAGAAAGAAAGAGGTGTCCGCCTGCTAGGAGTTACCGTGACTGGATTTTAAAACCTTGAAGAGTTGCCCCTTCAAGGTTTTTCTTATACAAATAAACGGACAAAGCTATACAGTAGCAAGACACTACCAAGCACGATGCGGTATTTACCAAAAAGGGTAAAGTCGTGTTTTTTCACATAGCTGGTCAAGAAACGAATAGCGACCATGCTGACTGCAAAGGCTACTCCCATCGCAACCAAGAGCAAGAACAACTGCCCAAAGCTCAAGAGCTGTCCTGCTTTCACAAATTTGAAAATCTTTAAGGCACTAGCTCCAAACATAACAGGAATTCCAAGATAGAAGGTAAATTCTGTCACAACAGAACGACTGGTTCCATTTAACAAACCACCGACGATTGTAGCTCCAGAACGGCTAGTTCCTGGTAAAAGGGCAAGAACTTGGAAGAGGCCGATATAGAAGGCTGTCGTATAAGGAAGCTTGTCCAACTCTGTTACACTTGGCTCTATAGCACGCGCTTTATTGCGCTTTTCCAAATAGATAAAGGCAACCCCATAGATAATCAACATGAGAGCAACTGAAACCATGTTATGGAAGTGGGTATCAAACCAATCATCAAACTTAAATACAGCAAGCAAAGGTAAAGTAGCTACAAGAACTTTAGACCACAATTGCCAAGTTCGACGAACTTCCTGCTTGTCTTTACTTGGTTTAAAAGGATTGAGCTTGTTAAAGTAAATGACCATAACCGCCAAAATCGCACCAAGCTGAATCACGACATTAAACATGGACATAAAAGATTCATTCTGATTTTGGTATTGGATAAACTCCTCTGCTAAAATCAAGTGACCTGTACTGGAAATCGGCAACCATTCCGTAATTCCTTCAACAATACCGAAGAAGATAGATTTTAAAATTTCAATAAGATACATAGATTACTCCTTTTTCTATCTTCCATTATAGCATATTTTTTCAGCCAGTGATAGCTCTCTTTAAAAGGCACCGATACTTCCACCACCTCCGCCTCCAGAGAAACCACCGCCAGAACTTCCACTTCCAGAAGATACGGAGTAGGTACTTGCTGTATTTGCGACACTAGCATAATGGCTCATTTGCGCGCTTGAATGATAAAACATACTATGCCAGCCATAAGCTACATAGAGATTGATATCTGGATTTTCCACTTGAATCTGATGAACCTTCATCAAATGACTAACCTTGTCCGCATAGCCAAATAAGGTCGCATAGACCAAGAGGCGATTCCAGACCACAATACTTTCCAATTCAGCCTGATCCAATCGTGCAATCTCACGCAACATATTTTCAAAACTGGTCCAGAGATAGTATACTTCTGCTCCTGCTTCATTTAGGACACCATCACGATTATCTAATCGAAGCTTCCAATAATAGAAAACAGCCAAAACCAAACCTAGAAAACCAAGTATTGGCAAGGGGATGTAAAGATAGCCATAAACATCCAAACTGTACAAGAACAAACCAAATCCGATAAATAGGGACAAGATAGTCAAGACACCCATACCTACTTGCAAGGCCTTTTCTCCACCAGTCAAGGGACGATAATAATCCGGAAGCCCCCAGAAGGTAACCCGATTTCTCACTCCTTCTTGCATCTGGTTCAATACTTCTTCAAAAGAAGATTTGAGTTGAAGCCCTCTTGCTTGAATCCGTTTTTCATCAGAGACTTTTGCTCTACGATAAAGACTATCAGATACCTTGTAATCCGCAAACAAATTGGAAAGAGTTTCTTCTTTTTTGCCTGAAAATGCCAGATCTAGGCAGTCTTTCTCAAAACTTGACAAACCATCTTCTTTTACTAGCCTCAAGCCAACAGCATCTCCTTCTGAAATGATAGAGACATTCCCACGGTCTATCACATCTAGCAAGGTAGCTTGAATAAGTTGGTCAAAGGTGAATTTACCAGCTCCTTTGGTTAAAGGACTCACTTCCTCCAAGGAGGTCGAGTAGACAGCCTCTGATAAAACCATAGGCTCTAATTCCATTGGTGGTTCATAGAGACGGTGATTTTTAGCATATTTGACTGAAGGAGTGATCTTTCTTCTATAGATAAAATAGAAGCAGACACTCAATAACAAGGAAATGGAAAGTAGCAAAGGAAATACCCAAGTAACGAGTTGTTTACTCTGATCTTTTTCTCTAACAATCGAGTCTTCTATCTTATTAAACTCTTCTAAACGATTCCCTTTCAAGCCCTGATCCATAGCGCTAGTAAAATCGGTCCGAGGCCAATAGGCATGCAACTCAACTCCACGCTTAGCTGGAAGATTGTCCAAACGAATAGTATAATCAAGGCTACTCTTTTCAATCGTTCCCTCTCTAAAAAGTTTGCCTGTATGGAAAAAGAGTTTTTCAGCCCCCTTCTCTCCCCTTACATGAAATTCAAACTTTCCAATAGCCCCTGAACTATCTGTCAGAGGTTGCCAATTTAATTCAGCAATATCATCATATAGAAAAAGCAAATTTTTTAAATTCCATGTGAGATCAACTTCAACTATGTCGCCCCCCTGACCTGAATTGTAGACTTTCACAGTATAACCATTTGCTTCTTCTGTCACTTCGCTAGTAACATCTGTCAGTTCAGCACCATTTTTCGCAGCCTGAACCTTTGGATGAGGATCAATGTCAAATCCACTAGGCATCTTGCCAGCACGTCCAAGTCCCACGATTTGGCCCTTAAAGTCTTCCTCAAACTGATAAACTATCTTCTGTCTAAATTCTGCTGTATTGTCTGCATGAATATACAAATCCCCTTGATAAGAGTTTATCTTGAAATCAATGGCAAAAACAGAGAATGGCAGAAGGCAAAACAAGCCTAAAACAAATAAGAAAAAAGTTTTTTTCATCAACTAAACCCCCTTTTTATCTTTGCTATCATTATATCATTTTTTCTCAAGTAAGGGCTTACCTATATTGAAAAATAGAGTTTTTTTCGATAAAATAGGAGACAGTTATTTTTTAATAGATTAGAAATAGGAGAAATCATGAGAAAAATATACTTATCTATTTTCACAAGTCTCTTGCTGATGCTGGGATTTGTTAATGTTGCCCAAGCCGATGAATATTTACGCATCGGGATGGAAGCGGCATATGCTCCCTTTAACTGGACTCAGGATGATGATAGCAATGGAGCTGTCAAAATCGATGGGACTAACCAGTATGCTAACGGATACGATGTTCAAATCGCCAAGAAAATCGCTAAGGACTTAGGTAAAGAACCTTTGGTTGTTAAAACCAAGTGGGAAGGTCTAGTCCCTGCCCTCACTTCTGGTAAGATTGATATGATTATCGCAGGTATGAGTCCAACTGCCGAGCGTAAACAAGAAATTGCCTTTTCAAGCAGTTACTACACTAGCGAACCCGTTCTACTAGTCAAAAAAGATTCTGCCTACGCAAGTGCTAAATCTTTGGATGACTTTAATGGTGCGAAAATCACTTCTCAACAAGGTGTCTATCTTTATGACTTGATTGCACAAATCCCAGGTGCTAAAAAAGAAACAGCCATGGGAGACTTCGCTCAAATGCGCCAAGCTCTTGAGGCTGGTGTCATCGATGCCTATGTTTCTGAACGCCCAGAAGCTCTGACTGCTGAAGCTGCTAACTCTAAGTTCAAGATGGTCCAAGTAGAACCAGGTTTCAAAACTGGGGAAGAAGATACAGCTATCGCCATTGGACTTCGTAAAGATGACAATCGTATTAGCCAAATCAATGCCAGCATCGAAACCATTTCAAAAGATGACCAAGTTGCCTTGATGGATCGTATGATCAAGGAGCAACCTGCCGAAGCTACAACAACTGAAGAGACTAGCAGTAGTTTCTTTAGCCAAGTCGCTAAAATTCTCTCTGAAAACTGGCAACAACTCTTGCGTGGTGCTGGTATCACTCTTTTAATCTCTATTGTCGGAACCATCACAGGTCTCATTATTGGACTTGCCATTGGTGTCTTCCGTACTGCTCCTCTATCTGAGAATAAAGCCATTTATGGCCTACAAAAACTAGTCGGCTGGATTCTCAATGTCTATATTGAAATCTTCCGTGGTACTCCAATGATCGTTCAATCAATGGTTATCTACTATGGAACTGCCCAAGCTTTCGGTATCAACCTTGACCGTACACTGGCCGCTATCTTCATCGTTTCGATTAACACTGGTGCCTACATGACTGAAATCGTCCGTGGTGGTATCCTAGCAGTTGACAAGGGACAATTTGAAGCCGCGACTGCTCTTGGTATGACTCATAACCAAACCATGCGTAAGATTGTCCTCCCTCAGGTAGTTCGTAACATCCTACCAGCAACTGGTAATGAATTTGTCATCAATATCAAAGATACATCTGTATTGAACGTTATCTCTGTTGTCGAACTTTATTTCTCAGGAAATACCGTGGCAACACAAACTTATCAATACTTCCAGACATTTACAATCATCGCCGTGATTTACTTTGTCCTCACCTTCACCGTAACACGTATCCTACGCTTCATCGAGCGCCGAATGGACATGGATACCTATACTACAGGTGCTAACCAAATGCAAACGGAGGATTTGAAATAATGACCCAAGCAATCCTTGAAATTAAACACCTCAAAAAATCCTATGGACAAAACGAAGTGCTAAAAGACATTTCTCTGACTGTCCACAAGGGAGAAGTTATCTCTATCATCGGAAGCTCTGGAAGCGGGAAATCGACCTTCCTACGCTCCATTAACCTACTTGAAACACCAACTGATGGACAAATTCTTTATCATGGACAAAACGTCCTCGAAAAAGGCTATGACCTCACGCAATACCGTGAAAAGTTGGGAATGGTTTTCCAATCCTTTAACCTCTTTGAAAATCTCAACGTTCTTGAAAACACAATAGTCGCTCAGACAACAGTCCTTAAACGTGAACGCACAGAAGCTGAAAAGATTGCCAAAGAAAACCTTGAAAAAGTCGGCATGGGGGAACGCTACTGGCAAGCCAAGCCAAAACAGCTCTCAGGTGGTCAAAAACAACGTGTGGCTATCGCTCGTGCCCTCTCCATGAATCCAGACGCTATTCTCTTTGATGAACCAACATCCGCTCTCGATCCAGAAATGGTTGGAGAAGTCCTTAAAATCATGCAGGAACTGGCCCAAGAAGGCTTGACTATGATTGTCGTGACTCACGAGATGGAATTCGCTCGTGATGTCTCTCACCGTGTTATCTTTATGGATAAGGGTGTTATTGCTGAAGAAGGTAAGCCAGAAGACCTCTTCACCAATCCTAAAGAAGATCGAACAAAAGAGTTCCTTCAACGCTATCTCAAATAAAAAGAAAAGGCTGCATCAATCGTGCAGTCTTTTTGCTGTCCAAAATGAAAAGGCAGATTCTCTATCTCTACTACTTGAGGGTCAAGAATCCGCCGTTATCCAAAGATTAATCTTCAAATTTTTCATGATTTTTTTCATAGAAATCAATTAGGCCTAGGGCTGTTTCAAATGAAATATTTTTTACTTTTGCACGACCCTGCGCCAGAGCAATGATAGACATTTCACGCGCATTCGTTTCTTTAGAGATACGGTAGCCTGTGATTTTCTTATCACGAACCCAGCCAACAACTGATTCTACTTTTTCAAAGTTTGACTTAGCCATGTTTTTCTCCTATTTTCTTCTTTACAATATTTAATTGTATACGTTTTTACTACTTTTGTCAATAAAAAAACATATATTCAATAAAATAAATGATCTAGAATATTCTTACTTCCTTTTTAAAGCCGATAATATATAGGTTTTACTAGCCTCTACACCATAAATATTTGCTAATAAAAATATTGTATTATTACCCTCTTGAGGTGCAAAATTATTCAAGCTCTTAAAAAAATGCTTCTCTATTCCCGTAAGATAGCTTATTTCTTCAATTTAAGAACTGAAGATGACAGTCCTAACCTTTAGAAATCCAAGCATTCACTAGCTCAAAACTCCTATCTTTCTTCCTCAAGAAATCATCTGAGAGATAGTTATTCCTTATATTCTTCAAATTCATCACTCATTTGGATATTGAAGTGCTAACCTAAAACCAAACACCCGATTCTCTAAACCATCCTTAATAAAGATGACAAGATGGATAAGCTCAGTCAATTACTTATATATCCTTTTAATATGGTATGTTTGTCAATAAAAAGAAATCAAATCACATCTTAAAGACCGTGTGAGTTTACTTTTCAAAATAGATGGGAAATCAAAATGAAGGATGGAAATCTGAGCCAAACATCATAAGTGCTATAATGAACAGAAGTAAGAATTGCACGATAAGCTTCCTAAAACCATAGGAATCGCCCCCTTTCTTCATCTTCATTATAGCACCTATACATCAGTTGTGCAAATAATATGATATTTTTTTATTAGTCCTCAGACAAGCATATTATAAAGCGTTTCATTCCCATTTAAGTTAATATAAGCCGGATCAAAACCTTCCATTCTACGGATCAAACCTGCATAATCATGCTTATCTGCTAAAGCGATCCCAATTAAGACTGGCCCTGTCCCCTTACTAGCTCGTTTGATATACTCAAAACGTGTGATATCATCATTTGGCCCCAGGATATCATTTACAAACTCACGTAAAGCCCCTGGACGCTGTGGAAAATTGACCACAAAGTAATGCTTGATCCCATCATAAATCAAGGCACGTTCTTCCATTTCTGGCATACGGTTGATATCATTATTTCCTCCAGAAATGATACAACAAATGGTTTTCCCCTTGATATATTCAGCTAAAACTTCTAAAGAAGCAATACTAGCCGCTCCAGCAGGTTCTGCAACAATCCCTTGCTTAGAGTAGAGGTCAATCAAGGTTTCAGAAATCAATCCTTCATCGACACCTACCAAAGTTTGAACATGTTGACGAGTTGCCTCATAGGTCAACTGTCCTACCTTTTGCACAGCAATCCCATCCGCAAATTTGTCAATTTCCTTGAGTTTAACAGGCCCACCAGCTTCAAAGGCAGCCTTCATGGAACGTGCTCCATTCGCCTCTACTCCGATTACTTCAATCTCTGGATTTGTTTCCTTGATATAAGTAGAAACCCCAGCAATGAGACCACCACCTCCAACAGGAACTAAGACAGCATCAAAATCAATCGATTCTTTTCGAGCTTCTTCTAAAATCTCATAAGCAACGGTTCCTTGACCTGCCTGAACATGGGCATCATCAAAGGGATCAATAAAGGTACGATTTTCAGAGACCGTAAATTCTTGAGCTGCTTTGGCCGAGGCATCAAAGGTATCTCCAACTAATTTAATGGTTACAAAATCCCCACCAAAAAAGCGAACCTGACCAATCTTTTGTTGTGGCGTAGTAATGGGCATAAAGATAGTAGCAGGAATTTTCATCTCATTACAAGTATAGGCAACTCCCTGCGCATGATTTCCCGCAGAGGCACAGACTACCCCACGCTCACGCTCTTCCTTGCTGAGCTGAGAAATAGCATAATAGGCACCACGAATTTTAAAAGAACGAACACGTTGGGCATTTTCCTTTTTCAAATAAATCTTAGCACCATACTTCTCCGATAAATAATGGTCATAATCAAGCGGTGTATTCACAACCACACCGTTCAAGACCTTGTGAGCCTTGATAATATCTTTTGAACTTAACATCTTTTTCTCCTAGACTATTTCATACTTATCTCAATCCATCCTCTTAAAAAGAGAGGAATTGATTATAAAAGCGAGTCAGTCCCCCAACTCGCCTTCACCTTAATTTCTATCAATTAGTTATAAATTTTGAATGCATCATCGTCGTTTTTACCAACGAAAGGCATTGCTTTACGCAATTCTGCACCAACTTTTTCAATTTCAAGGTTAGCTGCTTGTTCACGGTAAGCAGTCAATTTTGGACGTCCAGCTTTATAGTCATTGACAAAGTCATTTGCAAATTTACCATTTTGGATGTCTGCCAAGACAGCTTTCATGTTTTCTTTAACTTGTTCAGTGATTACACGTGGACCTGATACATAGTCACCGTACTCAGCAGTGTTTGAAATTGATTGACGCATTTTCTTGAATCCACCTTCATAGATCAAATCAACGATCAATTTCATTTCGTGAAGAACTTCAAAGTAAGCCAATTCTGGAGCGTAACCTGCTTCTGTCAAGACTTCGAAACCTGCTTCGATAAGGGCAGTCAAACCACCACAAAGTACAGCTTGTTCACCAAACAAATCTTCTTCAGTTTCTTCTTTGTATGTTGTTTCAAGAAGACCTACACGAGCTGCTCCAACACCTTTACACCAGTCCATAGCAATGTTTTTCGCATTTCCTGTTGCATCTTGGTATACGGCGTAAAGAGCTGGAACACCAAATCCTTCTTCATAAGTACGGCGTACCAAGTGTCCTGGTCCTTTAGGAGCACACATGAAGACATCTACATCTGCAGGAACTTTGATAAACTCAAAGTGAATGTTGAAACCATGGGCAAATCCAACTGCATTTCCAGCTTCCAAGTTTGGAGCGATTTCTGCTTCGTACAATTCTTGTTGGATTTCGTCTGGTGCCAAAATCATGATAACATCAGCCAATTTAGTTGCTTCTGCTACTGTATAAGTGTCAAATCCGTCTTCTTTTGCTTTGTCAAAAGATTTACCTGGACGTACACCGATGATGACATCGCGACCTGAATCACGCAAATTTTGCGCATGCGCATGTCCTTGTGAACCATAACCGATAACGGCAATTTTTTTACCGTCAAGTGCTGCTACTTTAACATCTTTTTCGTATTCCATTTGAACTGCCATAGTTTTTCTCTCTTTTCTATTATTTATTGCCTTTTAGGCTGGTTTAACAAATTTAAGTTGGATTTTTAATCACGGGTAAATCCTGTTGCACCCGTACGAGCGATATTGCGAATACCGTATGGTCGAATGACTCGCAATAGAGCTTCACTCTTTTCGGCATTTCCTGTCATTTGAATGGTAATCGAGCTTGGCGCTACGTCTACCACTGTTGCACGGAAAGGTTGAATAATCGCTAGAATCTCAGCTCGCTTCTCAGCTGGCGCTGACATCTTAACCAAAATCACCTCGCGTTCCAAGTGTGGTTTATCCGTAATATCTCGAATGCGAATCACATCAATCTGACGATTGAGCTGCTTGATGATTTGCTCCACTTCATCATGTGAAGCTACATCAATAATAATGGTGATACGCGATACATTCGGA
Source organism: Streptococcus sp. Marseille-Q5855 (assembly GCF_946901985.1). Classification (NCBI taxonomy): domain Bacteria; kingdom Bacillati; phylum Bacillota; class Bacilli; order Lactobacillales; family Streptococcaceae; genus Streptococcus; species Streptococcus sp. Marseille-Q5855. Next base: position 173,664 of record NZ_CAMPPR010000006.1, read on the forward strand.
TCTTCTGTTGCTCCAACAGAGATGCTTTCGATATTAACCTGACGGCGAGACAGGACACCGGTAAAGCGATTGAGGACTCCCGAACGATTTTGTAGTTTTGCTGTTAACATTCTACGCATGGAACTTCACCCCCAACATCTCATGATTGCTCTTACCAGCTGGCACCATTGGTAACACCTGCTCCTTACGAGAAATATCTACCTCGATTAGCATAGGAACATCCTCAGTGATGACTTCAAGGTCTTGAGCCAAGGTCTCAGGATTGTCAAATTTATAGTTTTTAATACCGTAAGCTTGTGCCATCAATTGGAAATCAGGAAGGGTATCAAAGACTGACTCAGATGTTCTACCTTCATAGAAGGATTCCTGCCACTGACGAACCATTCCAAGTGAGTGGTTGTTCAGCATAACCACCTTGATTGGCACCTTGTAAATGTTCAAAATCGCCAATTCCTGATTAGTCATTTGGAAACCGCCATCCCCAACAAACAAGACTACTTCCTTATCTGGGTTAGCAATTTTAGCCCCGATTGCTGCTGGAATTCCAAATCCCATGGTTCCTAAACCACCTGAAGTCACTAACTGACGTTCATTTTGGTAGGGATAATACTGGGCTGTCCACATTTGGTGTTGACCTACGTCTGTGACCACAATGGCATCTCCGTTAGTTAATTCACCAATTCGTTCAATAACAGCTTGCGGTTGAACTACACGCTCTTTCTTATCATAAGAACGAACGCGGTTCTTGTCTTTGGTAACTTTTTCAATCCATTTCTCAGTATTGTTATGAACTGTTGGTTCTGCTAGCAACATTTGCAAGGCTTTCTTAGCATCTCCAACTACAGGAATATCTGCACTGATAATCTTACCAATCTCAGCTGGGTCAATATCAATGTGAGCAACCTTAGCATTCTTAGCAAAAGTCTTTGGATTCCCCGTCAAACGGTCATCGAAACGGCAACCAATACTAATCATAAAGTCCGCTTCCGTCATGGCAATATTAGCTGCGAATGACCCGTGCATGCCTCCCATTCCAAGGAAGAGTGGATGACTCGTTGCAATCGTTCCTTGTCCCAAAAGACTGGTTACCACCGGAATTTGATAGCGTTCTGCAAATTCATTTAATTCTGCAGCAGCTTCAGCATAACTAATTCCACCACCAGCTAGCAAGACTGGCTTTTTAGCCTTGGATAATTGCTTCAAGATTTTCTTGATTTGCATATCATTTGGCTCAAGAGTCGGCTGATAGCTTGGTAGGTTCACTTCTGATGAATAGATGAAGTCTGTTTCTAAAGCAGATACGTCTTTAGGTAGGTCAATTACAACTGGCCCTGGACGGCCTGTAGTTGCGATATGGACAGCTTCCGTAATGATACGAGGAATATCAGCTGTCTCACGAACTTGGTAATTGTACTTAGTGATTGGCATGGTAATTCCCACGATGTCTGCCTCCTGAAAGGCATCCTTCCCAATCCCTGCTCGCGCCACCTGACCTGTAAAGACCAAAAGGGGAACACTATCGCTCATGGCATCCGCAATCCCTGTAATGGCATTTGTTGCTCCCGGTCCGCTAGTAACGACGGCAACACCCAACTTTCCAGTTGATTTAGCATAACCTTCAGCTTCATGCAGACAGCCTTGCTCATGGCGTCCTAGAATGTGGCGAATGCCTTTAAAATTATATATCGCATCATAAAAAGGCAAGACTGCACCACCAGGATAGCCAAAGATGGTATCAATTCCTAAATCACGAAGTGTTTCCAAAACTAGGTCAGACCCCGTCTTAGGAGATTCTAAACTGATTTTCTCCATTGTTCCCCTTTCTTTCCTCTTAAAAATAACTTGTTACTATCATACCACTTTTTCAAAATTTTTCAAGACAAAAGAAGAAATTTTCTGAATTTTCTATTTTAACGTTTATTTATGAATGTTATTTTGGTTTTTATTTAAAAGATACCGATTTCATTATTTAAAAAGAAAAAAAGAACTGATTTCTCAGTCCTTCATTAATCTTATTCTACACTAAATAGGTATGGGTAAACAGGTTGTTGACCTTGGTGAATCTCGACTTCAACGTCTTCGAATTCTTCTGCGATTTCTTGAGCAATTTCATTGGCAAGTTCTTCGCTTCCGTCTTCACCGACATAGAAGGTTACGATTTCACTATCTTCATCCAACATATGTTTCAAAGTTTCTGTCAAGGTTTGGTGCATGTCAGGGTTTGACACGAGAATTTTCCCATCCACCATACCTAGATTATCATTTTCATGGATTTCTAAGCCATCAATGGTTGTATCACGCACAGCTGTTGTGACGCTTCCGCTAACGACATCGCTAAGAGCAGCTGTCATACGCTCTTGGTTTTCTTCGATGGACTTACTTGGATCAAAGGCAAGAAGACTTGTCAAACCTTGTGGCAAAGTACGAGCTTCCACCACTACTGCTGGTTGCTCCAAAACTTCTGCTGCAGATTGAGCTGCCATGAAGATATTCTTGTTATTTGGCAGGAAGATGATGTTACGGGCATTGACCTGCTCAACAGCCTTGATAAAGTCTTCTGTTGAAGGGTTCATGGTTTGGCCGCCTTCGATAACATAATCCACACCTTGAGAACGGAAGATATCTGCTAGACCTTTACCAGCCACTACAGCAATCAAAGCATACTCTTTTTCTTCAGCAGGCTTGCTAACTTGAGCAGCTTCTTTCTCAACCTGTGCTTCGTGTTGGTTACGCATATTGTCAACTTTTACCTTGACCAAGCTACCATATTTGAGACCTTCTTGCATAACAAGTCCTGGATCTTCTGTATGGACATGGACTTTGACAATTTCATCATCGTTAACAACGAGGAGAGAATCTCCAAGTTCATTCAAGTAGTTACGAAATTCGTCGTAGTCAAAATCTTTGGCATAGGTTGGGCCTTGCTTAAGAGCTACCATGATTTCAGTACAGTAACCAAAGGTGATGTCCTCAGTCGCTACATGACCAGCCACAGACTTATGATGCTCTGCATTGATCATCTCACTCATGTTGGCAGGAGTCGCTACAAAGTCCTCAGATGCAATATATTCGCCAGTAAGGGCTGAAAGGAAACCTTCATAGATGAAGACCAGTCCTTGACCACCTGAATCCACAACGCCAACTTCTTTCAATACTGGAAGCATGTCTGGCGTTTTAGCTAGAGCTGTTTTAGCACCTTCCAAGGCTGCGCGCATGACTTCAACAGCGTCATCTGTTTGCTCAGCTTTTTTCTTAGCACCGATAGCAGCCCCACGAGAAACTGTCAAAATCGTTCCTTCAACTGGTTTCATAACTGCCTTGTAGGCAACTTCCACACCTGATTGGAAAGCAAGGGCCAAGTCTTGACCTGTTAACTCGTCTTTATCCTTGATAGCTTGTGAAAATCCACGGAAAAGCTGAGACGTAATAACTCCTGAGTTCCCTCGCGCACCCATCAAAAGCCCTTTAGCAAGAATGCTCGCTACCTCGCCAACTGTAGAAGCTGGCTTGTCTGCAACTTCTTTAGCACCATTTTCAATGGTCATTCCCATGTTTGTTCCAGTATCTCCATCTGGAACAGGGAAGACGTTTAATGAATTGACATATTCAGCTTGCTTATTCAAGCGAGTTGATGCAGCCTGCACCATTTCTTGAAATAAGCTAGTAGTAATTTTTGACACGGTTATTCTCCTACAACTTTGATATTTTGAATGTAGACATTTACAGTCTGAGCAGTAATTCCAAGCTGGTTTTCCAAGCTAAAGGCAACACGCTCTTGAATGTTTTTTGACACTTCACTAATCTTTGTTCCGTAGCTCAACACGGTATACACATCAACTGCAATGCTGCCATCTTCGGCTGCCTTTACGACGACACCTTTGGAATAATTTTCCTTACCTAGGAGGGCTTGGAAATTATCTTTGAGGGCATTTTTACTAGCCATACCGACCACACCAAAAATCTCAGTTGTTGCACCGCCTACGACAGTTGCAATCACTTCATCTGTTAGTTCGATTTGACCATCTTTTGTATTAATTTTTACAGTCATCCTTTTTACCTCAACTAGTTGATACTCTATTTTATCATATTTCAGCCCAAGTGTAAAAGCAGAATACTGTATCAGCGGATATTTACTCTGCTTTTAAAATGATTTTTTCGCTATGACAAAAGAAAAAGACCCTGAGGTCTCCTTGCTTTTATTATTAAACGCGTTCAACTTTACCTGATTTCAAAGCACGAGCTGAAGCCCAAACTTTTTTAGGTTTACCATCGATAAGAACAGTAACTTTTTGAAGGTTTGGTTTTACGGCACGTTTTGTTTGGTTCATCGCGTGTGAACGGTTGTTTCCTGATACAGTCTTACGACCTGTAAAGTAACATACTTTAGCCATTTGTGTTTTCCTCCTATTAGATCTAATATAGCGGATGTGCTAGCACCACATACCGTACTATGTTATCACACTTTCTTCATTTTTGCAAGGGAATTAGAAGATTTTTTTATTTATTGTAACTTCTCAAAGTAACTTCCACTTGCCTGACCAAAGTGGAAATTAGTCTAAAACGGATTTTTATGGTGGAATTAAGTGTGAGACGCTTGAGTTAGAAACGAGGTCTACTATGACAAAACATAAACACCTTACCCTTTCAGACCGTAATGACATCCAATTAGGCTTAGAGCGCGGTGAAACCTTCAAAGCGATCGGGCAACTTATTCTAAAAGACCCGACTACTGTTTCTAAAGAAGTCAAACGAAACAGACAAGTCCGAGAGTCTACTTGTGATAACCTCCCTTGCCCTCTGCTCGACAAAGCTCCCTTTGTCTGTAACGGATGCCTTAAAAGAAGACAGAATTGTGGCTATAAGAAGATTTTCTACCTCGCTAAACAAGCTCAAAAACAATACGAACAAACTCTTGTAGAAGCTCGTGAAGGAACTCCCCTCAATTCTAAGACCTTCTGGGACATGGACAAAGTCATTTCTGATGGTGTTAAAAAGGGACAACACATCTATCATATCCTCAAAACTCACAATCTTGATGTCAGCTCCTCAACTGTCTATCGACACATCCGAAAAGGTTACCTGTCTATCGCTCCTATTGACCTAACCAGAGCCGTTAAATTTAAAGAACGAAGAAAAAGTAAGCTACCTCCCATCCCTAAAGAAGCTAAAAAAGGCCGTTCCTATGAGGATTTCCTAAATTATTTAACCCTTAATCAACTAGACTCTTGGCTAGAAATGGATACCGTTATGGGCAGAATGGGAGGTAAAGTCCTACTCACCTTCAATCTATCTTTCTGTAACTGTATCTTCGCTAGACTGCTGGATAATAAAACTGCCCTTGAGGTTACCAAACACCTCTATGACATCAAGAACACTCTTCACCAAGCTGACAAAGATTTCTTCCAACTCTTCCCTGTCATTCTTACCGATAATGGTGGAGAGTTTGCAAGGGTTGATGACATCGAAATGGATGTGCGAGGAGAGAGTAAACTCTTCTTTTGTGACCCTAATCGCTCTGACCAGAAAGGGAGAATCGAGAAAAATCACACCTTGATTCGCGACATCCTAACAAAGGGAATTTCCTTTGACAACTTAACTCAAGAGGACATCAATCTCGTCTGCTCTCATGTCAACAGCGTCAAACGTGCTGCTTTGAATGGAAAGTCAGCTTATGAACTCTTTGCCTTTACTTATGGAGAAGAAATTCCTAAGCTTCTCGGCATTTCTAAAATACCTGCAGAAGACGTCTGTCAGTCGTCTACATTACTCCAACATAAGTTCTAAAAACTAATCTTCAACCCCATTCAAACGTCTCACACTAACTTCCACCATAGCGGAATTTAATCTGAAACGCTTTCAGATAAGAGGATTTTGTGCGCTCTTTTTTTCGATTCATTTTGGCTACAAAAACAATAAAATCAAGCATGTTTAAAACCAGTGGAACTTACCCTGACACGGATTTCCACTGGTTTTTACGATTTTTATCAGACTAACTTCCACTTGGATTAGCAGTGGAACTTAGTTTGGGAATTTACCTATTTGTGATTAGAATGTGATAATGTCTTTAGTAAATCGAACGTGAAAATGTCCCATTTGGTAGAATAGTCATATGAAAAAGATCCAACTGAATATGAATGAAACGAAAAAATATCTTGTGATAAAAGCTATAGCCCAAGGAAAGAAAACAAAGAAACGAGCCTGTGTCGAACTCAATCTTTCTGAAAGACAAATCAATCGTCTGCTACTAGCCTATCAACAGAAAGGAAAAGAAGTCTTCAGACACGGAAACAGAGAATTGGAAGATTTTTTATTTGTGTCTAAAATCAGATCTTACGTGACATTTTCTGCTCTTCACATGTCATTGTTAATTAACAAAAAACCAGCATTGAAAATAGGTGTATAAAAATCATCTCTAACTACTACTCAGGAGACGGCTGTTAAGTATAAGTACCACAGCTCATCTATCAGTTTTCTAACTATAATATCCAAGTCTAAATACAGTACACGAACCTCACTTACATACTTTGGAATAAAATACCTAAAGAAGGTAGCGTAAGAAAGTCCCTCAAAGGGCAAACGATAATCTTTCAGAATACTACTGTCAATCGGAAGATCATCATTAAAAATATAAAACTTCCGATTATCATAATGAACACACAGGGATTTTATTGTTGTTTCAACTTTATTCATACTGAGCATTACCTGCACCTAAGACAATCGATTTTTTCTCTTCTTTCACTCTTTATCCCATTTCTTTTTTTCCCATCATATGTTTCTACGTAAGCATTATTTTCTCCCATTCGTTCGTAAAACCATACCGGTGGAGATTTTAGTTGAAGTCCCATTACGGTTTACGATTTTCACATTACGACACTGAGTTTTACAAATCGATTCCATTTGTAAAACTCAGTTAGTGAGGCAGTTAGCTAGTTCGCCAAATAGCGACTAGCGTCCAACAATTTGGAACTTTAGTTCCAATTGTTGGTACTGAGTCACATTTTTTCTTCCAACTCTACATCTGGATACTTGTCCGCAAACCAACGGAGGGCAAAGTCATTTTCAAAGAGGAAGACTGGTTGGTCAAAACGGTCTTTGGCCAAGATATTGCGACTTGACGACATCCGTTCATCCAAGTCCTCAGGCTTGATCCAACGAACGGTCTTTTTACCCATTGGGCTCATAACCACTTCCGCATTGTACTCGCCTTCCATACGGTGCTTAAAGACTTCAAACTGGAGTTGACCAACAGCACCCAGCATATACTCACCTGTTTGGTAATTTTTATAAAGCTGAACGGCTCCTTCTTGCACTAGTTGCTCAATCCCCTTGTGGAAGGATTTTTGCTTCATGACATTCTTAGCAGAAACTTTCATAAAAATTTCAGGAGTAAAGGTTGGCAATGGTTCAAATTCAAACTTGTTTTTTCCAACCGTCAAGGTATCCCCAACCTGATAAGTACCGGTATCGTAAACCCCGATAATATCACCTGCCACAGCATTAGTCACATTCTCACGACTTTCAGCCATAAACTGAGTGACATTCGAAAGTTTAGCCCCCTTACCAGTACGAGGCAGGTTGACACTCATACCACGCTCAAATTCACCTGATACGATACGCACAAAGGCAATACGGTCACGGTGACGAGGATCCATATTAGCTTGGATTTTAAAGACAAATCCTGAGAAATCCTTGTCATAAGGATCCACAATTTCGCCATCTGTTTTCTTGTGTCCATGGGGTTCTGGAGCAAACTTAAGGAAGGTTTCAAGGAAGGTCTGCACACCAAAGTTTGTCAAAGCCGAACCGAAGAAGACAGGCGTCAATTCTCCAGCCAGAATAGCTTCCTCCGAAAACTCATTTCCAGCTTCATTTAAAAGTTCAATATCATCCTTGACTTGCTCGTAGAAAGGATTGCTGCCAAAAAGCTTGTCCCCATCTTCTAGACTAGCGAAACGCTCATCCCCTTTATAGAGCTCCAAGCGTTGGTTATAGAGGTCATAGAGCCCTTCAAAGGCTTTCCCCATCCCGATTGGCCAGTTCATCGGGTAACTCGCAATACCCAAGACTTCTTCCAATTCTTGCAAGAGGTCTAGTGGCTCACGACCGTCACGGTCTAGCTTGTTCATAAAGGTAAAGACTGGAATACCACGGTGCTTGACAACCTCAAACAATTTCTTGGTTTGAGCCTCGATACCCTTGGCAGAGTCCACCACCATGACCGCAGCATCCACCGCCATCAAGGTACGATAAGTATCTTCTGAAAAGTCCTCATGCCCTGGCGTGTCGAGGATATTCACGCGCTTGCCATCGTAGTCAAATTGCATCACAGATGAAGTCACCGAAATCCCGCGTTGCTTCTCGATATCCATCCAGTCAGACTTGGCAAAAGTCCCTGTTTTCTTCCCTTTTACCGTACCAGCCTCACGAATCTCGCCCCCAAAGTAGAGCAATTGCTCAGTAATAGTAGTTTTCCCCGCGTCAGGGTGAGAGATAATGGCAAAAGTACGACGTTTCTTAATTTCTTCTTGAATATTCATAAGTTCTCTTTCTTTGATTCTCTATTTTTCTTGTTTCGATAGCTAAGAATGATTTTTACATTGGATTTTACCATTCCTTTCAACACTCCATTATATCGGATTTTAGCATTTTTTTCAATTTCTATTTCTTTTCACTTATCCCTCCCTTATTTATAGGAAAATATGGTAAAATAGAACAGACTAAAAATCATCATTTCACGAAAGGATGCAAGATGAAAATTACGCAAGAAGAGGTAACACACGTTGCCAATCTTTCAAAATTAAGATTCTCTGAAGAAGAAACTGCTGCCTTTGCGACTACCTTGTCTAAGATTGTTGACATGGTTGAGTTACTGGCCGAAGTTGACACAACTGGTGTCGCACCTACTACGACTATGGCTGACCGCAAGACTGTACTCCGCCCTGATGTAGCCGAAGAAGGAACAGACCGTGATCGCTTGTTTAAAAACGTACCTGAAAAAGACAACTACTATATCAAGGTACCAGCTATCCTAGACGATGGAGGAGATGCCTAATGACTTTTAATAACAAAACCATTGAAGACTTGCACAATCTCCTTGTTTCTAAGGAAATTTCAGCAACGGAATTGGCACAAGCTACGCTTGAAGATATCAAGTCTCGCGAGACAGCTATCAACGCTTTTGTCACCATCGCTGAGGAGCAAGCTCTTGCTCAAGCTAAAGCCATTGATGAAGCTGGAATCGATGCTGATAATGTCCTTTCAGGAATTCCACTTGCAGTTAAAGATAATATCTCTACAGATGGTATTCTCACAACTGCCGCCTCAAAAATGCTCTACAACTATGAGCCAATCTTTGATGCGACAGCCGTTGCCAATGCAAAGGCTAAAGGCATGATTGTCGTAGGGAAAACCAACATGGACGAATTTGCCATGGGTGGTTCAGGTGAGACTTCTCACTACGGAGCAACTAAAAATGCTTGGGACCACAGCAAGGTTCCTGGTGGATCATCAAGTGGTTCGGCCGCAGCTGTAGCCTCAGGACAAGTCCGCTTGTCACTTGGTTCTGATACTGGTGGTTCTATCCGCCAACCTGCTGCCTTCAACGGGATTGTTGGTCTCAAACCAACCTACGGAACAGTTTCTCGTTTCGGTCTCATTGCCTTCGGTAGCTCATTAGACCAGATTGGACCTTTTGCTCCTACTGTTAAAGAAAATGCTCTCTTGCTCAACGCTATTGCCAGCGAAGATGCCAAAGATTCTACCTCTGCCCCTGTCCGCATTGCCGACTTTACTTCAAAAATCGGTCAAGACATCAAGGGAATGAAAATCGCTTTACCTAAAGAATATCTTGGTGAAGGGATTGACCCAGAAGTTAAGGAAACAATCTTGAACGCGGCCAAGCACTTTGAAAAATTGGGTGCTATCGTCGAAGAAGTCAGCCTGCCTCACTCTAAATACGGTGTTGCCGTTTACTACATCATCGCTTCATCAGAAGCTTCATCAAACTTGCAACGTTTTGACGGTATCCGTTATGGCTACCGCGCAGAAGATGCAACCAACCTTGATGAAATCTATGTAAACAGCCGTAGCCAAGGTTTTGGTGAAGAAGTGAAGCGCCGTATCATGCTAGGTACTTTCAGCCTTTCATCAGGTTACTACGATGCTTACTACAAGAAAGCTGGTCAGGTCCGTACCCTCATCATCCAAGATTTTGAAAAAGTCTTTGCGGATTACGATTTGATTTTGGGTCCAACTGCTCCAAGTGTTGCCTATGACTTGGATTCTCTCAACCATGACCCAGTTGCCATGTACTTGGCTGACCTTTTGACAATACCAGTCAACTTGGCAGGTCTTCCAGGGATTTCGATTCCTGCTGGATTTTCTCAAGGACTACCTGTTGGTCTACAACTGATTGGTCCTAAGTACTCTGAGGAAACCATTTACCAAGCTGCTGCTGCCTTTGAAGCAACAACAGACTACCACAAACAACAACCCGTGATTTTTGGAGGTGACAACTAATGAACTTTGAAACAGTCATCGGACTTGAAGTCCACGTAGAGCTCAACACCAATTCAAAAATCTTCTCACCTACTTCTGCCCACTTTGGAAATGACCAAAACGCCAACACTAACGTGATTGACTGGTCTTTCCCAGGAGTTCTGCCGGTTCTCAACAAAGGTGTTGTCGATGCCGGTATCAAGGCTGCTCTTGCCCTCAACATGGACATCCATAAAAAGATGCACTTTGACCGCAAAAACTACTTCTACCCTGATAATCCAAAGGCCTACCAAATTTCTCAGTTTGATGAGCCAATCGGTTATAACGGTTGGATTGAAGTGGAGCTTGAAGACGGTACGACTAAGAAAATCGGTATCGAACGTGCCCACCTAGAGGAAGACGCTGGTAAAAACACCCACGGTACAGATGGCTACTCTTACGTTGACCTCAACCGCCAAGGGGTACCCTTGATTGAGATTGTATCTGAAGCCGACATGCGTTCCCCAGAGGAAGCCTACGCTTATCTAACAGCCCTCAAGGAAGTTATCCAGTACGCTGGCATTTCTGACGTTAAGATGGAAGAGGGTTCTATGCGTGTGGATGCCAATATCTCTCTTCGTCCGTATGGTCAAGAAAAATTCGGTACCAAGACAGAGTTGAAGAACCTCAACTCCTTCTCAAATGTTCGCAAAGGTCTTGAATACGAAGTCCAACGTCAAGCTGAAATCCTTCGCTCAGGGGGGCAAATCCGCCAAGAAACACGCCGTTATGATGAAGCTAACAAAGCAACCATCCTCATGCGTGTTAAGGAAGGAGCTGCAGACTACCGCTACTTCCCAGAACCAGACCTACCCCTCTTTGAAATCTCAGACGAGTGGATTGAGGAAATGCGTACTGAATTGCCAGAGTTTCCAAAAGAACGACGTGCGCGTTACGTGGCTGACCTTGGCTTGTCAGACTACGATGCTAAACAGTTGACTGCTAACAAAGTCACTTCTGACTTCTTTGAAAAAGCTGTCGCCCTCGGTGGCGATGCTAAGCAAGTCTCTAACTGGCTCCAAGGGGAAGTCGCTCAATTCTTGAACGCTGAAGGCAAAACTCTCGAACAAATCGAATTGACACCAGAAAACTTGGTTGAAATGATTGCCATCATCGAAGATGGCACTATCTCTTCTAAGATTGCCAAGAAAGTCTTTGTCCACCTGGCTAAAAATGGTGGTGGAGCGCGTGAATACGTGGAAAAAGCAGGCATGGTGCAAATCTCAGACCCAGCTGTCCTGATTCCAATCATCCACCAAGTCTTTGCGGATAACGAAGCAGCCGTTGCCGACTTCAAGTCAGGCAAACGTAACGCAGACAAGGCCTTCACAGGATTCCTTATGAAAGCAACCAAAGGCCAAGCCAACCCACAAGTCGCCCTTAAACTCCTTGCCCAAGAATTGGCGAAGTTGAAAGAAGATTAATATGTAAAAGAAACCAGCCCTAAGGTTGGTTTTTTTCGCTCCTAACAAATCCCAATAACTATTTTGGCTTTATTTCCAGAAGATTTTATGGTAAAATTAAGAGTAATAATATTTATTAAAGAGGTAAAAACATGATTGAAGCAAGCAAATTGAAAGCTGGTATGACATTTGAAACTGCAGACGGAAAATTGATCCGCGTTTTGGAAGCTAGCCACCACAAACCAGGTAAAGGGAACACAATCATGCGTATGAAATTGCGTGATGTCCGTACTGGTTCTACATTTGACACAAGCTACCGTCCAGAAGAAAAATTCGAACAAGCTATTATCGAGACTGTTCCAGCTCAATACTTGTACAAAATGGATGAAACTGCCTACTTCATGAATACTGAAACTTACGACCAATACGAAATCCCAGTCGTAAACGTTGAAAATGAATTGCTTTACATCCTTGAAAACTCTGATGTGAAAATCCAATTCTACGGAACTGAAGTAATCGGTGTAACTGTACCAACTACTGTTGAATTAACAGTTGCTGAAACACAACCATCTATCAAAGGTGCTACTGTTACAGGTTCTGGTAAACCAGCAACTATGGAAACTGGACTTGTTGTCAACGTTCCTGACTTCATCGAAGCTGGACAAAAATTGATCATCAACACTGCAGAAGGAACTTACGTTTCTCGTGCCTAATCTCTAGAAAGAGGTCATTCTATGGGAATTGAAGAACAATTTGGCGAAATCGTTATCGCTCCACGTGTACTTGAAAAAATCATTGCTATCGCAACTGCTAAAGTTGAAGGTGTCCACTCATTTTCAAATAAATCCGTATCTGATACCCTATCAAAACTCTCTCTTGGTCGTGGTGTCTACTTAAAAGAAAGCAACGAAGAGCTAACTGCTGACATCTATCTCTATCTTGAGTACGGTGTGAAAGTACCTAAAGTTGCTCTTGCTATTCAAAAAGCAGTTAAAGATGCTGTCCGTGATATGGCTGATGTGGAACTTTCTGCTGTTAACATCCATGTTGCAGGAATCGTTCCAGATAAAACACCAAAACCTGAGTTGAAAGATCTATTTAACGAGGACTTCCTCAATGACTAGTCCATTATTAGAATCTAGACGCGAACTTCGTAAATGCGCTTTTCAAGCTCTCATGAGCCTTGAGTTCGGCACAGATACGGAAACGGCTTGTCGTTTTGCCTACACACATGACCGAGAAGATGAAGATGTGCAAATTCCAGCCTTTCTTCTAAACTTGGTTTCTGGTATCCAAGCTCAAAAAGAAGAGTTGGATAAACAAATCAACCAGCACCTCAAGTCAGGCTGGACAGTTGAACGCTTGACCTTGGTCGAAAAAAACTTACTACGCTTGGGTATCTTTGAAATCACATCATTTGATACACCTCAGCTTGTAGCAGTCAATGAAGCCATTGAACTCGCTAAGAATTTTTCAGATCAAAAATCAGCCCGTTTTATCAACGGACTGCTTAGTCAATTTGTGACAGAAGAAAATGAATAATCGAAAAGGTGTTTGGTCTTCCAAGCACCTTTTGACTTTCCCCTCTGCACAGAGTAAGAACCACATAAAAACTAGAACTGGCAGTCAGTTCTAGTTTTTGCGTATTCTAAAGAATTATACTCAATGAAAATCAAAGAGCAAACTAGGAAGCTAGCCGTAGGCAGTACTTGAGTACGGCAAGGCGAAGCTGACGTGGTTTGAAGAGATTTTCGAAGAGTATTAGTATTTTCTAAATCTTTGATAGCGTTCTTCCAACAACTCTTCTAGCGGTTTTTGTGAAAGTAGAGCTAGCTCAGCTTGGAGTTCTTTTTTTACATTCTTAATCAGTTCTTTACTAGAAAGTCCTGCTTCAGAAATCACTTTATCCACCACGTCCATTTCTAACAACTCGTGTGAAGTGATTTTCATCAGTTCTGCCGCTTCCATGGCACGACTGCCGTCCTTCCATAGAATGGAAGCAAAGCCTTCTGGACTGAGAATAGCATAGATAGAATTTTCCAGCATCCAGACACGGTCTGCGACTGCTAGAGCCAGAGCCCCACCTGAACCACCTTCACCGATAATGATAGCGATAATAGGAACTCTCAGATCACTCATTTCCATGAGATTGCGAGCAATAGCTTCTCCTTGACCGCGTTCTTCCGCACCGACACCAGGATAGGCACCTGCAGTATTGATAAAGGTCACAACTGGACGGCCAAACTTTTCAGCCTGTTTCATCAACCGTAGGGCCTTGCGGTAGCCTTCTGGATGCGGTTGACCAAAATTCCGCTTGAGGTTATCTTGTAAACTCTTGCCTTTTTGGATACCAACCACTGTTACAGCTTGATCTCCAAGCCAGCCGATACCACCAACAACTGCACCATCATCACGAAAAGAACGGTCACCGTGTAATTGGATAAAGTCATCAAAAATGCCTGTCGCAAAGTCCAAAGTTGTCAAGCGACTCTGCTCACGCGCTTCTCTGACTATTTTTGCAATATTCATCTAGGACCCCCTCCGTGCAATCTGACTAGGCTAGCAATGGTATCTGGCAAGTCTCTTCTTTTGACAATCGCATCCACAAATCCATGTTCCAATAAAAATTCTGCCTTTTGGAAATCCTCAGGCAAGCTTTCACGAACCGTGTTTTCAATCACACGACGCCCAGCAAAGCCGACCAAGCTCTGTGGTTCAGCTAGAATGATATCGCCTTCCATAGCGAAAGAAGCTGTCACTCCACCTGTCGTTGGATCTGTCAAAATGGTCAGATAAAAGAGACCAGCATTTGAATGCCGTTTAACTGCTGCAGAGATCTTGGCCATCTGCATGAGACTCATGATTCCTTCCTGCATACGGGCTCCACCAGAGGCTGTGAAGAGGACAACTGGCAATTTTTCAACAGTCGCATACTCAAACAAACGAGTGATTTTCTCCCCTACAACTGTACCCATAGAAGCCATGATAAAGTTAGAATCCATAATCCCAAGAGCCACAGTCTGACCTTTAATAAGAGCAGTTCCTGTCACAACGGCTTCATCCAGACCTGTTTTTTCACGCATGGTTGCTAGTTTCTTTTGATAACCAGGGAAATGCAAGGGATCCTTGCTTTCAATCCCTGTAAACAATTCCTTGAAGGTTCCCATATCAATCGTCAAAGCCAAGCGTTCTTGGGCAGAAATACGAAAGGTATAGCTACAATGTGGACAGATACGCTCACTTCCCAGATCCTTCTGGTAGATGGTATACTTACAGCCTGGACACTGGGAGAATAATTCATCTGGAACCTCTGGCTTAGCTTGAGGTTTTTCCCTAACCGAACGATTGGGATTGATTCGAATATACTTATCTTTTTTACTAAATAGAGCCATTGATTCCCCTTTTCGGTTTAAACTCTTGAAGTCATTTTATTCTTTTTCTTGATACTTGGGTAAAAAGGTTTCCATCAAGAAGGAAGTATCATAATCTCCAGCAATGACATTGCGATCTGAAATGAGGTCAAGCTGGAAATCTGCATTGGTCTGCACTCCTTCAATCTCTAATTCATAAAGGGCACGTTGCATTTTCATCAAGGCATCAAAACGATTTTCGCCGTGAACGATGATTTTAGCAATCATACTATCATAATAAGGCGGAATGGTATAACCTGGATAAACTGCTGAATCCACGCGCAAGCCAACTCCTCCACTTGGAAGATAGAGATTGGTGATCTTACCTGGACTTGGAGCAAAGTTGAAGGCTGGATTTTCTGCATTGATACGACACTCGATGGCATGACCTCGTAGGACAATATCTTCTTGCTTAACAGACAGTGCCTGACCTGCCGCAATGCGAATTTGTTCCTTAACGATATCCACACCTGAAACAAACTCTGTTACTGGATGCTCTACCTGAACACGTGTATTCATTTCCATGAAATAGAATTTACCACTGGCTTCATCAAGAAGAAACTCAATGGTCCCTGCATTTTCATAACCAACAGACTCTGCAGCTCGAACAGCAGCAGAACCAATTTCATTGCGTAGCGTTTTGCCGATTGCAATCGAAGGACTTTCTTCTAAAACCTTTTGGTTATTCCGTTGAAGAGAACAATCCCGTTCCCCCAAGTGAATCACATGTCCATGCTCATCTCCTAGAATTTGAACCTCGATGTGACGAGCTGGATAGATAACCCGTTCTATGTACATGGCACCATTGCCATAATTGGCTTTGGCTTCACTTGAAGCAGTTTCAAAGGCAGAAACGAGATCTTCTGGTTTTTCAACCTTACGAATCCCTTTACCACCTCCACCTGCGGAAGCCTTGAGCATAACAGGATAGCCAATTTTTTCAGCGACAGTCAAAGCTTCCTCAGAGTTATGCACTTCTCCATCTGAACCTGGAATGACAGGTACACCTGCTTTGATCATCTGAGCACGCGCATTGATCTTATCTCCCATCATATCCATAACATGGCCAGATGGACCGATAAACTTGATTCCCACCTCTTCACACATGGTCGCAAATTTGGAATTTTCACTGAGAAATCCAAAACCTGGGTGAATGGCTTCTGCCTCAGTCAAAACTGCAGCTGATAGAACCGCATTAATATTGAGATAAGACTCTGTCGCCTTACCAGGGCCAATACAAACTGCTTCATCTGCCAAAAGCGTATGAAGAGCTTCCTTATCAGCAGTTGAATAGACTGCTACGGTCGCAATGCCCAATTCACGCGCCGCACGAATAATACGAACCGCAATTTCACCACGATTGGCAATTAAAATTTTTCGAAACATGGAGAACCTCCTTAGTTCCCAATTGCAAAGGTAAGAGTACCACTAGCTGCAAGCTTGCCATCCACTTCAGCCTTTGCTTCAACCACAGCGATTGTGCCACGGCGTTTTACAAACGTTGCCGTCATAACCAATTGGTCGCCTGGTACAACTTGCTTCTTGAACTTAACCTTGTCCATACCAGCGTAAAAGACCAGTTTCCCCTTATTTTCAGGTTTTGACAACTCCAAGACACCAGCTGTTTGCGCCAATGCTTCCATGATCAGAACACCTGGCATAACAGGGTATTGAGGGAAATGACCGTTAAAGAAGGGCTCATTGATGGTCACATTTTTGATGGCAACAATGGTATCCTCGCTCACTTCCAACACACGGTCCACTAGGAGCATAGGATAACGGTGGGGAAGGGCTTCTTTGATTCCTTGAATATCGATCATTTGATACGTACCAATCCTTTACCAAACTCAACCATTTCTTCATTAGAAACGAGAATTTCCGTTACCACACCATCCTTAGGAGCTGGGATTTCATTCATGACTTTCATGGCTTCGATAATTACCAATGTTTGACCTTTTTTAACACTATCACCAACTGTCACAAAGGCAGGTTTATCTGGACCAGCAGCCAAGTAAGCTACCCCAACAAGTGGGCTCTCTACAAGATCTCCCTCAGCAGCCACACTTGTTTCTGCTGAAGCTGGAACTTCTTCCACTATAGTTTCTGCTGGAGCAGATGTAGGAGCCACTGGACTCGGTGCTGCTAGAACGGGCGCTGGAGCGACTTGAGATGCAACTTCAGACACCAGTCTCGCTTCATTCTTGCTAAACTGCAACTCATCCGTCCCATTTTTATAAGAAAATTCTCTCAAACTTGACTGGTCAAATTGGGCCATCAAGTCTTTAATATCGTTTAAATTCATACTTATTTATTCTCCCAACGTTTGAAAGCAAGAACTGCATTGTGGCCACCAAAACCAAAAGTATTTGAAATAGCGTATGGAATTTCTTGCTCCAAGCCTTGTCCATAAATGACATTGGCTTCGATATAATCTGATACTTCACTTGTTCCAGCTGTCATTGGTACAAAGTTATGACGCATGGCTTCGATTGTGACGATAGCTTCTACTGCACCTGCAGCACCCAGCAAATGTCCTGTGAATGATTTGGTTGATGATACAGGTACTTCCTTACCAAGAACAGCTACGATAGCACCACTTTCTCCTTTTTCATTGGCAGGAGTTGACGTTCCGTGAGCATTGACATAGGCTACTTGCTCTGGAGAAATCTCAGCTTCTTCCAAGGCTAGTTTGATGGCCTTGATAGCTCCCTGACCTTCTGGATGTGGTGAAGTCATATGGTAGGCATCACAAGTATTTCCGTAACCAACCACTTCAGCCAGGATAGTAGCGCCACGTTTTTCGGCGTGTTCAAGACTTTCAAGAACCAACATCCCTGAACCTTCACCCATAACAAACCCATTGCGATCCTTATCAAATGGGATCGAAGCACGAGTAGGATCCTCTGTAGTAGAGAGAGCTGTTAGGGCTTGGAAACCAGCAATAGCAAAAGGTGTGATAGAGGCCTCTGAACCACCTACCAACATAACATCTTGGAAACCAAACTTAATTGAGCGGAAGGCATCCCCAATCGCATCATTTGATGAAGCGCAGGCAGTATTGATGGATTTACAAACACCGCTTGCTCCAAAACGCATGGCAACATTTCCTGAAGCCATATTTGGCAAGGCTTTTGGAAGGGTCAATGGTTTCACACGTTTTGGCCCTTTGTCATTTAGGCGAAGCACTTGATCTTCAATTTCTTTGATTCCACCAATACCTGAGGCCACAATAACACCAAAACGATCCTTGTCAATAGCCTCTACATCCAGATTAGCGTGGTTGACAGCCTCTTGGGCTGCATACAAGGCATACAAAGAATAGTTATCAAAACGATTGGTATCCTTCTTAACAAAGTATTTATCAAAAGGAAAATCTTGGATTTCTGCCGCATTATGCACATCAAAGTCACTATGATCAAATTTTGTAATTGGACCAATTCCGATTTTTCCAGTTGTCAAACTATTCCAAAATTCTTCTGGTGTATTTCCAATTGGAGATGTCACTCCATAACCTGTTACTACTACGCGATTTAGTTTCATCTTTTTTACCTCTAGCTTCTGCTACATACTTAAGCCACCATCAATGGCAACCACTTGACCAGTTAGATAATCTTGGCCTGCTAAAAATACTGTCAAATCTGCAACCTGCTCTGCCTGCCCAAATGCTTTCATAGGAATTTGCGCCAGCATGGCATCTTTGACCTTGTCTGATAGGACAGCTGTCATATCGGACTCAATCATTCCAGGTGCAATAGCATTAACTCTGATATTGCGATTGGCCACTTCACGCGCCACAGACTTGGTAAAACCAATCAAACCAGCCTTAGAAGCAGCATAGTTAGCTTGACCAATATTTCCCATCAAACCAACAACACTAGACATATTAATGATAGCACCTTCTCTGGCTTTCATCATCGGTTTCAAGACTGATTGTGTCATGTTAAAGGCACCGGTCAAGTTAACCTTGAGAACTTTTTCAAAATCCGCTTCTGTCATCTTGAGCATCAGGGTATCTTGGGTAATCCCTGCATTGTTGACCAAAACGTCTACTGAACCCAGCTCTGCAATAGCTTGCTCAACCATACGCTTAGCGTCTGCAAAATCTGATACATCTCCTGAAATGGGAACCACCTTGACACCATAGTTTGAAAACTCAGCGAGCAATTCTTCTGAGATTGCCCCACGACTGTTTAAAACAATATTGGCTCCTGCTTGAGCAAACTTGTGGGCAATGGCAAGGCCAATTCCACGACTCGAACCTGTAATAAAGATATTTTTATTTTTTAGTTGCATTCTTTTCTCCTGTTTCCTCTTGTATTTATGGGAGAAGGGATTACTTGTTTCCCAACAGGGCTTCCAAGCTAGCCTGATCTTCGACAGTGGCTAGTTTAGCCGTTTTATCAATTTTTTTGACAAAGCCTGACAAGACTTTCCCCGGTCCAATCTCGATAAAGTTGGTTACGCCTGCTTCTTGCATAACCGCAATACTTTCATAGAAACGAACTGGCTCCTTGACCTGACGCGTCAAGAGTCGAGCGATGTCTTCTTTTTTCATGACAGCAGCTTCTGTATTGCCGACTAGGGGACAAGTAAAATCTGAAAAACTTACTTGAGCTAGAGTTTCAGCTAGTTTCTGGCTAGCAGGCTCAAGGAGAGCGGTATGAAAGGGACCTGACACCTTGAGAGGAATCAAGCGTTTGGCACCTACTTCTTGCAAGAGTTCAACAGCTCTGTCAACCGCAACCACTTCTCCACCAATGACGATTTGTGCAGGTGTATTATAGTTGGCTGGGGTAACCACTCCAAGTTCAGAAGCTTGCTGACAGACTTCCTCAATGACCTCTACTGGCGTATTGAGTACTGCCACCATCTTGCCAGAGCCAGCAGGAGCTGCTTCTTCCATATAGACGCCACGTTTAGCTACCAAAGCAACCGCATCTTCAAAATCCAAGGCGCCACTGGCCACCAAGGCAGAGTATTCTCCAAGAGACAAACCAGCAACCATATCAGGCTGATAGCCCTTTTCTTGCAATAATCGGTAAATAGCAACTGAAGTTGCTAAAATAGCTGGTTGCGTATAGCGGGTCTGATTGAGTTTGTCTTCTTCCGTATCGATGAGATGACGCAAATCATAACCGAGTACCTGACTCGCTTGATCAATCGTTTCTTTGACAATCGGGTAGTGATCATAGAGATCCCGTCCCATCCCTAGATACTGGGCACCTTGACCAGCAAATAAAAAGGCTGTTTTAGTCATTTCTTACAACTCCTGCCCAACGAGAGGCTTCTTCTTGAATTTTCTTAGCTGCTCCGTAATACAAATCTTTTAGGATTTCTTCAGCTGTTTCTTCTTTGGAAACAAGCCCCGCAATTTGACCCGCCATAACAGAGCCACCATCCACATCTCCGTGAACAACCGCTTTGGCTAGGGCACCCGCTCCCATTTGTTCAAAGATTTCCAAATCAGGATTTTCTTGTTTAAAGGCATCTTTCTCAGCTTTTTCAAAATCACGAGTCAATTGATTTTTAATAGCACGAACAGCATGGCCAAAGTGTTGAGCTGAAATCGTAGTATCAATATCTCTAGCTTTTAAAATCTTGGCCTTGTAATTTGGATGGGCATTAGATTCTTTTGCAACGACAAAACGAGTTCCAACCTGAACAGCCTCTGCACCTAGCATAAATCCAGCCGCAGCACCTTCACCATCCGCAATTCCTCCTGCAGCAATAACAGGAATAGATACAGCTGCCGCCACTTGACGCACCAAGGTCATGGTTGTTAATTTACCGATATGCCCCCCAGCTTCCATTCCTTCTGCGATAACAGCGTCCGCACCGATTTTTTCCATGCGTTTAGCTAGGGCAACACTTGGTACAACTGGAATAACTGTAATCCCTGCTTCATGAAAACGTTCCATGTATTTACCAGGATTTCCTGCACCTGTTGTCACTACCTTAACACCTTCCTCGATAACGAGGTCTACAATATCTTCCACAAAGGGAGACAAGAGCATGATGTTGACACCAAAAGGTTTATCAGTCAATGATTTGATTTTATCAATATTTGCCTTGACGACTTCTTTCGGAGCATTCCCACCACCAATAATCCCTAGTCCTCCAGCCTTGGAAACAGCTCCTGCCAAATCACCATCAGCGACCCAGGCCATTCCTCCTTGGAAAATAGGATAATCAATGTTCAATAATTCTGTAATACGTGTTTTCATAGTGCCTCCATCGTTTCTTGCTTACGTAATAGTTCGATACTGTCATAATTTGACAATCAAACTATTGCCTAAACAAGAGGGAGCGGGTTTCCCTACTCCTTCTATCTTATATTCTTCTTATTTTGTTTGCTCTTCAACATAGGCAACCAAGTCACCAACTGTTTTCAAGTCATCTTCTGCTTCGATTTGGATATCAAAAGCATCTTCGATTTCTGAGATTACTTGGAACAAGTCCAATGAATCTGCATCCAAATCATCAAAAGTTGATTCAAGTGTTACTTCTGATGCGTCTTTTCCAAGTTCTTCAACGATAATTTCTTGTACTTTTTCAAATACTGCCATGATAGGACTCCTTTAAAATAAATAGTTTTTTATAACAATGTGTTCACCACATGATTACCTAAATTGTAAGAATGAGCGTGCCCCAGGTCAAGCCTCCACCGAAGCCTGATAGCAGAACAGTCTGGCTACCATCTAAAGGGATGAGACCTTGTTCTACACACTCTGAAAGTAAAATCGGGATACTGGCTGCACTGGTATTACCATATTCCATCATATTGGCTGGAAGTTTGTCTCGGTCAACCCCAATTTTTCTAGCCATCTTATCCAAAATACGGTCATTAGCCTGATGAAGTAGCAGATAATCCAAGTCTGTCGCCTCTATAGGAGATTCATCAATAGTCTGCTTGATAGACTTGGCTACATCCCGAATAGCAAAATCAAAGACTGCGCGTCCATCCATCTTCAAAAATGAATCTGCATTTTCTTGATCTGAAAATGGAGAATGTAACCCTGAATGTCCATAGGTCAGACACTCACTACGACTTCCATCGCTATTGAGACTCTCAGCCAAGAAATGCTCTTGCTCGCTAGCTTCTAACAAGACACCTCCGGCACCATCTCCAAACAAAACAGCTGTTGATCGGTCTGACCAATCTACTGCCTTAGAGAGGGTTTCACTACCAATCACCAAGCCTTTTTGAAAGCGACCAGAAGCGATAAACTTTTCAGCAGTTGAAAGAGCAAATACAAATCCACTGCAAGCTGCTGTTAGGTCAAAAGCAAAGGCTTTATTAGCACCAATATTGGCTTGAACACGAGCAGCTGTAGAGGGCATCATCGAATCTGGAGTAATGGTAGCTAGGATGATAAAATCCAACTCCTCCCCTGTGATTCCAGCTTTTGCCATCAGTTTCTTAGCAACCTCTGTAGCCAAATCACTGGTAGATTCTGTTCTTGAAATATGCCTTTGTCGTATTCCCGTCCGACTTGAAATCCACTCATCATTGGTATCCATAATCTGAGCCAAGTCGTGATTTGTAACCACTTGCTCTGGCACATAATGAGCAACCTGGCTTATTTTTGCAAAAGCCATTATTTCAAATCCTCCAAAAATTGATAAAGATTGGTCAAACCTTTGCTCATAACATCAATTTCTTCCTTACTCATACCATCAATGATTTTTTCAACCATGGCCTTGTGGAAGCGTTTATGCAGCCTATGAACCAAGCGACCCTTCTTTGTCAAATGTAGATGCACCACGCGACGATCCTGCTCTGAGCGAATGCGTTCAATGTAACCCTTGCGTTCGAGATTATTCAAACTAGTCGTAACTGTCCCAAGAGTCACCATCAACTCTTTTGACACTTGACTTGGTGTCACGTCTGGGAATTTCCCAATCACATCAATCGTATGCATTTCTTTGATGGAGATATCCTTGAAACGACTACCTCTCAAGCTCACTTCCTCAATGACAAGGACATTGTTAAATATAGATGTTAAATATTCATTAATTCGTTGGTAGTCCATTTTCATATCCCTCCTTCTCAAAAAAACTTTTACAATCAAAACATTTGACAAGAGAATTATATCAAAGTTCAAAGAATGATGCAAGCATTTTTTTATTTTCCTGTAAATTTAGGCCGTCTTCTCTCCGAATGAGCTCGCACTCCTTCTTTGAAATCCTCTGTTTGAGCTAAGGATCCCTGTAGGTTCAGTTCCAAAGTAGCATAATCCTGCCAGTCTTTAAATTGGCTCTCCCAAACCAACTTCTTAATGGCTGCATAGGAATTACTTGAACCACGTCTTAATTTTTTAAGAAGCTGTTCTCTCGTCTTTTCAAGTTTATCAGCTTCAGAAACGCGGTAAACTAGCCCCCACTCTAGAGCTTTTTCTGCGTTCAAAGCCTCACCTGTCATAGCTAACTGAGCAGCACGCGTCACACCAATACTTCGACTCAAGAGATGAATCCCACCTGCATCTGGAGCCAAGCCGACGCCAACAAAGGCTTGGATAAACTTAGCCTTATCCGTTGCAAGACAGAAATCTGCCGCAACAGCCATATTGGCTGCGGCACCTGCAACAGCACCGTCAACTTCCATTAAAATAGGTTTGGCTATTTGCTTGATTTTATAGGAAATCGTATTGACCAACTCTGCGATTTTTGTCAATGATGGAATATCATCCTCATCCACTGCCCGCTTCATCTCTACCAAATCTCCCCCAACTGAAAAGACTTTGCCATTGGCATTGATTAAGATAAAATGCACAGCTGGATCCTCTTCTGCTAAAGTCAGCGCTTCTAAAATCTCCTCACACATAGGAATATGAAAACCATTCGCGACCTCAGGACGATTCAAGGTAAGGATTGCCAAATCCTCTTCAAGCTGATAAATAATGTGTTCCATCTGGACTCCTTTTTTTATTTTATAAGCAGTTTATACTCTTCGAAAATCTCTTCAAACCACATCAGCTTCGCCTTGCCGTAGGTATGGTTACTGACTTCGTCAGTTCTATCCACAACCTCAAAACAGTGTTTTGAGCTGACTTCGTCAGTCTTATTTACAACCTCAAAGCAGTGCTTTGAGCAGTCTACGGCTAGCTTCCTAGTTTGCTCTTTAATTTTCGTTGAGTATTAAATTATTTCATTGTCAAAGTATAGCTTTTTTAAAACTCGAAAGCAAGAAAAAATCAACTGAAAGTGTCTCAGCCGATTGGAAAGGCTCGCTTTAGGCTAGAAAGCATCTTATTTTCTTCATTGAAAAAAGGCTTTCTTTCTGCTATAATCGTATAAAATACTTACTTTAGGAGTTCTTATGAAGGTTGTTAAATTTGGAGGTAGCTCTCTTGCCTCTGCTAGTCAATTAGAAAAAGTTTTAAACATCGTAAAAAGCGATCCAGAGCGTCGTTTTGTAGTCGTTTCTGCGCCTGGTAAACGCAATGCTGAAGATACTAAGGTTACGGATGCCTTGATTAAATACTACCGCGACTATGTTGCTGGTAACGATATTAGCAAGAGTCAAAGCTGGATTATCGACCGCTATGCTGCTATGGTTAGCGAATTGGGACTAAAGCCAGCTATTCTAGAAAAAATTTCTAAAAGCATTCGTGCCTTGGCCACTCTTCCTATCGAAGAAAATGAATTTCTCTACGACACTTTCCTAGCAGCCGGTGAAAACAACAATGCTAAATTGATCGCAGCCTACTTTAATCAAAATGGGATTGATGCACGCTATGTTCACCCTAGAGAAGCTGGTATTGTGGTCACAAGTGAACCTGGTCACGCTCGCATTATTCCATCAAGTTATGACAAGATTGAGGAATTGACAAATGCAAATGAAGTTCTTGTCATTCCTGGTTTCTTTGGAGTTACCAAGGAAAATCAAATCTGTACCTTCTCACGTGGAGGCTCAGACATTACAGGTTCTATCATTGCTGCTGGTGTCAAAGCTGACCTTTATGAAAACTTTACGGACGTTGATGGTATCTTTGCGGCTCACCCAGGTATTATCCACCAACCACACTCGATTCCTGAGTTAACCTACCGTGAAATGCGTGAGTTGGCCTATGCAGGATTCTCAGTCCTTCATGATGAAGCTCTTCTACCTGCCTACCGTGGAAAAATTCCTCTGGTTATCAAGAATACCAACAATCCTGATCATCCAGGTACTCGTATCGTTCTAAAACATAGTAGTGATGAATTCCCAGTTGTGGGAATTGCTGGTGATTCTGGCTTTGTCAGCATCAATATGTCTAAATACCTCATGAACCGTGAGGTTGGATTTGGTCGCAAGGTCCTGCAAATCCTTGAAGATCTTAACATCGGTTGGGAACATATGCCAACAGGTATCGACGATCTTTCTATCATTCTCCGTTCTCGCGAACTAACTCCTATAAAGGAAGAAGAAATCCTTCGTCAGTTGGTTCAAAAGGCTGAAGTAGACCATGCAGAAATCGAACACGACCTTTCTATCATTATGATTGTTGGAGAAAAGATGAAGAGTCATATTGGTGTCACTGCTACTGCGACACGCGCTCTATCTGAAAATAAGATCAACATCCAGATGATGTCTCAAGGTTCTAGTGAAGTTTCTATCATGTTCGTTGTCAATAAGGACCAAGAAAAAGCAGCTATTAAAGCCCTTTACAATGCCTTTTTCGGTGAAAGTAAGGAAGACTAGTCATGGCCCAATCTCTTAACAAAACTGTTCTTCTCAGCACGACAGGTACCTCCTACCTCTCTATAGCTGGGAAAGTTGGGAAATTTCTTGTCGGAGATCAGGCTCTGGAATTTTACCCAGATGTCAATGTTGAACAATTTATCCAGATTCCTTGGAGCCATATCAACCAAATTGGAGCTAACGTTTCTGGTCGCAAAATCAGTCGCCACTTCGAAGTCTTTACAGACAAAGGAAAATTCCTCTTTGCCTCAAAAGACTCAGGTGCCATTCTTAAAATTGCACGCGAAAAACTGGGAAATGACAAGGTCGTAAAACTTCCGACCCTGATTCAGACAATTAGCCAAAAATTTAAAAATCTATTTGCAAAAAAGTAGAAACTTTAGTATAATCATAGCAACGGATAAGTAGGTTATCTTCTTCTTTCAGAAAGTCTGCGGGTGCTGCGAGCAGATAGGAGAGATAGGTGAAATTCTACCGTTAGTAACAATTGCATACACATTCGAGTGCACACCTGTGAAGTTGGATGGAACCGTGGCCCTGCCACTCCAACGCTTTGTCAGGTGTGCTTTTTTCATAAAGGAGTTCTTATGTTAGATATCAAACGTATTCGTACAGACTTTGAAGCTGTCGCAGAAAAATTGGCTACACGTGGTGTAGATGCTGCTGTCTTGAATGAGATGAAAGAAATCGATGCTAAACGTCGTGACATCTTGGTCAAGGTTGAAACTTTAAAAGCAAAACGTAACACAGTTTCTGCTGAGATTGCCCAAGCCAAACGCAACAAGGAAAATGCAGATGACAAGATTACTGCTATGCAAAATCTATCTTCTGAAGTCAAAGCCTTGGATGCTGAATTGGCAGAAATCGATGCTAAATTAACAGAATTTACCACTACTCTTCCAAATATTCCAGCTGATAGCGTTCCTGTTGGGGCTGACGAAGACGACAATGTGGAAGTTCGCCGTTGGGGTACTCCACGCGAGTTCGATTTCGAACCTAAAGCTCACTGGGATCTTGGTGAAGATCTTGGTATCCTTGACTGGGAACGCGGTGGTAAGGTAACAGGCGCTCGCTTCCTCTTCTATAAAGGTCTCGGTGCTCGTTTGGAACGTGCTATCTACAACTTTATGTTGGATGAGCATGGAAAGGAAGGATATACGGAAGTCATCACGCCTTACATGGTTAACCACGATTCTATGTTTGGTACTGGTCAATATCCAAAATTCAAGGAAGATACTTTTGAATTGAGTGACAGCAATTATGTCCTTATTCCTACAGCTGAGGTTCCTCTGACAAACTACTACCGTGATGAAATCCTGGACGGTAAAGACCTGCCAATCTACTTCACTGCTATGAGTCCTTCATTCCGTTCTGAGGCTGGTTCAGCTGGTCGTGATACTCGTGGCTTGATTCGTTTGCACCAATTCCACAAGGTTGAAATGGTTAAATTTGCCAAGCCAGAAGAATCTTACGAAGAATTGGAAAAAATGACAGCCAACGCTGAAAACATCCTTCAAAAACTTAACCTTCCATACCGTGTCGTTGCTCTCTCTACTGGAGATATGGGCTTCTCAGCTGCCAAAACTTACGACTTGGAAGTGTGGATTCCAGCACAAAATACCTACCGTGAAATCTCAAGCTGTTCAAACACAGAAGATTTCCAAGCCCGTCGTGCCCAAATCCGTTACCGTGATGAAGCAGATGGCAAGGTGAAATTGCTCCATACCTTGAATGGTTCTGGACTTGCAGTTGGACGTACAGTGGCTGCTATTCTTGAAAACTACCAAAATGCAGATGGTTCTGTGACCATCCCAGAAGTTCTTCGTCCATACATGGGTGGAGCTGAAGTCATCAAACCATAAAAAATAAGGTTTAGCTATTTCTAGCTAGACCTTTTTTCGTAACCAAATCAGATAAGCGCCTAATACAAAGAGTAAAATAATTAAGCAAATAGCGGTTTCAGCCACTACCAAATAATCCAAAAATGGAAGTTTCAAGATTCCCTGAGCCATCTTAAGCGAAGTAGCTGTGATAATGGTCGGGAAAGTGAGGGCTGAGAAGGCTGGTTGAAAGCCTTGCTTTAAAATATTGGGTAGGCGAGTTAAAACAAAGAAAAAGAAGGATTGAGAAGCCAAAATCATAACGATTAAGAGCCAAGTTGGTAGACTCTCTCCTCCAACTCGAACTAGAGAAGCCAAGAGTAGAGAGAAGGGAGCGCAATAGATTCCTTCTTGGCCAAGCAAGGCTAGTGGGAGTGGATGTTTCTTTAAATCGCTATAAATAAGGGGATAGAGATAGAAGGTCAAGAGAAAACCAAAACTCAAGGTCGCATAGGCAATTTCGATGATGCCTACCAGAGGATAGGTCAAGGCAGCCACCGCTATCCCCACATAGAGAACCGTCCAGCTAGGAGTCGCATGAACCCTACGACCTGGACAGGCAAACTTGATGGTGAAATCAGCAATCAAGGCCAAGTCCAAGAGAAATGAAAACCACCAGAGCCCTTGCGCTACCAAAGGAAGATGAGGGAATACGCGAAAGACATAAGTTGATAAAATCATCCCAGCCATGGGAAAGGTTGCCATCCCTGATAAAAGAGGGGGCTTGGTCAATTCTTGCTTGGTTTCCTTCCAATTAAAGAGATGAAGAATCAGAAAGTAAATCCACAAAATCAAACCTGTCAGACTCAACAGATGGGACAGAACCGGCAACGTATCTAAAATAAGATTTCCAGCTCCTGCCAAACCTAGCAAACAACCTGAAAATACTAAGGGGAGTTTTTTCATCCTAACCTCCAATAATCATGTTAGTTTCAGTATAGCATAAAAGCGCTTAAATGAGGGGATAAAAAATGAAGTCCGATTATTTCAGACTTCATTTTACTCAGATATGAATTAAGCATAAGGTTGCAATTCTGGGTTAATTGGGGTATTAGCTAGATTGTTGGCATAGTTACAGAGGCTTGCTAGACTGACACCAAGAACCACATCCAAGGCATTTTGTTGGCTATAACCAGCTTCTAAAAACTCAGCCAAGGCTTCATCTCCTACACGACCCTTGGTATTGATAACTGCCAAGGTAAACTTAGCCAGAGTGTCCAATTTAGGATCTGTTTCAATTGGAGTACGATTGCGAAGAGCTTGAATCAAGTCATCATTCATCTGGATTTGTTTGATGGAAAAAGCTGTATGACCTGCAACACAGAAGGCACAACCATTGGTCACGGCTGCCGTGATTTGCACGACTTCGCGCTCAACGGG
This sequence comes from Streptococcus sp. Marseille-Q5855, assembly GCF_946901985.1. Lineage (NCBI taxonomy): Bacteria > Bacillati > Bacillota > Bacilli > Lactobacillales > Streptococcaceae > Streptococcus > Streptococcus sp. Marseille-Q5855. The sequence continues at coordinate 202,957 of NZ_CAMPPR010000006.1, forward strand.
TGTCAGGCTATTGCGACGGTTGATAGCTCCGACAGTACGATAAGCCTCTAAAGCAGTCGGTGCATTAGCCAAGAGACCGATTAGGTTGGGAATATAGCCATTGTTATCTTTTTCTACTGTTTCAAGAACCTCTTTCACTTCTGCTGGCGCTGATTCTACTGTATGAATTGTAAATGTTGTCATCATAAAACCTCTTTTCATGTTGTTGAAATCTAGTCTATCACAGATTCTATACCGTGTATAATATATATTTTAAATTGCACCGATAGAAATTTTTTATAAAAGCAAAAAATCACACGCAATGTGTGATTCCATTATTTATTAAAATACTTTTTAGTCTCAGCAATAACGACTGGCGACAAGACTAAGAGGGCAATCAAGTTTGGCAGAGCCATCAAGGCATTGACAATATCTGCGATAATCCAAACCATATCCAACTCGATAAATCCTCCCAACAAGACCATGAGTACAAAGACCACACGGTAGAGCCAGATAAAGCGAACCCCAAAGAGAAACTCGAAACAGCGTTCTCCGTAATAGTTCCAACCTAGAATCGTCGTGAAGGCAAAAAGTACAAGGAAGATGGTCAAGAGGGCAGGCCCAAAATGTGAAAAGACTGTTGAGAAGGCTGACTGAGTCAAGGCAACCCCATTTAAGTCACCACTCCAAACACCAGTTACCAAGATGGTTAAACCAGTCAGAGTACAGATAATGAGGGTATCAATAAAGGTTCCTGTCATGGAAATCAAACCTTGCTCTACTGGTTCATTTGTCTTAGCCGCAGCCGCTGCAATGGGAGCAGAACCCAGACCAGATTCATTTGAAAAGACACCACGCGCAACACCATTTTGGATAGCCATCCGAATGCTAGCACCAGCAAATCCACCTACCGCAGCAAGGGGACTAAATGCTGATGTCAAAATTAAAGCGATTGTGGCAGGGATTTTCTCGATATTAAAGAAAATAACTGTAAGAGTTCCCAAAATATAAATGATAGCCATAAAAGGAACAACGGTAGTTGAAACCTTTGAAATGGACTTGAGTCCGCCAAAGACTGCAATCGCTACAAAGACAGACAAGACGAGAGCTGTGATGGCTGGTGAAATCGCCGTTGTATTTTGGATAGATTCTGTAATCGAGTTGACTTGGGTGAAGGTTCCGATTCCCAAGAGAGCAACCAGTACTCCTGCTACTGCAAACAAAACAGCAAGTGGACGCCACTTTTCTCCCATTCCTAGAAGGATATAGTGCATGGGACCTCCCGCTACTGCACCATGGTCATCCTTGGTGCGGTATTTGATGGCCAAGAGTCCTTCCGCATACTTGGTAGCCATTCCAAAGAAAGCCGCCATCCACATCCAAAAGAGGGCTCCTGGTCCACCAACCTTGATAGCCGTCGCAACTCCTATGATATTTCCTGTTCCAACGGTTGATGCCAAGGCTGTACACAGAGCTGCAAAACTGGATACATCTCCATGTCCCTTATCCTGGATAAAAATAAGCTGAAAGGCCTTGGGCAGACGCAAAACCTGCAAGAGTCCTAGCCGAATAGTTAGGTAAATCCCTGTCCCGACCAATAAAATCAAGAGGGGTGGACCCCAAGCAAAAGCATCAATTGATTTAAGCAATTCTAACATTTCCTTCTCCTATCTTTTCAACCCCAAAAGAAAGAGCACATGCAAGATACATGTACTCTGGAATGCTTAGATAAATGCTAAAAAGCGGTCTATCCTAGCTCTGTCCTTTTACCTGAGAGTTTGAGCAGTTGCCTGCCTTGCCCCTTCGGTGCCTTTACGGTCTCTCCAGAGTTCCGTCCATTTACAGTCATGGAAAATCAAACGATTCCCCACTTCTATTAAACTTCATTCGGTGTTGGTATTTAATTGATTCTTATTTTACAAAAAATGTTGGCTTTTGTCAATGTGTTTATTAGTAAAAATTAGTTCAACAGTTTTTACTTTATAAAGTCCAGAATACTGCTATCCTTTAAAAGTGACAATAGTCGCACCACTGCCTCCAGCATTTTGTGGGGCATAGCCGAAACTCTTGACATGCTTGTTTCTTTGTAGGTATTTGGTGACACCTTCACGGATGACACCTGTTCCGATACCATGGATGATATCAACTTGAGCCATATTGTTAAGCAAGGCTTGGTCGATAAAAGCATCTAGCTCATTCATAGCTTCTTCGTAACGTTTGCCTCGAAGGTCCAGTCTAGCTTGAGGTCCTCGACCAGAAGTTCGTTTCACCACATTGACTTGTTTCTTCTTGACTGGTTTTTCTTGCTGGGCTTGAACGAGGTCAAATTCTTTCTCTTCTAAGGTCATCTTAATCAAGCCAACTTGGGCTTCCCAGCGGCCGTCCTTGAGTTGACTGGTCAAGGTACCACGCTGTCCATAACTGAGCACCACGATATCATCTCCCACCTTTGGAGCTCGTTTTTTCTTGGCCTTTTGAAGAACCTTATTTTTAGATAAGTCTACTTTTTCAGGAGCCAATTTTTTCAATTTAGCCTTGGCTTCAATGATTTCGTGGGGTTTAAGTTGAGATTTACTATGGAGATTCTTAAGAATCTGGTCACTTTCACTGAGGGCCATGTCTACAATCTCACTAGCCTGTTCACGCGCCTTGTTGAGCTCCGTTTCCTTTTCACGATTGAGCTCATTGTAAAGCTTTTTGAGAGCACGGTTCATCTTGAGATTTTCTTGCTCCACCTCACGGATATTATCCAAGCGTTTGCGGCTTTCCAGCGTCTGCTCTTCTAGTTGCTCAATAATCCGATTGACATCATTGTCTTGATCGACCTGCTGACTAGCATCCCCTACGATAACTTCAGATAGGCCTAGACGTTTGGCAATCTCAAAGGCATTGCTTCGACCAGGAACTCCCTGCATAAAGCGATAAGTCGGGCGAAGAGTTGCAGTATCAAACTCCATGCTGGCATTTTGCACAAAGGCTGTCTCAATACCGTAGGCCTTGAGTTCCGGATAGTGAGTTGTAGCCATAGTCTTAACTTGACGCAGGCGAAGGTCCTCCAGAATAGCCATGGCAAGGGCGGCTCCCTCTTGGGGATCTGTACCAGCCCCCAACTCATCCAAAAGTAAGAGTGAATCTTGGTTGACCTTGCCAAGAATATCCACGATATTGGTCATGTGGCTAGAGAAGGTAGACAAGCTCTGCTCAATAGATTGCTCATCGCCAATATCAGCAAAGATTTCTTCAAAAATACCAACACGACTTCCCTTGTCTGCCAAAATCGGCAAACCGGACTGAGCCATAACCTGCGTCAATCCCAGAGTTTTAAGCATGATGGTCTTCCCACCCGTATTGGGACCTGTAATGACAATCGCTGTTAAATCTTGACCAAAATGGACATCATTTGCGACGGCATTTTTGACCAAAGGATGGCAGACATGGAGCAGTTGAATTTCTTGATTTTCTGACAGCTGAGGAACGGCTGCTTGCCTTTCTTGGATAAAGCGGACCTTGGCACGAATCAAGTCCAGATGGCCGATAATCCAAGCATCATTGGCAATCTCAGCCGCATGAGGGCGAACACGTTCCGAGATTTCTTGAAGAATGCGAAGCATTTCATAGCGCTCATCTGCTCGCAAACTGGCAATTTCTTCGCTCAGTTTGACCACCTCACGGGGTTCGATATAGACGGTATTTCCACTAGCAGAAATATCATGAACGACACCTGCAATCTTATTGCGGTAGGTGTTTTTGACTGGTAAAACCTGACGACCATTTCTGCTGGCAACAATCCCTTCTGTCAACATCTGCGCTTTTTGTTTGAGCAAATCTTGCAAGACATCGCGAACCTGACTCTCGCTATCATGGATTTTTCGACGGATGCGCGCCAATTCTTCACTGGCAAAATTTTCAATGAAACCTGCATCATTAAAGGCTTGGAGATTTCCTTGTAATTGCGGAAAATCGTGTAATTTTTCAAACCAAAGGGCTAATTCTTCCAAGCTGACATTTTCCAGATTGGCATAAAAACTTTGCAGCTCTCGGCTGGCAAGAAGCACGCGCTTCAAGAGTAGGAACTCCTCGATATTGAGATCCGCCCCCATCTCCAAGCGCTTGCAGACTCCTGCAATTTCCTTAGTTGCGAGAATGGTAAAATGCGGTTGCTCGACAAAGAGATCCTGCATTTCCTTCATCTCAGCAAAAGACTGTTTGATTTTATCCGCTTTGGCAGTTGGAGCCAACTGTCTCAATTGCTCCAAGCCCTGCTCAGTCAACAAATGGGGTTCAAACAAGGCCTTGACCTTATTGAACTCTAATGTTTCTAATATTTTCTTGTTCATCTTTATTTCCTTGTCTTTGAATGTCTAGGTGTATGATACTCAATAAAAATCAAAAAGCAAACTAGGAAGCTAGCCGCAGGTTGCTCAAAACAGTGGTTTGAGGTTGCAGATGGAAGCTGACGTGGTTTGAAGAGATTTTCGAAGAGTATTAGCTTTTTACATTCTGATAGATTCTAGTCAAATCTGTAAACAAAGGGCTAGGAAAACTCCTGCCCTTTTTATCCGATTAAATTTGTCACCCAGATTTGTTTGAGCCAACTAGTTGTTACCGGTATGCTCTGGATGATGTGTTTTGCGACGATACTCTTTTCAAGAGGATTTTGTATAGCTGCCATGGGAATGGTTGCTAGTATGGTCAAGGTCATTTGCAAGACAAATAAGGTCACCAACATGGACAAGACACCTGCTGAAACTTGGAACAACTTACCACCCAGTTTTTTACTAGGGATCAAGTGTAAGAGGAGACCAAGCAAACGACCGATGCTATAGACAATCCCAAATACAAGCAAGTAGCCGATACCTGCATAAAAGACCTTATCCAGCTGAAAGAGTTGATCCGACGGGAAGAAGAAAGTCCCCTGACCTTCCTGCGGATTTGCATAAGGAAGCAACAAATGAAATTGCTCTCCAAGTCCCTTATAAAACTGGCCAGCCATAAAAGCCGATGCCATGGCTGAAATCAGGTAATAAATCTGTAAGAGGAGACCTCTCCGATAGCCGATATAAAATCCCCAAGCCAAGACCAATAGAAGAAGGAGTGAAATCATAAGGAGTCCTCAATCTTGCTCTGTTCTTGCTTGCAAGTCACGAGCTTGTGACGGAGTTCTTCTAATTCTTGCTCCTTATCGTCAAATTCAATCTCACGACTGAGTTGAGTTGACAAACAGTTGACTGCCAACAAAAGAGCGATTGTTTCATCGTCTGCACTTGGCATTTGTTCTTTAATTGCTTGGTATTTTTCTGTCGCAACCTTAGCGATTTCCTCCATAAAAAGGTTATCATGCTCGCTTGTCAAGGTTAATGATTTTTTCCCGAATGTAAATTTGAATCGATTTAGATTTGCCATAAAATTCACCTCACGATATTATACCAAAATTCGCTAACTTTGTCAGTTTTTACAAATTTGCCTGCTTTTATGGTACAATAGAAACTATGGCAAGTATAACACTCACACCAAGTGAAAAGGAGATTCAGGCTTTTCTTGAACACTATCAAACCAGTCTGGCTCCCAGCAAGAATCCCTATATCCACTACTTTTTGAGACTGCCTCAGGCAACGGTTTCTATCTATACTTCTGGAAAGGTCTTACTTCAGGGTGAAGGCGCTGAGAAATACGCTAGTTTCTTTGGCTATCAAGTTGTAGAGGAAAACAGGGGGCAAAATCTTCCTTTGATTGGGACGGATGAGGTAGGGAATGGTTCCTACTTTGGTGGGCTTGCAGTTGTGGCTTCCTTTGTCACACCTGACCAGCATGACTTCTTGCGAAAACTCGGTGTGGGGGATTCCAAGACACTGACCGACCAAAAGATCCGTCAGATTGCCCCTATTCTCAAAGAAAAAATCCAGCACCAGGCATTGCTTCTCTCACCAAGCAAGTACAACGAGGTCATCGGAGACCGCTACAATGCTGTTTCGGTTAAGGTAGCCCTCCATAACCAGGCTATCTATCTCCTTCTTCAAAAAGGCATTCAGCCTGAGAAAATTGTGATTGATGCCTTTACTAGTGCTAAAAATTATGACAAGTACTTGGCACAAGAGGCCAATCGTTTCAGTAATCCTATCAGCTTAGAAGAAAAGGCTGAGGGCAAATACTTGGCTGTCGCAGTTTCTTCTATCATTGCGCGTGATCTCTTTCTGGAAAATCTTGAAAATCTGGGACGAGAACTGGGCTATCAACTTCCAAGTGGAGCTGGAACGGCTTCTGATAAGGTAGCTAGCCAGATTTTACAAGCCTATGGTATGCAGGGACTCAACTTCTGCGCCAAACTGCACTTTAAAAATACTGAAAAAGCGAAAAAACGCTTAGAAAGGTAAGTTATGAATTCATTTAAAAGTTTCCTAAAAGAGTGGGGATTGTTCCTCCTGATTCTGTCATTACTAGCTTTAAGTCGTATCTTTTTTTGGAGTAATGTCCGCGTAGAAGGGCATTCTATGGATCCTACCCTAGCGGATGGCGAAATTCTCTTTGTTGTCAAACACCTCCCTATTGACCGTTTTGATATCGTGGTGGCCCATGAAGAAGATGGAAATAAGGACATCGTCAAGCGTGTCATCGGAATGCCTGGTGACACCATCCGTTACGAGAACGATAAACTTTACATCAATGATAAAGAGACGGATGAGCCTTACCTAGCTGACTACATCAAACGTTTCAAGGATGATAAACTCCAAAGCACTTACTCAGGCAAGGGATTTGAAGGAAATAAAGGAACTTTCTTTAGAAGTATCGCTCAAAAAGCTCAAGCCTTCACAGTTGATGTCAACTACAATACCAATTTTAGCTTTACTGTTCCAGAAGGAGAATACCTTCTCCTCGGAGATGACCGCTTGGTTTCGAGCGACAGCCGCCATGTAGGTACCTTTAAAGCAAAAGATATTACAGGGGAAGCTAAATTCCGCTTCTGGCCAATCACCCGTATCGGAACATTTTAAGAGACCTAAGAGGCCGAGAGTCACCAATCTCAGCCTCTTCTTCTATCGTGAGAATATGATTATTCACTATCCAGTTTGATTAAGATAGAAACAAAGTTATACTCAATGAAAATCAAAGAGCAAACTAGGAAGCTAGCCGCAGGCTGTACTTGAGTACGGCAAGGCGAAGCTGACGTGGTTTGAAGAGATTTTCGAAGAGTATTAACTCTCACCTATTCATGCAAAGGAATTTTATGGAAGTTTATTTTTCAGGAACCATTGAACGGATTATTTTTGAAAATCCCAGCAATTTTTATCGTATCCTCCTCCTAGAAATCGACGATACAGACGCAGAAAGCTTTGATGATTTTGAAATCATTGTCACGGGCACCATGGCTGATGTGATTGAGGGAGAAGACTATACTTTTTGGGGACAAATTGTCCAGCACTCCAAGTATGGGGAACAACTGCAAATCAGCCGATATGAACGCGCAAAACCAACTAGCAAGGGCTTGGTCAAGTACTTTTCAAGTAGCCATTTCAAGGGGATTGGTCTCAAGACTGCTCAGAAAATCGTCGACACCTATGGCGACAATACCATTGACGAAATTCTGCAACACCCAGAAAAGCTAGAAGGCATCTCAGGGCTCTCTGCCAAAAATCGTGAGGCTTTCGTCTCCACTCTCCGTCTCAACTACGGAACCGAGATGGTCTTGGCCAAACTAGCCAACTACGGCATTCCCAATAAACTAGCATTTCAAATTCAAGACTTTTACAAGGAAGAAACCCTTGATGTGGTTGAAAATTATCCCTACCAATTGGTTGAGGATATCAAGGGCTTGGGATTTACCATTGCTGACCAACTAGCTGAGGAACTAGGCATCGAAAGTCAGGCTCCTGAACGCTTCCGCGCCGGTCTAGTTCATAGTCTTTTTCAGGCCTGTATGGAAACAGGGGACACCTATGTTGAAGCACGAGATTTGCTGGAACAAACCCTTACTCTCCTTGAGTCTTCCCGTCCCGTGGAACTGGACCCCAGCCAAGTGGCCCAAGAACTCTCCTACCTGATCGAAGAAGACAAGGTTCAGCAGGTTGATACCAAGATTTTTGATAACAGTCTCTTTTTCGCTGAGGAAGGCATCCGCAGTCACCTGGTTCGTATCCTTGAAAAAGGAAAACAGAAGAGCCAGGATTTAGAAACCATTCAAAAACATATCACTACTATCGAGGAAGAGCTGGGAATTGAGTATGATAGCATTCAAAAACAAGCTATCTGTGATGCTATCCAGAACAAGGTCTTTATTCTGACAGGCGGCCCAGGTACTGGTAAGACAACGGTTATCAATGGTATCATCGCTGTTTATGCCCTTTTAGAAGGACTTGACCTCAGGAAAAAAAGCAATTTACCGATTCTTCTTGCTGCTCCAACTGGCCGAGCAGCTCGCCGCATGAATGAATTGACAGGCTTGCCTAGCGCGACCATACACCGTCACTTGGGAATGACAGGCGACGATGATACCAGTCATCTGGAAGATTATCTGGATGCCGACTTTATTATCGTGGATGAATTTTCCATGGTGGATACTTGGCTGGCCAATCAACTCTTCTCCAACATCTCTTCTAACAGTAAAATCCTCATCGTGGGCGACAGCGACCAGTTGCCTTCTGTCAGTCCTGGACAAGTTCTAGCTGATCTGCTTCATATTCCCTTGATTCCTCAGACTCGCTTGGAAAAAATTTACCGGCAAAGCGAAGAATCAACCATCGTCACCCTAGCTAGTCAAATTCGACAGGGCATCTTGCCAGCTGATTTCACTCAGAAAAAAGCTGACCGTTCCTACTTTGAAATCGCTAGTGGCCATATTCCTGCCACCATTGAAAAGATCTTAGGCGCTGCCCTCAGAAGTGGTATTCCTGCCCGTGATATCCAAGTTCTGGCTCCCATGTACCGAGGGACGGCAGGGATTGATGCTATCAATCAGCTCATGCAAGACCTGCTCAATCCACCACAAAAAGACCAACTCAGTTTTGAAGCTCCCCAGTGTCACTATCGTAAAGGAGATAAGGTCATTCACTTGGTCAACGATGCTGAAATCAATGTTTTTAATGGAGATTTAGGAGCCATCACAGACCTGATTCCGGGTAAATACACCGAGTCGAAACAAGACGAGATTGTCATTGATTTTGACGGCAACGAGGTCTCTTACCCACGTAACGAATGGTACAAGATTCGCTTGGCCTATGCCATGAGTATCCATAAGTCTCAGGGAAGTGAGTTCCCTGTTGTTATCCTACCTATCACCAGTGCTAGCAGGCGTATGCTGGAGCGTAATCTCATCTATACAGCCATTACACGCGCCAAAAGCAAGCTTATCTTACTAGGCGAATTACAGGCCTTTGACTATGCTACCCAACATATCGGAACTGCCCGAAAAACCTATCTGATTGAACGCTTCAGTGATTTATTGGAGAATGTTGAAGAAAAGCAACCAGCTGTCTCTGAAACTGCCACATCAAGTGCCTCTGAACAATCCTACATCCTAACCGAAGAAAACTGGGACAGCATCCCGGCCATGATTGGGATTACAGATGCAGACCTCAGAGAGATTTTTGGAAAATAGTGCATCAGAAAACCCACCTAGGCAGGTGGGATTTTTGTTTATTAAGATTATTTAACTGTTGCTGTGCTTGTAATCAATTCAACAGCTTTTTTGATTGTGATATCGTGTTTCAACATATCAGCTGAAAGCAAGCTTTGTACTTGTGCAACTTCCATGTTGTAGTCTGTTGCCAATTGCTCAACTTCTTTTTGGATTTCTTCTTCTGAAGCATCAAATCCTTCAGCTTTGGCAACTGCTTCGATAACAAGGTTAGTCTTAGTACGTGACTCAGCTTCTGCTTGGTATTGGTTATGAAGGTCTTCTTGAGTAGTTCCAGTGATTTGGAAGTACATATCAGGGTTGATACCTTGACGTTGCAAGTTTCCAAGGAATTCATTTACTGAACGGTGAACTTCTTCGTGAATCATTTCTTCTGGAAGTTCTACGATTTCAGCGTTTTCTACAGCTTTATCGATTGCTGCACCTTCAACTGCATCTTTGTAAGCTTCTTCTTTAGCAGCAGCCAATTCTTTGCGGTATTTTTCTTTCAATTCAGCAAGTGTTTCAACTTCTTCGTCGATGTCTTTTGCAAGTTCATCGTCAAGAGCTGGAACTTCTTTAGCTTTTACTTCGTGGATAGTTGTCACGAATTTAGCTTCTTTACCTGCAAGGTCTTCTGCTTGGTAGTCTTCTGGGAATGTTACGATAACATCAACAGTTTCACCAGCTGAGTGACCTACCAATTGGTCTTCGAAACCAGGAATGAATTGACCTGAACCAAGTCCAAGTGAGAAGTTTTCACCTTTTCCACCATCAAATTCAACACCGTCGATAGAACCAACGAAGTCGATGACAACAGTGTCGCCGTTTTCAGCAGCAGCTTCCTTGATAACCAATTCAGCCAAGTTGTTGCGTTCGCGTTCGATACGCTCTTCAACGTCAGCATCAGTTACTTCTTTTTCTACATCTACTGATACTTCAAGGTTTTTGTAGTCACCCAATTTTACTTCAGGTTTTGTCACGACTTCAGCTGTAATAACCCAGTCTTGACCTTTTTCCATTGAAGTTACATCAATTTTTGGTTGAGCAACCACTTCAAGACCAGCTTCTTTTACAGCTGCTTCATAAGCGTTTGGCAAAAGAGCGTTCATAACATCTTGGTAAAGTGACTCTTCACCAAATTTTTTGTCGAAGATAGGACGTGGAAGGTGACCTTTACGGAAACCTGGAACATTAAGAGATTTCTTCACTGAGTTGAAGACACGATCCAATTCTGGTTTGATTTGGTCTTGAGAGATAGTGAAAGTCAAGACACCACGGTTTGTTTCTTTGTTTTCAAATGATACAGACATTCTGTCATTTCTCCTTAAAATTTTTTAAATACAGTCTATTATAACATAAATGGGCGACTTTTTTCAAGTAATGACTGCGCTTTTCAATGATGGTAGAAGTATGGTTTCTCCTTGGTTTTCTTTATACTAGATTGAAATCAAAAAGCATTATATAATAGTGATAGGAAATCAACTAAAGAAGAAATCTTTCCACTACAAAAACGCATATTATCAAGGTTTTTGAACACCTAATAATATGCGTTTTTTTCTATTTTAAAGACTTTTATCCACCTATTATAAAAAGTTAAGTATCCATCACAGTTTACAATTAGCCTTCATTACTTAATCCATTCACCATTGTAGTTGACGTAGTAGCCACCTACTGTGGTATTAACAGCTAAAGCACCTGAGCTATAAGCATAGTACCATTTTCCATTGACCTGGAACCAGCCTGTCTTCATATCTCCATTACTTGCATTTAGGTAGTACCAAGTTGAACCATCTTTCACCCAACCGGTAGACATTGCACCTGATGAACGAAGGTAGTACCAACTGTTACCAACATAAGCCCAACCTGTCTTCATATCACCATTTTGAGCATCTAGATAATACCAAGTTGAACCATCTTTCACCCAACCAGTTGCCATAGCACCTGATGAACGGAGATAGTACCAGTTATTACCTAGATATTGCCATCCTGTTTGCATAATGCCAGTTTCTGGGTCTAGGTAATACCATGGAGCAGGTTTGCTTCTATCAATGTCAATAGTAACATGAAAATCTTGAGTCCAACCCTTAGCAACTTCACCAATTGGTAGTGGATTGTACGAATCATCGCCAAAATTTCCTAGCTTATTTAAATAATACCAATGACCCTCTTCATAAATCCAACCTGTCTTTACAGCATAATTATTATCAAAATAATAAGTTCTCTTTTCAGCAGATGGAGTATATTGTTCACCGTATACTTTTCCTGTGTTTTCAGACGTTTTTGCCTCTAGTACTTGTTTATCTGTTTGTTCTAGCAAAGCACCATCTTGTCCAAAATAGTACCACTTCTCCTGAAGGGCAATTTCATTAACTGGTTGGTTGTCTAATAAATTATCACGATAGCCTGTCCCAGGGATTTCTATGTATTGCCAACCAACTACCATTTCTCCTTTATCACCAAAATAGTAAGTTTTACCGTCTATTTTATGCCAATAGATTGCTTTATGATCATCTTTTACATAATATTTTCTATTATCCTTATCAACAAATCGGCCACCTGTGGTATTCGCAAATACTGTACTTGTCGCTAGCAAACCAAAGAAAAATACTGTCAGTCCAACTTGCATAGTTTTTTTCAAAATTTTCATCTATATATCCTCCAATATTAAATCCACTCACCAGATGAGGCGAAATTATACACTTTACCATCGATAGTTTGGCTACCTGTAACCATTGCTCCAGAGGAATTGAGATAATACCAGTTTCCTCCTACTTTTATCCAACCTTTTTTCATGTCTCCATTAGTAGGATCTAGATAGTACCATGTTGAGCCATCTTTATACCAACCAGTCTTCATATCACCATTGGTCTTATCGAAATAATACCATCTTCCTCCTACATATTTCCAACTTGTTGCCATAGAACCAGAGGAGCCAAAATAATACCATTTTCCGTTTACTTTTTGCCAATCTGTAAGCATCTTACCTGAAGCATCTAGATAGTACCATGTATCATTTATCTTTTGCCAACCCGTTTGTTTATTACTATTCTTATAATAATACCAAGTATCACTAATCAACTTCCATCCATCAATAGAATGCCCTTTAATAACAGAGTAGATGAAAGATAGAGCTTTCTCATTTAACTTAACAGCATAATTCATTTGTTCAGGGTCACTCCCATTAGTATGAACTCCAACAATCCTATTATTAGAATCATACACTGCTGAACCGCTAGCACCACCCTTTGTATCTATTTGGTAGAATAAAAAATCATTTGTATCTTGAAGTATCGTTTTTGTATCAGTATACATCTGCTTAATACCCTTATTAACAGCAGAATATCCCGTAACTGTTACATCTAGATTTTTAGTATTTTCTAAATTATTGGGAAGTCCTAACGTCCCCAATTGAGCACCAATCGGTTCTTCCAAAATTAAAACTGCTAAGTCATAGGTAGTAAGCTCATTTGGAGCAGTATTTCGAAATTCTTTTAAATAACGAACTTCTTTGACTTTTATTTCACCAAATGGATTACTATCTGGAGTAGCCGCAGGCATAATCTCTACTTCAGTCGCTTCTGTTTTGGATTCACGGTCATAAACGACATGAGCTGCTGTAATCAAAACATTGTCTTTGATAAAGGAAGCACTTCCTCTACCTGTACCTATTTCTACTGAATCGGCATTTTTAATTTTGAATGTTGCTTTTACATAAGCTGATGTAGAGTAAGGATATTGTAAAGTATTTTTTACTTTAACTAAATCATTTTTGCCAATAATGACTTCTGACTGATTTGTATAATATTGACCATAAGTTGGCGAAATCTCAGGAAGTGACAAATTATTAGTTCCTGGACTTTTCTGTAATGTCTCACTTACCTCATATTCTTCACCTGTACTAGAAATAACAGTCAAAGCAGATACTGTCGATAACTGGCTAGCCAATAAAGTACTCGCAATAATTGAAATACCCAATTTTTTATAAAAAGTTTTCTTCATTATTCTATCCTCCTAATGTAATTATAGCATACCATTCTAAATTTCTCAATCTACTATAGAATCAAGAAATCTACCGCCTTCTTTAAATATCCTCTATTATGACATAAACGAGCGACTTTTTTCAAGTAATGACTGCGCTTTTCAACCATGCTAGAGGTACTTGCTCACTTCTTTGGTACTCAACTCAATCATTTCCTCAATATTATTCTTATATAACAATTAAAAATCTTCCCGCCCCACCAAGTGGTGCTGAAAGGCATAGACTGCTGCCTGAGTGCGATCACTGACCTCAAGCTTAGCAAGGATATTGGACACATGGGTCTTGACCGTCTTAAGAGAGATAAAAAGTTCATCAGCGATGCGCTGATTTTCATAGCCCTTGGCGATGAGTTGGAGAACATCTCGCTCACGCGCAGTTAGGTCCTCATGAAGTTCCATGTGATTTCGGTGGTATTCGACCTTCTTGCTGACCTCTTGCTCAATGGCTAACTCCCCAGCAGCTACCTTGCGGACAGCATGGAGCAATTCATCTGCACTAGAAGTCTTAAGCATATAGCCCCTAGCACCAGCATTTAAGACAGGCATGATTTTTTCATTGTCCAAGTAAGAGGTCACAATTAATATTTTGGCTTCAGGCCATTCTTTGAGGATGGCTAAGGTCGCGTCAATCCCATTCATCTCAGGCATGACAATATCCATGACAATAACATCTGGACGCAATTCCAATGCCAAGTCAATACCTTGAGACCCATTTGCAGCCTCGCCCACAACTTCTACATCGTCTTGGAGGTCAAAGTAGCTTTTCAAGCCCAATCGAACCATTTCATGGTCATCTACTAGTAAAATTTTCATCTTTATTCCTTATAGTTCCTTATCTAACAAGGGAATACGGATATCAACTGCCAGCCCTTGCTTGGGAGCTGTCAAGAGTTGAACTGTTCCAGCCATATCTTCAACCCTCTCTTTGATATTTCGCAGTCCATAACTCAAGTCGTCTAAGCTCCCTAACTGGAAACCAATCCCATTGTCCACCACCTTCAGTTGCAATTCAAAATCCGTCTGATAGAGATAGACATCCAGACAAGATGCCTGGGCATGGCGGAGGGTATTGCTGATCAATTCTTGCAGAATACGGAAGATATGCTCCTCGATTTTCTTGGGTAATTTCGTCACATTTTGCTTGAAAGCAACCTTGAGATCACTCTTGTCCTCAAGCTCTTTTAAAAGGATTTGAATTCCTTCAACCAGACTCTTCTGCTCCAGCTCAACTGGTCGCAAATGCAAGAGCAAGACCCGCAAATCCTTCTGGGCTGTTTCTAAAATAGCTGTGACACTCTGCAACTGGGTCTGCATCTTTTCTCTATCCAATTTCAAAGCCTGCTGACTGACGCCTGATAAAATCATGTGGGCCGCAAACAACTCCTGACTGACTGTATCGTGCAAATCCCGAGCAATCCGCTTTCGTTCCTTCTCGATGATTTCCTCTTCCTGGGCAAGACTCTGGTTTTCAGCCTTTTGAAGTGCTTCTGTCAAAAGGTTAAGTTTGCCAGACAAGGACTTGAAACTGGCATCCAAATCTGGATCTGCAAGCTGAACCACTTCTTGCCCTGCCAACAAACGCTTGAGATTAGCCTGCATTTTTCTTAGAGAAAGCTCTTCAATACCTCGCCAAAACAGGGCTAAGAGACAGGTCATGGACATGCTGAATACCAACAACAAAAAGACAAATTTTTCTGTTTTTTCAACATCATGCAAGAAAATAGACCAGTCAAAGTCAAGGATTTCCAGCAAGCTGTGGGACAGAAATAAGACAAACAGGATGGAGGTGAGAGCAATGATTACATAGGCTTGTTTTTTCATCCTCTGACCACCTCCACATCCCCAATCATAGTAGTCAAGAAAATCTTGACACTCTTGTTACTCTTGAGATAGTCTTTCGTTTCCTGATGATAGTGTTCATTGCGGAGGGCTCTCTTGGGCTGATTGAAAAAAGTCAAATCCCCATAGAGACAGTTAACACTGAGACTGACTTCTACATCTACAGGTACAATGATTTTAGTCGTTCCTACCATCTTTCTGAGGATAATGACATTGTCGTGATTGGTTAGGATGACCCTCTCCAGATGAATAGTGTCCCTACCCATGAGACGAAAGAGATTGATATCATCAAACTGGCAAGTCTGGTAACTTGAAAAATGATGGAGATTTCCAAACCAACGATTTTTCTCCTTCTTAACCGTTACCACCTCTTCAAAAACCAAATTGGTCTGCTCTTTTTCCTGATTCATCATCGGGTAAAGAAGAAAGAGACTGTATATAACCGCAACAAAAATAGCTAGAATCACAAAAGGATTGAGCATGACGATAAAAAAGAAGAGAATGGTTGCCACCACTAAAAGAAGATTATTTCCCTCTTTACCAGTGTAATAGCGAATTAAAAGCAAAAAGAGGAATAAAATCAGCAGAAAACGTGAAAAATGCTCTGAAACCATCAAAATCAGAGCTCCCGTCAAAAGACAGGCTTCGATAAATAAAAAGATTTTAAATTTTCTCATAGGTTCATCCTCTCTCTTCTATTTTATCACACTTCAAAAAAGCCACCTCGGTCTGAAGATGGAAAAAAGGCGGTGATTACGCCTTTTTCATCTGATCTTTTGCTTCTTTTAATTTTCCATAAAGAAGATAGTCTACTTTTTGCAGATCTGCTATGGTAGCACAATTAAGAGCACACATAATCAAACGCAGATCGTCTTTCCAGTCTTGGACAATGCCAATCACTTCTTCGACTGTGTAGCTTTCAATCAATTCCAGAACGGTTCGTGACAGCCCTACAGCCTTTGCGCCAAAGACCAAGCACTTAATCATATCCAGCGGATTGCGAACGCCTCCACTGACCAAGAGTTCGACCTTGTCTTTCCTGTCTTGGGCATTGAGAAGGGCTTGCATGGTAGACTGGCCCCATTGATTGAGGTAATCACGCTGACCACTGCGACGGTTTTCAATATAGGCAAAGCTGGTGCCACCACGGCCTGACAGGTCCACTGTACGAACACCTAGTTCATAGGCTCTTTCGATGGTCTTGGCATCCATTCCAAAGCCGACTTCCTTTAGGACAATTGGAACAGGGATTTGTTTACTATAGTCTGCTAGATTCGATTGCCAGCTTCTGAACTTCCTTTCTCCCTCTGGCATGAGTAATTCCTGCATAACATTGACATGCACTTGTAGGAGAAGGGGATCCATCTCTTCTACAGTCTGAAGTCCTAACTCGACAGACTTATCCAATCCAATATTGGTTCCAATAAGGAGATTTGGATGACTAGACTTAACAGAAAAAGAGTCATCTGTTGAATCTTTGAGGGCTGCGCTATAAGATCCCGTCACAAACAAAATCCCACAGGCGTCCGCCACCTGAGCTAGTTTTTGATTGATTTCTTTACCTTTTTCACTCCCACCTGTCATGGCATTGATATAAAAAGGAAAATCCCACTTTCGACCAGCAAACTCTGTCGACAGATCGATTTCATCCAGATCGTAAAGAGGCAAGGAAGCATGAATCAACTCCACCTCATCAAAGCTATTATAGGAACTTTTCTGCTCAAGGGCATAGCGGATGTGCTCATCCTTACGATTTGTCGTCATGTCCTATCCTTTCTTGGTATAAGAGCTCAATCCCCAGATTGACCCAACGGTTTTTTAGGGTTTCAGTTGATTGCTCATCAAAACTCAAGGCAATACCACAATCACCACCACCAGCGCCGCTACTCTTAGCAACAGCCTGCAAATCTTGACTGGCTTCTTTCAACTGTCTAAGCGAAGGCGTGTAAATATCTGTACTCAATTCTTCTAAAAGCTGGCTGGCTGTTTCCACCTGCTCAATGATTTTTTCTGCATTCCCCTGCTCCAAGGCTTCTACCAAAGAAGCCACCGTTTCTTTTGAGGAACTTAAAAAATTCTGATTGATATTTTGCTTGATTTGCTGAACCATGTTACTAGACACAGCTACTTCCTTGGTCCATCCCACTAGGAAATCACATTCTAGGGTAGGTTTCACTTGTGAGATAGAAAAGCCCCACTCACGCTCCAAAACTGTCGCCAAGTTTTCTTCTTCCAACCAAGCAGCAACCTTCTGGCGATCAAATGACTGGTAGAGAACCAATTCCTCTGCTACAATACAGGCAAGGTCTCCCATAGAACCATTGTCTCCGCGCTTGAGCAAGACAGCGCTAGCCAGCTTGAACAAGAGCTCCTGATCAACCGAAAGATCATATAGAGCAAGCAAAGCCTTGATAACCAAGACAACGACGCTACCGCTAGAACCCAGACCAAACTTTTTCCCTTCTCGTTCCATTTTCCCTCGGATTTCCAAAGAAAAAGGTCGTAAGGTTTGTCCACGATAAACGAGGAAATTTTCCACTAAAGCAATCGTTTCTTGAATCAAGCTATAGTCAGGATTTGGCGTCAAATCTACTGCGAAATCAAACATATCTGAGTAGATACGGTAACTATCAGAAAAAGCAATCTCAGCCCTCATATAGATGGGAATATCCTTTATCAAGGCCAACTGTCCTGACTCTAAAATAGCATATTCGCCTGCCCAATAGAGCTTTCCGCAAGTTTTAACAGTAATCATCTTGACTCAAATCCTTTGTTTTTGACACAATCAAGCGATAACGTTGACCGAAGATTTTTGATAAATGCTCCAAGTCTTTCTCCTGACAAAGGACCTTGACATTGGGACCAGCATCCATGGTAAAGTAGCAGGCTTCCCCTTGCTCACGTAGCTGGCGGACAAAGTCCATGGCTTCATAAGACGCATCCGTCAGATAAGAAAAGGCTGGTGATGCTGTTTTGGTCGTAGCGTGCATAGCCAGGGCATTTTCCTCCGTTAACTCCCCAACCTTAGCAAAGTCATTTTCCTTGAGATAAATCAGCATATCCTGATAGTCCTTCTCAGACTGACGCACCCAGTCTCCAAAAGTCGTCGAAGTTTCCACACAGAGTTTCATCCCGTCACGGCTAGAGATTGGTTTTTTCTTGTCCTCTAGCACCAACATAATCATAGCTAGTTTCAGGTCTGTCTCTACCGGGTAAATCTCTCCGCTATCCTTGTCCCAGGCACCTAATGGTCCATAAAAACTCCGAGAGGAAGATCCTGAGGCAAACTTAGCCTCCTGTGCCAACTGGCTCCGAGTCAATCCAAGCTGAAAATAAGCATTACAAGCTTTGACCAGGGCGGACAAACCACTAGAACTTGAGGACAGACCCGCTGCAGTGGGCATATTGTTTTGAGTATCAATACGAACAAAGCCCTCACCATCTGGACGATAACGGTCAATAATCTTACTCATCTTAGCATGCTCCGCCTCATTTTGTAGCTGACCATTGATATAAAAGGCATCAGTTGTCGCATGGGCTGGTAGAGGTGACAAAGTCGTCTCTGTGTACATATTTTCCAAAGTCAGAGAAATACTGCTAGTAGCAGGCACCATCTCTTTTTCTTTTTTCTTTCCCCAATATTTGATAATAGCAATATTTGCGTAGGAACGTACTGTTACAGGCTCTCTATCCATGTCTGAACAGCTCCTTTCTCTTCTAATCTTTCTGCTAGTTCTTGTGCGTGTGTCAAATTGTCTGCCAAGGCTATGATACAGCCTCCAAGCCCACCACCGCTCATCTTAGCCCCCAGAGCACCATGACTAAGAGCAGTTTCAACTAGAGAATCCGCCTCTGGGCTACTAACACCAATTTCTCTTAAATGTAAATGTGCTTGACTGAGGATTTGCCCTAGTCCTTCAGCATCTTTTCGTGAAATCGCATCCTCTGCCTGCCGGGTCAATTCTCCCAAGGCATGCAAAAACGGTAGGGCATCCTTGCCCTTATTTTGAACTACTTGAATGGCTTCACGAGTATGACCATAAACGCCCGTATCGGCAATGACCAAATAGGCAGATAAATCCATCTCAAGTTCTGTAAATCCTACATTCTTAATAAATCGAATAGGCTGGTCACTGAGACAGGTCTTGG
This sequence comes from Streptococcus sp. Marseille-Q5855, assembly GCF_946901985.1. Taxonomy (NCBI): domain Bacteria; kingdom Bacillati; phylum Bacillota; class Bacilli; order Lactobacillales; family Streptococcaceae; genus Streptococcus; species Streptococcus sp. Marseille-Q5855. The sequence goes on from NZ_CAMPPR010000006.1 coordinate 222,572, forward strand.
CATCCAAACCACTAGGATTCATATGGGCAATCATCTCAGCCCGATTGACCAAGATTTCTAATACATCATGAGGCAGGTCGGCTTGATAGTAGTCAAATACCGCACGAATGGCCGCTATGCTGATAGCAGCTGACGAACCCATCCCTCGTTTTTCAGGGATAGCCGAGTCAATCTCACAACGAATGCAGGCTTCCTTGATATCCAAATACTCCAGAGAAGCATACACCGCCATAGACAAGGTATCCTCCTCATAGAGACGCCAAGGTCTCTCTGCAGGAACTACCTTACAAGTCACCTCCACCTCCAAAAGAGGCAGGGAAATGGCAGGATAACCGTAAACGACCGCATGCTCCCCTATTAAGATAATCTTACTATGTGCCTGACCGACACCAATTTTTTTTGTCATTTTTTCCTTTTACTAGACGAAAAAGCCGTCTCATTTTTTCATACAAGTATTGCTTCTCTCCTATCTATTTTATTATATTTTCACAAAAAAAGCGATTGTTTCCTTCACAATCGCCTCTTTCATTATAGGGATATATTTCCATCATTTTATTATTTAAACGATTTCTAGCATATCCTATTCTTCTCGTTTTTTAGGAAATACCGTCAAAGCACCTAGGAGAGATAAGCCACCTAGAGCTACCAACCATTCATCTCGTTGACTACCTGTCTGAGGTAGTTCATCCTGCTTGTGCACTTCAGTACTTCCTTGATTCCAATCTTCTGAAGAAATTGAGGTAGGAGTTGGTGTTGGTTGCGGTTCTGGTTTCGGTTCCGGCTTAGGCTCTGGTTTCGGTTCTGGCTTAGGCTCCGGTTTTGGTTCAGGCTTAGGCTCTGGTTTCGGTTCCGGCTTAGGCTCTGGCTTAGGCTCCGGTTTTGGGTCTGGCTTAGGTTCCGGCTTAGGCTCTGGTTTTGGCTCTGGTTTTGGCTCTGGCTCAGGCTCCGGTTTTGGGTCTGGCTTAGGCTCTGGCTTAGGCTCTGGCTTAGGTCCAGGCTTAGGCTCTGGTTTCGGTTCTGGCTTAGGAGTCGGTGCGTTAGCCACGAATACCCATGTTCCTACAAACTCTACATCTGCTTTATTTACTTGTTTATTTTCAGCATCGTAGCTCTTGAATACCCATTTTCCATCATTTTCTGTATCAACGTACTCTGTACTTGTTGGTTGAATTGTTGTTACATTTGATTTATCTACATAACAGTTTTGGTCTGTTGGTTTATAGCCTTCTATTGCTGCTGGCAATGTCTTACCTGGTGTCCCACTTTCAAATTTATATGTTACACCGTATTTATTAGCCACGAATACCCATGTTCCTACAAACTCTACATCTGCTTTATTTACTTGTTTATTTTCAGCATCGTAGCTCTTGAATACCCATTTTCCATCATTTGCTGTATCAACATACTCTGTTTTTGTTGGTTGAATTGTTGTTACATTTGATTTATCTACATAACGGTTTTGGTCTGTGGGTTTATAGTTTTCGATTGCTGCTGGTAATGTCTTACCTGGTGTCCCACTTTCAAATTTATAGGTTACACCGTATTTATTAGCCACGAATACCCATGTTCCTACAAACGCTACATCTGCTTTATTTACTTGTTTATTTTCAGCATCGTAGCTCTTGAATACCCATTTTCCATCATTTTCTGCATCTACGTACTCTGTTTTTGTCGGTTGAGTCGCAACTACATTTGCTTTATCTACATAACGGTTTTGGTCTGTTGGTTTATAGCCTTCTATTGCTGCTGGTAATGCTTTACCTTCTGTTCCACTAACGAATTTGTATGTTACACCGTATTTATTAGATTCGAATACCCATGTTCCAATGAACTCCACATCTGCTTTGTTTACTTGTTTTTTAGCTTCATCATAACCTTTGAAGACCCATTTTCCATCGTTTTCTGCATCTATATACTCTGTAGTTGTCGGTTGTGTTGGTGTTACATTCGCTTCATTTTCGTAAGTAGCTGTATCTTTTGGCTTATAGTTTTCGATTACTGCTGGTAATACTTTTCCCTCTGTTCCACTTTGGAATCGGTAGGATACATTATAAAATGTAACATAACCTAGTTCTAAAACGTTAGCTTCTACTTTGTTAATAGGTAAATTTGTAGCTGAATCCAGGCTTAACCAGCCACTACCGATTCTACCTGCACTTGGATGAACATTACCCTCAACAGAACCTGTTACTTTTAGTACTGTATTTCCATTTGTATCTGCTAACTCTTTGGCTTTATCTTGATTAATACGAACAACCATCTGATTGATTTCTTCATCACTCTTATTAGGGAACAAGGCTTTAAGTTCTGTTGATGTAAGAGATCGAAGTATCATATTGCGCATAATTGTTTCAGCAATAGACTTACCTTCATCCGGTTTTACTACACTCTCAGCTATACGCTCATTTCGTTCATTTTCCGGTCTATTACTATCATATCCGTTTAAAGATCTAAGAATCATTCTAAATGTTATATTATGGTTACCTTTAGTTTCAACACCAAATGTGACTCTAGGGTCCGTATTACTAACGATTGAATTAAAGCTATCTTTTGTATTTCCTAAGGCTGTCCCTTCTTTTGAATACACATTTAGGATTTCCTTCGTTCCATCTTCCTTAATTCCAAGAGCATACAATGGTCTCCATGAGTAACCATTAAACTCTGCATATAATTTTTCCGGAACAACTAAATCTTTGTCTAAATTCACATTTAAGTCTACATAGGTGTAAGTTTTTTTCTTTTCATCTAATTTAAAGTTATTATCCTTGTATGTGTTGGATAAAACCGGACCAACATATCCTACATGAGGATTTCTATACACAGTCATCGCTGTAGTTTTATCCATTTCAAACTCAGCTTTTAAAACCACTTCATTCACTTTTGTAGTATCATTATTGTCCGGTTTATACTCATCAATGATACGGCGGGTATTTTTTTCTTTGTCTTTTGTTTCTTTATTTAAATTAGTATTAGGTAATACTTCTTCTGATTCTACATTCGTATCAATATGAACCTTATTATCATTAATGGCAAATTTATTCATTCCACCTATAATCGCAAATCCCATAGAAAATTTATCAGCAGGGAAAGGTGTATCTTGGTCATTTAGACTGGCATAAACACCATATAGCTTAGAATCAGCTGACAAGCCATTCGGAAAGGCTGTAGCTATAGTGTCTTCTGCCGAGAACAGTCTTGCACCATCTGCAATTTTCCCATTTACTGGCGGCATATCAGACCAACCAAGAAAAGTTTTTGCAGCGCCACGGAAAAGACCTGGATTAGATAAGGGACTCCCTAATTTATCTGTAGCATTCTTATATGTATTTTCAGTATCTTTTTTTTCGTGTGATTCACTTGTCCATTGACCAATAAGACTTACTTTACCATCATAATTTGCTGGTTCTGTTGCTCTTTCAAGCCCTCTAGGTTTCTCATTATTATTTCTTGCTTCAACATTATCTTCTGGCTTAATAGGCCCATTTTCTGTTGATGCAGCTGTATTTGTATTTGTATTTTCTATTTCTGTGTCACCAGTATTAGCACCAGAAGTGCCTAGTGTGCTTGTTGTACTTGCTGAACTTGCTGAACCTAGTGTACTTGGTGGGGCTGGTGTGCCTGATACTAGTTCGCCTACTCCTGGTCCATCCGCTTGAACAGTCGCCACACCAGTTGCAAAAAACAACACCGAAGCTACTGCTACACTAGCTACTCCCAAATGATGTTTTCTAATAGAATAGCGTAAAACTTTTTTCCCGTTTTCTTCACATTTTCTTGACTTAAAGTTCATTTTCAACCTCATTTCTTTTTTACAAATGGGTACTTATACCCCCCTTAAATATTTAAGTATTTAAAGAAGGTTCGATTTTTAAGCCTAAAATTGTAATTGTTGTGATGCTTTCAAAAAAACACTTGATATTACACTAACATTATATACCTTTTTCTAAAACATGTCATGTAAAACTGGGCAAAAACTCAATTTTGTTAAAAATAAGTAAATAAGTAAATCTTTCCACAATAAACCGCATATTATCAAGGTTTTGCCAATTTTTTGACGCCTGATAATATGCGGTTTTCTGATTTTAAAAACTTTTTATCCAGTATCACTTCGTGAAGCTGCACTCTTACTTAAAATTTATCTCAAATTACAAAATACTACCATTATTTATCGAACCCATTCGCCATTATAGTTGACAGAATAGCCATCTACGGTCGTATTCACTGCCAAAGCACCTGAGATGTAAGCATAGTACCATTTGCCATTGACCTGGAACCAGCCAGTGACCATGGCTCCTGATGAACGGAGATAGTACCACTTGTTACCAAGGTTTTGCCAACCCGTTTTCATATCACCATTTGACTCGTCTAAATAATACCAAGTCGAACCTTCCTGATACCAGCCAGTTGCCATGGAACCTGATGAACGGAGATAGTACCACTTGTTACCAAGGTTTTGCCAACCCGTTTTCATATCACCATTTTCAGCATCTAAATAGTACCAAGTTGAGCCTTCTTGATACCAACCAGTTGCCATGGAACCTGATGAACGGAGGTAGTACCACTTATTGCCTAGATATTGCCAACCAGTTTGCATTGCAGCACTTGTTGGATCCAGATAGTACCATGGAGCCGCTTTAAGCTTCTCTTCATCATATGTAAGAGGAAAATCCTTAGCCCAACCACGTGCTAGCTCCCCAACAGTCAATCTGTTGATGCGAGAATCAAAGCCACCATCCTTCAGTAAATAATACCAGTGCCCCTCATCATAAACCCAACCAGTTTTTAAGGTGTGATAACTACGTTGATCTTCAAAATAATAGACTCGTTTCTCTGCTGGACTATTATATTGTTCCCCATGATGCTTGTTGACATTTGTAGCTGTTCTTGCTTCTAAAACTTGCTTACCAACAAATTCTTGTAGGACCCCATCTTGACCAAAGTAAAACCAATCTGGTCTAAAAGCAATATCTTGCCTTATAGAAGAACCAATCGTAACCCCTTCGTGTGGAGCAGGTATATATTGCCAGCCGACAACCATCTCTCCGGATAAAGGATCAAAATAATAGTATTTTCCATCAATCACTCGCCAGTAGGTTTCTTTGAGTTCCCCCTTCTTGTAGTAGGTTCTACCATTTTCTTGGACAAATTGCCAGCCTTCTGAATCAGCATCATCCGCCAATACTGCACTTGTTGCCAGTAAGCTAAAGAAAAAAACTGCTAATGCAATTTGCATCAATTTTTTTATTATTTTCATTAGACCTATCCTCCATAACTGATTGTAGCAAATACAAAATCGCATGTCAACATATAAAGAACTCATATAAAAAGCAGTTACATAACTGCAACTGCTTTTCTATTCTTGCATGGTGTAACCAACACCACGTACTGTTTTAATGTAGCTTTTTTGACCTTTTACATCAAGCTTGCTACGTAGATAACGGATATAGACATCCACGATATTGGTCTCTGTCGCACTTTCATACTTCCAGACGCTTTCCAACAACTGCTCACGAGTCAAAACTTTCTTGCTTCCCATAAGAGTGGCCAAAAGGTCATACTCACGACGCGTCAGAGCAATCATCTCCTCGCCACGATAAACGGTATGATGTTCTACATCCATACGCAGATTGCGATAAGACGTTGGAACCTTCATCTGACTACAGTGTTGGTCGATGAAGTCTCGACCTCGGAAAATCGCTGAAATACGAGCTACCAGATTCTCAATAATAACTGGCTTATAGATGTAAGAAACGGCAAAACGTTGGATTGTCTCAATCTGATCTTGCAATTCTTCGCGATGGTCCAAGACCATGATGACTGAAGCCGGCTTAGTTCGACTCAGCTTGTCTGCAAAATCCTGGGCTGTCATATCCCCCAGATGAGCATTCAATAAAATCAAGTCATAGTCTGTCTGAAGAGCCGTGGAGAGGGCTTTTTGCCCCTCCTCAACCTGATCAACTCGGTATTGCTCTTTTTGGAGTTCCAAACTTAAAAAATGAGCTAGATTTCGTTCTTTCTCAAGTAATAAAATCCGTTTCCCCATGGCAGACCTACTTATTTTTCGTCATACCAAGAGTAGTGGAAGATTCCTTCTTTGTCTTTACGTTGGTAAGTGTGGGCACCAAAGTAGTCACGTTGCGCTTGGATCAAGTTAGCTGGAAGGTCAGCTGAACGGTAGCTATCAAAGTAAGTAATAGCTGCTGAGAAGGTTGGTACTGGCACACCAGCTTGAACAGCAAGAGCTACGATGTCACGCACTGCTTGTTGGTACTTAGCAGTAACATCCAAGAAGTACTCATCCAAAAGAAGATTAGCAAGGTCTGCATCACGGTTGTAAGCATCTGTAATCTTTTGCAAGAAACGAGAACGGATGATACAGCCATCACGCCAGATAGATGCGATGTCTGCAAATGGCAAGTTCCAGTTGTTTTCTTTAGAAGCTACACGCAATTGCGCAAAACCTTGTGCGTATGAAATGATTTTTGAGAAGTAAAGGGCTTGACGGATCTTTTCAATCAACTCAGCCTTGTCTCCTTCAAATTTGAAGGCAGCTGGTTTTGGAAGAACCTTGCTAGCATGCACGCGTTCTTCTTTGTAAGTAGAGATGTAACGGGCAAATACTGACTCAGTGATGAGTGACAATGGCACACCAAGGTCAAGTGATGATTGGCTAGTCCATTTACCAGTTCCCTTGTTACCTGCAGCATCAAGGATGTAGTCTACGATTGGTCCAGCTTGACCTTCATCGTCTTTACGGCTCAAGATATCAGCTGTGATTTCGATCAAGTAGCTGTCCAATTCACCCTTGTTCCACTCAGTAAAGATTTCAGCCATGTCTTCTGCAGAAAGGCCTAGCAAGTGTTGCATCAAGTCATAGCTTTCTGCGATCAATTGCATATCACCATACTCGATACCGTTGTGAACCATTTTCACATAGTGACCAGCTCCATCAGGCCCGATGTAAGTCACACATGGTTTGCCATCTTCTGGTGCTTTAGCTGAGATTTCTTCAAGAACATCCGCAACCAATTCGTAGGCTTCTTTTTGTCCACCAGGCATGATAGAAGGACCTTCAAGGGCACCTTTTTCACCACCAGAAACCCCAGTACCGATAAAGTTGATACCTGAGTTTGCCAATTCTTCATTACGACGGATGGTATCTTTGTAGAAAGTATTTCCACCGTCAATCAAGATATCACCCTTGTCAAGGTGTGGAAGAAGGGCTTGGATAGTAGCATCTGTACCAGGTCCAGCTTGAACCATGAGCATGATACGGCGAGGTTTTTCGATTGAGTTTACAAAACTTTCAACGTCATAGCTTGGTACAAAGTTCTTTTCAGGATGGCAAGCAATTACATCTTCCGTTTTTTCTTTACTACGGTTGTAGATAGCAACTGTGTAACCACGAGATTCAATATTAAGGGCAAGGTTACGACCCATTACGGCCATACCTACGACACCAAAGTTAGCTTTTGTCATTTGACACTCCTCTTGTTTGATTTGTTTTATTTTATCATTTTTACTTTTGAAAAGAAAGAATTTTGTAACGACTGCTTAGTAGTCCAAGTCATCCGCATGACCAGCGCCATTTCCGACAAAGTAGCCTGTCTTACAGTTAAGGGTAAAGAGATAGGTTCCATCTGGCTTGTAGAGGTTGTAATAACCATTGCCGTTAACGATATTGACACGTTCAAGGATATATTGGTCTCCAGTGATATAGCCACGTGAACGTGAAGTCGCTAGAATTTGTTCCAAGACACCATCCGCAAAATCCCAAGCAGAGTTGTTACTATCATCAATAGCAGACTGATTATAGGCAACACGACTAGCACTTCTTTGAACAGCAACCCCTGCACTTGATACGCCCATATTGACTTCGCTACGAGAACTTCTAGTCTCATTTGAGGTAGCATTTGAACTACTTGGGCTTGTCTCACTAGTCGTATTTGAGCTTGCTTGACTTGAACTTGAGCTACTAGTTTGACTTGAACTTGAGCTAGAGCTAGAAGTACTTGTTTGCTGGCTCTTACCAAGGCTGATAGCCTTATCTAGCACTTTATCAAGCTCCGTATTTCCAGTTTTAATATCTGTAAATTTAGCATCCGATTTGGCTTTGGCATTGGTATCCAAGACACCATCCACAATAGCTGGTTTTTCAAATTGTGCATTGACATCTTGAATGGCCTTGATTTGCGTTGCTAGACTATCATATTTAGATTTGGCAAGCGTATGTTCACGACTACCTTCCAGCTTATCAAGTAAGGTCTTGAGTTGACTTAGTTTATCAAACTGGCTATTTTTCAAAGCCGTTTTATTGCTGTCTGTGTAGAAGGCGTCATAAAGTGTATTAAAATCATCCACATCCGATTGATTGGCTGTAGTTGATTGAGAAGTTTGGATTTCCTGTGTTGAGCGATTCACTTGACGGTAAACATAATAAGCACTGACACAGATAATTACTGATACAAGCGCCAAAGCGATTAAAACAAAGCCTTTTTTGCTTTTCTTTTCTGAGTCTTCTTGTTCCAGACGAGAAAGGTTTTGCTCCTCTTCCACTTCTTCAGTCATTTCTGTTGGATTTTCATCCTCTAGCAATAGAGGATCCAATCCTTGCCCCTCATCGTCCAGAGGCAAGGGTGGTAAGATGTCTTCAGAAGATGGAACTTCCTCCGAAGAAGCTTCTGACTCTTCTACAGCCTCACGCATCTCTTGAATTAAATCATCCAGACTCTGAGTTTCAACTAACTCCTCTTTTTTGTATTGGCGAGTCGCAAACTTATCTGCTTCGATTTCATCTCTGTGTTGTTTAACATACTTGTCCAAAATGGAATCCTCAGGCAAGACTCCTGCTTCCACTTCCTCATTTTTACGAATAGCTTGACCAACTGTTAGCTCTTTTGCTTCATCAAAATCAAATTGCGGTTCTTGACCTTCTTTTTTATGACGATTTCGTCTTTTCTTACTCATGAGTATCCCTTTCTATTTTACCTCTTGCCGTTTGACACGCTGACCAAAATATTGATACAGGTCCACTTTCAAGGTTCCGTTGTATAACTTACGTTTCTTATCTGCTTGGCTACCATACTTGCTTTCAAAAGCTTCATCACTAGTCAGGATAAATTTGCTCCAAGTTTTCAGTGGTGCAAATACTTGCCCCATCTCAGCATAGAGCTTGGTCACCCCTGCATCATCTGACAAACGCTCCCCGTAAGGCGGATTGGAAATAATCACACCATTGATTTTATCGGAACGCAAATCCTGCACGCGCATCTGCTTAAAAGTAATATCTCCTGCAACACCAGCTGCCTGGGCATTGGCCTTAGCAATTTCCACCATGCGAGCATCAATATCACAGCCCATGATATCCAGTTCCAGCTCACGATCCACTTTTTTAGCTGCTTCTGTACGCACTTCCTGAATCAAGCGTTCGCTGACCCAGTTCCACTCCTCAAAGGCAAAAGAGCGACGAAGTCCTGGTGCCATCTTTCGAGCAATCATGACAGCCTCGATACAGAAAGTCCCCGAACCACAGGTCGGATCAATCAAAGGCTTGTCTGGATACCAGTTAGAAAGTTGTAAAATGGCTGCCGCCATGTTTTCCTTGATAGGGGCTCCCCCTTTTTCGGTACGATAACCACGTTTAAAGAGGCTAGACCCTGTCGTATCAATCATGACAGTTGCCACATCTTTGAGAATAGAGACCTCAATCTTAAACTCTGGGCCATTCTCCATCAAAGGAACACCTTCTGGGCGGGCGTAGTGTTTCTGCAATTTCTTGACAACAGCTTTCTTAGAAATAGCCTGAACACTGGGCTCATTGTGAAGTTTGGACTTAACACATTTAGCTTTGGCAATCGGGAACCGAGCTCCGAGTGGTAAATAATGTTCCCAATCTAAAGCAAAAACTCCCTGAAACAGTTCTTCAAAAGTCTTAGCTGGGAACGTTCCTACGATGATTTTGATACGATCTGCTGCGCGAAGCCAGAGGTTGGTTTCGATAATCGCTCTCACGTCTCCTTGAAAACGAACACGACCATTTTCAACCTGACAATCGTAGCCCAACTCTCGCACTTCTCGTCCCACAACAGCTTCAAGACCTGCTGCTACAGTTGCAATTAAATTAAATTCTTTTTTCATGTTACAGTCTTGCAAGACCTTTCTATATGTCCACTTTAAAAAATGAGGTTGAGAAAATTTCTCAGCCCCAACCTATATGCAATTTTCTATAAGCCATGTTTTGTTCCAGAAGTGACTAGGACCACTTCCTTCGATAATCATCTGTCTACCACTAACAGCTTACAGCTGATAGCAGTCAGAATACTACGTTCGTTTCCGCGTACTCCATGCCCCGACCAAAATTTGGGTTGCTAGCTTGAGGGGTTTACCGCGTTCCACTCTCTCTGTTTCCAGAAAGACTCCGTCACTGTGGCACTTTCAAGCCTACTCTGACCTATCCAAGGACTTAGCCATTTCAACTGCCGTAACGATTTCTCGTCCCTAGGCTTATGGTTTCGCCTAGCACAAACACTACAGGCATCACAGCCTGTGCTAGCATGGACTTTCCTCATGAGAAGCAATTCTCCTCACGCGATTATCCAAAAATTGCATGTAACAAGACCTGAATTACAAATCAGTATTGTCTAAAATTTGTTTACCGAATACTTCTTTTTCAAGACGATTCAAGCGTTTCAAAATATCAAAATTCGTCATAGAAGATGAAGCAGCCACATCAATTGGATCTGGGTGACTAGGACTTGGAGCCGAACTCACTTGCGGTTTACGAGTTAATTCTTCCTTCAAATCCGCAATTTCCTGACGAAGTGACTTGACCAAGGCAGCATAGGTTTCATAGTCCTTGATGACATCGTCTAAAAACTCATCAACTTCTACTTTACTATACCCTCGTACTTCACGTCCAAACTCTTGTTCAAAAATATCTTTTGCTGAAAAAATAATACTTGCCATGTCTCTCTCCATTCTCGCTTGCTAGTATTATTATATAAAAAAAGGCAAACAAAAATCAAGGTCAAAGCTTCAATTTTCGGAAAAATTTTCAGCAAGTTCATTTAATTGATCAAATGTTAATCTCTTTATAAAATAGTCCTCTTGATTTTTCATCTTTTGGTAAAAATAAGCTAGTTTCGTTTCATTTTCTTCATCATAAAAAAGATAGGAACTAGTCGTGTTTTCCAGCAAAAACTGCTGGTAATCTCTTAACTGCCCCTTGTGCTCATAGCGAGGATAAGCATATTTGACAAAGTCTACCTGCTTAAAACGACTCAGTTTCATCTGATTGCCTTCATTCCAATTTTCCCCATGGGTTTCAAAAGCAAAAATGGTCGCCAACTGGAAACCGTACTCGGTTTTCATCTCCTGAGCAACCTCTAAAACCCAATATTCAAAACCCAAAGTCCCTGTAAATACAAGCCAAGACACCCCATCTGCTGCCATAGCCTCTAAATCTTTACGTATTGCTTTTTTTATCAATTTAAGACGAGGATCCTTGTCAGAAAACAAACCCAAATCAAAAGCAGAATAGCCTAAAACCAAAACTGTAGCCATTTTTAACCCTTTCTGTGCAAATTTATGGTATAATAGAGTGATGTTATTGTACCAATAAGGAGAATTATGGTCAACTATCCACATAAACTTTCATCACAAAAAAGACAACCATCTCTTTCTCAACCCAAAAATTTCGCAAATCGAGGAATGTCTTTTGAAAAGATGATCAATGCTACCAACGACTACTATTTGTCTCAGGGCTTGGCTGTTATACACAAGAAACCAACCCCTATTCAAATCGTACGAGTGGACTATCCACAACGAAGTCGTGCCAAGATTGTTGAAGCCTATTTTCGACAAGCTTCAACGACGGACTATTCTGGCGTTTATAATGGATATTACATCGACTTTGAAGCCAAGGAAACAAAACAAAAACGTGCGATTCCGATGAAAAATTTTCATCCACATCAGATTCAGCATATGGAACAAGTCCTTGCCCAACAAGGAATCTGCTTTGTCCTTCTTCACTTTTCTTCTCAGCAAGAAACCTACTTATTGCCGGCATTCGATTTGATTCGCTTCTATCATCAAGATAAGGGACAAAAATCAATGCCACTTGGATATATTCGAGAATATGGATATGAAATCAAGGCTGGTGCCTTCCCTCAAATTCCTTATCTCAATGTTATCAAAGAACATTTATTAGGTGGTAAAACAAGATGAACAAACCAACGATTCTGCGCCTAATCAAGTATCTGAGCATTAGCTTCTTAAGCTTGGTTATCGCAGCCATTGTCTTAGGCGGAGGAGTTTTTTTCTACTATGTTAGCAAGGCTCCTAGCCTATCCGAGAGTAAACTAGTTGCAACAACCTCTAGTAAAATCTACGACAATAAAAATCAACTCATTGCTGACTTGGGTTCTGAACGCCGCGTCAATGCCCAAGCTAATGATATTCCCACAGATTTGGTTAAGGCAATCGTTTCTATCGAAGACCATCGCTTCTTCGACCACAGGGGGATTGATACCATCCGTATCATGGGGGCGGCATTGAGAAACCTCCAAGGGAAAGGAGGGCTCCAAGGGGCTTCAACCTTGACTCAGCAATTGATTAAATTAACTTATTTCTCTACTTCAACTGCCGATCAAACCTTGTCACGTAAAGCCCAAGAAGCTTGGCTAGCCGTTCAATTAGAGCAAAAAGCAACCAAGCAAGAAATCCTGACCTACTACATCAACAAAGTCTACATGTCTAACGGTAACTATGGAATGCAAACCGCAGCCGAAAATTACTATGGAAAAGACTTGAAGGATTTAAGCTTGCCACAGTTAGCACTCCTAGCCGGAATGCCTCAAGCACCAAACCAATATGATCCATATTCCCATCCAGAAGCTGCTCTAGAGCGTCGTAACTTGGTACTTTCAGAAATGAAGGGACAGAAGTATATCAGTGCAGAACAGTATGAAAAAGCAATTAATACTCCTATCACTGATGGTCTCCAGAGCTTGAAATCAGCCAATAGTTATCCAGCCTATATGGACAACTACCTCAAAGAAGTAATCGACCAAGTCGAACAAGAAACTGGCTATAACCTTCTAACTACTGGGATGGATGTCTACACAAATGTAGACCAAGAGGCTCAAAAACGTCTGTGGGATATCTACAACTCCGATCAATACGTCTCTTACCCTGACGATGATTTGCAAGTCGCATCTACGGTCGTGGATGTAACAAATGGTAAAGTCATTGCTCAGTTAGGTGCCCGTCACCAATCAAGTAATGTATCTTTCGGAATCAACCAAGCCGTTGAAACCAATCGTGACTGGGGTTCTAGTATGAAACCAATCACTGACTATGCTCCCGCTTTAGAATATGGAGTCTATGACTCTACTGCGTCTATTGTACATGATGTTCCTTATAACTATCCTGGCACTGATACTCCACTCTACAACTGGGATCATGGCTACTTTGGAAACATTACAATCCAGTATGCTCTTCAACAATCACGAAATGTCACAGCCGTTGAGACTTTGAATAAGGTCGGTCTAGATAGAGCTAAAACCTTCCTTAATGGTCTTGGTATCGACTATCCAAGCATGTATTATGCAAACGCCATTTCAAGTAACACAACTGAATCCAACAAACAGTACGGTGCAAGTAGTGAAAAAATGGCAGTTGCCTACGCAGCCTTTGCTAATGGTGGTATTTACCATAAACCAATGTATATCAATAAAATAGTCTTCAGTGATGGTAGTGAAAAAGAATTTTCTGATGCCGGTACACGAGCTATGAAAGAGACTACAGCCTATATGATGACCGAAATGATGAAAACAGTCTTAGTTTATGGTATCGGACGTGGTGCCTACCTACCATGGCTTCCACAAGCTGGTAAGACTGGTACTTCTAACTATACTGATGAAGAAATCGAAAAATATGTCAAAAACACTGGTTACGTAGCTCCAGATGAATCGTTTGTAGGATATACTCCTAAGTATTCTATGGCTGTATGGACTGGATACTCAAACCGTTTTACTCCAATAGTTGGAGATGGTTTCCTAGTTGCTGCCAAGGTTTATCGCTCAATGATATCGTATTTATCAGAAGATGAGCAACCTGAAGATTGGACGATGCCAGATGGCCTGTTCCGAAATGGCGAATTTATCTTCAAAAATAGTACAAAAAATACTTGGAATAATCAAACTACACAACAAAGTTCACAACAAACGCAAATAGTAGAGAATTCCTCTACAACAGCTGAAAGTACAACTACACAGGCAAGTTCGACGGTTGGACAACAACCCAATAATGCTCCAGCAACTGATCCTAACCAAGGACAAGCTGGTCAAGCTGGTCAACCGACACAACCAGTACAACCAACGCCACAAAATCCACAAGTTCAACAACCACAACAGTGAGATGAAAGAAAATCCTGAGAATAAAAACTCAGGATTTTTTCTACAAAAAAATTAGCTTCATAATCTTTGAAAGTGAAGAGAGGTTTCAACTCATTTTCAATAAACCAAAAGAAGTTAGCTTACAACTAACTTCTTTTTATCTTATTTCACATGTTTTGCGAGTTCTTCTTGCGCTTTTTTATTGGATTCTGCTTTTTCTTTCATCCATTTTTCTTGAGCTTTTTGATATTCATCTGCAGTAACTGCCTTGTCTTGAAGTTCAAGGTATTTATACAAGACTGGGTCACTTGTACCTTTATTTCCTGACAATGCAAATGGTATTGTAAATGGTACCATCTTAGACAAGATTGGACGACCAGTTTTAGAAGTTGTTGGGATGATCAAGGCACTATCTGTCAACCAAGCTTGGGCTGCTGCGTATTTATCATATCGTTTAGCAACATCTGTAGTCTCATCACCAGCTTCAGTAACCAATTTTTCGTAGTCATATAGACCTACTTTTTTAGCAGCTACATTATCTTCCCCTGAGTCAAATCCTAAATATGTTTTAGTACTTTCTCCTACAGAAGGTTTGATAATATCAAGGTAGGTTGATGGATCGGCAAAGTCTGGACCCCAACCGACATTATCTGATAAATCCCAGTCTTCGCCAGCAGCATTTTCGGCAAATAGAGTTACATTAAGCAATTCATCTTTTTGCAATTGTTGGATATCAATAACGACATTATCAGTTCCTAAAGTTGCTTCCAAGGATTGTTTCATAGATTGGACACGTTGAACTTTTGTAGTTGCTGTCTGGTCAACAGGCATATCTAGGTGAATTGGGAATTGTACTCCCTCAGCTTGTAGGGCTGATTTGGCTTTGGCAAATTCTGCTTTAGCTTTTTCTGGATTGTAAAGACCATCTTGTGAATCTGCAAGATTGACATCCTTCCATTCATCCCCATAAGTCACTAATTTTTCTTTGACTATATCGCCAAAGTTCTTCCCATCTGCTTGAACAAATGTTGGTGGAACAAAGAGATTACGCAAGATTTTGCTTGCTCCAGTTTCTCCATTCAACTGAGAGGCATAGGCTGTACGGTCAAAACCAAAGGCAATAGCCTGACGGAAATCCTTGTTTAAGAGAGCCTTTTTAGTTGAAGTCTTTTGTTCTTCGCTAGTCTTAGATGTGTGTTTATAAGATTGACGGTCAATATTTGTCCCTACTAGATAAGTCGTAGAGTCTTGTTGCGTATAGACGATATTGTCTTTCATACTCTTCTCAAGCTCTGCGAAACTTGCACTTGTTGGATAAAGACGAGCTGCTGTAAGGCTACCATCTTTAAAGTTTTCTGCTGGTTTGCTGGTATCTTGCCCATCCCAGAATGACAATTTGACCTTGTCAATATGCACATTGTCCTTATCCCAGTAGTTCGGATTTTTCGCAAATTCAACAGAGGATTTAGTCACAATGGATTTCAACAAATAAGGGCCGTTATACAAGAGACTACTTGGATCCGTAGCTTTGGCAAAATCATCCCCTTTTGAGTTCAAAAACTCTTCATTGACTGGCGCAAGCACACCCATGGTTGTTTTTGAGTTCCAAAAAGTTTCAGGTTTGTTCAAGGTGTATTGGATTGTTTGGTCGTCAAGGGCTTTAATCCCGACTTGAGCGAAGTCTGTGATTTCACCTTTGGCATAGGCATCCAGACCTTTGATTGAATCCTGTACCAAGTAAAGGGCTTCTGCTTTCTTATCTGTTGCATATTTAAGTCCTGTTACAAAGTCCTGAGCCTTAACAGGAGCGTACTCTTCTCCCTCAGATGTATACCACTTGGCATCCTGACGAATCTTATAAGTATAAGTCAAGCCATCCTTAGAGACTGACCAGTCTTCTGCCAATGAAGGAACAAGGTTCCCGTATTTATCATTTTCAAGTAGTCCATCGATCACATTACTAGTAATCTCAGAAGTTGCTGCCTTACCAGTTGTCAAATAGTTGAGATTATCTGGATGTGTCTCGTAGGTAAATGCAAAGGTCTTTTCACCTTGAGCGCCTGAACCCCCAGAACAAGCAGCTAAAACACCAGCTGCTAATAAGGTTACTCCCGCAAGAGCCAATACTTTTCTTGTTTTCATAGTATTCTCCTTTGTTTTTTTATTCATTATAGACTCTTTTTCAAGTCCTGTCAATAGAATTTTCTGAATTTTAAGAGTTATTTGTTATATTTGATATATTCTGAAAAATAAAATTGTTCATTTATGCTAAAAAAGCCAACATAGGTTCTCTTCTGATAAGCAGAAAAGAATCTTGTTGACCTTACTTCTAAAAATCTTAAGTAGCAAAGATTCTAAAATAACGGAATCCTTGCATTATTGTCCCAACTCTTCCTCGACCACTTCCAAAGCCCGTTCAATGACCACATGCATGTCATAGTATTTATAATCTGCTAAACGACCACAGAAAATAACCTTATCATTTGTTGCCGCTTCTTCCTGATATTTGGCAAATATAGCATTGTTTCTCTCATCATTGATTGGATAATAAGGTTCATCTCCACGTTTCCAATCAGCTGGGTATTCACGAGTAATGACCGTTTTAGCTTGTGTACCATACTCAAAGTGTTTATGCTCAATAATGCGAGTATAAGGAATTTCTCGTTCTGTATAGTTGACAACAGCATTTCCTTGATAGTTTTCTTCATCAAGAACTTCATGCTCAAAACGAAGACTACGGTATTCTAACTCACCATGTTTATAATCAAAGTATTGGTCAATCATCCCTGTGAAGACAACCTTTTCAGCAGAAGCTTCTAATTCCTGACGATTGGCAAAAAAATCAAGACCAAGTTCTACTTCCACATCCTTGAGCATATTTTCGATAATGACATTATAGCCACCGATTGGAATTCCTTGGTAACGGTCATTAAAGTAGTTATTATCAAAAGTCAAACGAACTGGTAGACGTTTAATAATAAAGGGTGGAAGGTCAGTCGCAGAACGTCCCCATTGCTTTTCAGTGTAGCCTTTAATCAACTTTTCATAAATATCTGGACCGATTAACTTGATAGCCTGTTCTTCCAAGTTTTTCGGTTCAACGTCCTTCATATGAGCCGTTTGCTCAGCAATCTTATTTTTGACTTCTTGAGGTTTTTTTGTCCCCCACATAGCATAGAAAGTATTCATATTGAAAGGGAGATTATAAAGGCTACCCTTGTAATTAGCTAGAGGCGAGTTGATGTAGTTGTTAAATTCAGCAAATTGATTCACATAATCCCAAACTTTTTTATTAGAAGTATGAAAGATATGGGCACCATATTTATGAACATTAACCCCTTCTACATTCTCACAGTAGATATTTCCACCAATGTGGTCACGTTTATCAATAACTTTTACTTTTTTTCCACGCTTGGTTGCTTCATAAGCAAAAATTGCTCCCGACAAACCAGCACCAACGATTAGATAGTCGTACATAGTCTCTTCCTTATCACTTATCTTTACATCTCCTTAACTATAGTAAAAGAGAGGATCTTAGTTTCAATCTATTTTAGCACAAAACAAATCATTTCTTAGTTTTCAATAGCCGAGTGATTTAAAAAGACAAGCACCAAAACTGATGTTTGTCTTTATGATTTTGCTTGAAAAGGCTATTTCTAACTATTTAACATGTTTTTCTGCTTCTTTTTGAGCTTTTTCAATTGCTTTTTTGCTTTCTTGCTCCCATTTAGTCTTAGCTTCTTCATACTGTTTGGTTGTCACAGTATCTTTTTGCAGTTTCATGTACTTGTAGTTATTGCCATCACCCTTGATACCAACCAATGAATACCCTCTTGTAAATGGCGTTACTTTTGTTACAGATGCTGTGCCACCACTTGACATAGCTGACATAATCAGAGAATTGTCAATCATCCAAGCCTGTGCTTCAGCATATTTTTCATAGCGTTTGGCCACATCTTTATTTTCACTATCTGCATCTTTGAGCATCTTGGTGTAAGTATCAAGCCCCAAGCTAGCAATCTTAGCTTTATCTTCCTGGGCATCTAGACCAAAGATCTTGAGGTAGAACCCATCCTCTGCATTGAAAGGATTGAGATAAGTTGACGGATCTTGGTAGTCACCTACCCAGCCATCAAAGTTCAAATCATAGTCACGATCAGCTGGTGTTGGCGCTAAAAAGGCTACATTATTAAAATCATCTGTTGAAAGTTGTTGAACATCAATGACAATGTTATCAGCACCTAAAACTGACTCAAGGGTCTGCTTAACTGAGTTCATGCCTGTCACAGCATTTTTACTTGTCTGATCAACTGCAACATCCAAGTGAATAGGGAAAGTCACACCTTGACTTGCCAATTCTTTTTTAGCTTCCGCAAATTTTGCTTGAGCCTTTTCTTTGTTGAAATAGGCATCCTGAGCATCTGCCAAGTTAATACCTGACCATTCTGTGCCATAGTTGACCAATTTAGAAGCAACTACTTCTCCAAAGGTCTTGTCTCCAACTTGGACAAATGTAGGAGGCACCAGTGTGTTCCGAAGGGTCTTACTAGCTGCTTCCCCATTTGACTGAGCGGAATAGGCTGTGCGGTCCAAGGCAAAGTTCACCGCTTGGCGGAAGTTCTTGTTCAAGACAGCTGTCTCCGTTGACTTCTTCTGCTCGTCTGTCGTTTTAGACGTATGGTTGTAAGCCTTACGGTTGACGTTGAAATTAAAATACCAAGAAGTCTTGTCCTGCAAGCTATAGACGATATTATCCTTATATTTTTCCTTAGTCTTAGCAAAGTTTGAACTATTTGGATAAACCCCAGCGATTGAATAAGCTCCACTTTCAAAGTTACGGATGGTCAATTCTTGGTCTGAGCCATCAAAATAAGCCAATTTCACATGTTCAATTGATACTTTGTCATGATCATAGTAATGCGGATTTTTCACATACTCGATCGATGATTTTGATGTGAAATCTTTTAACAAATAAGGTCCGCTGTAGAGAATGCTATCTGGAGATAGGGTCCCAAAATCTTTCCCTTTTGAACTTAGAAACTCTTCGTTTACCGGGAAAAGAATACTGTTGGTTGTTTTTGAGTTCCAGTAAGGTTCTGGGCGTGTCAAAGTATACTCAACAGTCTGGTCATCGATGGCCTTCACCCCAACCTTAGAAAAGTCAGAATCCGCTCCTGTAATATAATCATTCAAGCCCTTGATCGAGTTTTGAATCAAATCAATGGCCTGTGATTTATTATCCACTGCATACTTGATACCTGTCACAAAATCCTGAGCCTTGACTGGGGCGTACTCTTCACCGTCAGCCGTGAACCATTTGGCATCTTTTCTCAGTTTATAGGTATAAGTCAGACCGTCGCTTGAAACAGACCAGTCTTCTGCCAAAGATGGAACTAGGTTTCCGTGATTGTCATTTTCAAGCAAACCATCAACTAGGTTGGTTATAATCGATGTATTATCAGCGTAATAATCTAATAAGTAATTAAATGTAGTTGGGTTTCCACTAAAGGTTGATGAGTAAGTTTTTGTATCTGAACCTGATTGTCCGCAAGCGGCTAAAAGCAAAGCAGCTGCAACAGTCAGGCCTGCACTAAGGACACGCTTTTTTGTAGTCATCTTCTTTCTCCTTTATGTTAGTTTTTATAACATAAGTTTATTTTACCAAAATAGTGGGAATTTGTAAAGTTAATTGAATTTTGAGAATGAAAGTTTATAAACCTTGGTTATAAAAAAACAAAGGATTTCTGCTTTTCATACAGTCCTCCCTTGTTTTTATACGATTTCAATTTTAAATTTTTCTGTAAAAAATATTTATAGCAATTCCACACAGAAAGCATCCCATGGAGCCAAGATTTGTTTTTCAAAGACTTCTTGAGCTAGGGTGTTTTCAATCAAGACCGATTTGACGTTTCCTTCTACTGTCAAGTCTTGCTCTTCATTGGACAAGTTAGCCACAACTAGGAAACGACGGTCCCCATCTTTACGGATATAGGCGAAGACCTTATCAGCCGTTTCAAGCAATTCAAAGTCAGCTCGAATCAGCCAGCTGTTTTCCTTACGGATTTGAACCAGTTTCTGATAGGTATAGAAAATAGAATCTGGATTTGCCAGCGCTTCTTGAACGTTGATTGTTTGATAGTTTGGATTAACCTCCAACCAAGGTTGACCTGTTGAGAACCCGGCGTTTTTGCTCTCATCCCATTGCATAGGGGTACGGGCATTGTCACGTCCAATGACACGGATACTGTCCATGATTTCTTCCATTGGAACACCTTTTTCAAGAGCCTCACGCGCATAGTTGAGGGATTCAATATCTTCTACTTGGTCCAGTGTTTCAAACGGATAGTTGGTCATCCCAATCTCCTCACCTTGGTAGATATAAGGTGTCCCTCTCATGAGATGAAGCAAAATCGCAAAGGTTTTGGCAGATTTTTCGCGGTATTCCTGGTCATTTCCCCAGATTGAGACGATACGAGGAAGGTCATGATTGTTCCAGAAGAGCGAATTCCAGCCTTCCTCAACTCCTAATTCTGTCTGCCATTTGTTGAAAATCTCTTTTAACTTAGCAATATTCAGCTCTTTTTGATAGTGCCATTTAGGCTGACCTTCCTGATACTGAAGACCGATGTGTTCGAACTGGAAAACCATAGACAATTCTTGCCCCTTTGGATCAGAGTAGAGCTTGGCAATCTCTGGCGTTGCTCCCCATGTTTCCCCTACTGTCAAGAGATTCTTATCTCCAAAGGTTGCCTGATTCATCTCCTTGAGATAAGGGTGGAGCATAGGACCATTATTGACTACTTTCTCATCAGGAATTTTACCAATCATATCAATGACATCCATACGGAAACCGCCAATGCCTTTATCAATCCAGAAGTTCATCATCTCATAGATTTTCTGGCGAAGTTTTTCATTTTCCCAGTTGAGATCCGGCTGTTTCTTGCTGAAAAAGTGGAGATAGTATTGACCTGACTTTTCATCGTATTCCCAAGCTGATCCACTAAAAATAGAATCTAAGTCGTTTGGTTCATCTCGCCAGATGTAGTAGTCTCGCTCAAGACTGTCAGGATTTTCACAGGCCTCGACAAACCAAGCATGTTCATCTGAGGTATGATTGACCACCAAGTCCATGATGATACGAATATCACGTTTCTTAGCTTCCGCGATCAGTTGGCCCATGTCCTCCATAGTCCCGAAAATAGCCGCAATCGCTTGATAATCAGCAATATCGTAGCCATTATCATCCATAGGACTGTCATAAACAGGAGAAAGCCAAATCGCTGTAATTCCTAACTTGGCTAGATAGTCTAACTTACTAGTAATTCCAGGCAAATCACCAATTCCATCTCCGTTACTATCCATAAAACTCTTAGGATAAACTTGATAGACTACAGCATTGTGCCACCATTTTTCTTGCATCTTCTTACCTCATTATTTTAATAATCTACAGTCTATGATAGCGCTTTTCGGAATTTTGTGCAAGCGTTTGCCTAATCTTTTTGATTCCTTTTTTAACTCCATAGTTTCCTAACTTCCAATTTTTTATTATAATAGAGGTCAGAGGTAAAAAAATGAAAAAACAAGCTTTTAGTTCTGAACAATATTTGAATCTACAGCGCGACCACATTTTGGAGCGCATTAATCAATTTGACGGCAAGCTCTACTTGGAGTTTGGTGGTAAAATGTTAGAAGATTTCCACGCTGCTCGTGTCCTTCCTGGTTATGAGCCTGACAACAAAATCAAGCTCTTGCAAGAATTGAAAGAACAGGTCGAGGTTGTGATCGCTATTAATGCTAGCAATATCGAGCACTCTAAAGCACGTGGGGACTTGGGCATTTCTTATGACCAAGAAGTTCTTCGCTTGATTGACAAATTCAATGAATTGGGAATTTTTGTCGGCTCAGTGGTCATCACACAGTACGCTGGTCAACCAGCTGCAGATGCCTTCCGCAACCAACTTGAGAAAAATGGAATTGATTCTTATCTTCATTATCCAATCAAAGGATATCCGACAGATATGGATCACATCATTTCCCCAGAAGGTATGGGGAAAAACGACTACATCAAAACCAGTCGCAACTTGATCGTCGTAACAGCTCCTGGACCTGGTTCTGGAAAATTGGCAACTTGTATGTCAAATATGTACCACGACCAAATCAATGGTATCAAGTCTGGTTACGCTAAATTTGAAACCTTCCCAGTTTGGAATCTTCCCCTTCATCACCCAGTCAATTTGGCCTACGAGGCTGCAACCGCAGACCTTGATGATGTCAACATGATTGACCCCTTCCATCTCCAAACCTACGGAGAGACCACTGTCAACTACAACCGTGATATCGAAATTTTCCCAGTGCTCAAGCGCATGTTGGAGCGCATTCTCGGAGAATCACCATACGCTTCTCCGACAGACATGGGTGTCAACATGGTTGGTTTCGCTATTACAGATGACGAGGCTGCTGTCGAAGCTTCTAAACAAGAAATCATCCGCCGTTACTATCAAACAGTTCTTGACTTCAAAGCCGAAAAGGTGGGCGAGTCTGCTGTCAAGAAAATCGAGTTGCTCATGAACGACCTCGGTATCACACCTGCAGACCGTAAGGTTGCTGTCGTTGCCCGTCAAAAAGCAGAAGAAACTGGCGGACCAGCCCTAGCTCTTGAATTGCCAAGCGGGGAAATCGTGACTGGTAAGAATTCTGAACTCTTTGGGCCTACAGCAGCTGCCTTGATTAACGCCATTAAGAAATCAGCTGACATCGCTAAAGAAGTAAAACTAATCGAGCCTGAAGTTGTTAAGCCAATCCAAGGTCTTAAAATCGATCATCTCGGTAGTCGCAATCCACGCCTTCATTCAAATGAAATCCTGATTGCTCTTGCCATCACAGCTACAGAAAATCCTGATGCCGCTCGTGCTATGGAAGAGCTTGGCAACCTCAAAGGAAGCGAAGCCCACTCAACCATCATCTTGACTGATGAAGACAAGAATGTCCTTCGTAAACTGGATATCAACGTAACCTTTGACCCATATTACCAATACGACCGCTTGTATCGTAAATAACGATTTGAACCTCTCCACCCTCGGAGAGGTTTTCTCTCTGCCTCAAGAGCTAGCTTTATGTTATAATGAAAGAAGAAAACTGAAAGGATTTACCATGTCAAAAGAAGTTATTGTTGAAAGTTTTGAACTTGATCACACCATTGTTAAAGCACCCTATGTTCGCTTGATTGGGGAAGAAACAGGACCAAAGGGAGACATCATCTCCAATTATGATATTCGCTTGGTGCAACCAAATGAAGACTCTATCCCTACTGCTGGTCTTCACACTATCGAGCACCTCTTGGCAAAACTCATCCGCACCCGTATTGACGGCATGATTGACTGTTCACCATTTGGATGCCGCACAGGCTTCCACATGATTATGTGGGGACGTCACACCAGTGCTGAAATCGCGGCTGTTATCAAGGATTCGCTCAAGGAAATCGCTGAAACTACTACTTGGGAAGACGTCCCTGGAACAACCATCGAATCTTGCGGAAACTACAAGGATCACAGCCTCTTCTCTGCTAAAGAATGGGCAAAACTCATCCTTGAACAAGGGATTTCAGATGATGCCTTTGAACGTCATGTGATTTAAACGTAAAAAAGGAACCAGTTTTTCAGCTGGCTCCTTCTTTTTTATGCTCAAAATCCTGTCTTAGGCTTTTTCACGAATGACCAAAACACCATCTTCCATGTCAGCTTCTAGGTGTTTAGCATCAAGGTTATCCAAGTGGAAGTCTGTGACTTTGTCACGGATTTGTTGTTCAACCACACGACGGAGTGGACGAACACCCATGACTTCATCGTAGCCTTCTTCTGTAATATAGTCCTTAGCCACTTGACTGACTACCAAATCAATGTCTTTCTTAGCCAAGGTTTGGTTGACTTCAGCCAACATCAAGTCCACAATCTTAGAAAGATCTTCCTTCGTCAAGTGTGAGAACTCGATAACTGCATTAAAGCGGTTGAGGAATTCTGGACGGAAGAATGGTTTCAAACGGTCCATCAACTCTGGTTTATCCGCATCTTCTGTCAAGTTGGCTTCATAGCCAAATCCAGCATTTGAAGTCGCAATAATGACAGTGTTTTTAAAGTTTACTGTATTCCCTTGACCATCTGTCAAACGACCATCATCCAAAACTTGGAGGAGAAGGGTAATGACTTGAGGATCAGCTTTTTCAATTTCATCCAAGAGAATGATAGAGTATGGATTGCGACGAACACGTTCTGTTAAGGTATTGCTATTGTCATCATAACCCACATATCCTGCTGTTGTACCAATTAGCTTAGAAACGGCTGTTCGATCACTGTATTCAGACATATCCAAACGGATGATCGCATCCTTGGTTCCAAACATATCCAGTGCCAATTGTTTAGCAAGTTCCGTCTTACCAACCCCAGTGGGTCCTACAAAGAGGAAGCTACCGATTGGGCGATTACCTTCATCAAAACCAGCACGGTTACGACGGATGGCACGGGCTACAGCTTCAACTGCCTTATCTTGGCCGATTACCTTATCTTGCAAGCGATGAGCCATATCTTTCAAACGTTCGATATCTGATGCTCCCATTTGTGACACTGGAATACCCGTCATTCGTTCTACAGACTCAGCCACATCGTTGACACTTGCAGTCACTTTCATATCTTCTGTGTGGTTTTCGATTTTCTTTTCCAATTCTGCGATGCGTGTTTTATAGTTTAGAGCCGCCTCAAAATCTTCTGCCTCAACAGCTTTTTCTTGCTTGTCTTTTTCTGCCTCTATTTCACGTTCAACAGCATGCACATCTGTTACAGGATGCTGAGCTGCCAAGTGGGCTGCCGTTACGTCCACAAGGTCGATAGCCTTATCTGGCAAGCTACGTTGAGGAATGTATTGAACAGAATAATCCACTGCTGCTTTCAAGACCTCGTCTGGCAAAATGACATTGTGGTGTTGTTGATAGAGGTCACGAATTCCTTGAAGGATTTTATATGTATCCTCTGCTGAAGGAGCATTGACCTTGACTTCGTTGAAACGACGAGCAAGAGCAGCATTCTTCAAGATGGTATTACGGTATTCGTCTTGAGTTGTTGCCCCAATCACTGTCAATTCTCCACGAGAGAGAGCTGGTTTGAGAATATCCGCAAGCCCCTTAGAACCACTGTCACCTCCAGTAGATCCAGCACCGAGGATTTGGTGAATTTCATCAAAGAAGAGAATGATATTTCCCGCTTCTTTCACTTCATTGACTAAGTTTTGAACGTTTTCTTCAAAACTACCGCGGTATTGAGTACCAGCCTCAAGACCTGAAATATCAATGGAAATAATTTCCTTGTTCTTAATAGCAGCTGGAACATCACCATTCACAATCGCTTGTGCTAGACCTTCGACAACTGCTGTCTTACCAACACCTGCATCTCCGACCAAAACAGGATTGTTCTTGGTACGGCGTGAAAGAATTTCAGACGTTTCTTGAATTTCCTTGTTTCGTCCGATAACAGGATCCAACTTGCCCTCGCGAGCTTCTGCTGTCAAGTTTCGACCTAGTTTAGCAAGGACACCGTCTTGTTTCATACTTGAAGCCTGTTGTGGCATTCGGCCATCAACTTCTACATTTCCTGGCAATTGACCCGTTGCACGATAGTGAGCAAATTCCTCAGGTGTGACTTCACGTCCATTAATCAAGTAGCGACGATTTTCAGAACTATATCCTCGCATACCACCCATCAATTGGTTAAATAAATCATCCATGTTGTTAAAATTATTAAAATTGTTGTTCATATTCTTTACCTCTTTTTTGTATTTCTTCGTTATTATTACTGATATTGACTATCTTTGACCTTTGTTTTAAAAAATTTAGACTAGCTAAATCGCTACTCTAGGTACTATTTCTGGTTTTTCTTTTTCAAGCAGGAGTAGACTATCTTTACTTCTGAAGATTTCTAGATTAAACATAGACCCCACCTCTTTCTATTTTACTTTAAATAATACTCTTCGAAAATCTCTTCAAACCACGTCAGTTCTATCTGTAACCTCAAAACAGTGTTTTGAGCACTTCCTAGTTTGCTCGTTGATTTTCATTGAATATAAGCGTTCGAGTAAGGCTTTCATTTACCTTACGTTCATAATATACTACATTGGTCAGAAAAGGTCAAGAGATTTGACTTTAATTGACCAATATTTTTTTAAAAAGCAAAAACACCCTGAAACATCAGAGTGCCATTCTTATATCAAATACAAAATTGCTAGTGTCAAGAGACTTGCTAGAAGTCCTACTCCCCAAAAGAAGAAGTCAACCTTCCACTCGCTCCAAGGATTTCCTTTACCAGACAATCCTCCAAGCTCAAAATGGTGATGCACAGGCGTCATACGAAAAATACGTTTACCACCAGTCATTTTGAAATAACTGACTTGCATCATAACCGAAGTTGTTTCAAAGACATAAACAATTCCGATAATCAAGAGAGTCCATTCTTGGTGGAGAGCCATTGAAATAGCTGCCAGCATTCCACCGAGAGCCAAACTCCCCACATCTCCCATAAAGACCTTAGCAGGCTTATGGTTAAAGACAAAGAAACCAAGCAAACCACCAATCATGGCAAAAATCACTAGTAGGATATCCATCTGACCTTGCACATAGGCAATAACTCCATAGGCAGACAAACTAATCACAACGGAAATACTAGCTAAACCGTCAATGCCGTCTGTCAAGTTGACTGCATTTGAAAAACCGACTAGCCAGAAAAGGGCGAAAAGAATATAGAAAATCCCTAGATGCACTTGGTAACCAAAGACTGAAAGCATATCGCCCCCACGCTCATAGAAAAGGTAGAAAACGACCCCACCTAAAAGCTGAAGAGCCAATTTTTGCTTAGGATTCAGCCCCTCATTGATTTTACGGAAGACCTTGAGGAAGTCATCTAAAAATCCGACAAGTCCATAAAGGACCAAGATGAACAAAATCATTCCTACATTATTGCTAAATTGGCTACTAAATAGGGCAAAAAAGAAAGCAACCAAAACAGAAGCAATTAAGAAAACCAAACCGCCCATTGTAGGCGTGCCAGCTTTTGCCTGATGCTGTTTGACATCCTCATGCATCTGCTGGCCTGTAATTTGCGCCTTTCTATAAAATTGGATAAAGGCTGGAATTCCTACCAAAGTTAGTAAAAATGTCACAATTCCAGCACTGATGGAAATAAACATATTAGTCTCCTAAAGTTAATGTAATTTTTTTAATGTCCTTGATAGCTGTATTAGCACGAACATCTTGCTTCTGCACAGTAGAGCCTGAACCTTCAAATACAAGTTCTATATTTAACCACTTAGAAAAAGCTTCTGCGGTTGCTTTTGTCCAACCATACATATCTGGAACTTCCTCTGCTTTATCAGATAAGAGGAGAACTTGCTGGTTAGGTGCAAGATCTGTCCCTTCTTCTACAGATGATTCTTTAATCTTCGTTCCTGTTCCTACAACGATTGGTTGCACAATATTGCGACGTAAGGCTTCCGCCAAATCGCCAGGTGAAATGTCCTTGATGCTAGGCATGGCATAGGCGCTTTGATTGGTTACCTGATCTAACGTTTTAGAGGTAGATTGCAGGTTAAGGGAATCTTTCATAGCCACTGCTCTTTCCAAGATAGGATTGGCAAATTCTCCCAACTGGATACCTGAATAATGTTCAGGTTGTTGAACCGTTACATACAAGATAAAATCAGGATTTTCAGCAGGATTCATAGTCACAGCTGAGAAAATATAATTGGTAGAACCAACCAAGTATCCTCCATTTTTCTCATCAGCGATTTGAGCCGTACCGGATTTAACTGCTACATTTTGTCCAGGAACTGTTATAATTGGCTTTCCTGTGTAGTGATTATACATAGTTCCATATAGAGGGTCCGTCCCAACTAATATCATGTTAGTACGAGTCAAGCTTGCTGTATCTTCAGATACAGGTTTTCCTACAATCTCTTTTTGAGACTTTCGTACAGACTGATTGTTAGTATCATAAATAGCACTTATAAATTTTGGCTCCAGCATAACTCCATCATTAGCAATAGCTGTAAAGGCACGAAGCATTTGTGTTTGTGTCACTGAAATTCCTTGCCCAAATGAGCTTTGAGCAATACTAACAATATTATCAGCTGGAAGTTGACCAGCGTATTCATCTGTCAAGCCAAAGCGAGTTGGAACCCCAAATTTAAAGCGTTTTAGATAATCCAACCAAGTAGCATCTCCCATTTTTTGTTCAAGTAGACTCATTCCAACATTACTGGAGTGAGCGAAACCTTGTAAGAAAGTCATCATCCCACCAGTAGTCAAACCCTCATTAACATCCCAATCTCGAGTCGTCGCATCCGCTATTTTAAATTCACTGCTATTGAAGTATTCTCCACTTGGGAAGGTATTATTATCAATAGAAGAAGCTAACGTCATAACCTTCATGGCTGATCCTGGTTCATAGTTACTTTGATAAAGAATATCACGCCAAACAAAGTCCTCAGTGATTCCTTCTTTAGTATCTGCATTAAAGGTAGGTCGTTGGGTGGTAGCGAGGATTTCACCGGTCTTTGCACTGACCAAGGTCGCGGTCATATACTTACCTTTTACCTTTTCTAGAAAGGCATCCATCTGAGTTTCCATGAAAGATTGTAGCGGACTAGACAATGTTGTATAAACATCCTTGCCATCCACAGTTTGTTGCGATACCAGTTCTGTACCTGGTACGATATTTCCTACACGGTCTTTTTCATAGGTAATAATACCGTCTGTCCCTGCAAGAATACTGTTCAAGGAACTCTCCATTCCAGAGGTTCCCAGCAAACTCTTGCTTCCATCTTCATTTTCATGGAGCTGAGCTAGACCGATAAAACTAGAAGCAAATTGTCCGTTTGGGTAACTACGATTAGGACTGGTTGTAAAATCAATCCCCTTGACCTCTGCAGTTTCCAACTCTTTTTTGATAGCCATCATATTGGCATAGGTAATTCCATTGCCCTTCGAACCAAAGGAAACTTGGGTCAGATTTGGTTGAGCTAATTGCTCTTTCACATAAGCTTCATCCATGTCTAAATACTTATGGAAGACTTCAGCTACCTTATTAAACTGCGAATCCTCTACATAAAGAATTTTTCCAGTTGCTGACTTGTATTTTTTATCAATAACAGCATAGACGTTATAAGAGGTCGCATCTTCAGCGATAGGCACTCCATTTCGATCATAAATAGTCCCACGTTTGGCAGGGACTGTACGGGTTATTTGGTGAACTTTCTTAGCCTCTTTGACTAGATCCGTTCCAAATTTACTACCACTCCCGATTATAACAGCAAAATTGACCAAAAAGACAGCGAAAAGTACGACAGCTAACAAGCTGATGTACTTCCCTACTATTTTACGGTTTTCTGCTGGAGATTTACGGTTTCTAATCGCAAATCGGGTTATTCTTTTTGTCCACTTCATATCTTACTCCGCTGATCGAATATTCTCGTTATTCAATTTTAAGTCCTTAGAATTTGCGATTTCTTTCAAGCGTTCTGCCCTCAACAATTCATTTACCTCTTGTTTGGCATCATCCAACTCTGTCTTCTTCTCTTCTATCTGCGCATTGATTTTTGTCAAATCATTCTGCACTTGCAAGAGCTTGGTCTGCATAAAAATAATACTAATTGCTACAATAAGAGTGGTTACAGCAATGGAAAAGTAAAAAGCTTTTTCCACACGCGAAAACCGTTTAAGTTGCATCTGTAGTATTTGACCTGTTTTTTCCATTCTTTCTGCCATCTTTTTTCCTCTTACTTGTGAATTTTTCTGGCCACGCGCAACTTGGCTGAGTGCGAGCGGTTATTGGCTTCTAATTCTTCTGCACTTGGCAAGATTGGCTTACGGGATACCAATTCCATCTTGGGCTTGAGATCATCTGGGATGAAGGGTAAGCCTTTTGGAACTTCAACCGTTGAAGCTTCCTTGAACAATTGCTTGGTCAAGCGATCTTCTAAGGAATGAAAGGTAATCACTGAAATCCTACCATCCAGAGCCAACATATCCATAGCCTGCTGGATGGACTCATCTGCCGCTCCCAGTTCATCATTGACTTCAATTCGAATAGCTTGGAAAATCTGCTTAGCAGGATGACCCTTCTTCTTAAGTTCCTTGGCAGGTTTAGCAGACTTGATAATCTCTGCCAACTCAGTTGTTGTCTCAATTGGCTTCACTTCACGTGCTTGTTCAATCTTACGCGCGATCTGTTTAGAGAATTTATCCTCGCCATACTTGAAGAAAATACGAACCAAGTCATGATAGTCATAGTGGTTCACCACTTCATAGGCTGTCAGGCTAGCATCCTGATTCATCCGCATGTCCAGTGGCGCATCCTTTTTATAAGAAAAACCACGCTCACGCTGGTCCAATTGAGGACTAGACACTCCCAAGTCATAACAAATCCCATCAATTTCCTGAACACCAGCTTCACGCAAACGTGCCTGCAAATGACGGAAATTATCCTTGATAAAGGTCACCATTCCCTTTTCAATGTAAGGTGCCAAGCGTTGTTGCGCATTGTCAATGGCATTCTGATCCTGGTCAAAGGCATAGAGATGGCCCTTTTCACTTAATTTACTTAATAAATATTCGCTATGGCCTGCTCCACCCAAAGTCGCATCAACGTAGATACCGTCAGGCTTTACGTCAAGCATATCAATCGTTTCGTGGAGTAAGACCGTTACATGATGAAATTCTTTTGTCATATCTTATCTATTTTACCACAAATCCGACTAGCTTGCACTAGTCAGACAAATAGGGCAAAAAAAGTAAGATTTCTTTAAGAAATATGTCAAATATGCTTGACATCCACTCCATAGAAGAATATAATATAGTCAAATATATACGACACAAATCAGAAAGGAGTCCAGATGAATCGTGTGAAAGAATTTCGCAAGGAACTGGGCATTTCCCAGCTCGAACTCGCCAAGGATATCGGTGTCTCGAGACAAACCATCAATATGATTGAAAACGACAAGTACAATCCAACCCTGGAACTCTGTCTCAATCTCGCCCGCAGCCTCCAAACTGACCTCAACAGTCTCTTTTGGGAGGATGATTTTTAAAAAAGGAGCAAACTCATGAAAAAAGAAACCTTTACTGAAAAACTCATCAAACGCACATACGGTATTTCTGATCCACTTGACGAATACAAACGACGCGAGGCTGATCGTATCGGCAATCAAGTCTTTATCTTCCTCTTTTATCTGATGATTTTCGGAAATCTTATTCCACTCCTTCTGGCCTATAAATATCCTCAAGAAGTGGCTCTAATCTATCCTCCTCTGATTTTAGTGATTGCCCTCATCGCTGCTGGATATCTCACCTATCAAATGCAAAAAACAGGGATTACAGCTATTGATCCAGATATGCTGAGTGAGAAAGAAAGCAAGCAACTACATTCCCCTGGTCTGAAAGCAGGTTTGGTCTTTGGTCTATGGATGTTTTTTATAACTCCTCTTCTCGGTATACTCATAGGTGAAGGTCAGGACTATTTCCATTCTCTTCTCACTATAAGAAATGGTGTATCAAGCATTCTCGGTTCTATCTTCTTCGGAGCAAGCATACAGTTCCTCATCTCCCGTCGCATTGCAAAAGCCAAGAAAGATCAGGATAATGATTAGGAGCCAACTAATGAAAAAAGAAAAGAAACAGTTATGTTATCCTGGTCTGAAAGCAGGTTCGATTTATGGAACAGTGATATTTTTTATAATTCCACTCATTGATACCCTAACAAGTGAAAATCCAAATTTTATCACTTCTCTTCTAAATACAAAACATATTTTTAAAACTATACTGGGAGCTTTCTTTTTCGGAGTGATGATACATATTGTCGACTCACTTCGTATTGCAAGAGCTAAAAAAGACCATGATTAAGAGGTGCCCTATGAAATCATTACTAACTTTACTTACCTATCATCTTTTGTTCAGTTCTCTGCTCATCTTCATCATCATTTCAGGGAACTTAATCAGAGAGATATTCCTCGTGCTAGTCTTTATTCCAGCCCTTAACAAAGGACTGACTTATCTAAAGATTGACTCCCAAAAAACACGCATACTCAACTTAGCACTA
This sequence comes from Streptococcus sp. Marseille-Q5855, assembly GCF_946901985.1. Classification (NCBI taxonomy): domain Bacteria; kingdom Bacillati; phylum Bacillota; class Bacilli; order Lactobacillales; family Streptococcaceae; genus Streptococcus; species Streptococcus sp. Marseille-Q5855. Next base: position 255,096 of record NZ_CAMPPR010000006.1, read on the forward strand.
TGCTTTATGATTCTATCTTTACCACAACTGATGCTCATCTCAAGCGATTGGAAATATTATTTACTGCTGACTATCGCTAGCCTTTCTTCTATCACTTATCTTTATTATCTCTATCAATTCGTAAAAGAAAATCAGTAAAACTGCTCATTTAGGAGGTTACTAGTATGAAAAAAGATGACTTAACCACTCGCTTACTTCGAAATCTCTTTCACATTCAGGGTCCTTTTGATGAATGCAGACAAGAGATTATCTACAAAGCTTGTGCCCGTTCTATGGTTCAAATCGTTTATTCTTCCTTCTTTCTCTTCTTGTTTTATCTGTTATTTGGACGCTTCATAGAGGCCGTTCGCTATGCCATGCCCTACGTTTACTCTGGACTCATTTTTTTCATTACTTTAAAAACTCAAAGAGCCGTCAAAGAACTCCATCTGGAAAAAGATGACAAGTCAGAAATCATCCTCAAAACCTACAGCAAAGCCCAAATCAAATTTCGAAGCTGGGTTGTATTTATCGGTCTTCAGATTGGCCTCTTTACCCTACTCATCTTTCATAAAGTCTTCGTTCAGCAGATGTCCTTTTCAGATTTTGGAAAGTTGCTCATACAATTTGATAAAAGTGGTCCTTTCCTAATGTATGGCCTCATTATCGGTAGCATTTTTGGAACTCTGACCTACGGATTTCTATCATTACAGGAGGAGAAAACTCCTAAAAATACCAAACAAAAGGAGAAAAGCAAGCAATGACTTCACTATACGATTTTTCAATCTTGAACCAAGACAATCAAGAAACTCCACTAGATGCCTATCGTGGGAAAGTTCTCTTGGTTGTCAACACTGCTACCGGATGTGGTTTAACGCCCCAGTACCAAGAACTTCAAGAACTCTATGATCGCTATCAAGAACAAGGTTTTGAGATTTTAGACTTCCCTTGCAATCAGTTTATGGGACAAGCACCAGGTAGCGCAGAGGAAATCAACGCCTTCTGTAGCCTACATTATCAAACCACTTTCCCACGTTTTGCCAAGATCAAGGTCAACGGTAAGGAGGCGGATCCCCTCTATGTTTGGTTGAAAGACCAGAAATCTGGCCCACTAGGAAAACGAATCGAATGGAATTTCGCTAAGTTTCTCATCGGTCGTGATGGGCAGGTCTTTGAACGCTTCTCTTCCAAAACAGACCCAAAACAAATTGAAGAGGCCATACAAACTCTACTATAATTCACAATCTCACTATGATTAGGTTTCTTTTAGCCTGATGAATAGTGAGATTTTTTGATTAGCTTTTACTTATACTCTTCGAAAATCTCTTCAAACCGCGTCAACGTCGCCTTGCCATATGTATGGTTACTGACTTCGACAGTTTCATCTACAACCTCAAAACAGTGTTTTGAGCTGACTTCGTCAGTTTCATCTACAACCTCAAAACAGTGTTTTGAGCTGACTTCGTCAGTTTCATCTACAACCTCAAAACAGTGTTTTGAGCAGCCTGAGGCTAGTTTCCTAGTTTGCTCTTTGATTTTCATTGAGTATTAAATAGAACAAATGAATAAATGTCTACTAGGAATATCATAAACATCATGAATTTTCATCAAACAAAAAGGACTTAGCTCTATGCAATACAGAACTAAATCCTTTGAATGAATAATTGCTCTAACTTTTAGAATTCTTACAGAAATTCCAGTTTTTCTCTATTTGATACCAGACATTAGTTTTTCAATACGTGGAACGTAGAAGAGTAAGATAATACCGAATACAATCGTAATTCCTCCAACAATTCCATAGTAAGCCACTTCAGTTTCGCTTGTATAAAATTTTACAATTTGAGCATTGATAGCTTGGGCAGCAGCGTTACTCAAGAACCAGATAGACATCATTTGTGCTTGGAAGGATTTTGGTGCTAGCTTAGTAGTGACTGATAGACCAATAGGCGAAATCAACATCTCCCCCACAATCACAATAGCCCAACTCATAATCAACCAGAAAGGACTGACCTTAACATCTGTCCCAAAGAGCATCCCTGGTAACATCATCCACAAGAAGGATAAACCTGCTGCTAATAAACCGTAAGCAAATTTCTTAGAAGAGGACGGTTGCTTTTTACCCATTTTCCCCCACAACCATGCAAAAATCGGCACATAAATCATAATGAAAAGTGGATTGATACTTTGGAAAAAGCTAGATGGGAAATGAATCTGATTCCCAAATACATTAAAGTAAAGTCGAGTTTGATCATCCGCAAATAGAGCGAGAACAACAGACCCCTGCTCCTCAATAGACCAGAAGAGTACTCCAGCGATAAATAAAGGAATGTAGGCAAATACTCGGGATCTCTCAGTAGCAGTTATTTTCTGACTAGATAAAATTTTGAAGAAATAGTAGATTGGAATGATTACCGCAATCACTGTAAAGATATTAACAATCATATCCACGTTAAATTGGTGAGTAAAGACTAAGCCTATAATCACCAGAATAACCATGACAAGTGTAAGTAGCAAGCGTTTAATCAAGGTCTGCTGGTCCTTCTGTGAAAGTGGATCAGTGGGGTAAAGACTTGATTCAGGCAGGTATTTCTTCCCATCTAAAACATATTTCACCAGACCAAAGAACATCCCAATGGCAGCTAATGAGAAACCTAGATGGAAATTGACTTCCTGACCTAGATAACCTACTAAATAAGGGGCAACGAAGGCACCTAAGTTAATACCAAAGACAAAGATACTAAAACCTGCATCCCGTCTATCATCCTCTTTCTCATAAATTCCCCCCACCATATCTGAGATATTGGGTTTTAAAAATCCAGTTCCAAAGATAATCAAGGCAATAGAAAGATAGAGAGCCACTTGTCCAAAAGGTGTTGCCAAAGCAATATGCCCTAGCATAATCAGAATCCCACCGTAAAAGACAGTCTTACGGCTTCCTAAAATACGGTCACTGACAAAACCACCAATAACCGAGGACAAAAATACCAGCGAGCCATAAATCGCCATAACCGATGCAGCCGTGGTCTTATCCATCCCCAACCCACCATCTTGCACACTATAGTACATATAGTAAAGTAGGATAGCTCGCATCCCATAGTAAGAAAAGCGTTCCCACATCTCTGTAAAGAAGAGGGTGGACAAGCCCATAGGATGTCCAAAAAATGTTTTCTGTTTTTCCATATATATTCTCCTTGAACGATATAATAATTCATTTTACAGAATTTTCAAATAAATGTCAAACAAATCCTGTTTGTTTTAGAAAATTTTCTGAAAAAATCACACGTCTCATACTTAATTCCATCATAGAAATCCATTTCAGACTAACTTCCACTTCAGCCAGGCAAGTGGAAGTTACGTTGAAAAATCACCTTTAAAAATTTGCTATTGTTTCGTTTAAAAATGTTTCAAACCTTGAAACATACTTATCCTTTCCTCTTCAGTAAACAAAAAACATCCCTATGCCAAACTTGTAATTACTAAAATACAAGCCAATAAGCATAGAGATGTAAAACTGTTACACATTAAAAAATAAATAATTAGTAATCAAATAATAGAAATTGTGTACGAAATTTCTCAATTAGTTTTCATTAGTAAATATCATTTCCAACAAACGCCCTCTCAATTCCTTATCCTGATGATGCAAGATATTCATTAACTCATGAGAATTTTTCGCATTGATGAATTGATTTAACAATCTATCTTTTAATTCATATGGAAGAGAAGCCGTCTTTAGTAGTCTGAAAACTTCATCATTCAGAGATGTCGTTTTATTATCTTTACATTCAAATCTAGCTGTATCATTCTTATTTGGCAATTCAATCATAGACACATTCGTTCCTTTAAAATGAATTCTATGTTTTCTATTACTTGGAACGATACTAGAATCTCCTTGTAATGTTAGCTCTACCATCCCCATTTCCCAGTCGATTGATAATCTTGTTTTATATCTTTGACCATTTTGATCTTCAATCATTTCAAAAGAATGTTGTTCGCCTGGGAATACATACCAATCTACAACTTCAGGTAAATCAACACCCATATCTATCTCAGAACCAACCAGGGGAATGATTGCACCACTTTTTGCAAACACAGGTATAGTCGAAATGTCTCTATAAACACTCAACTTCACACCACCTGTATATTTTTTCTCTGAAAAGAAGTCATACCATTCACCTTCAGGGAACCATACATCCACTTTTGCAGATTGGAATGCCAAATCCATCTTTTCTACAATGGGAGCCACCATCAGTTCTGTTCCAAAAAAGTATTGATTTGGAACATTATAACTCTCATCATTCTCTGGGTAGAAATAATACATTGGGCTGATTAATGGGGCACCTTCCTCGTGTGTCTTTACATTCATAGTGTATAGATAGGGAATCATCTGATGTCTCAAACGAAGGTATTTCTTCATAATCTTAGATGTTGTTTCTGAAAAAAACCAAGGTTCTTTACTATTAAAGGGACTTCTAGAACTATGTAATCGAGTTATCGGACTAAAAACGCCAAACTGTAGCCATCTGGTTTGTAGCTCTTCGTCATAATTCCCCAGCATGTGTCCACCAATATCATGACTCCACCAACTATAACCGATATTAGATGCAGTCGCTGTAAAATAAGGTTGAAATCTTAAGGAATTCCAACTAATAATAGTATCCCCTGAAAAACCAACAGGGTATCGGTGACTACCAGGCCCTGCATATCTTGATAAAATCAAACCACCTTCTGCATTTTTACAACTATCCTGATAATGATAATGGTTTAAAAGCCATAGTGGATCCAAGATTCCTTGTGTCCCTTGTTGCCAGTCAATCCACCAAAAATCTACTCCCTGCTTTTCTAGCTCATAATGAACATCTTTAAAGTAGGATTCTCTAAAAGATGGATTAAAAAAATCAAAAATAGCAGGTTCTTCTAGTTCTACATTTAACCCTAATCGTTTGGCAACTCGAGGATAAGCTTCTTCATAAGCCCGTATACCATCAGCAGGATGGACATTTAAGGAGAGTTTTAACTTTCTATCATGAAGTTGTTGCAATAACTGTTCTGGATTAGGTATTAAGTTTTTATTCCAACTATATCCTGTCCAGCCACTTCCAAAACGTGCTGGAATGTCAGTTATATGCCAATCCATATCTAACACACCGATAGATAATGGAATTTTCTCTGTTTCAAATCTGTCTATTAAATCCAAGTATTCATCCGACGTATAAGGCCAATACCTACTCCACCAATTGCCTAAAGCATATCTTGGCAACAAGGGTGTTGAACCAGTCAAATGGTAAAAGTCTCTGATTGCTCCTCTATAATCATGCCCATAGGCAAAGAAATACAGGTCAATTTGATTTTCTCTCTCAATATAACCAGACTGTTCATCCCAAATAAATCCTTGAGAATCATCCAATAAGGCTATACCATTTCTGCTAATAATTCCATCTTCTAACGAGATTGCTCCATCTGCCTCATCCAGAGTCCGAGCTGTTCCTTTTAACGTTTCAATAGATTCACCAAAATACCAGCGACTACCATATACGGCAAAATTTCCTTTTAATTCTATAAATAAATTTTCGGCGTTAAATTCTCCTTTATTAAAGTGCAGATGAAAATAGTCCGTCATAATATCTAGTACGTTTGATGTCTCGATATAATCTAACGAAACTTGGCCAAAATCTCTATTATAGATAAGTTGTGTCGTTCTATCCTCAAAACTTCCAGTTTGAGAGTATTCTAACCTTACTAGCTTGTCTGTTAATACAGAGATTCGATAAAACTCTCCCTTAAAAATTTTCACTTTGTTTTCCTCCTTTTAGTAAATTTCTTTACCTTATCAAACATTTTATTTGTTATCGTTACATTCATCAATCCGCAAAAAGCAAATCCCCCAAATGTAAATACGTAAATAGCTGTTAAAACTCGTTCTGGACTACTAAAACTCATATACAGTACAGAAATATTAAATAAAACCAACATGATAGCTTGTATTGGATTTAAAATACAAATTAATACGCTATTTACAATACTATTTTTTAGATTATCTTTAAATAGACCAATATAGGTAAAAATAACACTCATCAAAAGTATTATAACAAATAAAAAGGGCAACACTAACAATAAACTATACTCTGAAAATAAACTTGAATAGCCCCAAAGACAATAGTTCACATATAAAAGTAATTCTATTAGGAGGATAAACAACCAAATAAAAGTTGATTGTTTAAAATTTTGTCTAAAGATCCGAAAATAATGATAAGCAATATCGGTATCTTTACCTTTTAAAATACGATACCACATTGTCGTAAGAGAAGTTAATGATGCCCCAATTGTAACTATTGGAATACAACTAACAATAAATAGAGTATTTAAAATAATTAAATCTGTCAAAAAAGTTAAAATTCTAACCACTTTTCCATCTAATGAAAATAATTTTTGCATAATAGATATCTCCATAAAATCGATTGCCTTAACTCTATATTTTATAATGTCAGTTGCACAAAAATATTACCTAAATTATTTAAAAAACATTTCCAAATTTCTTTAAAAATTAGAATAAAGGAAGCGAGATCATTTGATGTTATCAGTCTCGCTTCCTGTAATTAGCTAGTCCCTTGTTTATACAACCAAGAGTTCATATAAAGTATTACTCTTTTACTTCTTTTTGGTAACGATTATATGCTTCCTGTTGAATCTTCATAAATTCGTCCAATCCCATATTCTTAAGAGTTTCTTTGTATGAGTCCCATTCTTTTTCTATGCCACCTTCAACTACCCATTTAGATGCTTGTTGTTTGACATAAGATTCAATACTCACATAGATTGATGATAATTTGTTAAGCTCTTCTTGTGAATAAATCACATTAGGGTAAGCTGGCAACGCAAATTGTTTCAAATCTTGCTCCATCTTCAATTTCAATCCATCACCTTGTGTTTGATCGATTTCTACGCGACTATTGATATCATCGCTTACGTATTTAGGACCAAAATCTCGAAGTGAATTAATCCATGCCCATTCATCAGCTGATTTACCATCTTTAGGAGGTAACACTTTAAACTTATCACCATTCTTTTCAGTAGCTATTCCAAATGATCCATAGAAATTCTGAATACTTGCTTCATCTGTATATAATTTATCCAACCATTTCAATAATTTAGCAGGGTTTTTGCTCTTATTTGTAATCAAAATTTCATTTCGACCATAGTTGTAATGATCTGGATCAGAAAAGACATATTGTTTACCATCCATACCTTTTAAAGCAGGTAGAGCAATATATTCACTTGAATGTAAGCCAAACGTTGCATCTGCTGTCCAACCACTAGAAACACCTACTCTAGATACTCCCTTATCCATACGTTTTGCTACACTCATAGAGGTATCTTCTGTAAAGATTTCCGGATCAATCAAACCTTTTTTATAAGCTTCATGCATTGCTGCAATCCCTTGTTTATAACTTTCTTCTGTACGAAGGTAGACTGGTTTTCCATCTTTTACAGACATTTCATATGTATTATCTGCACCTAAACGATTATTGAACGGAAGAATATATGAGAATGTTGGATCAAAGTTTCCTGCTCCAAATGGAATTTCATCAGACGCGTCTCCATTTCCGTTCGCATCTTTATCCTTAAATTCTTGTAGTACTTTTACTAAATCATCATACGTTTCTGGAACCTTTAATCCTAAATTATCTAGCCACTTTTTATTAATAAATAGCTGATTAGCTACAGTAGGACGCATCGGTAATTTTTTAGGCAGGCTGTAGATATGACCATCTGGTGAAGTAATCATCGCTTTAATCTTAGGTTCTTTCTCCATAGCCTTAGTTAAATTTGGCATGTTTTCCTTGATTAAATCTTCCAATGGAATAAACAAAGATTGGTTCTGAGCAATTTCTGAATCTGTAAAAGCATTTGAACCTAAAAATGCATCTGGTAAATCTCCGCTAGCAACCAAAACAGATTTCTTGTCTGCCCAATCTGCAGCTACAAGTGTGTCCCATTTAACATCAATACCTGCTTCCTTGGCAGAATCTGTTAGAAAACCTTTATGATAATCTTCTCCCCAGTCAGACCAACGAACAGTTGTGATTTTATAAGAATCTTCTCCAGACTTATCGTCCTTATTCGCATTATTGGAATTTGCGCAGGCTGTTAAGCCAGCAAGTGTAACTGTTCCTAAGAACAAATATGTAAATGATTTATGTTTCATGTTTTTCTCCTATTCTTTCAACGCGCCAATCATTACGCCTTGATTAAAATATTTTTGAACAAAGGGATACAACAACATAATCGGAGCGGTTGAAATAACAATTGCTGCATATTTCATCATATCGGCCTTGATACGAAGATCTGATGCCACTTCTCCTGTTGCTTGCGATTGTAACATTTGGTTACTAATTAGTAAACGTCGTAAAATTAATTGCAATGGTTGTAAATTTTCATTCGTTAAATAAATTAAAGCATTAAACCACGAATTCCAAATACCAACTGCAGTCCAAAGTCCAATAACTGCTATAATAGCTTTTGATAAAGGAACGACTATCTTAATAAAATAACGAATTGTACCACATCCATCAATTTGTGCAGCCTCCCACATTCCGTCTGGAATACTATTATTAAAGAAAGTTCTAGCAACAATAATATTGTATGATGAAACTGCAAAAGGTATTACCATTACCCAAAATGTATCAATCAAGCCTACATTCTTTACTGTTAAGTAGGTAGGAATCAAGCCACCTGATACGAACATAGGAATAATGTATAGAATGCTCATCCACTTTCTACCAACTAATTCTTTTCTAGATAAAGCATAACCAGCTGGAATATTGACTACTAAAGCAACTAAGGTACCAACAACAGTATATAAAATGGTATTTAGATAGCTACGCAAAAATAAAGGTTGTTGAATAAGACGTAAATATCCATCTAATTTCCATTCTCTAGGAATAAACCATACCTTCCCATTTGCAACATCTGAAGGATTGCTAAAAGATGCAATCACTACAAACCATAACGGATAAACAATTAACAGGATAAGGAAAATTGCTAAACCATAGGTAACTATATCAAATAATAATTCAGAGTTTGTTTTTCTTGATTTATGAAACCATCTCACTTTAAGCACTCCTTCCTTTAAAAAAGACCCGTTCTAGTATATCTTTTTGAGAACCAGTTAACAGATAACAAAATTATTAGATTGACTACCGTGTTAAATAACCCTATAGCTGTCGAATAACTATACTGAAAGTTCACCATACCAACTTTATAAACATAGGTCGAAATTATCTCACTTCCTGCTAAATTAAGAGGATTCTGTAATAGTAACACTTTCTCAAACCCTACACTTAATAAACTACCTGCTCTTAATATTAGTAAAATCATAGCAGTAGGCAAAAGTAATGGTAATTCTATATGCCGAATTTTTTGTAACCTAGAGGCACCATCCATAGTTGCAGCCTCATAATATGTAGGATCAATTGCAGAAAGCGCTGCTAGATAAATAATACTATCCCAACCAATATGTTGCCATACATCGCTCCAAACATAAACACCTGCAAAATGACTAGGTTTTGATAAAAGATCTGGAATAGTAATTCCAACAGACTTAAATACATTCGCTAACAAACCACTAGTAGGAGATAAAAATAAGATAATCATCCCACACATAACCATTGTAGAGATAAAATGGGGTAAGTAGGTTGTCACTTGAAATATTTTTCTAAATTTCCCAACTCTTAACTGATTACTGATTATAGCTAGTATAATAGGTAAGGGGAATCCTACTACAATACTATAAAGTGAAATTTTTAATGTATTGAACATAGTTGTCCCGAATTGGAATGATGAGAAAAATTGAGTAAAGTACTTAAATCCTACCCACTGACTAGCAAAGATACCATTGGCTGGTGAATAGTCTTTAAATGCAATAATTAGTCCCAACATGGGAATATAGGAAAATAAAATTAATAGCAATATTGAAGGAAAAAGTAATATATATAACGGAATACTATGCTTTAATTTTATTTTATGAAGTTGAGATGCTACTTTCATGTTTTTCCTCCCATCTGATTTTCTACGATTATTTTACACCATATAGAATTCCCTTAATAGAACTTTTTGGACTAGGTTTATCAATTTTTCAGTTTTTTAATTTCAAAAACTATTACTTTTCCGACATCTTGATAAAACATATCTGTTTTGTTACATGATATCATATTTTCAAAGTGCTATAATTTTAATAGGAGAATAGTATATGAAATTAAATCACGACTTATCAAAAAAACATTCCATTCATTTTTTCTTTAAACTCCTACTTGTACTACTATTGATAAATATTTTAATCAATATTGCTATGAGTAACATAACCAGAAATTTTATTAAAAACCAAAATATAGTACACTTGCGTAGTTCAATTGAAATTTATGCTGACTCTGTTAATGAGAAATTGCATTCTGTAGAACGCTTTATGTACTCAACAATAACGCATAATGAATCTTTAGAGAAATTAAATCATGTACAAACGTTTCTTGACTATCAAGAAAATCTCAAAAAAGTTCAAACTAGCTTTACAGAGTTTGAATATCAAAATGAAACTCATATGACATTCTTATTAGAAACCGATAGTACTGATCATTTTATAAATGTCTCCAATCTTTATATTCCATATGAAGATTATCTACTGTTAAAATCAAATCTAAAATCCTTGCGTAGTGATATAAGTGACCGTAAATGGAAAAATGTAACTACTAAAAACAGCGAATACTTAGTTAAATCTGTTCATTACGAAGGAAAAATCATTTATGCCGTCATATCTTCAGAAGATATCCTAAAACCTCTAAGAAAACTCAATATTGGAAATAATGGTAAACTTTCCCTAAAAGAGCCTAACAATATCCCCTCCGAAAACTACCTAATTCATGCTCAAAATGAAAAAACGCATTTACCTTTCGATATTTATGTTTTAGTCGATTATGCCGAAGTCTTTAGAAATATCACACTCTTAGAAGTATTTTTGTCAGCCGTTCCTATTATTATCACCATTTTATCAATCATCATTATCCTGTATATTCGTCAGTGGATGATTAAACCGATAACAAGACTCACTGAACGGCTCTCTCAACTTGGGGACTCCATCCCCCCTTCTGAATTTTTTATATCTGAAGGTATACTAGAAATTGATAAGGCAAATGATAAACTTAATAAAGTAATATTTGACATGCAAGAATTAAAAATACGAGAATACCATTCACAACTAGAACTTAAGAAGATTGAACTTAATTATCTTAAAAATCAAATTCGACCGCATTTCTACTTAAATATGTTATCAATGATTCATAGTATGCTTCAAACAAAAAACTATAAGGAAATTGAAGAGTTAACTATCCTAACTTCAAATTATCTCCGTCATTTATTTATGGCTAATCAAGATTTTTCAGAACTCAAAGATGAAGTTCAGCATATTAAAGATTATTTAGAAATACAACGAATTCGATATGGAAATAGCATCTACTTTTCACTAAACTACAATGATGACCTACAAAATACTCTTGTCCCATCATTACTGTTACAAACATTTATTGAAAACACAATCAAACACGGTTTTTCATTTCAGGATTTATTTACAATTTTGCTATCGATAAAAAAAGTAAAAACTGAGAACTCAGATTATATTCAGATTTGTATCGAGGATAATGGTCCAGGTTTCTCTGAAGAAATTTTATCAAAACTAAATCAGAAACAGTCTCTAATAACAGAAGATGGACATCATATTGGGATCACAAACACCATCGAACGTTTAAATCTTCTCTATCCTAATGACTATAGTATTGCATTTGAAAATAATGAAGAAGGTGGGGCTAAAATTCTTTTACTTATTCCATACAAGATTATCGACGGAGGTTATAATGAACATCTTATTAGTTGATGACGATCGCTTTATCATTGAAGCTTTACGAGAGAAAATAAATTGGGCTAAACTACACATTGACACTGTTTATGTTGCCTATAGCCTCACTCAAGCTCAAAATATTATTAGAGAGCATCCTATTGATCTCATGATAAGCGATATAGAAATGCCTCAAGGCAGTGGCCTCGAACTCTTATCTTGGATTAGAAATGAAAAATATGATATAAAAACAATTTTTTTAACTAATTACGCCGACTTCAACTATGCTCAAAAAGCAATTGAATTGCAAAGCTTTGAATACTATCTAAAACCCATTAACTTTGAAAAATTAGAATTTATTATTCAAAAAGCCATTAGTAAAATTGAGAATCATAACTTAAACGGAAAAAATGATGCACTTTTACAAATAGAAGATAACTTCTGGTATGATTACCTTAGAAAACCTCAAATTTCTCGCATTGATGAGCTAGAAAATATAGCAAGCAAACAAGATTTTATTCTTCAAAAACACCAGTATTTTTTTCTTGCAGTTTTAACAATCAATCTTAATGAAGAAGATTATTCTGCAGAAACTCCATCATGGACTTCTCAACTAAAAAGAGAACTTCAAAGAATTTCACAACCTTCTTATAAGCTGATAAGTCTATTCAAGATGGAAAGCCAGGTTGATCAATATGTTTGTCTCTTTAGAGTAGACTCATCCAAACGTAGTGACAAATTGGCATATGAGATTCATTCTCAAATTTCTAATAACTTTAGTAAATACTCAAATATTATATATAAGAGTTGCCATAAAATATCCGATATTTTATTTCATACCAAAGAACTCTACACTTATAATGAACAATATGTTTCTTATTGGAATACTATTACATGTGTTCCACATAGTTTTCCAACTTCCTTTAAAACAGAAACTCTTTCAATTACTTTTTTAGATAGCTTAAGTGAATACGAATTAAGAGAAAAAATTAATTCACTTGCCTATAATTCTCAAATTCCTACTTTCACACTACAACAAATTTTACTAGATTGGACTCAACAAATAGGAATATATCTAGATCAAAATGGAATTTCAGCTCATAAATTATTCCAAAACAGCACTCATGATTTCCTATTCCAACGACGCTTTCATTCAATTGAATCTTTCCAGGATTACTTTGATTATTATTGGTCACATGCTAAGAAATTTGCAACAAACATTGAAAACCAGAAAAATAGTATTCAACGTATTGTCGAATACATAGATCATCACTACTATGAGGATATAAATCGTTCTATATTAGCAGATATGGTTTATCTCAGTGCAGATCATTTAGCTAGAATTTTTAAAAAAGAAACTGGAGAAACTCTTGTTAAATATATAACGGATAAACGCATTAATGCTGCTAAATCTCTCCTATCTCAAACAAATATCTCAATATCACAAGTATCTTGTCAAGTAGGGTATGATAATTATTCTTACTTTACTAAAATTTTTAAACAAAGAACTGGACTTTCTCCTGGAGATTACCGTAAAACTTATCAAAACAAAATGTAAGTAATCTAAATCATTGAAATGATAAGTAAAATTCAAGGTCTGTAGTAATCTTTGAAATTCTACAGTTTTTCCAAAGATAGCTCCATAAACTTATTTGAAATTGCTGATAAGGTAACTTCTTAAAAAGTCAGTTTGAGAAAAACAGCCAGTAAATATTTCTAGAATAAAACGCATACTATCAAAAAAACTTGATAGTATGCGTTTTATTATGGAAATATTTCCTTCATTTTCTCCTGAAATAGAGCTTTTGCTATCCTATTTTTCTCTATTTCTAATGATTTACTTCAACTTCTTAGCTCTTGGGAAAAACAATAAAGATATGAACTAGCACATGCTACACCTCATAAACTGCGACATACAGGTACAAACTCAAATTTATGTCAATACTTCTAATGTAGTTCCTATGACAGTTGGAGATATTGCTTATCGCAATCTTAAAAAGTAATGGTGTGAATTTTACCCTATGGAAACATCTACCAAGTAATTTATATCTTCCAACTTTCCCTTATCAAACATTTGATACTAACATTGTATAAAGCAGTATTTACTTTATCAAAGTCATCAATCAATACAATATTTGTTCCCCTGGACAATAAATATTTAGCTTCTATAAAAAAACTATTACTGTCGATTCATCGAAATAAATTACCCCTGCATCACATATCAATTATCACCTAACTCCCTCAACCTTTCCTGTCCTATCTTCAACATCTCTTCTTCCACCGTGTTCCATTTTCCAAAGAGGCATTCTTGTAGAACTTCTGCTGCTGAGGTTTGATCTACTTGCGAATCATAAACACACGATTGATCTCTTTGATAAATTTGAATTTGTCTAAAAAGTTCTTCCTTTTCCAACTCCCGTAAGTTACCAACCAAATGTCCTACAATTCCATCATGGTGTGTTTTAGGAGTCGCTCTAGCTTGACTAGGATCTATAGCGTAGAGCTCCTCATAACGTATCAAAGTACTGAGATAGGACAATTCTGGCTTAGTCGCAATCAGTGCAAGTGAGACTTGATAGCCTCTAGCTGTCAATAATTGTGCTGTTTTACGAGGAACTTCGGTCGTTCTCAAGGTACCTTCGATTAATAAATGATAACCTTGTTTACTCAATTCATCTACAAGATATTCAACCATTTGGCCTGCAAATACTTTGGTATAATCCACACTATCTTTACCATACTTTTCCTGTAGACCAAGGTAGTTCGGATGAAAAGAGCGATAACTATCTCCATCAATGATAATAATATTTCCTTGAAATTCCCTTTGTTTAATACGATGAATCGTTGTCTTACCAGCACCACTCTGTCCACCAAGCAAAATAGCCTTAGGCTGAGATGAAGTTGTTTTTCCACGAGTTAAAGAACGAATGAGTCGATTAGAGGCTTTAATAAAGTCATCCTGGCTAAATTTATCTAATTTCATTAAGCCACCACTAGATGACTAGCTTGTTCTAGCACACGTTCAATGCCATCCAAATAGCCATTATATCGCTCTACATCCTCAAAAGTTGCAACAAGATAAATCTTCGTGTTAATCAAATCAGAAAGATCATCGCTCATTAGAACCCAAGGATTAGAACTATCATCAAATTTAATTCCTTGTTCATCTTGAAAACGATAAAGTTGCGCTAAGATATTTGCTCCTCTTTCCTTTATCAATTCTATTTTTAATGTTAACTGATAATCTTCTACTGGTGTGAGCATTTTTTCCTCCCCTACGATATCGATATAGGAAACATTAAATTTTTTGCAGATACGATCTACTAATTCTGTCGAAACTGAACTTGTCCCATTCTCATAACGACTCAGGCTATTTCGAGAGATGCCAATAATCTTTGCGAATTCAGGTTGGGTGAGATCATGTGTTTTACGTAATGTTTTTATATTTTCTCCAATCATGAGAGTCCTCCTTTTATTTATTTCTATTATAGCAAAAAAAATAGAAACGCACCATTTTTGGTGCGTTATAAAAAACTTTATTGCTGTATCGAAAGACTGAATCGGCATAAAAGCATTACCACTTTTTGAAATATTGACTTTTCTAAATTCACCTGCCCAGTGATACATATCTTCAAACAAAAATTGATGAATTTTCAATATATCTTTTACACTATAAACTGGGATAGGATTGATAAATAATTTCAAACTCTTACTAGCAACCATACGATATTCAAGATCGCGTGCTTTTTGCTCATCTCGTTCTTCCTGCTTATTTCTTAGAACTGAAGAATCTGGATAGGTATATAAATTATTCGGATCAATATAGTCATAAGAATCATAACATTTACGCTTCATTAAGCCATCCCCAGATCAAGAGCTTCATCTCGTAATTTTTCAACATCGCTAACCGTAGGTCGCCATCCTTCAATCATATTTGTACTTAAAGCATACCAAACACTCTTAAAAACGGAGCGGTTTTCAAAAGCTACTCCCATGATTGTCATCTTTTCTTTATCTATATCTAAGGACATATGCTACCTCCTTTAGTTACATTATACCATGTTTCTATGTAATTTCTTTTTCATTTTTAACTAATGTACTATAATCATTTTAGTCATTTTAAAAACGTTTTAAAATTTTTTAGGTTAATCATAATTTTATTTTAAGCTATAAAAAACATCAGGAATGATCAGCTTTAATCACCTAACTTATTTACAAATTCTCTATACTTTCTTGCCAGAATCATTAATACTATATATAAGCAAGACATAGAGCGACTATCAAGGTCTGGATTTTCGTCTATTCTACTAATTTCATAAAACAATTGATACGTTGAATTATTCTTTAGAAAATTATCGCTAAACTCCGTTACACCAATAATAGTAACTCCCTTTGCATTTAATTTATTTATAGTTGTTTGTATCCCTTTAGTATTTCCACTCAATGATGTAATTATCACTAAATCATCTTTATTCAAATTATCAGCTAGCATGGAAAAATTCGTTTCCCCTGAAACAAGATAATTTGGACGATGACTTAAGAATAATTCATTTGACAACTCTTTCGTAAAATTGTTTTGAGTGAAACCAGTGGCATACAATATTACTTGGGAAGCTTCATAAATTTTTTTTAAAATGGGCAAAAAATCTAATTCTGTAGCAAATCGAAATGTTTTCTGTATATCCATTTGTAATTGAGATAACAAGTCTATTTTATCCACTGATTTTGTTTTAGAGATTGAATCTTGAATCGAATATCTCATATCTGTAAAACCTCTAAAACCAATCTTCTTCGCTAATCTCAAAACTGTGCTTTTTGAAGTTAATAAAAGTTCTCCTACTTCTACTATCGTTTTGGATACAATTAATTCTTTATGTTGAACAATGAACTGCAACATCTCTTTTTCACTCATTGTTAAACTATCATAGTTAACTTCAACATGCTGTTCAAAATTCATTTTTTCATCCTTTTTATTTACATCATTATTTTCAAAATCGGTGTTGTTATTAAAAGTGCATATCCATTTGAAAATCCTATAAAACAATTTAATTCTATCATAAACAAACATAGAATTAAAGATAAAACATCTTCTTCATAGATTATATACATCCGAACTCATATTTGATTGAATTAGGCTTCAATAAATAAGTTAGTAGAAGAAACAAAATCAAAAAACGCACAATATCAAGTTTAGAAAAATTTGATATCATACGTTTCCTCATGAATAGATTTTATAAATTCCCTATTTCAATTGAATTTTGCTCTAGTATTTAAACTTAATAGTATTAGCTCTCACTATACTCGACAAATAGGTTCTATTCAAAGTTTTGCAAAAATCTTTATTGTTCTATTAAGAAAACTTGAGCCTCAAAAGGTTTCAATTCAAAAAATTTTGGAAGCTGTTTAAGTTCTGATTCATAATTTCCAATTAAATGTTTTACTTGACGGCCAATCAGTTTCGATGGCACTTGCGAGGTAGTAGGTTGTTTAGAGAATGAACACACAATTAATAAAATTTGTTTATTATATTCCCGTACATAACTAAAGACATCACTATCTTCTTCGTTTATCAATTCATACTTCCCATGAATTATAATTGGGTAATCACGCCTCAAGCTGATTAATTTTTGATAATAATAAAAAATTGAGTTTGAATCTTCAAGACAGGCTTCTGCATTTATAGAAGAATTGTCTGGAGAATACTGTATCCAAGGGTTTCCACTTGAAAAACCATATCCTTCTTCTTTATTTCCATTCCATGGGAACGGTGTTCTCGCATTATCTCTAGATTTTAAATAAATTGAATTATTTATATAAGATGAAGATTCACCATTTTCCTTCATAAGTTCATAAAAATATTTAGTCTCGATATCTTTGTAATTCTCTACAGAATCAAAATGAACATTCTTCATCCCCAACTCTTCACCTTGAAAAACATACGGAGTTCCCTTCATCATATGCAATAAGGTAGCTAACATCTTTGCTGACTGTACCCTAAATTCACCATCATCACCAAATCGAGTGACAGCTCTTGGTTGATCGTGATTACTCCAGTATAGTGAATTCCACCCTTTTTCTAACTTCAATTGCCACTCTGTTAAAACTGATTTTAAATCACTTACTTTAAAGCGTATATCTGAGAACTTACCATATCTACCATAATCCAAGTGCATGTGATCAAAATGAAACACCATATTCAATTCTTCATTTTCGGGCAGAGTATACTGCAAAGCTTGATCACTGTTTGTATTTGGAGCTTCACCAACTGTCATTACATTATATCGGCTTAGAACTTCCTGATTTAGTTCATGTAAAAACTCATGAACTCGTGGGCCATTTGAAGCTCCTACATAATAAGATTTAGTGTATGGAACTCCATCCGGTGCGTCAGGATAGTCCTGCCTTTTACTTATCAATGTAATGACATCCATCCTGAAACCATCAATTCCTAAATCAAACCATTTGGTCATCATTTTTTGAATTTCTTGACGTACCGTTGGATTTTCCCAATTTAAATCTGGCTGTTCCTTGGCAAAACAATGTAAATAATATTGATTTCGTTCTGGGACATACTCCCATGCAGATCCACCAAAAGTGGAACCCCAATTATTAGGTTCGCTACCATCTGGCTTAGGATCTTTCCAAATATAGTAATCAGAATATGGATTATTTTTATTTTTTCTAGATTCAATAAACCATGAATGCTTATCACTGGTATGATTCACAACCAAGTCAAGAATAATCTTTATTTCTAATTTATGAGCTTCTGCTAATAATTCTTGAAAATCTTCCATTGTCCCATAAATTGATAGGATTCTTTCATAATCACTGATATCGTATCCATTATCCACCAATGGTGATTCATAGATAGGATTAAGCCAAATAACATCAATTCCTAACTTATGGAGATACGGTAATTTTTCTTTTATTCCATTCAAGTCTCCTACACCATCTCCATTTGAATCCTTAAAACTTTGAGGATAAATTTGATAAACAATACTATTTTTCCACCAAGCATCTGCCATCACTCATCATCCTCATCAGTCACTTGATTATATATATCATTCACAAAAAGTAATTGATTCTTTGCTTCATCAATAGACTTTCTAATTAAATCTTCAGATAAATCTTCGCTTTCAATAGATAACAAAAGCGTCATAATAATTGGTAAATTCATCCCTGTTACAAGAAACAAATTTCTTTTGCTCATATACCTAATAAAAGTTTGGTTCACCGATCCACCAAGCAAATCTGTAAAAATCAGAACTTTTTCGTCAACGGGATAACTTTCTAAAAGTTTTGAAATTTCGTCTTCAATTGGCTCATTATTAATATAGGCTGCAATTACATCAATTTTTCCAATAGATGGGATTAAGTACTCTATAGTATCCTTCATCCCAGTTGCAAGATGATGATGACTTGCAATAATAACTTTTGTCATATTTTCTCCTTTTAATTAACTGATAAAATGCCAAAGTAAGACAGAATTAAAGATAGAATAATAATTCCAAAAATAATTTGAATTACGGATAACTTCTTATTCGCTAACAATTTGTAAACTAAATAAGTCATCACTGCAGGTAATAGCGCTGGCATGATTTTATCAAGAATATCGTCTTGAATTACTAGCTTAACATCTCCTGTAGTAAATACTGTCGAAATCTTCAATTTAACTACAGATGGGATTAAAGCTCCAACAACCGTTAAACCCATAATTGAAGCAGATTCAGTAAAAATATTTAATTTTTCACCTAATCCGGTTATCAACTTCAAACCAGAATCATATCCGATATCAAATAATTTAAATCGGAAAAATAGGAAGAAAACATTCAAAACTAACCAAATTATTGCACCAATTGGATTCCCTTCTAATCCCATATATGCTGCAATTGAGCCCATGATTGTTGGATATAATACCCAAATTAAGGTATCACCTACACCAGCAAGTGGTCCCATCATACCAGTTTTAAAATTTTGTACCGTATCTAAAGATTCAACACCATCTTTTTCTTCCATTGCTATACTTGCACCTAATAAGATATTAGCCATCCAAGTAGTAGTATTAAAATACTTAAAATGATTATTCAATGATGCAACATATTCATCATCATTTGGATAGATTTTTCTTAAAACTTTATTTAATCCATAAACAACTGCTGGTCCCTGTTGATTCTCATAATTAAAAGTGTTACATGCCATAAACATATATCTGAACGCGGCATTACGAATATCTTTTTTTGTTATTTTTTGTTGTACATCATTCATCAAAATCATCTCCAAATTCTTCAGCTCCGGCAACTGTTGAAGAGACAACAGTTGATACATTTTTATTCATAGTAAAATAGTAATATGCAATGGCAAAACCAGCAAGAGAAATTCCTAAAATTGGTAAATTCAAATATGCTGCAAAGATAAAGCCAACAATAAGCATGCTTAAATATTTTTTAGTAGGCATAACTTGTAATAGAATCGCGATTCCGACAACAGGTAGGATACTACCTGCAATAGATAAACCATTAGTGAACCATTCTGGTACACTATTCAAAATTACATTTACAATTTTATCTCCAAAAATGACACAAAGAGCTGTCGGAATTGCGGTTGATAAACCAAAAATAACCGGTCCAATCCAAAAAATTCGATTCATCTTAGCAAACTTTTTCTCATTAGCTGCCTTCTGAGCTGCGTGCGTTACATATGTATTAAGTATTTTTGCTAAAACATCCAACTGAATACCAAGCATTCCAACAGGAACTCCCACTGCTAAAGCTACAGCTTTTGCAGACTCTACATTACTTGTTGTTTTAATCGCAATAAAACCACCTACTAATGCTGCAAGACCCCAGTTTGGTACTGATGAACCACCAATATTTGCAACACCTAACGCCATCAATTGGAATGTTCCACCAATAATCATTGCTGTTTTCATATCTCCCATAATAATTCCAACAAATAATGAAACCATTATAGGAAACCAAGTACTTAGTACCAATCCTTGTTGATCTAGTACTACCCAAAACGACAATAAAATAATAAGTAAACCTTGAATCACTTCCATAGTATCATCTCCTATTTAATATACTTTTCTAAATTTTCCTCTGGATCAGAAGGAACAAAATGGAATGTTACATCAACACCAAGTGTTTTTAATCTTTTCAAATCAGCAACTTCTTTTTCATTGACAGAGACCATCTTCTTAACTGTTTTTTTCCCTTCACCATCAAACATTATTCCAACGTTGACCTTTGGTATCTTTACTCCACCTTCAACTAATGCCACCAATGTTTCAGGTTCTCGAACAATTAGTAAAACATTATGATTATCATACTTGCCATCTGCAAAATTTGTAATCGCAGTATCTGTATCAATAATTGACATTCCAGTTCCTGCAGGTTTACTCATCCTCATAGCAGCCTTTTGGACTTCGTCCTTACTTACTTCATTATCTACTACCATCAACCTTTTGGCCTTTGTAGCCCCCGCCCATTGTGTTACCACAATACCATGAATCATGCGTTGATCAATTCTCGCTAATACTACTGACATATAGCTTCTCCTTTTTTTAAGTTATGATAGAATTATAAAACACGAAAACGCTTAACACAAGATGTTATAAGCATTTCGGGAGATGTATTGAAAAGTTGGGATAAGTAGCAAATTAGTGAGAAATTTCCCGGCATAAGAAATTTATGTATCTGCTATCTTTTTCTTTCATTTGATTATTAGTATTCAAGATAAAATCGTCTAACAAACTATTTTATAAAATAATTTTAGTTAATCAAAAAAATTTAGGACATTTTTAAATCATAACACCCATCTAACGGGTGGTTTGCTTTGATTATTAGTATTCAAGATAAAATCGTCTAACAAACTATTTTATAAAATAATTTTAGTTAATCAAAAAAATTTAGGACATTTTTAAATCATAACACCCATCTAACGGGTGGTTTGCACCGAGGCTAGAAGCCCAAATTGCCAAAGGATGGAATAAAAGCCTTAGAGTTTTATTAAGGATAATTATAATCTTGATTTGGCTGATAGAACTAACCTCCAGGGGCATTTTCCCGAAATGAGAACATAATCATTTCTAATTTATATCCAATGGCTATTGGTGGTTAACTTATCATAATCATAAAAAGTAGGCGAAAAATGCGAACTACTGTATCACAAAGTTGATGTAATAGTTTAACAACAAACGCACAGCTACTTCATGTCAGTTCAAATGATTTTATTATCGTCATTTTCTATTCTGAAGATATTATTTCTAGATATTTAAAAATAACAAAACAAATTCCATTTTATTTCCAAATATTTGAAAATAACGTCTATTTGTATTATACTATCTTTGAGGTATCTATTATGAACTATATTAAAAGACCACATTATTTAGACTTTTTAAGAAGACATCGTGACCGACAAATCATTAAGGTTGTGAGTGGAGTTAGACGAGCTGGTAAATCTGTGCTTTTTCAACTCTATAAAGAGGAGTTACTAGCAACTGGCGTAGACGAGGATCAGATTATATCCATCAATTTTGAGGATCTGAGTTATTATGACCTGCGACATTTTCAAACATTATTTACTTATATAAAAGAGCAGTTAGTTGAAGAGAAAACATACTATATCTTTTTAGATGAAATTCAACATGTTGAAAAATTTGAACTGGTAGCAGATAGTCTATTCATCTTGCCAAATGTTGACCTCTATTTGACTGGATCAAACGCTTACTTTATGAGTAGCCAATTAGCTACAAACTTGACTGGTCGGTATGTTGAGATAGAGGTCCTTCCTTTGTCATTTGAAGAATACCTATCAGGTCAATCTCTCTCAGAGAATCTGAATACAACAGAAATTTTTAACAATTATCTCTTTAGTGCTTTCCCTTACTTATTGCAAACATCATCTTACGCTGAAAAAATTGATTATCTAAGAGGAATATATAACTCAATACTGTTAAATGATATTGTCACTAGATTGGGAAATCCAAATCCTACTATTATTGAGCGCATTGTCCGAACCCTTCTCAGTAGTACAGGTAGCTTAATATCAACAAATAAGATTCGTAATACCCTAGTCAGCCAAAACGTTTCAATATCCCATAATACTTTAGAAAATTATTTGACGACTTTGACAGACAGTTTACTTTTTTATTCCGTCCCACGTTTTGATGTCAAAGGTCGAGCATTATTGCAACGCTTAGAAAAATATTATCCCGTTGATTTAGGTTTACGACACCTCTTATTGCCAGACCACAAAGAAGACATTGGGCATATCTTGGAAAATATGGTATATTTGGAATTGAGACGTAGATATTCACAAGTATATGTTGGTAATTTAGATAAATATGAGGTTGATTTTGTTGTTGTAACTGATCTTGGTCACTACGCTTATTATCAAGTCAGTGAAACAACACTTGCTCCTGAGACACTAGAAAGAGAACTTAGACCACTAGAAGCCATTAAAGATCAATTTCCTAAATATCTATTAACAATGGATACGATTCAGCCAACAGCCAATTACAATGGTATTGAGAAGAAAAACATTATAGATTGGTTACTAGAAAAGTAGATAAATATAAATCATGTAGCTAACTAAATTTGCAACAGTCTGTTATCAATGATTCTACCCAAACCCTAATAATATATAGTAAATTTAGAACACATTATCTAATACAGACACTTGAAAGATAAAATGGAATCTTTAACTTCTGGAAGTACTATTATTACTCAAAATGATGAATCTCCATAGAATTAATGAAACTATAAATCAAACGGAACTATAATGAAAAAGAGACCAAGCAATCAAGCTTTAAAATCCGGCTCTATAATATTTGTAGTGGGTAAATCCCCTATAGATATTATGGAGCCTATTTTGTTGTAGAAAAAAAGTTCCATAAGATCTATAATGAAAAGCGACAAAACCATCATTAGAAAGAATCATATGGAACAATTACATTTTATCACAAAACTACTCAATATTAAAGACCCTAATATCCAGTTTCTAGACATCATCAATAAGGATACACACAAGGAAATCATCGCCAAACTGGACTACGACGCCCCATCTTGCCCTGAGTGCGGAAATCAATTGAAGAAATATGACTTTCAAAAACCGTCTAAGGTTCCTTACCTTGAAACGACTGGGATGCCTACTAGAATTCTCCTTAGAAAACGTCGTTTTAAGTGCTATCAGTGCTCGAAAATGATGGTGGCTGAGACTTCTATCGTCAAGAAGAATCACCAAATCCCTCGCATCATCAACCAAAAGATCGCTCAAAAGTTGATTGAAAAGACTTCTATGACCGATATTGCCCATCAGCTGTCTATTTCAACTTCAACTGTTATTCGCAAGCTCAATGACTTCCGGTTTAAGCATGATTTTTCGGCTCTATAATATTTGTAGTGGGTAAATCCCCTATAGATATTATGGAGCCTATTTTGTTGTAGAAAAAAAGTCCCATATGACCTATAATGAAAAGCGACAAAACAACTCATTAGAAAGAATCATATGGAACAATTACATTTTATCACAAAATTACTAGACATTAAAGACCCTAATATCCAAATTATGGATGTTGTTAATATGGATACCCACAAAGAAATCATTGCTAAACTAGATTGTGAGGCCCCATCTTGCCCTGAGTGCGGAAGTCAAATGAAGAAATATGATTTTCAAAAACCTTCTAAAATTCCTTATCTTGAAACGACTGGTATGCCTACTAGAATTCTCCTTAGAAAGCGTCGATTCAAGTGCTATCACTGTTCAAAAATGATGGTCGCCGAAACCTCTCTCGTCAAGAAAAATCACCAAATCCCTCGTATTATCAACCAAAAAATTGCGCAAAAATTGATTGAAAAGTCTTCTATGACCGATATTGCTCATCAGCTGGCTATTTCAACTTCAACTGTCATTCGTAAGCTCAATGATTTCCGTTTTAAGTCTGATTTTTCTTACCTCCCTGAGATTATGTCCTGGGACGAGTACGCCTTTACAAAGGGAAAGATGAGCTTTATTGCGCAAGATTTTGACAAGCTCAATATCATCACTGTTCTTGAGGGGAGAACACAAGCTATCATCCGAAATCACTTTCTGCGCTACGATAGAGCCGTTCGTTGTCAGGTGAAAATCATTACTATGGATATGTTTAACCCCTACTATGACTTGGCTAAACAGCTTTTTCCAAACGCTAAAATCGTGTTGGATCGTTTCCATATTGTCCAACACATGAGCCGTGCTATGAGTCGTATGCGTGTCCAAATCATGAATCAGTTTCATCGAAAATCCCATGAATACAAGGCTATCAAACGCTACTGGAAACTCATCCAACAAGATAGTCGGAAACTCAGCTATAAACGTTTTTATCGCCCTACTTTTCGCATGCACTTGACGAATAAAGAAATTCTAGACAAGCTTTTGAGCTATTCAGAAGACTTGAAACATCACTACCATCTCTATCAACTCTTGCTTTTTCACTTTCAGAATAAGGAACCGGATAAATTTTTCGGGCTCATTGAGGACAATCTAAAGCAGGTTCATCCTCTTTTTCAGACTGTCTTTAAAACCTTCCTCAAGGATAAAGAGAAAATTGCCAACGCCCTTCAACTACCCTATTCCAACGCCAAACTGGAAGCCACCAATAATCTCATCAAACTTATCAAGCGCAATGCCTTTGGATTTCGGAACTTTGAAAACTTCAAAAAACGGATTTTTATCGCTCTGAATATCAAAAAAGAAAGGACGAAATTTGTCCTTTCTCGAGCTTAGCTTTTCTTCAACCCACTACAGTTGACAAAGAGCCTAAAATCCTAAAAACGCATACTATCAGGTATTGAAAAACTTGATAGGATGCGTTTTATTATGGAAATATTTCCTTCATTTTCTCCTGAAATAGGTTTTTGCTAGCCTATTTTCTCTATTTCTAATGACTTACTTCAGCTTCTTACCTCTTAGGAAAAACATCAAAAGGCTGAACTATCAAAGTTTGGAATTATCCAATCCGATGAACAATATGTCTTTACTTATATCGATATGAAGGGTAACGTTAATAGCCCTCTACACTCTGACTATCTTAATAATAAAATGAAATCTGTCAAACGTCGTCATCCTGAACTTAAGCATACTACACCTCATAAATTACGACATACAGGAGCAACATTAGCAAAACAGGCTGGAACGTCTATTGAAGCTATTTCTGAAGCTCTAACCCATAGTGACACGATTTCAACTAAGACTTATGTCAACACTTCAAATGTCATTCCAATGGCTGTTGGAGAGATTGCCTATCGTAATCTTAAAAAGTAATGGTGTGAACCATGAAGTGTTGTAAATGCTGTATTGTAGCTGGTTCTTAACGTTTAGAGAACTGGCTAGCTTTACGAGCTTTCTTAAGACCTGGTTTGACAAGGGTCTGTTTCAGATAATTTTAAAATAGCCTAATATCAATAACTAATTGTTTTCTAATATCCCTTAATTTCAAAAAAGTTTGATTAAATTTGATTGAAATAGGGAAATTTATTTAATAAATTGCTCAGTGTTTATAAGTCAACAATGCAAAAACTATAAAAAACGAGTTCAACTCCTTCTTTGTCAAATAACATAAAACATCTGAATCAGAAATACTCAAGTATAGAGCTTAGCTTCTCATTGCGTTCATTATTGAGTTTTCTTTTAAACTCAATAGTTCTTTAAAGTAATCTATATCACTGTTTCTATTTGTTGTTTCAAAAATATATCTCCGATAAGTGTCTTCATGGTTAAAATTTATTTTAGGAGTTCGAAATATATGATAATACACATCAATATTCTTTTCTTCAAGTAGTCGTTTTGCATCCATATGAATTTCTAATGACACTTCAATATCTCGATGCATAAACTCATTATCGTTAAGCATAATGTATATGATAGAAGCTACTAAAAATGTCATCCCACCAATAGGTTTTTCACCCCAAAATGCATTATTACTACTAATCCGGCCGAATTGTAAAGTAGTTTTTCCTAATTCGAATGAATTAACCATCAAATTTGCTTCAGAAATAATTTTACCATTAAAATATAATTGAAATCGAGATCCAAGTTTTAGAAAAGACAGAAAGCCTTCATTCTTATTAAAATCTTTATAGCTGTATTTTGGATAAATTTTTCCGTTCCAACCATCGCCATCTATTGTAAAATATAAGTCTTCCGTTGTAAGAAATATATTGTTTCTCTCATCAGACTTGAAATTGTTTCTCTTATCAGACTTGAAAATTTTACTAATCCAACTATTTATCTTATTTTTTATCTTATACATTCTAAATTCCTAGTATTCTATTTTCTTAATATTCTACAGTCTATCACTGCATGTATATTATAACAAAAATATGTTCAAGAAAACAACTATTTTGAAATCCTTGTCTGTTATAACAGATTTGATATTCTGATATACTACATAAGAAAAGGAAATATACCTTTAAAAAATCTTTTCTAATGTTTATAAAGTTTTCTATTTAATCGTACATTCTTATTTCCGAAAGATAATGATTTTCCCGAAAGAAATAGATCAACCTAAAAAATTACTGTATTACTTATGTAATGTTTCTTTAATATAATATAGAAATAAAAAGTATGTAAATGAAAAGATTTATCACATTACTTTTAGTGTCTCTATCTACAATTTTATTAATTGCATGTTCTAACCAATCAAGCAATTCTTTAGATGGCGAATACCGTTGAATAAACGAGAGTAGAAATGAAGTTGCCTTTACCATTTCAGGTAACAAAGAAAATAGCAACAAAGGAGAGGCCGACACCTTTACAATTGATAAAGATAGTGCAACAATCGAACTGACTGGCTCTAATATCATAAACCGAAAAGAGAATTATACCTTCAAGGATGACGTATTCACTGTAGATATTTCAGGAACAAAGCAGGAGTATTACAAAAAGAATAGTGAAGAAATACAGCGACAAGTAAAACCCTCAAACTATTTGATATTCTTTATACAATAAAAACGCTTTCGGGGTCAGTACACACCCGCATAGCGGAGTTAGGCGGACTAATAGTCACATAATAAAAATTTACTTAAAGTCAGATTTTAAATACTGTAGAATAGTTCTTTCTAAAACTTACTCCCAAATTTTTTTGTAGGTAAATAAAATTCAGCATAAGGTTTCTCTAACACATACAATGATATAAACTGACATGATAAAAAATGAACATAACGAATATTATTTTCTGAAATTTCACAAATTTTCCCGTGTGCTATACTATTTCTAATATCGACTAATTCATGAATTATTCTACTATTAATTTCAAAAAATTTTGTTTTAATCTTCGGATTCAGAAATTCATAATTTTCAGCTATTTTTATTTTTAGTTGATTCCATGCTAGTAATATCCTTGTATAATTTCGACCTTTAAGAAACCTATCTAAAGAGTTTATAAGATCTCCAGATAAATTATCTATAGAATCTATATCTAATTCTGTTGATAGTGAATCAGTTAATAAATTATTTAAAAATGATTGTGTTTGAACTTTACGTTGTTGGTGTTTAGTTTTATAGAATAATCTTTCTCTTTCTATCACTAGTTTAGCAATTATCTCAATTGGTTTGAAACACATCAAAAATTCATCTTCAATATATTCTCTGTATTCATGTTGCAAACCAATACTATACATTCTCATTAAATCTAATATAAGTTGACGTTTTTTTCTATTTTTCTTTCTATTTAAACTATTTTCAATTATTTGCAATTTTGTTAGCCATTGAGACATCTTATCTTGTTGTTTTACCTCTGGTAAAACTTCATTGTATTTTGATATACTTCTTATAACAAGAGGTATATTAGTAAAAAATGACAAAATAGTTAAGCACTCTTCAATGTTTTGCTTTTGATCTGAAATGACTTGCAAATACTTATTTTCCTTAGTATATATGAACTTTAAAGTACATCTCCAAAATTTGAAGCATGCTCCGTTAGGTAAATCAAAGGCCGTTCCCCATGTATCCCATATATCATCGAACTCATTAAAATCTATTATTGCCGTATACATTAATATAGCTCCTTTATAAAATAAATATGTTATTTCAGTTTAAATATTCTATTAGACGATTACATTTACAGTTTTTTATTTTCTTCCAAAATCTTTTTTCGTTCTTCCATAAACTCAATCAACTTTTTCTTAAATACTTCCTTTTCTTTTCAGTCAATCCTTTTAAGTTCATACGGAAAAGTAATCCAATGTTGTCTAATTCATTTGATTTTTCTTCTGAGTTTCCAACTAAATAGTCAACTGTAACATCCAATACTTGTGCAATCTTAACAAAATTTTCCTGTGTTGTTTTTTTAATCCACGTTCCCATGAAACATATGCCTGTTGGGAAATTTCAGCTATTTGAGCTTGTGTTAGTTTTACTTGTTTCCTTAGTGTTTTCAAGCGTTCTGAGAATTCCATATGTTACCTCAAAAAATTATTTTAAATTCTTGTAGAAAAATGTTGACATCCACAACCATAGGTTATTAAATACAATTAACAACTTTTAGTTGTATAGCGATTAAAAATAATAACCTTATATTCAAGGCTAAATCACAATCTTTAAAAAATTAAATAAACAGTGTGTCTAACAACCAGAGGATTGATTGTCAAAACTACACTAAACTTCATACCTTTATTGTAAATGTTTTTGAAAAAAAGTCAAGTCCTTATATGGTTGAAGTGAAGATATAAAACATTTGGTAACTTTGTTTAAAATCTGTACTATATACCATATATTTATTATAATATGCTTTTTTAAAACTAAGCAACTATATTATGGATAATGCAGGATTCCATAGAATGGGTAAGCTAGAGCGCTTATGTGAATAATTTGGGCATAAACTTTTACCACTTCCTCCCTACTCACCTGAGTACAATCCTATTGAGAGAACATGGGCTCATATCAAAAAGCACCTCAAAAAGGTATTACCACGTTGCAATACTTTTTTTAAGGATCTTTTGTCTTGTTATTATTTCAATTGACTATAATTTCCCTAAAACAATAAGGTAAACTTTGAGGTAAACTTTTTAAAAAAACACCCCATGGTGTGAACCATGAAGTGTTCCGAAACGTTGATAGTATAGTATTGATTAACGTTTTGAGCCAACTGGCCTTGGTCCGGTCGCAGCCACATTTGCAAGCGACTAAAGTCGCAACAACTGTGTCAATTGCACCAATTTAGTAAGAAAGTACAAAAAAGAACACCCCGAAAGGTGCTCTTTGTAAGTATAATAATTCTTTCGAATTAACGTTTACTAAATTGTGATGCTTTACGAGCTTTCTTAAGACCTGGTTTCTTACGTTCAACTTTACGTGAGTCACGTGTAAGAAGTCCTGCGCGTTTCAATGAATCGCGGAAGTCTGGGTCTACTTGAAGAAGGGCACGAGCGATACCGTGACGGATAGCTCCTGATTGACCAGCGTATCCACCACCTACAACGTTAACGAAAACGTCGTATGAACCTACAGTTGAAGTAACTGCAAATGGTTGGTTGATGACAAGACGAAGGTCAGCGTGTGGGATGTACTCTTCAACATCTTTTTTGTTAACAGTGATTTTACCAGTTCCTGGAACAAGGCGAACGCGTGCAACAGCGTTTTTACGACGTCCAGTACCTGCATATTGTGCTTGTGACATACTTTATTGTTCCTTTCCTTAGATAAGTCCTGAAATGTCAAGAACTTCTGGTTGTTGTGCAGCGTGAGTGTGCTCAGCTCCAACAAATACTTTCAACTTCATACCTTGAGCGCGTCCAAGTGTATTGTGCGGAAGCATACCTTTAACTGATTTCTCGATCAAACGTACTGCATTTTTAGAACGAAGTTCACCTGCAGAGATTTGTTTCAATCCACCTGGGTGGTTTGAGTGAGTGTAGTAGATTTTATCAGTTGCTTTTTTACCAGTCAATTTAACTTTTTCAGCATTGATAACAATCACAAAGTCACCTGTATCAGTGTGTGGTGTAAATGTTGGTTTGTTTTTTCCGCGAAGTACGCTAGCAACTACTGCAGAAAGACGTCCAAGTGGTACATCAGTTGCGTCAACTACGTACCATTTACGTTCAACTTGGCCTGGTTTAGCCATAAATGTTGTTTTGTTCATGATTTCTCCTATATATAGTTCGATTTTTGTTTACGGTGATGGGTGTTCCTTCCCATCGAAAAGTATTTGGAAGGTTCCGGGGCCTTTCAAATGGGGTAAACAATACCGCCTACTATAATACCAAATTTCACCCCTAAAAGTCAATAGATATGAAAAATATTTTTCTAAACCGTAACTTCTCAAAGTAACTGAAAGTCATATAATCAAGTTAATTTGGGAATTTACCTATTAATTTCGGGATATTTTTGGGATTTTTTCCCTGTAGCTAAAATCCTTTTCAAAAAATCACCTTTTCTTGATTTTTAATCCTATTTGCTGTATGATAAGGGAAAAGAAAGGGGGCAAAAATATGGCTTTTACCAATACCCAGATGCGGTCTGCTAGTTTTGGCATTGTTACCAGCTTGCCTGATGATGTCATTGATTCTTTTTGGTATATTATTGACCACTTCTTAAAAAATGTCTTTGAATTGGAAGAAGAACTTGAGTTTCAATTGCTCAATAACCAAGGAAAAATTACCTTCCACTTCTCAAGTCAACACCTCCCCACAGCCATTGATTTTGACTTTAATCATCCTTTCGACCCTCTTTATCCCCCGAGAGTTCTGGTTTTAGATATGGATGGTAGAGAGACTATCCTCCTCCCAGAAGAAAATGACCTATTTTAATACTCAATGAAAATCAAAGAGCCAATTAGGAAGCTAGCCGCAGGTTGCTCAAAGCACTGCTTTGAGGTTGTGGATAGAACTGACGAAGTCAGCTCAAAACACTGTTTTGAGGTTGCAGATGGAAGCTGACGTGGTTTGAAGAGATTTTCGAAGAGTATAAAAACTCTAGCCTTCAGTTGCAAACGACTGAAAACTAGAGTTTTTTCTATTTTTTCAAAGCATTATACAAGTTACGGATCGGTTGCTTTAATGTCGGATGGATAAAATGAGGCGCAATTTCCTGTAAGGACTCAAGGACAAAAAGGCGTTCCGCTATGTAAGGATGAGGCAGGATGAGGTCGTCTGTATAAATGACCTGGTCCTCCACAAAGAGCAAGTCCAAATCAATCAAACGAGGTCCCCAATGCACTTCTCTCACCCGTCCCATCTCTGCTTCAATGGTTAACAAGGTTTCTAATAGCACTGGGGCAGGCAACCATGTTTCTACTTCAACCACTTGATTAGCAAAGCTATCTTGCTCCACACCACCCCAAGGCTCCGTCGTCAAGACACTGGACTCTTTGAGAATATGGATACCTCGATTTCGCATTTTCTCAATGGCTTGTCTCAAGTTTGCTTGTTTATCTCCCATATTGCTTCCTAGGGCGATAAAGGATCGTTGCTTGCGGCGATGAATGGCTACCGAGCAAGTATCTAGTGGCAAATGCACTGGCGCCCAAGGTTTTTTCAGTTCCAGCTTCATTTCTTGGACAAGAGGATAGGCCTCAAAAGTACGTTCCACCAGTTTATAAGCTACCGTTTCAATCAAATCCTCAGTTGTTTCCTGAAACCAAGTCGTCCACTGCTGACACAGTTCTCCATAATGGACAGAAGCCGTTAAATCCAAGTCTGTCGCTGCCTTGGTCATATCATAGGATAGGATGGCTGAAACGACAAACTTCTGGCCCAATTCTTTCTCACTCGGAAAAAGACCATGATAGGCAAAAATTTCCAAATCCTTAATCTGCAGTTGATCCATAATGATTCCTTTCTAGAAAAATCCGCCCAAAGCAGATTCTTTTTATACTCAATGAAAATCAAAGTGCAAACTAAGAAGCTAGCCGCAGGCTGCTCAAAACACTGTTTTGAGGTTGCAGATGGAAGCTGACGTAGTTTGAAGAGATTTTCGAAGAGTATTATAGCCCCATTAAACGATAAGCCTGATCTCGAAGGTCCTTATCTGTTTCAAATAGACCACGAGCTACTGTCGTCAAGGTTGCAGTGCCAGGTTTTCTTACACCACGCATGCTCATACACATATGTTCCGCCTCAATGACAACAAAGGCTCCTTTAGCACCTAGATACTCCATCAAGGCATCGGCCACTTCGATATTCAAACGTTCTTGAATTTGTGGTTTTTTCGAATAAACTTCCACCGTACGGGCCAGCTTAGACAAACCTGCCACACGGCCATCTGGAATGTAGGCAATATGTGCTCTCCCATAAAATGGTAGAAAGTGGTGTTCACACATGGTATGGAAAAAGATATCCTTTTCTACCACCATATTATCGTCAATAATCTCAAAGGATTTTGACAAATGCTCCTCCGCTGTTTGACCAAGACCTGAAAAAATCTCTTGGTACATACGAGCGACACGAGCAGGTGTTTCCTGCAAGCCCTCGCGATTAACGTCCTCTCCGACAGCCTCGATAATCATTTTTACAGCTGCTTCAATCTTTTGTGTATCCATTTCGTTTTTCCTCTCCATCAGATAGGCTCTCACTTGGCTCAAGAAATACAAGGAACCTGTGACAATCCTAACTGTTTTTTTCTCTTCTTTTTTATCTGTCAATTTCTGCTCTAGAAAATCCTGCCAATCTTGGTAGCTGAGATTTCTAGACTTAGCTGCCTCTTTCAGCACGCTTTCATCAGTCGCCCGACTATCGTCAAAATGTGTCAGAGTAAGCTCGGTATCTGGCATGGCCCCCAGCAAGTCCAACATATCCTCCAAGGCCTTGGTTTTGATACAAGTAAAGAGGATTTCCTTACGATAATCCGCAAAACGTTCTTGCAAGCTTGCTATTAAAGCCTTGATAGCATGGGGATTGTGGGCCCCATCCAAGATCATCAAGGGGTTCCTTGACACGACCTCCAGACGCCCCGGCCAACTTGTTTCTTCCAAGGCTTGAGCAAGCAAGTGATTGCTTGCTAGCTCTCGACCATCTTCTTGACAAAAAGTATCAAGTAAAGCTATGGCCATCCCAGCATTCTCTATCTGGTGCAAGCCAAGCAGGCCAGTCTGGAAGCGACCTTGTCTGAGAGCACTAGTATAGTCAAAGACTTCACCCGTTATTACACTCTCTTGATGACGAACTTGATAATCTGTCCCATAGGCAAAGCTCGGCGCATCTTTCCCTTCCGCAATGCGGTCAATCACAGCCAAAGCTTCTGGAGCGATACGACCTGTCACCAAGGGAATTCCTTGTTTGATAATACCAGCTTTCTGCTCTGCTATGGCCTCCAAGGTGTCACCAAGTAGGGCCACATGATCCAAGCCAATAGTTGTAATTCCTGTCAAAATAGGCTGGCAGACATTGGTACTATCCAAAAGTCCACCCATGCCCACTTCCATGATAGCCACATCTACTTGCTCTGAGGCAAAGTAATCATAGGCTATAGCTGTAATTATTTCAAACTCAGTTGTCCCCTGTAAATTGGTAGCCGATTCCCCTTCCAGCAAAGACTGATAGTCTGCCATGAGGGCTTCTAGCCTAGCCTCTGGAATGGATTCCCCATTGATGCTAATCTGGTCTGTGTAATGAATGAGATAGGGCGAGCTAAACACGCCAACTCTCAGCCCTAGCTTTTTCAGCATATTTTTCAAAAAAGCAATGGTCGAACCCTTGCCGTTGGTCCCTCCGATATGGATGACCTTGAGTTTGAGATGGGGATTGCCACGCAAAGCTAACAGTTCCACCATTCGTTCCAAGCCAAAATGCGGTTGATCCGTCCGGTAGTTAGCAATCCACTGATTGTTTTCAATTTCTTTCATCTTATTTATATTGTTTTAAATCTAAATTTTCCGCTTCATCAGCCAGACGAATAGCGGAGGCAATTTCAACTGCCATCCTGTGACTAGCTACATCATGCACGCGCACCACTTCCACACCCTGTCTTGCAGCAATACTGGTTACATGAGCCGAAGCCGTATCTCGATTGCGGAAACCAAGTTCTGTCTCAGGATTGACTTCAAAACCATTTTCTTCAAGAATATTGATGACAAACCGCTTACGCGACACTCCAAGAAAGATTGGATAGCCCTTCTGATGTAGTTTATCCAAATCCCGTAAAAGAAGCAAATTTTCTTTCTTGGTCAGACCAAAGCCAATTCCTAGATCCAACAGGATATTTTCTTGTGCAATTCCAGCTTGATTTGCTCTCGCTAGTGCACGTTCAAAGAAAGTCTCCATCAAGTCTTCGATTGGCAATTTTTCAAAGTTAGCTAACTCTTCCTCTGTAAAAGCTTGTCCAAAACCAAAATGAGGAAAGATGAGCGAGCTAGGATGCTGAGGTCGAGCAATAACTGGATTAAACATGATGACCACTTTCGCACCAGCCTTAGCAACCACCTCCGCCATTTTCTCATCACCCATAAGACCAGTGATATCATTAACTAGATTGGCACCAGCAGCCAAAGCAGCTTCTGCTACCTGACTCTTCCAAGTATCAATAGAGATGAGGACATCACTTTCCTTGCGAATCGCTTTAATCACTGGAACAACACGCTGGATTTCCTCTTCTATCTCAACATAGCTATAGCTACTTCCCGGCCGAGTCGATTCTCCGCCGATATCTAGCATACTAGCCCCTTCTGCTATCAATTTACGAGCCTGCTGGAGTGCCTGCTCAAGAGCAAAAAATTGACCACCATCCGAAAAGGAATCTGGGGTTACATTGATAATTCCGCAAATAGCTGTCTTTGCATGATTGGCTTTACTTGACATATCGGTCACTCCCTCAAGGCTTTTCACCATATTATTTCTCTATTTTACCATAAAAAGAAAAAGATGGACACGATTGCATTCATCTTTTTCCCAGTAGAAACAAGTAAGCAATTGTCAATAATCTTATACTCTTCGAAAATCTCTTCAAACCGCGTCAACGTCGCCTTGCCGTATATATGTGACTGACTTCGTCAGTCTTATCTACAACCTCAAAACAGTGTTTTGAGCAGCCTGCGGCTAGTTTCCTAGTTTGCTCTTTGATTTTCATTGAGTATTAAACAGAAATCCCTAATGTCCGACTCATGATCACCACAAGAGCCAACAAACAGAAAAAAACTCCATTCACAATCATGTGAAGTAAGATAGACATTTCCAAACGTTGGGTTTTATAAACTGTCCAAGTTAGCACAGTTGACATTCCTCCATAGATAAGAAGAGAAGGTAGATTTGTCGGTAAATGAAGCAAGGCAAAGATAATAGCACCGACTATATAACCCACATTTTCTTTACCACGAAAGAGTTTTTTAGGAATCACTCCTCGACATAAAATCTCCTCACAAATAGGAGCTATTAGAACCAGTAAGAAAAAACTGGAAATTAAGGAACTATTCTGGACCAAATCATTAATATTTGATTGATTGCTGGTTGTTGTTTCATTCATCAAATGCAGTAAGACCACACCAAGAATATTAAAGGCAAGAATCACTAGATAGCTTAAGGCCAATCTAGCCAAATCCTTAGCCTTGAAAAACGATAAACCAAAACTAGCCAACTGTGTTTTCCTAGCACCTATTATAAATACAGTTAAAACCACAAGAGATAAGGCCCCTACTAATAGTCCAGTTTGAAGCAGTGGAAATTTTCTGCTAGTTAGAAAAGTTGCTAGAGCTAAAGGAAACTGAGAAAACAAAAGCCCTACTAGAAAGATTATTAACCACTTCCCCCTGTTTAATACTTCATCCCAAATATTCTTTTTTATCATCAATTATACTCCTACCATTCAATCAAAATCACCTACCTAGTTTGAAGCAATTTTCAAGTAACTATAATATAAAAAGGGGAGAACCCCTTTTTATATTATAGCATTTATAGGGCCATGCTGATGTAGTTCAGGATAAACAAGGCATCCAAAATCCAAATCATGACATGAACATCTTTAGCTTGACCTTTGACAAGCTCAGTCAAAGTGTAAGTCAAGAAACCAACTGCAATCCCTTGAGTGATAGAGTAGCTGAATCCCATAAAGATAGATGTGAAGAAGGCAGGAACCGCTTCAGCCATATCATCCCAATGGATATTTTTCAAGCTAGCCAACATCATAATCCCAACGATAATCAAGATTGGAGCTGTAGCGGCTGTTGGTACAATCGCTAGAAGCGGGCTAAAGAAGCTTGAGATCGCAAAACAGATAGCTACGACCAAGGCTGTCAAACCAGTACGTCCACCTGCACCAATACCAGCAGCAGACTCAACATAAGTCGTTACGTTCGAAGTACCTGCGATGGCACCGACTGTCGTTCCAATCAAATCAGAGTAAAGAGCCTTATCCAACTTAGCTGATTGGTGATTTTCACCATTGGTCGCTACGATACCAACTTTTTCACCTGTACCGATCAGGGTACCAATTGTGTCAAAAATATCTGTCAATGAGAAGGCAAGAATAGCCATAAGCGTTTCAGGCAAGCGAGCTGTATCTGAAACCAAAGCTCCCAAACCTTCTGAACCAAGAGCTGCACCAAAGACTGTCTTCAAATCTTCAAAAGCTGCACCAACATGGTTATTAGCAAAATCGATGCTTGACAAATCTACCAAACCAACTGCAATAGCAAGAACAGTTGTTGTCAAGATAGAGAGGATAATTCCTCCTTTAATCCCTTTAATGACAAAGAAGATTGTGATAGCAAGTCCTGCAAGAGCCACCAAAACAGCTGGATTATTAAAGCTGACCAAGCCTGGAACTGCTGAAGCATTTGCCGCAATGGTTGCTTGAGCTTTGTCAGCTCCTTCTCCTACAACAGTATAGTTGCCTGGATCAATCGTGAATTTCAAAAGCCCAGCATTCTTAATCCCCACGTAGGCAAGAAAGACACCGATACCAGCTGAAATAGCTGAGCGAAGAGCATTGGGAATCGATTCAATGATCATTTTACGAACATTTGTCAAGGTAATAATCAATGAAATAATCCCACAGATGAAGACCATAGCTAGGGCTTCTTGCCAAGAATAACCAAGCCCGAATACAACTGTAAAGGTAAAGAAGGCATTGAGTCCCATACCTGGTGCTTGAGCATATGGCAAGTTGGCGTAGAAGGCCATCATCAAGGTACCCGCTACTGCACCGATAATCGTTGCGAGGAATACACCCTGAGCAGGCATTCCTGTTTGCGAAAGAATTTGTGGGTTTACAAAGAGAATATAACTCATTGCAAAGAAAGTCGTTAAACCAGCGAGAACCTCTGTACGAACGTCTGTACCGTTCTCTTTTAGTTTAAATAATTTGTCCATTATCAATCTCCTTTTAATTTTTACGAACAATAACAGAATTATATCATTTATCATTCACTTTTTCAATATCTTTGTTTAATTTATTTAAAAATTTGATGGAATTTCATTTTTTGTTTGGAATCTGCTTTTCTGCCTGCTTTCTGTTATAATAGTAGACATCTTATCTGAAAAGACACTAGAAAGGTCCCTATGACGAAAAAAATTATTGCAGTTGACCTGGATGGAACCCTGCTCAACTCAGACAGTCAAATTTCTGACTTTACCAAAGAAACCATTAAAAAAGTTACTGAAAAAGGCCATCAGGTTATTATTACGACAGGTCGCCCTTACCGCATGTCAAAAGATTTCTACCGTGAACTAGGCTTAGACACTCCTATGATTAATTTCAACGGCTCCCTTACTCATTTGCCAGACCAAGTTTGGGACTTTGAAAAGTGTTTGACGGTAGACAAAAAATATCTGCTAGACATGGTTCGACGTTCTGAGGACATTCAAGCCGATTTTATCGCTGGAGAATACCGTAAAAAATTTTACATTACAAATCCCAATGAAGAAATTGCTAATCCCAAACTATTTGGTGTAGAAGCTTTCCATCCTGAAAATCAATTTCAGCCTGAATTGGTGACCAAGGACCCTAACTGTATTCTCTTGCAGACCAGAGCCAGTGACAAGTATGCTCTGGCAAAAGAAATGAACACCTTCTACCAGCATCAACTGTCTATCAATACCTGGGGAGGTCCGCTCAATATCCTTGAGTGTACCCCAAAAGGTGTCAACAAAGCCTTTGCCTTGAACTACTTGCTCAAGGTAATGAACCGTGACAAAAAAGATTTGATTGCCTTTGGAGATGAACACAATGATACCGAAATGCTCGCTTTTGCTGGGAAGGGCTATGCCATGAAAAATGCCAATCCAGAGCTACTCCCTTATGCAGATGAGCAAATTTCTCTGACCAATGACCAAGACGGAGTTGCCAAAACCCTGCAAGACTTATTCTTATAACCTATACTGATACTCAATGAAAATCAAAGAACAAACTAGGAAGCTAGCCGTAGGTTGCTCAAAGCACTGCTTTGAGATTGTATATGAAACTGACGAAGTCAGTAACATATATACGGCAAGGCGAAGCTGACGTGGTTTGAAGAGATTTTCGAAGAGTATGAGTCTGGGACAAAAGTCTAACCTTAAATATAAAAAGCGAACAAAACAGAATTCTGTTTTGTTCGCTTTTTTGTCTAATCTATCGATTTTAAAAACTTATAATAAAGAATTCCTAAAATCAAAATCTTTTTGTCCCAGACTCTTTGTGCTCTTTTCACAGTCTCATCAACCAGTTAATCGATTGTTCTATTTTTTACCACCAAAACCTTGGAAAAGGCTTTCTTTTGTGATATACTTCACATATAAATACAAGAGAGCTCGTCACACTCGACTCTGTTGACAAAAAATCAATCCAGTCCCGTTGTCCCTGTTCTCGGTCAATATCAAGGAGGATAGCTATGAAAGCTGTTGTTGTAAATCCAGAAAGCACTGGTGTTGCTGTTGAAGAAAAAGTACTCCGTCCACTTGAAACTGGGGAAGCACTTGTAGAAATTGAATACTGTGGTGTTTGCCACACTGACCTCCACGTTGCCCATGGCGACTTCGGTCAGGTACCAGGACGTGTCCTAGGTCACGAAGGTGTTGGTATCGTTAAAGAAATTGCCCCAGATGTGAAAAGCCTTAAAGTCGGTGACCGCGTCAGCGTTGCTTGGTTCTTTGAAGGATGTGGTACTTGCGAATACTGTACAACTGGCCGTGAAACTCTTTGCCGTACAGTAAAAAATGCTGGCTACTCAGTAGACGGTGGTATGGCTGAACAGTGTATCGTAACTGCTGACTATGCTGTCAAAGTTCCTGACGGACTTGATCCAGCCCAAGCTTCTTCTATCACATGTGCTGGTGTAACAACCTATAAAGCTATTAAAGAGGCCAAAGTTGAACCAGGCCAATGGGTTGTCCTTTACGGTGCTGGTGGCCTTGGTAACCTAGCTGTTCAATACGCTAAAAAAGTATTCAATGCTCATGTTATCGCAGTTGATATCAATAACGACAAACTTGCCCTTGCAAAAGAAGTAGGCGCTGACATTGTTATTAACGGCCTCGAAGTTGAAGATGTACCTGGACTCATCAAGGAAAAAACTGATGGAGGTGCTCACTCAGCTGTCGTAACTGCTGTATCTAAAGTTGCCTTCAACCAGGCTGTTGACTCCGTTCGTGCTGGTGGTCGCGTCGTCGCTGTCGGTCTTCCTTCTGAAATGATGGAACTCAGCATCGTTAAAACAGTCCTCGATGGAATCCAAGTCATCGGTTCTCTTGTAGGAACTCGTAAAGACTTGGAAGAAGCCTTCCAATTCGGTGCAGAAGGTTTAGTAGTTCCAGTTGTTCAAAAACGTCCAATAGAAGATGCCGTAGCCATTTTCGACGAAATGGAAAAAGGTCAAATCCAAGGACGTATGGTACTCGACTTCACCCACTAATCTAATAGAAACCTATTTTAAAAGTTGGAATGCGCTTCCAACTTTTTTATATTAAATTTTTAAATAAGAATTCAAGATTACTCCTCAAAAACTCAATATATCAACATCTGCAAAAAAACTTTTTAATTTTTTATTATAAATAGTTGATTTTTAGATGAAAACGGTTTATACTTAAAAAGTCTTAAAGTTTTCTTAAACGAAAACTAAAACAAAAAAGGAGGAATGACAATAATGAGTATCGGAATCATTATTGCGAGCCACGGCGAATTTGCTGCGGGTATTCATCAGTCAGGATCTATGATCTTTGGTGAACAAGAAAAGGTTCAAGTTGTAACCTTTATGCCAAATGAAGGCCCTGATGATCTATACGCTAAGTTTAATAACGCTGTTGCTGCATTTGACGCAGAAGATGAGGTTCTAGTTTTGGCTGACCTTTGGAGTGGATCTCCATTTAACCAAGCTAGTCGCGTGATGGGAGAAAATCCTGAGCGTAAGTTTGCCATCATCACAGGACTTAACTTACCGATGTTAATTCAAGCCTACACAGAGCGCCTGATGGACGCTGCTGCAGGTGTAGAAAAAGTCGCTGCTAATATCATTAAAGAAGCCAAAGATGGCATCAAGGCTCTTCCAGAAGAGCTAAACCCTGTTGAGGAAGTAGCAAGCGCTGCAGCTGCTCCAGTTGCCCAAGCTGCTATCCCAGAAGGAACTGTTATCGGAGACGGTAAATTGAAAATCAATCTTGCCCGTCTTGACACACGTCTACTTCACGGTCAGGTGGCAACTGCTTGGACTCCAGATTCAAAAGCAGACCGTATCATCGTTGCTTCAGATAACGTAGCTAAAGACGACCTTCGTAAAGAATTGATTAAACAAGCAGCTCCAGGTAATGTCAAGGCTAACGTGGTTCCAATTCAAAAACTGATTGAGGTTTCAAAAGACCCACGTTTTGGAGAAACACATGCCCTTATCTTGTTTGAAACACCTCAAGATGCCCTTCGTGCCATCGAAGGCGGCGTGCCAATCAAAACTCTTAACGTTGGTTCTATGGCTCACTCAACAGGTAAAACATTGGTCAATACTGTTTTGTCGATGGACAAAGAAGACGTTGCTACATTTGAAAAAATGCGTGACCTCGGTGTTGAATTTGACGTACGTAAAGTACCAAATGATTCTAAAAAAGATTTGTTTGACTTGATTAACAAAGCCAATGTCAAATAAGCCATTATTTATGAAAGGATTTTAAAGATGTCTATTATTTCTATGGTTTTAGTAGTCGTTGTAGCCTTCCTTGCAGGTCTTGAAGGTATCCTCGACCAGTTCCAATTCCATCAACCACTTGTAGCTTGTACTCTTATTGGGCTTGTAACAGGTCACTTAGAAGCAGGTATTATACTTGGTGGTTCTCTTCAAATGATTGCCCTTGGTTGGGCTAACATCGGAGCTGCCGTAGCTCCTGACGCTGCTCTTGCTTCTGTTGCTGCTGCCATTATCATGGTTCTTGGTGGCGACTTTACTAAGACAGGTATCGGTGTTGCCCAAGCGGTTGCTATCCCTCTTGCCGTTGCTGGTCTATTCTTAACTATGATCGTCCGTACACTCTCTGTCGGATTGGTTCACACTGCTGATGCTTCTGCTAAAAAAGGTGACTTTAAAGCAGTTGAACGCGCTCACTTTATCGCACTTCTTCTTCAAGGTCTTCGTATTGCAGTCCCTGCAGCACTCCTTCTAATGGTACCAACTGAAACCGTACAAAGTATTCTAAATGCTATGCCTGATTGGCTCAAAGATGGTATGGCTATCGGTGGTGGTATGGTTGTTGCCGTTGGTTACGCCATGGTTATCAACATGATGGCAACTCGTGAAGTATGGCCATTCTTCGCTATCGGTTTCGTGCTTGCTGCCGTATCAGATATTACTCTAATCGGATTTGGTGCTATCGGTGTTGCTATCGCTCTTATCTACCTTCACCTTTCTAAAACTGGTGGAAATGGTGGCGGAGGAGCCGCAACTTCTAACGACCCAATCGGCGATATCCTAGAAGATTACTAAGATAAGAAAGGACTGAAAACATCATGACTGAAAAACTTCAATTAACTAAATCAGATCGTAAAAAAGTTTGGTGGCGTTCAACTTTCTTACAAGGTTCTTGGAACTATGAACGTATGCAAAACTTGGGTTGGGCTTACTCATTAATTCCAGCTCTTAAAAAACTCTACACTAAAAAAGAAGATCAAATCGCTGCTCTTGAACGCCATCTTGAGTTCTTCAACACTCACCCATACGTAGCCGCTCCAATCATGGGGGTTACTCTTGCACTTGAAGAAGAACGTGCTAACGGTGTTGAGATCGATGATGCTGCTATCCAAGGGGTTAAAATCGGTATGATGGGACCTCTTGCTGGTATCGGTGACCCAGTATTCTGGTTTACAGTACGCCCAATCCTTGGATCACTCGGTGCTTCACTTGCCCTTACTGGTAATATCTTAGGTCCACTCCTCTTCTTTGTTGCATGGAACTTGATTCGTATGTCATTCTTGTGGTATACACAAGAGATTGGATACAAGGCTGGATCAGAAATCACTAAAGATATGTCTGGCGGTATCCTTCAAGACATCACTAAAGGTGCTTCTATCCTTGGTATGTTCATTCTTGCTGTCCTTGTTCAACGTTGGGTAAATATTAAATTTGCTTTCGATGTTGCCAAAGTTCAACTAGATGAAAAAGCTTATATCCATTGGGATAAATTGCCAGAAGGATCTAAAGGTATCCAAGAAGCATTCTCACAAGTAGGACAAGGATTGTCTCAAACACCTGAAAAAGTTACTACTTTCCAACAAAACTTGGATATGTTGATTCCTGGACTATCAGGACTACTCCTTACTTTACTTTGCATGTACTTGCTTAAGAAAAAAGTATCTCCAATCACTATTATCCTTGCCCTCTTCGCAGTGGGTATTGTGGCACATGTTCTTCATATCATGTAATCAAGCAACTTAAAAGGAACCAGGTTCTAAAATCTGATTCCTTTTTTCTATACTTTTATTCGGCCAAGGCACCCATTGGATCCCATGGTGCGAGTACAATTGGTTCTGCTTCATAGGCAGCTTGTTCTTCTGCTGTCAGCAATTCTTTGCGAACAACGATTTGGTAAGTGTATTCGTCCATCCAAGCGTCTGAGGCAACAAAGTAACCATCTATACCGACCTTATCTCCCCAAGAGTTTTCAACCTTCCACTTGGTTGACTTACCATTTTCATCCAAGTCAACACCTGTCAAGACCATAGCGTGGGTCATTAAACTTTCGCTGTAGTCCAAACGTCCAGCCTTGTCTTGAGTGAGTTTAATGTCCATGCTTGATTCAAAGTCATAAATATCTGTCGCAAGAATTCCAGCTTTGCGGTTGCTGAGCTGGCCGACATCAGAACCAAACCAAACAGTCTCACCTGCTTGCATTTGGGCAATCGCCAATTCTTTCAAGCGCTCCATTGGAACGTTGATGTAGCGAACTGCACGGCTACCAACCACATTCCCCAACATCTCAACTGTGTAAGATTTTCCGTAAGGTTTATCAGCAGTTGGAGCATTGATAACAGAAACGTAGTCTTCTAAAGGAAGATTGACATATTTCTTGTAAAATTCTTGTGGTGTGATGCCCTTTTCACTTTGGTAGTTGTTATCCTTATCACGATAGGCAAAGTCAAATTTACGTGGTGGAAGTCCTAGTGACATGGCAAGGAAGTTAAAAATTTCTTGCAAGAGGTCTTCTTTCTTAGCTTGAACAGTCGCTTGGTCCGCACCAGAAGTAAGCAAGTCACGCAAAATTTGAGCATCTTGACGAAGCAATTTGTTGAGAATGGCATTTAGCTCACGACTGCTACTAGATGAAACAGACTCAGGGTAAACTGACTTGGGAACAACACCATATTTTTCAAAGAGAGACACCACCATATCCCACTGACCGCCATCTTGTTGAGGTGTTTGAAGTAG
This sequence comes from Streptococcus sp. Marseille-Q5855, assembly GCF_946901985.1. NCBI lineage: Bacteria > Bacillati > Bacillota > Bacilli > Lactobacillales > Streptococcaceae > Streptococcus > Streptococcus sp. Marseille-Q5855. The sequence goes on from NZ_CAMPPR010000006.1 coordinate 299,738, forward strand.
GAATTTAACCTTACGGCTCGTCAAGTCTTGGTCTGCAGTCGCAATCACTTGCTCCAAGAACCAGTTGGATTTCTCATACTTGTCCCAAAAGAAAGTGTGGGCTTGTGACAACTCAAAATTTTCTAGTTTGTATTGTGAGATAAGCTTGTGGCGGAAGGTGTTGAGAGCTGCAAACATCCAGCAACGACCAGACGCTTTCTGGTTAGTGACCTTGTCCTTGGTCAAATCCAATGAGAAAACAGGTGTGTTGTCTACATGGCTTTGGCGACGTTCTAAGGCTGCAAAAATTCCGTTGTGGCTGGCAGCATTTTCAATCGCTTGGTATTTTACATTTGCTTCATAATTGGCAAATAGTTTATCAGTAAATGATTCTTGAATCGCGTTCATAGATTCCTCCTTTTATTCTACAGTCTATTATAACTCTTTTCACAAAGTAAGCAACTGAAAAACATAAAAGGCAAGGATATTCTTCCTCACCTTTTCGAATATAAATCAAATTAAGCAATATTCGCAAGGAGAGATTCTAACTCTTCCTTGGTCAAGCGACGCCATTCCCCTCGTTCTAAGTTCTCATCTAATACTAGAGTTCCCATAGTCAAACGTTGCAAATCTACTACTTCCTTGCCACAGTAGGCCACCATACGCTTGACCTGATGAAACTTCCCTTCTGCAATGGTCACACGGATTTGGCTCTGATTCTTTTCTGTATCTGTGGAAAGAATCTCCAGTCTAGCAAGTTGACAGGTAAAGTCTTTGAGCGGAATTCCCTTGGCAAATGTCTCCACATCTTCTTGGGTCATCATTCCCTTGACCTGAGCCAGATATGTCTTATCCACATGACGCTTAGGTGAAAGAAGAGCATGGGCCAGCTTGCCGTCATTAGTCAAGAGCAGAAGACCATGCGTGTCAATATCCAAGCGTCCTACTGGGAAAACTTCCTTGCTCCGAGCAATATCATCCAGCAAGTCCAGAACGGTTCTGTGCTTAGGATCCTCAGTCGCTGAGATAACTTCTTTGGGCTTGTTCATCATGTAGTAGACAAACTCTTCATACTCCAACACTTGCCCATCAAAGCGAATCTCATCTATTTCTTCATCAATCTGCAATTTAGCTGATTTTTCTTTTTTACCATTTACCGTCACGCGCCCAGCCTTGAGCAAGATTTTGACCTCTGTCCGACTCCCTACAGCACAGGCAACTAAAAATTTATCCAATCTCATAGAACTATTATATCATATCAAAAGGAGGCTGGTACAATGACCAACTTCCTTTTCGTTTCATACTCTTCAAAAATCTCTTCAAACCGCGTCAACGTCGCCTTGCCGTGGGTATGTTACTGACTTCGTCAGTTCTATCTGCAACCTCAAAACAGTGTTTTGAGCTGACTTCGTCAGTTCTATCTGCAACCTCAAAACAGTGTTTTGAGCTGACTTCGTCAGTTTCATCTACAACCTCAAAGCAGTGCTTTGAGCAGCCTGCGGCTAGTTTCCTAGTTTGCTCTTTGATTTTCATTGAGTATCAGATTTAAGAAATTAACTTCCTCGTCTCCAGAAAATAGCTAAAACAATCATAGCTCCTAAAATCGCTGGGATAATGGCTGTTCCTGATATAATTGGTCCCCAAGTCCCAAAAAGCAAATGCCCTATAAAGGCACCAATCCAGCCTAGAAACATTTTTCCAAAACATCCCATTCGCTCTCCACGATTAGTCAGAGTACCTGCTAAAAATCCCACTAGGAGACCAACGAACATACTTCCTAACATATTATCTCCTTAATTTGCCCAATCTCCGTTACGGAAGAGTGGTACACTTGTCCCATCCTCACGGATACCATCTATATCCATTTGACTAGAACCAATCATAAAGTCTACGTGAACATCTGAACGGTTAAGCCCCGCAGCTTCAAGCTCTTCTTCGCTCATCTCCGCTCCACCAGCTACGCTAGTCGCATATGCTGCACCAATAGCCAAGTGGTTTGAAGCATTCTCATCGAAAAGGGTGTTAAAGAAGGTAATACCTGACTGAGAAATTGGGCTTGGATCTGGTACCAAGGCACATTCACCCAAGGCACGCGCACCCGCATTTTCAAAGACAAGGTCTTTCATGACTTGATCGCCTTTTTCTGCAGTGATATCCACAATTTGTCCATCCTTGAAGGTTACTTTAATGCCTTCGATGATATTTCCATTATAGCTAAGCGGTTTTGTAGAAGTGACATAACCATCTGCGCGATGAAAATCAGGTGCTGTGAAGACTTCTTCAGTTGGCATATTTGGCAAGAAGCCTTCGCCCTGGGCATTGATAGCACCAGCTGATTCCCAAACGTGGTTCTTTGGCAAACCAAGGGTCAAATCTGTCCCTGGCGCTGTGTAGTGAAGGGCTGAAAATTGCTCCTTATTAAGCATATCGGCCTTGCTCTTGAGGATAGCTGCATGTTCCTCCCAAGCCTTAACAGGATCTGCTTCGTAGACTCGGCAAGTTTTGAAGATTTGGTCCCAAAGAAGATCGACTGCTTCTTCATCGCTCGCAGCATTTGGAAAGACTTTCTTAGCCCACTCAAGTCCAGCAGCGGCTGCTACAGTCCAACTAACCTTGTTAGATTGCGTTGCGATGCGCATTGGCTTCATGGCAAGTCCCATAGCTTTGGCAGAAGCTGAGAGCTTGTCAGCGTCCACTCCGTTCAAGGCACCTGGGTCAGAAGAACGAACTCCAAGACGGCTAGCTTTGTTCTCCAAAAGATAGTTCATCTCAGCAATCTTGTATTCTGGCACATTGTCCAGACGCTCCATCGGCGCATGGAGGAATTTCTCACGGTTAATCACATCATCTGTCCACTGAACGATCACCTCATGTGCACCCAAAGCATAAGCTTCTTTGACGATTAAGTGAGCCAACTCACGTTGCTCCACATCGATAGAGAGAGCCAAAGTGTGACCAGGTTGCACATTGATTCCGTTCGCAACCAATAATTTCGCATATTTTTCTAGATTTTCTTTAAAATTTGGTAAAACCATTCTGTTTTCTCTTTTCTATTTTTATTTTTCTTTCAAAGCAGAAAAGATTCCTGCTAAAGCAATAGCACCTGACAAGAGTGCTGTCGATAGAAGGATTGTACGATCAGCAAGTTCCAATTGATACTCAAACACCTTCTCAGCCGGCTTATCTTCCGCAAAAATTCTTAGTTTCATGAGAACCCCCTTAAAATTTATTAAAACAAATCACTATGACTTCCTGTCCTAAGCAAATTTAAAATCAATTCTTCCTTGTCTACTTTATAAACCAAAAGCCAATCTGGCTGGATATGGCATTCACGAACTCCTTGAAAATGCTTGGATGCCGTCAATTGATGATCACGATATCTAGCAGGAAGTTCTTTTTCTTGAACAAGAAAATTTAAAACTTCTTCTAATAATTCTGCCTTCAAACCACGCTTCATAGCCAACTTAAAATCTTTTTTAAACTGTTTATGATAACGAATCTTAAGCACGCAAATCCTCCATCAAGTCAGAAACTGATTCAAAAGACTGGCTCATATTACGATTTTGGTCTAAATCCGTTAACACTTGGAGCAACTTCCGATTTTCGTCTAGTCTAACATCAAAAGGTAATCCCTGATATTGAATAGCCTGACGAAGGAAAATATTAATAGCTGTTGTCATATCCATTCCCAGATTACTAAACACCTGTTGGGCCTGCTCCTTGACCTCACTATCCAAACGGATACTCATGCTCGTCTTTGACATACTCTCACCCTCTTTCTATAGACTATTTTAACAAAAAAGAAGGCTAATGTAAATCTATTAGATATACGTTAGCCTCTTTGAATAGATGATTAAACAATTTTTTTAAAACAACTCATCAAACAAACTCAACTGGTTATCCTCTGGCATATTGCCCAGAATCCCCATTTCATCCATCTTTTCAACCAAGGTTGATGAGAGTCCGCCACGCTTGCGTAGTTCTGTTTTAGAGAGGAATTCTCCCTCTTCACGCGCTCGCACCAACTGCTTAGCAACGTTCTCTCCCAGACCATCCATAGCAACAAATGGCGGGATGAGGGTATCCCCATCGATAAGGAACTCTGTCGCCTGACTACGGTAGAGATCGAGTTTGCCAAACTTAAAGCCACGCTCCCACATCTCATTGACAATCTCAAGAGTTGTATAGAGATCGATTTCCACATTAGAGGCTTCATTATTCTTCCGTTTTTCAGAGATTTCTTCCATTCTGCGTTTGATGGCATCCAAGCCCGCCCCCATGGTTTTGATGTCAAAAGCCTTAGCACGAATGGAGAAGTAAGCACAGTAGTAATAAATGGGATGGTGAACCTTGAAGTAAGCTACACGCAAGGCCATCATAACGTAGGCTGCCGCATGGGCTTTAGGGAACATGTACTTAATTTTCCCACAAGACTCGATATACCACTCTGGCACCTTATTAGCTTTCATGGCTTCGATGTAGCCATTTCTCTCCTCTTCGGAAATCTTGAGCCACAAGCCCTTACGTACCCGTTCCATGATGGTAAAGGCCATCTTCGGTTCGAGACCCGCGTGCATGAGGTAAACCATGATGTCGTCTCGACAACCGATAACGGTTGATAGGTCCGCAATTCCTTGCTTAATCAGATCCTGAGCATTTCCCAACCACACATCGGTACCATGGGATAGACCTGAGAGCTGTAGCAACTCCGCAAAAGTCGTCGGATGCGTCTCATCGACCATGCCTCGGACAAAGTTGGTTCCAAATTCTGGAATTCCCAACATCCCAGTTGGTGTTCCGATTTGTTCAGGTGTTACCCCTAGCACATCTGTCCCTGAAAAGAGGGCCATCACGCCTTCATCATCCATAGGTATTTCATTAGGATCAATCCCAGACAAGTCCTGGAGTTTTCGAATCATGGTAGGATCATCATGTCCCAGTACATCAAGTTTAAGGACGTTCTCATCAATATCGTGGAAGTTAAAGTGAGTGGTCTGCCATTCAGCCGTCACGTCATCCGCTGGATACTGGACAGGCGTAAAGTCGTAGACATCCATGTAGTTAGGAATAACAACGATTCCCCCTGGGTGTTGTCCTGTCGTTCGCTTGACACCAGCCGCCCCTTGGGCGAGACGCTCCACCTCTGCATCACGATAAAACTTCCCGTAATCTCGCTCATAGCCCTTTACAAAGCCATAAGCAGTTTTAGCAGCTACCGTACCAACCGTTCCTGCACGGAAGGCATATTCTTCACCAAAGATATCACGCACATCCAAGTGGGCGCTAGGCTGGTCTTCTCCCGAGAAGTTCAAGTCAATATCGGGAACCTTGTCTCCATCAAAACCAAGGAAGGTCTCGAAAGGAATATCTTGCCCATTTTTACTGAGTTTGTGACCACAGTTTGGACAGTCCTTATTGGGCATATCAAATCCTGAACCATAAGAACCGTCTGTGATAAACTCGCTATACTGACACTGACCACAGACATAGTGAGGAGAGAGAGGATTGACCTCCGTAATCCCAATCATAGTCGCAACGAAACTGGAACCGACAGATCCACGAGAACCAACCAAGTAACCCCGTTCATTGGAACGTTGCACCAGCATCTGCGAGGCTAGATAAATCACGGCAAATCCATTTCCCAGAATGGAAGTTAGTTCTTTTTCAATCCGCAAATCGACAATATCTGGCAGTGGATTTCCATAAATCTCAAAAGCTTTCTTGTAGGTCAATTCAGCGACCGTTTCTTCAGCCTTGTCAATGAAAGGCGTGTACAAGTCACCCTTAACGACCTCAACAGGTTCAAAGATTTCTGCCAAGGCATTGGGATTTTCAATTACCAGTTTACGAGCCAGTTCCTCTCCCAAGAATGCAAATTCATCCAACATCTCATTGGTCGTTCTAAAATGGGCTTTTGGCAGAGGAGCTGGTTGGGCATGTTCACCATGACCGATAGTTCGGTTAATCATCGCACCCTGTCCCAAACTACGGACGATAATTTCACGGTAAATCTCTTCTTCTGGTTCGATATAGTGAACATTTCCCGTAGCCAGAACAGGCTTGCCAAGGCGATCTCCAACCTCTATCAAACTCTTGATAATGGTCTGGAGTTCCTCCATATCCTTGACCTGTTCTTTGGCAATCAAGGGCGCATAGATAGCCGGTGGCATGACCTCTATAAAGTCATAATACTTGGCCACCTCAACCGCCGCATCCACACCTTGAGAAACGACCGCATCAAAAACTTCGCCTTCTGCACAGGCTGATCCTAAAATCAAGCCCTCCCGATGGGCATCTAGAACCGTTCTCGGAATCCGTGGTACCCCTTCAAAGTACTTGGTATTAGACAAGGAAACCAGCTTAAAGATATTTTTTAGGCCTACCTGATTCTTGACATAAATGGTCGCATGTTTAATTCGAGCTTTTTTATAAGAATCTGGACTAATCAAATCAATGTTTAGTCTAGCCAAGTCAGTCACACCATGTTTTTCTGCTACCTCTTTGATAAAGATGAAGAGCAGACGACCTGTCGCTTCCGCATCGTAGTTGGCCATATGGTGATGTTCTAGGGCCACACCAAAACGCTTGGTCAAAGGCCCCAAACCATGACGTTTATACTCAGGATAGAGGTTTCTAGCAAACTCCAGCGTATCAATCACTGGCTGACTAATCTTTGGCAGACCATGACGCTCATAATTAGCATTCATAAAGCCAACGTCAAAGGTCGCATTGTGAGCGACTAGGACAGTATCCTTGCAAAATTCTTGGAATTCTTGCAAAACTTGTTCTAGTGGTTTGGCATTTTTGACATGATCATCTGTAATTCCAGTCAACTCAGTAGTAAAGGCTGACAAGGGATGCCCGGGATTGATAAATTCATCAAATTCAGCAATGATATTCCCCTTGTACATCTTAGAAGCCGCAACCTGAATCAAATCATTATAGATAGCTGAAAGTCCCGTCGTTTCCACGTCAAAGACCACGTAGGTCGCTTCTGACAAGTCCATCTCCACTTCGTTATAGACGATAGGGACACGGTCCTCCACGATATTGGCTTCCATTCCATAGATTAGCTGAATTCCCGCTTTCTTAGCCGCCTTATAGCCATGTGGGAAGGACTGGACATTTCCATGATCCGTGATGGCAACCGCCTTGTGTCCCCACTTAGCAGCTGTCGCAACGATTTCTTCTACCTCTGGCAAAGCATCCATGGTCGACATATTAGTATGAGCATGAAACTCAACCCGACGCTCACCTTCCGGCATCAAATCCTTCCGCTCATAGTGAACAACTTCCTGCACATCCTGCACGTTCATAGTCAAATCGCGTGTGAAGTTATTCATCTCCACATTCCCACGAACTCGGAGCCAAGAATTCTTCTTAATTAAATCAAACTTCTGAGCCTCTTCCTCGTTCTTAACCCACTTTTGCATAGAAAAACTTGAAGTGTAGTCCGTCATTTTAAAGTTGATCAAAACACGCCCTGTTCTGGTCACTTTTTGCTCTACATCAAACACAACCCCTTCAAAGACCAGACGATTTTCCTCCGTCGTCACTTCAATCATAGGAGTAATCTCCGCCTTGTCTAACTTCGGTTTAGCTGCAGCTTTTTTGGCTTGAAAATCAAAGGCTGGTTTCTCTTCCGCTGGAGGAGGTGCCATCTGTTCCAGTTGTTCCATAGCACGGAGCGCTTCCTCATTGGCCGCTTGAACAATCTGCTCATTTTCAGCATGAAATGCTTCTTCCTGCTCTTGAGTCAGCACATCATTCTTCTCGACCTGACAGTTAAAAGTTGGAAAACCAAACTTTTCAAGTTGTTTAGCTAAATTAGGAAGGTGATTTTTCTTAAAATGTTCCTTATCAATCGCCTCTGAACCTTCAATAAATAGTTGATTGCCTTCAGCACGAACTTGTAAATTTTGATAAAGGGACTTAAAACCTTGACTAGCACATGGCCCTTCAGAAAAAGCTTCTCTATAATAGGCCTGCAAGAGCTGATTTGAAAATTCTTGAAACCGAGCCTTGATTTCGAAAACAGCTTTATTGCCTGTCTTAAAAAATTCTTCGCTCAAACCTTTCTTTAATTCTAAAAAGATTTCAATCGGTAAAATATTAGAAAATACGAAATGAAACTCCCATACCTTACTAACTTTATGAACCACAACTCGCTCAATATCGGCCTGTGATAAAGCAGGATCCTGTCTCATTTCAGCAGGCATCCCCAGTTGATTCATCAAAATTTCAAAACTGTTTGACATTCATTTTCCTCACATTATTCTCCTACTATTTTACCATATTTAGAGGTATTTTCTAAAGACAAAAGGAAGCCACTAAGTGACTTCCTTCTAGAGTGAGGACAGATTAGTCTTCACCTTTGTTTTTCTTAATGATTTCTTCTTGTACTGACTTAGGTACATCTTCGTAGTGGTCAAATACCATCATGAATGTACCACGTCCTTGAGATGCAGAACGAAGAACTGTTGCGTAACCGAACATTTCAGCAAGTGGAACGTAAGCACGAACGATTTGGCTGTTACCATGTGCTTCCATACCATCTACACGTCCACGACGAGCAGTTACGTGACCCATAACATCACCGAGGTTTTCTTCTGGAACAGTGATTGTTACAAGCATCATTGGTTCAAGGATAGCTGGTTGTGCTGATTTAGCAGCTTCTTTAAGGGCAAGTGAAGCCGCGATCTTGAAGGCAGTTTCAGATGAGTCGACATCGTGGTATGAACCATCGTAAAGCTTAGCTTTAACGTCAACCATTGGGTAACCTGCAAGTACACCGTTAGCCATAGATTCTACCAAACCTTTTTCAACCGCTGGGATAAATTCACGAGGAACCACACCACCGACGATTGCGTTTTCGAATTCGAATCCTTTACCTTCTTCGTTTGGAGTAAATTCAATCCATACATCACCGAATTGACCTTTACCACCAGACTGACGTTTGAAGAATCCACGTGCTTGAGTAGAAGCTCGGAATGTTTCACGGTAAGATACTTGAGGAGCACCTACGTTCGCTTCAACTTTGAACTCACGACGCATACGGTCAACAAGGACGTCAAGGTGAAGCTCACCCATACCTGAGATAACTGTTTCTCCAGTTTCAACGTTTGTTTCAACGCGGAATGTTGGATCTTCTTCAGCCAATTTTTGAAGGGCGATACCCATCTTGTCTTGGTCTGCTTTAGATTTTGGCTCAACCATCAATTGGATAACTGGTTCTGGAACGTTGATTGACTCAAGGATGATTTTAGCTTTTTCATCTGTCAATGAGTCACCAGTTGTAGTATCTTTCAAACCAACGGCAGCAGCGATATCACCTGAGTAAACAGTGTCAATTTCTTGACGGCTGTTAGCGTGCATTTGAAGGATACGTCCGATACGTTCACGTTTACCTTTAGAAGTATTCAATACGTATGAACCTGATTGAAGAACACCTGAGTAAACACGGAAGAATGTCAAACGACCTACGAATGGGTCAGTCATGATCTTGAAGGCAAGAGCTGCAAATGGCTCTTCGTCAGATGCTGGACGAGTTTCTTCAGCGTCTGTATCTGGGTTAATACCTTTGATTGCTGGGATGTCAAGTGGGCTTGGAAGGTAGTCGATAACCGCATCAAGCATCAATTGAACACCTTTGTTTTTGAAGGCTGAACCACACAATACTGGGAAGAATTCAACGTTGATAGTCGCTTTACGGATACCAGCTTTCAATTCTTCGTTAGTGATTTCTTCACCTTCGAGGTATTTCATCATCAATTCTTCGTCAGTTTCAGCAACTGCTTCAATCAATTTTTCACGGTATTCTTGAGCTTGGTCAAGGTATTCAGCTGGGATGTCTTCTTCAAGGATATCCGTACCAAGGTCGTTAGTATAGATTTCAGCTTTCATCTTGATCAAGTCGATGATACCACGGAAGTCATCTTCAGAACCGATTGGCAATTGGATTGGGTGTGCGTTTGCTTGAAGACGATCGTGAAGTGTGCTTACAGAGTAAAGGAAGTCAGCACCGATTTTGTCCATTTTGTTGGCAAATACGATACGTGGAACTCCGTACTCAGTTGCTTGACGCCAAACTGTTTCAGTTTGAGGCTCAACACCTGATTGTGAGTCAAGAACTGTAACCGCACCGTCCAATACACGAAGAGAACGTTGTACTTCGATAGTGAAGTCCACGTGTCCTGGTGTGTCGATGATGTTTACGCGGTGGTTGTTCCATTGAGCTGTTGTCGCAGCAGATGTGATAGTGATACCACGCTCTTGCTCTTGCTCCATCCAGTCCATTTGTGACGCACCTTCGTGAGTTTCACCGATTTTGTGGATTTTACCAGTGTAGTAAAGGATACGCTCAGTTGTAGTTGTTTTACCAGCATCGACGTGAGCCATGATACCGATATTACGAGTTTTTTCAAGTGAAAATTCGCGTGCCATGAGGTTTGTTTCTCCTATTTATTTTTGATTTCTATTCTATTATAACACGATTTTAATAAAAACGGATAGGCAGGACCTACCCGTTCTCAATGTTTTCATGCTATTGTTGGTTTCAACTTACGAGATGGTAAGTTGAGTTATAGCTAATACTAATCGATTTAGCTAATTTGAACCCAGGCTAAAAGCTTGGAAAATAGATAAGCTCTCCTAGAATCTTCGATTCTTCGTCAAGCTTCCTAATTTTCAGTCGCTTTTTTAACGCCCTTAGTATCTTAATCTTACCAACGGAAGTGTGCGAATGCACGGTTAGCTTCAGCCATACGGTGAGTGTCTTCACGTTTCTTAACAGCTGCACCAGTGTTGTTAGCAGCATCCAAGATTTCTTTTGCAAGACGGTCTTGCATTGTGTGTTCACCACGAAGACGAGCGATTGTTACCAACCAACGAAGTCCAAGTGTTGTACGACGTTCTGGACGAACTTCAACTGGGACTTGGTAGTTAGAACCACCAACACGACGTGCACGTACTTCAAGTACAGGCATGATGTTTTCCATAGCTGTTTCAAATACTTCAAGTGCATCGTTACCAGTAGCTTCTTTGATTTGCTCAAAGGCACCGTAAACGATTGAAGCAGCTGTACCACGTTTACCGTCAAGCATAACGCGGTTGATAAGACGAGTAACTAGTTGTGAATTGTAAAGCGGATCTGGCAATACGTCACGTTTTGGAGCTCTATTTTTACGACTCATTTCTCTTTATCCCCTTTCCTTATGCTTTTGGACGTTTAGTACCGTATTTAGAACGGCCTTGTTTACGATCGTTAACACCTGCAGTATCAAGTGCACCACGGACGATATGGTAACGTACCCCTGGAAGGTCTTTTACACGTCCACCACGAAGAAGCACCACGCTGTGCTCTTGCAAGTTGTGTCCGATACCTGGGATGTAGGCAGTAACTTCGATAAGGTTGCTCAAACGTACACGAGCGAATTTACGAAGGGCTGAGTTAGGTTTTTTAGGTGTCATTGTTCCAACACGAGTTGCAACACCACGTTTTTGTGGTGAAGAAACGTTTGTTTGAACTTTTTTATGACTGTTATAACCAACGTTCAAAGCTGGTGATTTAGATTTTTCTACTTTTGATTTACGCGGTTTGCGAACCAATTGGTTAATTGTAGGCATCTACATTCTCCTGTGTTTTTTTATTTTTGGTGATGATACACTTGGTGACAGCTATCATCTGTGTGTACTTTTGCAACATTTGTCAGCACGTCCCTGTACACTCTTGAGAGACCAAAAGTAAAAAGTACCGTCTATTATTGTAACAAAATTTTCCACTAGTTGTCAAGATATTTTTCTTTTTTATTGTTAATTTTAGCTCTGTGTAACTTCTCAAAGTAACTTCCACTTGCCTATCCAAAGTGGAAGTTAGTCTAAAACGGATTTTTATGGTGGAATTAAGTGTGAGACGTTTGAGTTAGAAACGAGGTCTACTATGACAAAACATAAACACCTTACCCTTTCAGACCGTAATGATATCCAATTAGGTTTAGAGCGCAGTGAAACCTTCAAAGCGATCGGGCAACTTATTCTAAAAGACCCGACTACTGTTTCCAAAGAAGTCAAACGAAACAGACAAGTCCGAGAGTCTACAGGCCATAACCTTCCTTGCCCTCTACTCGACAAGGCTCCCTTTGTCTGTAACGGCTGTCCTAAAAGAAGACAAAATTGTGGATTTAAAAAAATCTTCTACCTCGCTAAACAAGCTCAAAAACAATACGAACAAACTCTTGTAGAAGCTCGTGAAGGAACTCCCCTCAATTCTAAGACCTTCTGGGACATGGACAAAGTCATTTCTGATGGTGTTAAAAAGGGACAACACATCTATCATATCCTCAAAACTCACAATCTTGATGTCAGCTCCTCAACTGTCTATCGACACATCCGAAAAGGTTACCTGTCTATCGCTCCTATTGACCTAACCAGAGCCGTTAAATTTAAAGAACGAAGAAAAAGTAAGCTACCTCCCATCCCTAAAGAAGCTAAAAAAGGCCGTTCCTATGAGGATTTCCTAAATTATTTAACCCTTAATCAACTAGACTCTTGGCTAGAAATGGATACCGTTATGGGCAGAATGGGAGGTAAAGTCCTACTCACCTTCAATCTATCTTTCTGTAACTGTATCTTCGCTAGACTGCTGGATAATAAAACTGCCCTTGAGGTTACCAAACACCTCTATGACATCAAGAACACTCTTCACCAAGCTGACAAAGATTTCTTCCAACTCTTCCCTGTCATTCTTACCGATAATGGTGGAGAGTTTGCAAGGGTTGATGACATCGAAATGGATGTGCGAGGAGAGAGTAAACTCTTCTTTTGTGACCCTAATCGCTCTGACCAGAAAGGGAGAATCGAGAAAAATCACACCTTGATTCGCGACATCCTAACAAAGGGAATTTCCTTTGACAACTTAACTCAAGAGGACATCAATCTCGTCTGCTCTCATGTCAACAGCGTCAAACGTGCTGCTTTGAATGGAAAGTCAGCTTATGAACTCTTTGCCTTTACTTATGGAGAAGAAATTCCTAAGCTTCTCGGCATTTCTAAAATACCTGCAGAAGACGTCTGTCAGTCTTCTAAATTACTCCAACATAAGTTCTAAAAACTAACCTAAAACCCTATTCAAACGTCTCACACTAACTTCCACCATAGCGGAACTTAATCTGAAACGCTTTCAGATAAGAGGATTTTGTGCGCTCTTTTTTTCGATTCATTTTGGCTACAAAAGCAATAAAATCAAGCATTAGTAAAACCAGTGGAACTTACCCTGACATGGATTTCCACTGGTTTTTACAATTTTTATCAGATTAACTTCCACTTCTACTAGCGGTGGAACTTAGTTTGGGAATTTACCAATTTTAGCTCTGGGTAACTTCTCAACGTAACTTCCACTTGCCTGACCGAAGTGGAAATTAGTCTAAAACGGATTTTTATGGTGGAATTAAGTATGAGACTTTCCGTTCCATCGTTGAGAATATGGGAAAAGGCCCGTCAACGATTTCAAAGGAAATTAAGCACAATCGCATCATGCATCCAACATCCGTCAAATCTGATTGCACGGATTGCACACTTCTCAAAAAGCTCCTTATGTCTGTAACAACGCGTTTTTCTCATACTAAAGGCTAGGTTGTGGAAAACTGGAAGTTAGTTTTATATTGAATTGAAATAAGACATGAACAAATCTATTGAGAAAGTCAACTTAATTTCTAGAAATGTTTTAATAGCAACAACGTACTATTCTAGTTTCAATCTGCTATAGAAGTTACCCTTTTCATTCTCTCAAAAGTCAATCATAAAAGAGGAGAAATCGAAGTTCCTCCTCTTCACTATTTACTATCGAATCAAGTAAATCAAATCGTTACTCATTCACAATTTTTTCATCAACTTTAGGGTTTAGAGTTGTTCCCCAATGTGTAATTGTACGCTGTTGTACTAGTGGTAAGTCTGTGCGGTTGTAAACTGTACGCCATGGTTCCCATACAAGACCCGTCTTTTCTTGAACCTTGATGCGAAGATTACGGACATTTCCTTTAAATTGAATCTCTGTTTGGAAACCTGAAGTTCTGTTTTTTCCGTTATCTTCCCATTGATGTGAACGGATTTCTGGATTTCCTTGTTCATCATATGTAATTTCATCCCAATAGATGTAGTAACGCGCAACATAAGCACCCTTATGATGAAGTTTCAAGAAGCCATTTTTGTAAGAAGTAACCTTCGTTTCGATATAGTCTGTACTATTTTGTAAAGTTGCTTGGGCATTATCTTTTAGGAAGGCAGTCTTATATGAGATTGGCACAGCTGGACTTTGAGCGCTAAAGTTAGCTCCTTCTCTGATGAGTTCCTTCAAGTTTTCGACTGTTCCTGTGACAACTTTGGCGGCACCGCTAGCATTACCTCCTACAATTACCGCTGTTACAGAAGTATTCTTCAATAGACGGCTCCATTCAGAATTTGGAGCAATTGTTGCGCCTTTGATAACCGCATTGATAGCTGCTTTTAATTCAGTAGACTTACTTGTTGACTCAAACTTAACATAGATTTGACGTCCGTAAGAAACGTTTGATACATATACAGGTGGAGTTTGTGAATCAACGCCTCTTTGTTTTAAATCTTCAGGTGTCACACTCTTGTCAAATACAGCCGCTGGATTGGTCGGTGCATCAAATGTCGCTGTATAGTAGATTTGTTTGAAGTTTACAACTTCAATTTGCTTTTCACCCTTTTGCACAGCCTCAAAGTCAATCTTGAGCGGTGCACCTGCTTTTTCAAAGTCTGCACCAAATTTTGCTTTCAATTGATTCATGCTATAGGCTGTAGTTGATTCATACTGAACACGGGCAGGAACGGAATGGCTAGATGAGTAATTCTTTGTCCATCTTTCAACCAAGGTATTCATCGCAGACTGCATACCACTAGTTGTAGGATCTGCTTCAATTCGGCTGTCAGACTGAATCATACCAGGTAAATCGACGCTGACTGTCCCCTTTGCACGGGCAAGACTAATCAATTCTGGCTGATTTTCTAGCAGATTTTGGTTTGCTTTATACAAGCCACCTAGGAAGACATTTTGATTTCCATTGATGGAAACATCTGCTGTGCCTGTAGAGAGGGTTTTCTTGATTTTTTCTACAACGACAAACTCTCCATTTTGTTCCTTAGCACTTGTGTTGTAGCGATTTTCTAAGGTTTCTCCCTTGCGAATTAAAATATCTAAAGGATTATAAGTTAAGCCAAAAAGGTAGTCTTTCAATGCTGATGTTTGATCTACTACTGGTGCAGTTCTATCCTGTCCAACTTGAGTTGTTGCTGAACGAAATACTTCCACTTCTGCCAAGCTCAATGGGGTATTTTTAGTTTTCAACTCCACTTTTACATAACGAGCGCCTTTGGCTGTGAAGAAAACTTCAAGTTCTGGCTTCCCACTCAAACTATCAAAGTGTTGACGAGCAACTTCTTGTTTTGCTTCATTTAACAAAACAACATCAAAATTAGAAAGACGATTAGCTACATTCCCATCTCCACGATTGTAAAGTTTAACTTTTCCAACATTCTCTGTTTTTCCAAGATCGACTTGCCACCAAGCATTGTCTTCAAAGTTTGTATGCGTTACAGAATGGTGCCCATAGTCACTATCAACATTACCATCCACTGCTCGTGTAGCAGCTCCTCCATAAGCAGTAGAACTTTGACTAGCTTGTTTTCCACGAGCGATGTTTTCTGTCTCAACTGGACGATTCCCTTGCTCTGTAGCCAAAGCTACTCCCTGAGCGCTCAATAAAAAGGCCGCAACAACAGCACTACACACACCGAGTCCACACTTTTTGACAAAGCGATGCAAACGTTTTTCTTGATTCATTCCTTATTCCTCCGTTTTTAAATGAATACGTTTTCCTATTTGTCTATAGTTTATCAAATTTCAAGTAAAAGTCAAGCACAAATCAGCAAAAAAGTCAAGAAAATAAGAAGAAAACGTTTGCTGAATTTTTCTGATATTTTCTTTAGATTTCCAGTAAATACTATAGTTTGGAAACTAGATAAAACTTGAGAAGGGCTAGCTTTTTCTCTTCCTATTTATAGTTTCACTAGATGAACTTTTTAAAGAAATATTAGAGAGCAATTTCTGAATAAAAATAGCTGGGAACATATCCTCTTCCTAATAATACGTCTTGTCTTATGTGACATTTTTATACTCTTCGAAAATCAAATTCAAACCACGTCAACGTCGCCTTGCCGT
This sequence comes from Streptococcus sp. Marseille-Q5855, assembly GCF_946901985.1. Classification (NCBI taxonomy): domain Bacteria; kingdom Bacillati; phylum Bacillota; class Bacilli; order Lactobacillales; family Streptococcaceae; genus Streptococcus; species Streptococcus sp. Marseille-Q5855. Next base: position 315,954 of record NZ_CAMPPR010000006.1, read on the forward strand.
ACTCAAGTACAGCCTGCGGCTAGTTTCCTAGTTTGCTCTTTGATTTTCATTGAGTATTATTTCCATTATTTATACTGATATATAAAATAATACGGAAAACTTCTCAAAAGTAAGAATTTCTTTGACAAACCAAAGAAAACGCTTGCATATTATTTTGCTACATGCTATACTGATATAGAAATTTATTGATTGGAGAATCATTATGAGAAAAACACCATCTCAAACTGAGAAAAAAATGGTCTACAGCATCCGTTCCCTCAAAAATGGAACTGGTTCTGTCCTTATCGGCGCAAGCCTTGTCCTACTTGCTATGGCTACGTCAACTATCTCAGCCAACGAAAGTACACTAACCACTAACGCAAGTAATAGTGAAACCACTACTGCCCTTGCCCAACCTCTTACTGATGCAACAAACATCGCTGGCAAGAACGAAAGCGATTTTTCTTCACCTAATAATGCAAACGCTTCCCTAGAGAAAACAGAAGAAAAACCTGCAACAGAGCCAACAACTCCTGCTGCAACTTCAGCCGATTCAGCACCACAAACCGGACAAGATCGTTCAAATGAGCCAACTACTTCTACTAGTCCAGTAGCAACTGAAACTAAGGCAGAAGAGCCAATCGAAGACAACTACTTCCGTATCCATGTCAAAAAACTTCCTGAAGAAAACAAGGATTCTCAAGGACTATGGACTTGGGATGATGTTGAAAAACCATCTGAAAATTGGCCAAACGGAGCCTTGTCCTTTAAGGATGCCAAAAAAGACGACTACGGCTACTACCTAGATGTCAAATTAAAGGGAGAACAAGCTAAGAAAATTAGCTTTCTCATCAACAATACAGCTGGAAAAAATCTAACCGGCGATAAATCTGTAGAAAAACTGGCACCAAAGATGAATGAGGCTTGGTTAGACCAAGATTACAAGGTCTTCTCTTACGAGCCACAACCTGCAGGAACTGTTCGCGTCAACTACTACCGTACAGATGGCAACTATGACAAGAAATCTCTCTGGTACTGGGGAGATGTGAAAAATCCAAGTAGCGCTCAATGGCCTGACGGAACAGACTTTACGGCTACAGGTAAATACGGTCGCTATATCGACATTCCTCTTAATGAAGCTGCGAGAGAATTTGGATTTTTGCTATTAGATGAGAGCAAACAAGGAGACGACGTGAAAATCCGTAAAGAAGATTATAAGTTTACAGATTTGAAAAATCATAGCCAAATTTTCCTAAAAGACGATGACGAATCGATTTACACAAATCCATACTATGTCCATGATATCCGTATGACAGGAGCCCAACACGTAGGCACTTCTAGCATTGAAAGTAGTTTTTCAACACTTGTTGGTGCTAAAAAAGAGGATATCCTCAAACACTCCAACATCACTAATCACCTGGGAGACAAAGTAGCTATTACTGATGTTACAATCGATGAAGCTGGTAAGAAAGTGACCTACAGCGGAGATTTCTCTGACACAAAACATCCTTATACCGTTAGCTACAACTCTGACCAATTCACTACCAAAACAAGCTGGCGTCTGAAAGATGAGACTTACAGCTATGATGGTAAACTTGGAGCTGATCTTAAAGAAGAAGGAAAACAAGTTGATTTGACCCTTTGGTCACCAAGTGCTGATAAGGTTTCTGTCGTTGTCTACGACAAGAATGACCCTGACAAAGTAGTTGGAACTGTCGCTCTTGAAAAAGGGGAAAGAGGAACTTGGAAACAAACTCTAGACAGCACAAACAAACTCGGAATCACAGATTTCACTGGATACTACTATCAATACCAAATCGAGCGTCAGGGGAAAACTGTTCTTGCACTCGATCCTTACGCTAAATCTCTTGCTGCTTGGAACAGCGATCTTGCAAAAACAGACGCTTCCCATAAAGTGGCTAAAGCCTCCTTTGTAGATCCAGCTAAACTAGGACCTCAAGACTTGACTTATGGTAAGATTCACAACTTCAAGACTCGTGAAGATGCCGTTATCTACGAAGCTCATGTGCGTGACTTCACTTCAGATCCTGCCATTGCAAAAGACTTGACCAAACCATTTGGTACCTTTGAAGCCTTCATCGAAAAACTAGACTATCTCAAGGACTTGGGTGTAACCCATATCCAGCTCCTTCCAGTCTTGTCTTACTACTTTGTCAATGAATTGAAAAACCATGAACGCTTGTCTGACTACGCTTCAAGCAACAGCAACTACAACTGGGGATATGACCCTCAAAACTACTTCTCCTTGACTGGTATGTATTCAAGCGATCCTAAAAATCCAGAAAAACGAATCGCAGAGTTTAAAAACCTCATCAATGAGATCCACAAACGTGGCATGGGAGCTATCCTGGACGTAGTTTACAACCATACAGCCAAAGTCGATATCTTTGAAGACCTAGAGCCAAACTACTATCACTTTATGGATGCTGATGGGACACCTCGAACTAGCTTTGGTGGTGGACGTTTGGGAACAACCCATCATATGACCAAACGACTCCTAGTTGACTCTATCAAATATCTAGTTGATACCTACAAAGTTGATGGATTCCGCTTTGATATGATGGGAGACCACGATGCGGCTTCTATCGAAGAAGCTTACAAGGCTGCACGCGCCCTCAATCCAAACCTCATCATGCTAGGTGAAGGTTGGAGAACCTATGCTGGTGATGAAAACATGCCTACTAAAGCTGCTGACCAAGATTGGATGAAACATACCGATACTGTCGCTGTCTTTTCAGATGACATCCGTAACAACCTCAAATCTGGTTATCCAAACGAAGGTCAACCTGCCTTTATCACAGGTGGCAAGCGTGATATCAACACTGTCTTTAAAAATCTGATTGCTCAACCAACCAACTTTGAAGCAGACAGTCCTGGAGATGTCATCCAATACATCGCAGCCCACGATAACTTGACCCTCTTTGACATCATCGCTCAGTCTATTAAAAAAGACCCAAGCAAGGCCGAGAACTATGCTGAAATCCACCGTCGTTTGCGACTTGGAAATCTCATGGTCTTGACTGCTCAAGGAACTCCGTTTATCCACTCTGGTCAGGAATACGGACGTACCAAACAATTCCGTGATCCAGCCTACAAGACTCCAGTAGCAGAGGACAAACAACCAAACAAATCTCACTTGTTGCGTGATAAGGATGGCAATCCGTTTGACTACCCTTACTTCATCCATGACTCTTACGATTCGAGTGATGCTATTAACAAGTTTGACTGGACTAAGGCTACAGATGGAAAAGCATATCCTGAAAATGTCAAGAGCCGTGACTATATGAAAGGGTTGATTGCCCTTCGTCAATCTACAGATGCCTTCCGACTTAAGAGTCTCCAAGATATCAAAGACCGTGTCCACCTCATCACTGTCCCAGGTCAAAATGGTGTAGAAAAAGAGGATGTAGTGATTGGCTACCAAATCACTGCTCCAAATGGAGACATCTATGCAGTCTTTGTCAACGCTGACGAAAAAGCTCGCGAATTTAATTTGGGAACTGCCTTTGCACATCTAAGAAATGCTGAAGTTTTAGCAGATGAAAACCAAGCAGGGCCAGTCGGAATTGCCAACCCTCAAGGACTTAAATGGACTGAAAAAGGCTTGAAATTGAATGCCCTTACAGCTACTGTTCTTCGAGTCTCTCAAAATGGAACTAGCCATGGGTCAACCGCAGAAGAGAAACCAGACTCAACCCCTTCCAAGCCTGAACATCAAAATGAAGCTTCTCACCCTGCACATCAAGATCCAGCTCCACAAGCTAAACCTGATTCTACTAAACCATCTGCAACAGTAGCTGATGCAGAAAATAAACCTAGCCAAGCTACAACTGGTTCACAAGCTGAGAAGCCACATAAGGACAGTAATACTCAATCACTTCCAGCTACTTCTACACAAGCTATTGTAACTTCCTACACCCCAGCTTATACAAATAAGAAATCGGAAACTCCAAATCAGACAACTAAAGCTAGTTGGAAACAAGAAAATGGCATCTGGTATTTCCATAAAGCAGACGGTTCTCTAGCTACTGGTTGGATAAAAGATGGAGATACTTGGTATTATCTAAAAGATGATGGCTCTATGGTTACTGGCTGGGTGAAAGATGGTAATGTTTGGTACTTCCTAAATAGTAACGGTTCTATGTCAACCGGTTGGGTTAAGGATGGAGATACTTGGTACTATCTTGAGCCATCAGGAGCTATGAAAGAAAATCAATGGTTTGAAGTTTCTGGCAAATGGTACTATGTTGATTCATCAGGTAAACTTGCAGTTAATACAAGAGTTGAAGGCTATTTGGTCAATGAAAACGGTGAATGGATTAGCTAAAACTGCTACTGTATAACCTTTGCATAGCTAGATATAACTAAGCTCAACGATCACAAACTCCTGTTGGCAGGAATCAGCCTCCTTGCCCTTCTAGGTCTCGGGTTCTTGCTAAAAAATAAAAAAGAGAACTAAACTAGCCCTCCTATAGAAAAATCCCCCAAGCATTAAGTCTAGGGGGATTGATTTTTGTACAATATTTGTGGTTATAATACATTTGATTAGTATTTTTTATTAAGCCTCTTTCATGGCAAAATAAGCCCTGACTTTGGATACTACTTGTGTTCCGAAGAGTTCAATAGCTCTTAGAACTTGTTCATGAGGCATAGAACCAAGCGGTAGATGGAGCATGAAGCGGTCCAATCCTAAATCCTCAATCATACGAATCAATTTTTCTGCCACCTGATCTGGATTTCCCACAAACATGGCGCCATTTGGTCCAACTTGCTCTAAATATTGTTCATAACGCAATTCCTGCCAGTGCGGGCGATCTTTGGAAATAGCATCCACTACTTGCTTGGTCGGATGGAAATAATCTTTCACAGCCTGCTCGCCATCTTCAGCAATCCACCCCCAAGAATGAGCCCCAACCTTTAACTCATTACTGGCATGACCCGCTTCGCTACCAATCTCACGATAAGCCTGAATCAACTTTTTAAAATAACGCGGATTCCCACCAATAATGGCATAGACAATCGGTAGACCTGCCTGAGCAATCTTCACTGTTGATTCGACATGGCCACCTGTCGCTATCCACAAGGGTAATTTGTCCTGAACTGGACGAGGATAAACTTCCTTGCCAGAGATTGTTTGGGTCAATCGCCCTTGCCAGTCTATCCTGGTCTTCTCATTGACTAACTGGAGCAAGTCTAATTTCTCATCAAAAAGGGCTTCGTAGTCTTTCAAATCATATCCAAACAAGGGAAAAGATTCCGTGAAAGAACCCCTTCCAGCCATAATCTCTGCACGTCCATTTGACAAAGCATCGATAGTGGCATACTGTTGGAACAAACGAATCGGATCCATGCTCGAGAGAATGCTGACTGCACTGGTCAAACGGATTTTCTTGGTATTGACTGCCCCAGCTGCCAGGACAATCTCTGGCGCAGATACCGCAAAATCCGCTCGATGGTGCTCACCAATCCCATATACATCCAAACCAACCTTGTCAGCCAGTTCAATTTCTGCCACCAACTGGCGAATACGTTCGGCATGACTGTAAGTTTGTCTAGTCCCTTCAAGCTCCGTTGTTTCCCCAAATGTTGAAATTCCCAATTCTACCATTGTAATTCCCCTTGTCTATCTCTGTCCTTCAATTTGAAAAATTATTCTAACACGAATCTTGAGTACAAGCAACCCATTTGCTCACAAGAAAAAGCCTAGATAACTAGACTTTTTTAGCTTATTCTACCGTTACTGACTTGGCAAGGTTACGTGGTTTGTCCACATCGAGGCCACGGTGGAGTGTTGCAAAGTAAGCGACTAATTGCGTTGGCACAACCATTGAGATTGGTGAGAGGTATGGGTGTACAGTCGTAAGAACGATATCGTCTGTATCTTTGGCAACATTTTCTTCTGCGATAGTGAGAACCTTGGCACCACGAGCTGCCACCTCTTGGATATTTCCACGAGTATGGTTGGCAAGGACTGGATCTGACAAGAGTGCCAAGACAGGTGTTCCTTCTTCAATCAAGGCAATGGTTCCGTGCTTGAGTTCTCCTGCCGCAAAGCCTTCACACTGGATGTAAGAAATCTCTTTGAGTTTAAGGCTTGCTTCCATAGCTACGTAGTAATCTTGACCACGCCCAATATAAAAGGCATTGCGAGTTGTTTCAAGAAGATCACGAACCTTGGCTTCAATGTTTTCTTTCTCTGAAAGAGTTGATTCGATAGACTGAGCTACGATTGACAACTCATGAACCAAGTCAAAGTCTTGCGCTTTAGCATTGCCGTTCGCTTCTCCAACTGCTTTTGCAAGGAAGGCAAGGGCTGCAATTTGTGCTGTATAAGCCTTGGTTGATGCCACGGCAATTTCAGGACCTGCATGAAGGAGCATGGTATGGTTGGCTTCACGAGAAAGAGTTGAACCTGGTACGTTTGTCACTGTCAAGCTTGGGATTCCCATTTCATTAGCCTTAACCAAAACCTGACGGCTATCCGCTGTTTCACCAGACTGGCTGATAAAGATGAAAAGTGGTTTCTTGCTGAGAAGTGGCATACCGTAGCCCCACTCAGATGAGATTCCAAGTTCAACTGGTGTATCTGTCAATTCTTCCAACATTTTCTTAGAAGCAAATCCTGCATGGTAAGATGTTCCAGCTGCAAGGATGTAGATGCGATCTGCGTCTTGAACAGCCTTGATGATAGCTGGGTCTACGACAACTTGACCAGCCTCATCTGTGTAGGCTTGGATGAGTTTACGCATAACCGTTGGTTGCTCATCAATTTCCTTGAGCATGTAGTAAGGATAAGTTCCCTTACCGATATCAGACAAGTCAAGTTCAGCAGTGTAACTAGCACGCTCACGACTGTTGCCATCATAGTCTTGAACTTCCACGCTATCAGCCTTGACGATTACCAGCTCTTGGTCATGAATTTCCATATATTGGTTGGTTTCACGAATCATAGCCATGGCGTCTGAACAAACCATGTTGTAGCCTTCCCCAAGACCAATCAAAAGTGGTGATTTATTTTTAGCCACGTAGATGACTTCAGGATCTTGTGAGTCAACCAAGGCAAAAGCATAAGAACCACGGATAATGTGAAGAGCTTTTTTGAAGGCTTCAAGAACTGACAAGCCATCTTCTTCCGCAAATTTTCCAATCAAGTGAACGGCTATTTCCGTATCTGTTTGCCCTTTGAAGTGGTGACCTGCAAGGTATTCTTCCTTGATTTCAAGGTAGTTCTCAATCACTCCATTGTGAACCAAGACAAAACGTTCTGTCTCAGAGCGATGTGGGTGAGCATTGTCTTCAGTTGGTTTTCCATGAGTAGCCCAACGAGTATGTCCAATACCAGTTGTTCCCTCAACACCAGCTGTCTTGGCAGACAATTCTGCTATACGACCAACAGCCTTGACTAGATGGTTCTCAGCACCACCTAGGACAAAAATCCCCGCAGAATCATAGCCACGGTATTCGAGCTTTTCAAGCCCTTGAATCAAAATATCAGTTGCATTTGTGTTTCCAACAACACCAACAATTCCACACATAGTATATACGACACAGACCAGCTGTGCTTTCTCCTTAAAATTGGTATAGTCTAATTCCTCTTTTATAGAATCAGCAAAAACAGTATATACTTGTTTCTTTCACTTGTCAAGAGTAAAAATTGGTATAGTCGAAATCAACTTCCTGAAATCAAAAAAACTCTGACCAATTAGGATAATCAGTCAGAGTCCTTTTTAAAATCCATTATTATCGCTTAATTCCTTGAACCAGTGCCCTGATTTCTTCAGACGACGTTCTTGCGTTTCCAAGTCTAATTCGACTAAGCCATAGCGATTTTTATAGCTATTGAGCCATGACCAGCAATCGATAAAGGTCCAAATCAAGTAGCCCTTACAATTGGCTCCGTCTTCAATGGCACGGTGAAGTTCACGAAGATGACCTTTTACAAAGTCAATACGGTAATCATCTTGAATCATCCCATCTTGACGGAATTTTTCTTCCCCTTCAACACCCATACCATTCTCTGTCAACATCCACTCAATATTGCCATAATTTTCCTTGATATTTTGGGCAATGTCATAAATCCCTTGCTCATAAATCTCCCAGCCACGATGAGGATTGATTTTACGTCCAGGCATCACATAAGGCTCGTAAAAATGTTCTGGTAAGAGTGGACTCTCTGGATGCTTAGCAAATCGAGGTGCCATAACACGCAAAGGTTGATAGTAGTTGACACCAAGGAAGTCCACTGTATTTTCACGAATGAGCTCCAACTCTTCCTCCGTAGTATCAGGCAAGAGACCGTGTTCATGCAAGATTTCTACCAACTCCTGTGGATAAGTCCCAAAAACAGACGGATCTAAGAAGGATTGGGCCTGAAAGAGATCCGCAATACGAGCAGCCTTGACATCAGCAGGATGATGGCTACGTGGATAAGCCGGTGTCAAGTTTAGGACAATCCCAATCTTGGAATCTGGTAAAAGTTCATGACAAGCCTTAACCGCCCGACTGCTAGCCAATTGTGTATGATAAGCTACTTTAACGGCTGCCTCTGCATCCACCTTATGTGGATAATGGGCATTGTAAAAATAGCCAAACTCTACAGGAACGATGGGCTCGTTAAAGGTAATCCATTGATCCACTAAATCTCCATAAGTCTCAAAACAAAAACGAACATAGTCTTCATAGGCTGAGACAGTCGCCTTATTTTCCCAACCATCACCATCCTCTTGAAGGGCAAAAGGCAAATCAAAATGATAAAGATTGACTAAAAGACGAATCCCTTTGGCCTTAATAGCCTCAAAAACCTTACGGTAAAAGTCTACACCTTGAGGATTGACTTCCCCACGCCCTTGTGGAAAAATCCGTGACCACTGAATAGAAGTCCGAAAGGCTGTGTGACCAGTTTCTAACAGTAGCTCAATATCCTTTTCCCAGTTTTCATAAAAGGTTGATGTTTTATCTGGACCAATCCCATTATAGTAACGATTTGGCTCCACTTGGTACCAATAATCCCAGAGATTATCTCCCTTACCGTCACCAGCTACACGTCCTTCTGTCTGCGGCCCAGAAGTAGAGGATCCCCAGACAAAATCCTTTGGAAATCTTAGCATACATTTACCTCTTTATCTACTCATTTTTCCCATTATACAGAAAAAACAAGGTAAAAACTAGTTACATTTTTTCCTTGTTTTTCTTCTGATTATAGTTTTTATTTCTTGCTGAGGATTTCAAGCGTTTCGAGCACGTTATCTGCATGAACTTCGATAGTATCACCAGTCGCTTTAATCTTAACTTCTACGATGCCATCAGCTGCTTTCTTCCCAACAGTGATACGTATTGGAAGACCAATCAAGTCGCTATCGCTAAATTTGACTCCGACACGTTCGTTACGGTCATCTGTCAAGACTTCGTAACCAGCACTCATCAAGCTTGCTTCAAGCTTTTCTGTCAAAGCTTGCGCTTCTTCATCCTTGACATTGACAGTGATCAAGTGCACATCAAATGGTGCCAATTCTTTAGGGAAATTGATTCCCCAAGCATAACGGTATTCACCTTTTGGTGTTTTGTTAACAAAGAGGCGAGCGTGTTGCTCCATCACTGCTGAAAGGAGACGGCTGACACCGATACCGTAACATCCCATGATAATTGGCACAGCACGGCCATTTTCATCCAAAACATCTGCTCCCATGCTTGCTGAATAGCGAGTGCCGAGTTTGAAGATGTGACCAATTTCGATACCACGCGCAAAGTTAAGGACTCCTTGCCCGTCTGGAGAAATTTCACCCTCACGAACTTCACGGATATCCACATATTCTGCAGTAAAATCACGGCCTGGATTCACACCAGTCAAGTGGTAGCCATCTTCGTTAGCACCGACAACTGCATTGCGAACATCTTGCACCTTACGGTCTGCGATGATTTTAACATTCTCTGGCAAGCCAACTGGGCCAAGTGAACCAAATCCTGCTTGAACAAGATTCGCCACTTCTTCTTGGCTAGCAACGTCAAAGAAATCTGCGCCCAAGTGGTTTTTCAACTTGACTTCGTTGAGTTGGTCATTTCCAACTAGAAGGGCTGCAACAAGCTCACCATCTGCCATGTAAAAGAGGGTTTTAATCGTTTGTTCTTCTGGAACATTGAGGAAGGCTGCAACTTCATCAATTGATTTAACATCTGGCGTTGCAACACGAGTCACTTCTTCTTCAGCGACAACACGGTTGCTTGGTTTGTACTCGTTTGTTGCCATTTCTAAGTTAGCTGCATAGCTAGACTCACTTGAGTAAGCAATGGTATCTTCACCAGAAACCATCCATTTGAGCAATTCTGCCTTGATTTCTTCTTGCACTTCTGCAGGAATTTCGTCAAATGAGGCAACTGACTTGTCCAAGACAACCCAGCGGTCAAGGTCTGTACGAGCAGGTGTAATCGCCATAAATTCTTGGCTGTCCTTACCACCCATGGCTCCACCGTCACCGATGATAGCCTTGAAGTCTAAGCCACTACGAGTGAAAATACGCTCATAGGCAGCCTTGTACTCATCATAAACACTGTCCAAACTATCATAGTTAGCGTGGAAACTGTAAGCATCTTTCATGATGAACTCACGTGTACGAAGAAGGCCATTACGTGGACGTTTTTCATCACGATACTTAGGTTGAATTTGATAAAGGTTGAGTGGCAATTGCTTGTAAGACTTAACAGAATCACGAACAATAGCTGTAAAGGTTTCTTCGTGAGTTGGGCCTAGGATGAAGTCTGATTTTTCACGGTTTTTTAGCTTATAAAGGTCTTCACCGTAAGTTTCATAACGACCTGATTCGCGCCACAACTCTGCACTAAGAAGAGCAGGAGCCAACATCTCAACGGCACCAATCTTATCAAACTCTTGGCGCATGATGTTTTTGGCTTTTTCAATCACACGGTTGGCAAGTGGTAGGTAAGAATAAACACCTGCAGATACTTGGCGAACATAACCAGCTCGTAACATAAGAGCATGGCTGATAACTTGAGCATCGCTTGGCATTTCGCGAAGCGTTGGGATAGGCATTTTACTTTGTTTCATAATATTCCTCGATTATCTAAAAAAGAGTCGCATAATGTCATTCCAGGTCACAGCAATCATCAAGACAACCATGATGACCACTCCGGCCAAGGTGACATAGGTTTCAATTTCTTGTTTTAATGGTTTACGGCGGATGGCTTCCAGGATATTGAGAACAATCTTACCACCATCCAGTGCTGGAATCGGAATAAGATTAAAAATCCCGATATTGATGGAAATCATTGCCAAAAAGTACAAGACATTTTCAATTCCATTCTTAGCAGCATCACTACTCGCCTTAAAGATGGCAACAGGTCCACCTAGCTTGTTCAAATCCGGTTGGAAAATCAGATTTTTCAGAGCCGATAGAATTCGGAGAGCCGAGTCAGCAGCGGTTGTAAAACCACCTACAAACATGGATAGAAAGTCCGACTTAATTCCCGGTTGAACACCTAGAAGGTAACGACCTTGACTTTCTTCTGGAGTAACAGTGACTTGCTTGTCACTACCCTTTTCAGAAATAGTCACATCCAAGGTTGGGGCCGTCTTATCTTTGGTTTCTGATTCCACAGCCTGAATCAAGCTTTCCCAGTTGCTAATCTCATGTGAGCCAATCTTGGTAATTTGTGCCGTTTCTGGTACTCCCACCTTAGCCAAGGCCCCTTGGGGCATAATATGGAACTGGTTGGTCTCAACATCTCTGACTCCACCCTGCATGAAGATTAAAATCCAAAAAACAACGACACCTAAGATAAAGTTGTTCATAGGACCTGCAAAGTTAGTAATCAGTTTTCCCCAGATAGTCGCATTTTGATATTGAACATCTAAAGGAGCAATCCGAACCTCAGTTCCATCTGCTTCCACAACCGTTGCATCATGATCCACTGCAAATGTTTTTTCTTCTTCCAGAACCAAGCCCTTGATAAAGAGCTTGTCTTCAAAGTCAAACTGGGTCACCTGCATAGGAAGGGCCGTTTGATCCAATTTTTTACCTGAGAGATTGATGCGTTTAACCTTACCATCATCAGTAAGGGTCAAACTGACAGGAGTACCTGTCTTGATTTCAGTCGTATCATCACCCCAACCGGCCATGCGAACATAGCCGCCCAGAGGCAAGATCCGAATGGTATAGGCCGTTCCGTCCTTGCCAATATGAGCAAATATTTTGGGTCCCATACCGATGGCAAATTCACGCACTAGAATCCCTGATTTTTTGGCAAAGTAGAAGTGCCCGAACTCGTGCACCACCACAATAATCCCGAAAACCAGAATAAAGGTTAAAATTCCGAGCATAGTGTTTCCTCCGTCTTTTGATTAAAAGAGTCCAAACAAGTGCATGATTGGAAATACAAGCAACATACTATCGAAACGATCCAAAACACCACCATGTCCAGGGATAAATTTCCCAGAATCCTTGACACCAAAGTGACGCTTGATCGAACTTTCTAGTAAATCACCAAATTGTCCAGCAATGCTAAAGAAGATAGCAAAGACCGACATCTTGTAAATTCCATACGGAAGAGCAACTGTACTGTCAACTATCATAAAGATGATGGTTACTAAAATCGCACCTAAGATACCACCCAAGGCACCCTCAAAGGTTTTATTTGGAGAAACTGTCGGAGCTAATTTTCGTTTACCATAGTTCATTCCTATAAGATAGGCACCACTGTCTGTTGCCCAAACAATACACAAGGCCAATAGCGCCTTATCTAAACCTGCAACACGAGCATCTAGTAAAGCATTAAATCCAAAGCCTACATAAAAACTCATAGCAAGAGGGAAAACAGCATCCTCAATCGTATAAGACTTGCTAAAAACAGTCGTTCCTAACATGATTGAAATCAACACACTATAGGCAACCACATTCCCATCAACTGGCAAAAAAGTCAGGTAATTCTCCAAGGGAATGGTCAAGGCAAAGGTGGCAAAGAGGGTTAAGAGGCCCTCCATCGTCATGGTCTCTAGACCTCTCATCTTCAAAAGTTCATGCATGGCTAGCATGGCTATGATTCCAATTGCTATCTGAAGCAAGAGTCCCCCAATCATTAAAATCGGTAGGAAGATAGCCAGTGCAATCCCTGCAAACAAGGTTCTTTTCTGTAAATCCTGTGTCATATTTCCTCCTAAACTCCTCCAAATCGGCGATGACGACGATTGTAGGCAAGAATGGCTTCCTGCAAGGCTGCCTCGTCAAAATCAGGCCACAAGGTATCCGTAAAATAGAGCTCACTATAGGCTCCCTGCCATGGAAGGAAATTACTCAAACGCAATTCTCCACTAGTCCGGATAATCAAGTCTGGGTCTCGTAAGTCCTTAGGCAAATGCTGGGTAAAGAGATAGTTGCCAATCAATTCCTCTGTGATGTCACCTGGGTTGATTTTGGCATCTAAAACATCCTGGGAAATCAACTTAAGCGCCTGTGTAATCTCAGCACGCCCACCATAGTTGAGGGCAAAGTTAAGTATCAAACCTGTATTGTTCTTAGTCAATTCCTCAGCCTTTGTTAAAGCTTCAAAGGTTTGCTTAGGCAGGCGATCTGTCTCCCCAATCATTTGAATCTTAACATTATTCGCATGCAATTCCGGGACATAATTGTCATAAAACTCTACGGGCAAGTTCATGATAAACTTGACTTCCTGATCTGGACGGGTCCAATTTTCCGTAGAAAAAGCATAAACTGTAATAACCTTAACTCCCAGTTTGTTGGCTGCCTTGGTCACAGTTTGCAATGCTTCCATGCCCGCCTTGTGTCCAAAAACTCGCGGTTGCATACGTTTTTTAGCCCAACGGCCATTTCCATCCATGATGATGCCGATATGAGCAGGAACCTGCGTCGGAACTTCTACTTCCACAGCCTTATCTTTCTTAAAAAATCCAAACATGATCTTATTCCTATTCAAAAATCTATCGTTTCATTATACCATATTTCCCTATTTTCTTCTATCACTAAGCTATTTATACTCTTCGAAAATCTCTTCGCTAACTTCTCAAAGTAACTTCCACTTGCCTATCCAAAGTGGAAGTTAGTCTAAAACGGATTTTTATGGTGGAATTAAGTGTGAGACGTTTGAGTTAGAAATGAGGTCTACTATGACAAAACATAAACATCTTACCCTTTCAGACCGTAATGATATCCAACTGGGCTTAGAGCGCGGTGAAACCTTCAAAGCGATCGGGCAACTTATTCTAAAAGACCCGACTACTGTTTCCAAAGAAGTCAAACGAAACAGACAAGTCCGAGAGTCTACAGGCCATAACCTTCCTTGCCCTCTACTCGACAAGGCTCCCTTTGTCTGTAACGGCTGTCCTAAAAGAAGACAAAATTGTGGATTTAAAAAAATCTTCTACCTCGCTAAACAAGCTCAAAAACAATACGAACAAACTCTTGTAGAAGCTCGTGAAGGAACTCCCCTCAATTCTAAGACCTTCTGGGACATGGACAAAGTCATTTCTGATGGTGTTAAAAAGGGACAACACATCTATCATATCCTCAAAACTCACAATCTTGATGTCAGCTCCTCAACTGTCTATCGACACATCCGAAAAGGTTACCTGTCTATCGCTCCTATTGACCTAACCAGAGCCGTTAAATTTAAAGAACGAAGAAAAAGTAAGCTACCTCCCATCCCTAAAGAAGCTAAAAAAGGCCGTTCCTATGAGGATTTCCTAAATTATTTAACCCTTAATCAACTAGACTCTTGGCTAGAAATGGATACCGTTATGGGCAGAATGGGAGGTAAAGTCCTACTCACCTTCAATCTATCTTTCTGTAACTGTATCTTCGCTAGACTGCTGGATAATAAAACTGCCCTTGAGGTTACCAAACACCTCTATGACATCAAGAACACTCTTCACCAAGCTGACAAAGATTTCTTCCAACTCTTCCCTGTCATTCTTACCGATAATGGTGGAGAGTTTGCAAGGGTTGATGACATCGAAATGGATGTGCGAGGAGAGAGTAAACTCTTCTTTTGTGACCCTAATCGCTCTGACCAGAAAGGGAGAATCGAGAAAAATCACACCTTGATTCGCGACATCCTAACAAAGGGAATTTCCTTTGACAACTTAACTCAAGAGGACATCAATCTCGTCTGCTCTCATGTCAACAGCGTCAAACGTGCTGCTTTGAATGGAAAGTCAGCTTATGAACTCTTTGCCTTTACTTATGGAGAAGAAATTCCTAAGCTTCTCGGCATTTCTAAAATACCTGCAGAAGACGTCTGTCAGTCGTCTACATTACTCCAACATAAGTTCTAAAAACTAACCTAAAACCCTATTCAAACGTCTCACACTAACTTCCACCATAGCGGAACTTAATCTGAAACGCTTTCAGATGAGGGGATTTTGTGCGCTCTTTTTTTCGATTCCTTTCGGCTACAAAAACAATAAAATCAAGCATATTTAAAACCAGTGGAACTTACCCTGACACGGATTTCCACTGGTTTTTAGGATTTTTATCAGACTAACTTCCACTTGGATTAGCGGTGGAACTTAGTTTGGGAATTTACCCGAAAATCTCTTCAAACCACGTCAGCTCTATCTACAACCTCAAAACAGTGTTTTGAGCAACCTGCGGCTAGCTTCCTAGTTTGCTCTTTGATTTTCATTGAGTATTATTCTCAGGCGCAAAGCCCATTTTTCAAAAAAATAAGCCGCCTGATTGGGCGACTTTATTTTTTATAGGGAGATTATTATGAAAAAGTTTTAGGAGTTTAAGTTAAGGTCTTCTTAACTTATGTACTTAGTATACACTTCCTAGCTTAAAGTTTCCTTAAGTATTTTTAAAAATCAAATTTTCCCATTTCTCATGCCAATTTTTCTTGGATAGACGTGTTTGATAGAGCTGCATTCGGTCTTGATTCTCTAAAAAATGAGGAGTTGGACGAACTTGAAAATTCACAATATCCTCGAGTCCATAAGGAGTAAAAAATTCTAAAGCAGAGTCTTCATTCAAACGGAGCCCAACCGCCGTACACCGTTCTGGATACTTACTCATAGCGTCACAAGAGCTACTATAGGGAGCAGTGTGCGGACTGTGCTGGTGCATATAGACCTGATTTTTCAATTCCCACTGGTACTGAGAAAAATCCGCTCTCAACTTGTTCTCTATAGCCAGCGTTTCTTCATAACTCACATCTGGGTCAAAGAAAATCACATCCACATCCGTTTCACGGTCAAAAGCTGGTTTCTCTGACAAAAGATTCCAGATAAAATTTCTGACAGAACCTGCTGCCAACCACGAGTCTTTTAAATCAAGGTCTCGGATGATAGTCAGAATGGTCATTATATCCGAATCTTCTCTGAAAGCTTTTAGGATTTCTTGCTCATTTTTCACTGTATTCATACCCTAAATGTTCGTAGGCCTTAGCCGTTGCCACACGACCAGAACGTGTCCGCATAATAAAACCTTTCTGGATGAGGTAGGGTTCGTACATATCTTCTACCGTCTCACGCTCTTCAGCGATATTCACAGAAAGAGTTCCTAGACCGACAGGACCGCCACCATACATCTCAATCATGGTGCGAAGGATTTTTTGGTCCACATAGTCCAAGCCTTCATGGTCAACATCCAGCATGGTCAAAGCCTTATCGGTAATAAGATCATCGATAACCCCATCCCCCATAATCTGGGCAAAATCGCGCACGCGCTTGAGGAGACGATTGGCAATACGAGGAGTCCCACGACTACGTAAGGCTAACTCAGATGCTGCCTCATGAGTAATTTCCATCTCAAAAATATCTGCCGTCCGCTCGACAATTTCCGTCAAGTCAGCATGGGCATAATACTCCATATGACCTGTAATCCCAAAACGTGCCCGTAGAGGATTTGAGAGCATACCAGCTCGAGTCGTCGCACCAATCAAGGTAAAAGGTGGCAACTCCAAATGAACACTGCGACTGCCTTCACCAGCCCCAATCATGATGTCGATATAAAAGTCCTCCATGGCACTATAAAGTACCTCTTCCACCGACATAGGCAAGCGATGAATCTCGTCAATAAAGAGGACATCCCCAGGCTCTAAGTCATTCAAAATCGCTACCAGATCACCAGCTTTTTCGATAACAGGACCCGACGTCTGCTTTAGATTGACACCCAGTTCGTTGGCAATAACACAGGCCATGGTCGTCTTCCCCAAACCTGGAGGCCCGAAAAGGAGGACATGATCCAGCGCTTCATCCCGCATTTTAGCGGCTTCGATAAAGATTTGAAGCTGATCCTTGACCTTATCCTGTCCAATATATTCACGTAAATACTGAGGACGGAGCGTGCGTTCTACTAACTCCTCATCCCCCATTATCTCATTGTCTAAAATTCTACTCATAGCTCTATTATATCAAAAATCCAAGCCACAAACAAAAAAGCCACTGGATTGGTGCCTCCCGAGTTCAACACTTATGTGGTATAATATTCTACGGCACTGCTACACCGCCTACGAAAGGAGGTGAGATAGCCCATGATGGAACTAATCCTTAAAACTATCATCGGACCGATTGTGGTCGGTGTCATCCTTCGCTTAGTCGATAAATGGCTAAACAAAGATAGATAGTGTCAAAAAAGACCCCAAGCTTAATGTGGAAGTTAGCTTGGGGTCTTTTCTATCCTATGATATAGACACAATACTTAATTCCCTTTTATTATCCCATAGTTCACAAAATTTGTCAAAGATTTATATCCTAATCTACTCAGCTTCTCCAACTTTAGAATCTGTCCAATAAAGTTTATAAGATTAAGTAAAAGTTATCGGAAAATGATGTTTAAAATACTCCCCAAAATCCTGAAATAGAGCCAAAAAACTCCACCTGATTGGGTGCCTCCCGAGTTTAACATTCATGTGGTATAATATTATACGGCACTACTACACCGCCTACGAAAGGAGGTGAGATAGCCCATGATGGAACTAATCCTTAAAACTATCATCGGACCAATTGTGGTCGGTGTTGTTCTTCGCTTAGTCGATAAATGGCTAAACAAAGATAGATAGTGTCAAAAAAGACCCCAAGCTTAATGTGGAAGTTAGCTTGGGGTCTTTTCTAGTCCATGATATAGAACTAATCCTTAATTCCTCTCCATTATCCCATAGTTCACAAAATTTGTCAAAACTTTACATCCTCAGCTTCTCAAGCTTTAACCGCTTTACAACAAGACTTTCAAGTTTAAGAGAAAATTAGGGATTCTATCAATTTCATAGAAATTTTGATTTAGTAAACGAATAGACAACCTTACATGTCACTCCTCATTTAATACGCCACTACTGGACAAGCAAAATCATTATTACAGCAGTTTCAGTCCTTCAATTAACAGTCGCTTACAATCAAATTGAGTTTGAAATAGCTGAAGCGACAACCGACCTATTTCTTAGTCATATTCGCTAAAAAATCCCCGCCAAAATCTCAAAAAGTCCCCGCCAATTCCCCGACCAAAATCCGAAAAATACCGAAAAATATCGAAAAATGATTTTTAGAATAGTCCCAAAAAGCCTGAAATAGAGCCAAAAAACTCCACCTGATTGGGTGGAGTTAAGGGAGATTATTATGAAAAAGAAAAGTTTAGGATTTTATTAAATAAAGTTAGGAGGTCTTTATTTAATAACTATATGATACAAGACAAAGCTTAAAACTAGCTTAACTTTTCTCAAATTCTAGCATTTTTTAAAAATTTCTATCAGCATCACCTCACCCCACAAAAAAGTCACCTGATTAGGTGACTTCATTAGGAGATTATGATGAAAAAAAGTTTTAGGATTTCATTAAATAAAGTTAGGAGGTCTTTATTTAATGACTATATGATACTGGACCATCCTTAAACTTTGCTTAAGAAAAAACAAGTTTTGTTATTTTTCTCGATTCGCCCAAGTCATTCCTATACAATCATAGGTGGATAAGATTTCAAAGCCCATAGAACGATAAAATCCCACGTTTTTTTCTGTCTCTTCTGTCACCAGCTGGACTTGATAGGCCTCTTTAAAATTTTCTAAAGCCTCTTTCATCAAGGAGCTACCAATCCCTTGGCGCTGATAGCTAGGCAAAACAATCAAATCCTGTACAAAAACTGATGAAAAACCATCTCCAACCAAACGAATCAAGCCCACTACAGCATCACCATCAAGTGCCAGATAAATTACTAATGAATGAGATAAGGCCTGCTCCAGCATCTCTGGTTGATGGGTATAATTTGTCCAACCGACAGCCTGATAGAGATGTAAAACATCCTCTAGCTTGACAATTTCTTGCTTTTTAATAGTAATCATCTCAACACCTCTTAAAGCTCTCTCAAGCTCTTGTACTGCTGTCCATTTTTATCAAAGTTTTTAGGACGCAACCATATTTCCAAACGAGCTTTGACTTTGGGCCAGTCCTTATCAATCATAGACAACCAATCCGTATCCCTCGTCCGTCCCTTATAAACCACTGCCTGACGGAAGGTTCCTTCATAAATAAATCCCAAACGCTCCGCAGCTCGTCTTGATGGCAGGTTAAGAGCATCGCATTTCCACTCATAGCGACGATAGTTAAGCTCCTCAAAGACATAGCAAGCCAAGAGATACTGGGCTTCTGTCCCTATCCGTGTCCCCTTGAGCACTGGAGAAAAAGTGACTGCTCCGACTTCTATTACTCGGTTATTCTGGTCAATGCGCATGAGAGAAAAAGTTCCCAAAGCCTTACCAGTCGCCTTGTCTATGATTGCATAGTAAAAACGGTCCTTACGAGCCAACATCTGATTTAAAAGGCTGACCAGTTCCTCCATATCTGCTACTGGCTCCTGAAAAAGGTAGGTCCACATCTCCCGAGGCGTATCCGGGCCATAAACAGCTAGCAAATCCTCCGCATGTCTTTCTACCGAGAGAGCCTCTATCCGAGCATAACGCCCTTCTAAGAAATCAATAGAAGGCAATTCACCTGGTGTATAAGCTTCCATTGACTCACCAATCATCTGACCATATTCATTTACTGGCATTGTTTTCTCCTTGTTCATTCATTGAATATAGTATAACATATCTCAATGAAAATTCTAGGAAACACTTGGTTTTCGCTTCAACAATGCAAACTCCTCTTATAAGCCACCATTTTATAGAGAAATAATCAAGTATGGAAACGAGTGAGTTAATATCCCTGGTGCTTCTCTCCATTTTTTACTGTTTGTATTCAAATTTCTCTTGTTTTAGTGTTTGCTTTTGTATAGTTGACTACCAATCAGAACTGTGTTTTTATCTTAGTTCGGGCTATTATAGTACGGTTCAGCACTATCTACAAATTTTTCAGATGTCTATCAAAAAAATTTATCGTAGCAAACCAAGAGTCTACACTTTCTTTCATTAATAAGCGCCAATCTTTTCGATAACGATGATTCGGTTGATAAGCAACCGTCAACATATGCCCTGTTTCATGATATTTTTTAAACAAAATGGGTTCCCCTTTATAATGTGAAATGATATCATCTATCGCGGATGATGCATTCCATATTTCATCAACATCACTTCCTAGTAATAATAAAGGAGAGGCAATTTTACTCACATCAATCTGAGCCCTACTGTCTTCAGGAATCTGTTTTCCAAAAAACTTGTTTAACAAATAATTTCCTAACTGAAATTTTTGATACGGAAGTTCCTTTTGTAAATATGTCCAAGAAGATGAATGAGAGTTGAGTTTTCCCTTTATTCCCTCAAATATTACATTTGAGGGGGAATTGAGTACCAAACATTGCACATCTTCCAAAATACTTTGTCCAGCCAGAACAAGCTCTGCTCCTTTAGAGCGACCATATATTCCTATTTTTGTATTATCAACTTGAGGATGATGATATAGAAAATCTTTCGCCTCTTCCAGAGATTCTATCGGAATGCGTTCTAAATTTGGGGGTAATCCCTCTAAACCAAAATAAGCTATCGCAAGACAAATATAGCCCCTAGAAGATAAAAGTTGGGCAATATTCTGAGCTTTTTCAATTCTTCCCTCACTACCGCTAACAATAATCACGGCTGGCGCCCTTCTTAACTTTTCATCATAAAATAATCGACCTTGAAAATGCTTGTCATAAATATCTTGATACCTTATTCCCAGATTCATATAACGCCTTACAAAACTTTGCTCCGCGACCACATCTTTCCCCAGCCTGATTTTAATTTCAATACCAAAATAATCTCGCAATGGAATTCTATCAAGAGAACTAGGTAATCTCCTTTTCCTATTCTTTAACGGCTTCGCATTAAAGAATAAGCCCATTTCTGAAACGCCTTTATAAGATCCTGAAATAGATGCTGTCTGAGAGGTAGCAATCATACCGTCCTGATCAGATAAAAAAATGGCAGTTGATTTCCATATAACATCATGATCTAAAAGCAAGGGAGCATTTATACAGTAATAATCAGACAGGTACATTTCTACACAATACATTGCCCTTGGTTCTAAACCATTAATAGCAATATAAAAAGATTCATCCGCTAAATCTGTTTGTGAAATCAGTTCTATGTTTACAGTCATGTCTTCTCCTTTTTGTTAATTTACTTAACAATTATATTTGAAATTTACCGTGACTTTTACCACGGTAATTCTCCCCACACCTTTTCAATATCATCCATCAATTTCACAACTGTTTTAAGTTCCACCTCGCTATAGTTGTTTAAAACTGAAAAGATTGATTTTTCAATATATGCTTGTTGCTCCTTATGGATTTTAAAAATTTCGATGCCTTTTTCAGATAATCTCAAATATTTATTTTTCCCATTATTCGGATCAAAATCAAAAACAACTAAATTTTTTTGAATCAATCTTCTAACACTTTGAGTTATTGCACTTCTCGAAACTTCTAATAATTCAGATAATTTTACTAGATTTAAGGGTTGATTTTTCCCAATCACAACAATCAAATGCACCTCATTCAACGTAATAGATTTGTCAACACCACTTTTATGTTGATTTTTTTTTAACTGGTCAAACGCTAAAATAAATCTATTGAAGCGATTATTAAATGCAATAAATTCTTTTTTATCCATAATCTCTCTTCCCTTTGTTAATCATATTAACAAAATAGAAACTTCCTGTCAAATAAAAAATCCTCCAGATTCTACTCTGAAGGATTCCTATCTTATTTCACAACAATGTTAACTAATTTATTCGGTACCGCAATCACTTTCACGATTTCCTTACCGTCAATTTCTGCTTTGACTTTTTCATCAGCGAGAGCAATTTCTTGCAATTCTTCGCGTGATAGGTCTTTAGCAACCATGAGTTTGGCACGAACTTTTCCTTTGATTTGAACGACGATTTCGATTTCGTCTTCAACCAATTTGCTTTCGTCCCATGTTGGCCAAGCTACATAAGAGATAGATTCGCCAGTTGCTGCAACAGTTTGCCAGAGTTCTTCTGCCAAGTGAGGCGCAAATGGCGCAATCAATTGGATAAAGCCTTTAGCGTAGTCTACATAAAGTTTGTCTTCCTTGTTGGCAGCGTTGACAAAGACCATAAGTTGGGCAATGGCTGTGTTGAATTTCAATGATTCGATTTGCTCTGTGACAGCTTTAACGGTTTCGTTGTAAACCTTGTCGAGAGAGCCATTGTTTTCTGCAAGGATTTCTTTACTTGTAATCAAGCGGTAAACACGGTCAAGGAATTTACGGCTTCCTTCCAGACCTTCTTCTGACCAAGCAATCGAAGCATCAAGTGGTCCCATAAACATTTCATAAACACGAAGGGTGTCAGCACCGTATTGTTCCACCACATCGTCTGGGTTAACAACGTTCTTAAGCGATTTAGACATCTTGGCTGGTGCTTGCTCCAACTCTTCCCCTGTTTCCACATGGAAGAAGGAACCGTCACGTTTTTCAACCTTGTCAGTCGCCACAAGAGCGCCACGGTGGTCACGGTAGCTTGTTCCCAAAATCATTCCTTGGTTAAAGAGTTTTTGGAATGGTTCCTTAGTCGGAACAACACCGAGGTCATAGAGGAATTTGTGCCAAAAGCGAGCGTAAAGCAAGTGAAGTACAGCATGTTCCGCACCTCCCACGTAGATATCTACTGGCAACCATTGTTTGAGAAGATCCTCATCGGCTAATTTCTCAGTGTTATGTGGATCGATATAGCGGAGGTAGTACCAGCTTGAACCTGCCCACTGTGGCATAGTATTTGTTTCACGACGACCTTTGACACCATCTTCACGAGTCACTTCAAGCCAATCTGTCAAGTTAGCTAGTGGACTTTCACCGGTACCTGAAGGACGGATATCCTTGGTTACTGGCAAGACGAGTGGCAATTCATTTTCAGGAACAGCTGTTGAAGTTCCATCTTCCCAATGAATGATTGGAATGGGCTCACCCCAGTAACGTTGACGGCTAAAGAGCCAGTCGCGGAGACGGTAGGTAACCTTCTCTTGTCCACAACCTTTCTCTTCCAACCAAGCCACAATCTTAGCAATTGCGTCTTCTTTGTTGAGTCCATCTAGGAAGGCTGAATTAACATGAAGGCCATCTTCTGTGTAGGCAGCTTCTTCAACATTTCCACCTTCAAGTACTTCGACGATTGGAAGGTCAAATTGTTTGGCAAATTCCCAGTCACGTTGATCGTGGGCTGGCACAGCCATTACCGCACCTGTCCCATAACTAGCAAGAACATAGTCGGCAATCCAGATTGGAATTTCCTTACCATTGACAGGGTTGACTGCATAAGCACCAGTCCAAACCCCTGTTTTTTCTTTAGCAAGATCGGTACGAGCCAAGTCAGACTTGAGACTAGCTTGGTGTTTGTAGTCTGCTACAGCCTCTGCTTGCTCTGGACTTGTGATAGCGTCAACCAATTCATGCTCAGGAGCCAAAACAGTGAAAGTCGCACCGAAAAGAGTATCAGGACGAGTGGTAAAGACGGTGAATTCCTTGTCTGTTCCCTTAACTTTAAAAGTTACATTAGCACCAGTTGATTTACCAATCCAGTTGCGCTGCATGTCCTTGATAGACTCTGGCCAATCAAGTTCATCCAAGTCATTAAGCAAACGCTCCGCATAGGCCGTAATTTTAAGCATCCATTGACGCATTGGTTTGCGGACAACTGGATAGCCTCCACGCTCAGAAGTTCCGTCAGGAAGAACCTCTTCGTTAGCAATGGCTGTTCCCAATTCCTCAACCCAGTTTACTGGTACTTCCGCTTCATAGGCCAAGCCTTTTTCGTAAAGCTTAGTGAAAATCCATTGAGTCCACTTGTAGTAGTTTGGATCTGTCGTATTGACTTCACGATCCCAGTCGTAAGAAAATCCAAGCGCATTGATTTGGCGTTTGAAGTTGGCAATATTTTCAGCCGTAAATTCTGCTGGGTCATTACCTGTATCCATAGCGTACTGCTCTGCAGGCAAACCAAAAGCATCCCAACCCATTGGGTGAAGGACATTGTAGCCTTGCGCACGTTTGTAACGGCTGAGTATATCCGTTGCGGTATAACCTTCTGGGTGTCCTACGTGAAGACCCGCTCCAGACGGATAAGGGAACATATCAAGAGCATAAAACTTCGGTTTTGATACATCTGTTCCTGTCTTAAATGTATGATGTTCTGCCCAGTAGCCCTGCCACTTAGGCTCAATTTCTTTATGATTGTAAAAACTCATGGTCTCTCTCCAATTTTGTGATGTTACTATTATACCATTTTTGAGAGAATTTGAAATGTGTTAAAAGAAAAAACTATATACTGTATTTCATCAATTTTGATGACTCTGAATTACTCTATCTCCCACTTTTTTATCTTATTGTTATACGGGAAATCAAAGAGCCAAATAAGAAGCTTATCTCTTATAACACAAAATACTAATTTTAGACCGAAGATACGACTGGAATGCTAATTAATGTATTTATAGTAAATAGCCGACAACCTGTGTCGCTTTTTAATTTATGAAGAACGTAGAATTCAATACGAGAATCAATAAAAGACTACCATTTGGAAAACAGTAGTCCTTATTGTTTATTTTGAATTTACATAGGCGTCTACAGCGATGATAGCTTGAGCAACATCTGAAGGCGAAATCTTAAACGGCATCTGATGGATTGTCTCACCCTCCATAGTTGCTTGTTTACCAACTTTTATTAAATCATCATATCCAACTTGATCTAAATGCATTTCTTTTAGAGTTGTTGGCATACCAATTTTTTTGTAAAACTCAATATACTTATCAAGTTCTTCTTTAGGTCTATTTTCCAATAATAGTTGTACCAAAGTTCCATAAGCTACTTTTTCACCATGTGTTAAATGATGTATGTCACCTGTCAATGCAGTAAAACCATTATGAATTGCATGCGCCGCAGCTAATCCTCCACTTTCAAAACCTAGGCCGCTCAATAAAGTATTAGCTTCAACAATATTTTCTAATGCTGGTGTCACCACTTTAGCTTCACAAGCTGCCATAGCCTGTAAACCATCTGCAAACAGCGTTTCTTCACATTTCTTCGCAATTGCAACTCCAGCCAACGTTTGCTGTTGTCCTAACATAGTTTTTCCATTTGCCTGCATAACCGCACGCGCCTCAACCCAAGTTGCTAAACCATCTGCAATACCAGACGCTAATAAACGCTTAGGGGCTTGTGAAATAACTTTTGTATCAACCAAAACTAAATCTGGATTTTTAGAATAAAATAGATAATGATCAAATGCACCTTCATCTGTATAAATAACAGATAAAGCAGATACAGGTGCGTCGGTCGATGCAATTGTTGGAGCAATAATAACAGGCTTTTCAATCAAATCTGCAATAGCTTTTGCGCTATCAATCGTCTTTCCCCCACCAAGACCGATAATACTATCACAATTTTCTTTCTCAGCCAAGTCAACAACTCGATTGATTTCATTGTCAGAAGCTTCACCATTAAACTTGGCTAGAACAATATGGAAACCATACCTATGTAGGTAATCTTCAAATCGTTTTCCAACAATATCATAAACCAACTGATCGCATAATAGAATAGGACGATTCCCCAAATCCAATATTGATTTGGCATTTTCGAACAAGGCATTTTCCCCTTGAATATATCTCGAAGGACTAGCAAAAATTCTCATGTTTGTTTCCTTTCTACCTAAATGGAACGACTATGTTGAGTAACAAACCAGTCGTCAGAAAAATCATCAACCGCCTTTTGGATAGATGGCATGGCGAAAGCTGATTCAAAAACATCTGCTCCTGCTGTAACAGCATGCGCACCTGCAGCTAAAGCATTATTTACTTGTGCTACATTTTTAAAGGATGCAGCTAAAATCTTACTAGGAGAGTTCTGTCTATCAATAGCAAGAGCTAATTGACGAATGACAGAATTTGAATCAATGTTCAGATTTTCCATTCTATTATAATATGGAGCTAGGTAATCCGCTCCTGCTTCGATAGCTAATAATCCCTGAATAACTGTATAAATAGCTGTTGCAGTGATATGGTAGCCCTCTTTTTTTAGCACCTTTATTGCACGTAATCCAGCTGGAGTAACAGGTACTTTGATAAATATATCATCTCCTGCTTGTCTCCGAATTTCATGAGCATCCTTTAAGATGCCTTCAAAATCTTGAGAAATCACCTGAACATGAATAGAGGGTGCAGAGCCAATCAATTCTCTCACATCTTTGATTCGTTCAAAAAAATTAATAGAACCCTCTCTTTTTGCAATAGTGGGATTTGAAGTTACCCCAGCTAGCGGTAAAATTTCAGACCATTTTTTAATCTCATCTAAATTTAATGTGTCAAGCATAAATTCCATAAAAAGAACCTCTTTATTTTACAATGTATGCTCAGTACGTCCTATAATATCATCTTGGGTTGCCTTAGAAAGAACATTGAAGAATGCAGAGTATCCTGCAACACGAACAATTAAGTCTCTGTGTTTTTCAGGATGTTTCTGAGCGTCAATCAACGTCTCTCTGGAAACAACATTGTATTGAATATGGTACCCATGTAAACGATTAAAGAATGTTCGTAACAAAGCAATTAGTTTTAATTTATCTTCTTCTTTGGCTAAGGTTTGAGGATTTACTTTCTGATTTAAGAGAACCCCACCTACGATTTCATCTGTTGGTAATTTTGAAACAGATTTTAAAACAGATGTAGGGCCGTGTTGATCCATATTATGTGATGGTGAACAACCTTCTGCTAACGGTGTACCCGCGTTGCGTCCATCTGGAGTTGCTAATGTTCCACATCCCTGCCCTACGTTGGCTGAGATAGAAGATGTTCCTGAATAACGAATCCCTCCAATAGGACCTCTTCCATAACGTGTATTAGGATATTTAGCAATTTCATCAACATAAATGTCATAAGCAGCAGTAACCAATTTGTCAGCATAATCATCATCATTACCGTACTTAGGTGCATCATGAATCAACATTTCTTGAATGACCTTACCCTCTTCTCCGGCATAATCTGTTTCCAGTGCATGCCAAAGCTGACTTGGGCTTATACGTTCTTCCTCAAATACCAATTTTTTAATTGCAGCTAATGAATCCGACAAATTTGCAATTCCAACTTGCAAACCTGATATATAATCATATACTGCTCCACCTTCTTTCAGGTGTTTTCCACGACCAATACAGTCATCAGTCAATGCTGAACATAGAATATCAGGAACTTCTCGTTCCAATGATAAATCAATAGAATTTTCAACAATAACACTCATTCGTGTCAAATATCTTAGTGTTTTATCCCAAGCATTTTCTAATTCAGAAAAGTTCTTCATATCCTTAAAATGACCAAAGCTTGGTGCAAACCGTTTACCCGAAGCCGGATCAATTCCATCATTCATCGTGATAAGTAGAACCTTAGGGAAGTTCATATAACTCATACCTGTGCAACGATAGCCCCATTTCCCTGGAACTGCCGTTTCAACACATCCAATGGCACTGTAATCATAAGCATCATCTTCCAATACTCCTTTTGCAATAAAAGAAGGAATAATAATCTCATCATTATTAAATGCAGGCATACCAAAACCAAGTTTCATCACTTCAATACACTCATTCATGAAACGAGCATCTAAACCTGCATGGTAACGTACAGTTAGATTAGGTTGCGGTAGATGGGTTTGTGCAACTGATTTTAATACCAAATAAGATAATGGGTTAACAGCATCCTTCTTATCTCGAGTCTGTCCACCAATTGTAACATTTTGATATAAAGGACTTCCTGCTGAAGAAAATGTATGTGCTTGACTGCGAACCTTATTAATTGTAATTGTCTTAATCCAAAGATTTGTCAGACGTTCAACAATGCTATCTTCTGTTTCTTTACCACTTTCTAAATCAGCCTTCATATATGGATACATATATTGATCAAAACGACCATATGAAAGAGAGTGGCCATTAGATTCAATTTGTAAAATACATTGAATAAACCAAACTGATTGAATAGCTTCTGCAAAAGTAGTTGCCGGTTCATATGGGACTCTAGAGCAAATATCTGCAATCTCAAGTAATTCTTTCTTACGTTTAGGATTTGCATTTTCAGCTAAATTTTTAGCAAGAGCAACAAAGCGATTTGCATATACTTTAATAGCATCGATTACGATAACTATAGAGTCGTAAAAATGATATTTATCAATACTTGCTGGATCTGTTAAATCTAGAGCTGCTTTCGCTTTACGAGCTCGCTCTTCAAAACCTCTTAAACCAAATTGCAACAGTTTCTGATAGTTAACTGCTAAGTGAGCATCTCCAGAATTCATCTTACCTTCCATACCGAAGAATCCTGTTTCCATATAAACAGACACTTCTTCAGGTAACAAGGCACCAGCTCTAGCACGTAAATTATTATTTTCCCAAAACGGAGCAATACTTCTAAGTTGTTCTTTTGTTTCTTCAGTAATATAGAAAACATCTCCATCACGCTTTTCAAAAAGATCCAACTCATTGAGAACAAATTCTAGCGTATATTCTGGAAAAATAGGAGCATCTTTATTGGAAGAAGCTTGATTTCCCGCAATCATAGATTCTTCTTCGATATAGATAGTCATATTTTCCAAAATTTCTTTCAGCATATAGGCGCGTTTTAGGACATTAGGTTGTTCCTTATATCGATCATAAGCGCGTGTTGCTAGAACCGCTCTCTCAGCATCAATATAAGGTTTTTTATTTAAAACATCTTCTCGATATTTGTTCATCCTTTCAGTAAGGCTACCAAAATATTCTGTCTTGATTGTCGTTCTTGCTACTTCTTTATTTACCATAATAAACACCTTTCTTTCGAAAATATTTTTGTTTCTTTCGAAAATATAATACCTGGTTTTTTAGAAAATTTCAAGCTTTTAACTAGAAAAACTTTAACTCTCTAATTTTTAGCACAAATGTGTGTGTTTAATGATAATACACAAATGTTTTTTAGAATTATCATGCTTCATTCTGATAAGCTAAACGATCCTGTACTTTAAAGAATGGGAAATAAACTAATGTAGACATCGCTAATATCACCAGCTGAGTAATAACTCCTTGCCATCCACCAACCATAAATCCTGATATAATAGCCGGGGTGCTCCAAGGTAATGTAACTCCTGAAAATGGCTGCATGAAACCTGTTGCAATAGCTCCATATACTATAACAGCTGCAAGTACAGGAACAAGAATGAAAGGTACAAACATAACTGGATTCATGACAATCGGAAATCCAAATACAACTGGCTCATTTACGTTAAATATTGCTGGAAAAGCTGCTACTTTCCCTAACGCTTGGTACTGTTTCGATTTTGCTGCAAAAAGCATCGCAACTACAAGTCCAAACGTAATCCCTGAACCAGATAGAATTAAAAATGAATCTAAAAATTGTTGAGTAACAATATGTGCACCATTTTCTAATGATAGATTCCCAGAGGCTAACATAGCTTTATTAGCATCAAGATTAGATAAAAGCAGAGCTGTCACTACTCCATTTACTACCGATTGTCCATGAACACCAAACCACCACAAAAATGATATAAAGAATGCAATTCCAATTGCACCATACAAAGATCCAGTTAAACCTTGCAATGGAACTTGAATAGCAGAATAAATCATTTCTATGAATGTTCCGCCATTAGTCAATGAGCTCGCTAAAATATATACAATCATAGAAAGTAAGAAAATTACAAATGCTGGAATCATTGCTTCAAACTGTTTCGCAATAGCTTGTGGAACTTGTTCTGGCATCTTAATAACAATTTTTCTCTTTATAAAGAAGGTATAAATACTTCCTACTACCAAACCTATAATGATAGCACCGATAATTCCTTGACCTCCAAACCAAACTTTACTAATAGCGTCCCCAATCGCCTCACCTTGTTTAGGGATATAAGACGATCTTAGCAAAATAAAGAATGCAGATACAGAAAGAACCCCAGCTGGCAATGCCTCTACTCCGCTATTCTTAGCATAAGAATAGGCAATTGAAAAACAAGAAATTAGACCCATAATCGCAAAAGTTCCTGAATAGACTTGCATAAAAGGCTCTGTCCAATTTGCTCCAAATACACTAGCAATACTTTGATTCAATCCTTCAAAGGGTAATTGCCCTATAATCAAGAATAAACTTCCAACTACTGTTAATGGTAAAATAGCCAACATACCATCTTTTAGAGCTATAATACCACGCATATTCACAAATTTCATCATTGGTGCAATGATTTTCTGAACATCCATCTTTGCCATAATAAAACTCCTTTTCTTACCCATTAATCAAAGATAGGGCTAAATCTAATACTTTTTTCCCATCTAACATACCATAATCCATCATCGGAATAACAGCTATCGGAATATCACACTTATCACAAATTTCTTTTGATTTATCTAATGTATAAGCGACTTGTGGACCCAATAGTGCAACATCTATATTTGGCGCATAATCCGCTAACTTAGACTGAGAAAACGCCTCTATTTCTGCCTCAACTCCACTAGATTGCGCTGCAATTTTCATATTATTTACAAGCATACCAGTAGAAAAGCCTGCTGCACAAAACAAACCAATCTTCACCATTATATTTTCCTCCTCTATGTTAATACTCTAGTATTATTTTTTATTAAGTTCTTTTCTCAAACTAATAATTTCTTTGATTAAATTAATCTCCGTCATACTAGTCATGAGATGATCTTGTGAATGAACAAAGAGAGCTGTTATTTCTGTCTTTGTACCAGACGCTTCCTGTGCCAAGAATTTTGTTTGTAGATTATGGGCTTCTAATAAGGCTGCATCAGCTAACTGGATTTCTTCTTCACATCGTTCACATGTACCGTTTTTTATATAATCTAACGCTTTATAAATATGTTGTTTCGCATCGCCAGCATATAAAATTAAACCCATGATAATTTGATCTGGAACAATCATTTCCATAAATTCCTCCTCATTTCACTATGTAAAAAGCTTTTTTCATTTGAAATTTTAAAATTTTCTTTTGTAACTATAGAATACAACTACATAATAAACTTGTCAATCTAAAAACAACAGATAAACTATTTTTATTTATTTAAGCACAAATGTGCAAATGATTAAAAATAAAAAACGATAAACTGAATCAGTCTATCATTTTCACTCACATAAAATATTTCGAAAAGAAAAATCACCATCTTCTTCCAAAACTTTTAAAATTGTATTTTTATCTGTAATCAAATGATTTACTAAATTAGCACGCAAGACAGAAAGAATCGCAGATACTTTCGTATCACCGTAAGCAACAGCTAAACTTTGAGGAATATTTTTTAAATCTTCCAAAGAGATTGCTATCGTTCTTTCCTGTAAGTTCTCATAAACTTCTTTACCTTTTGAATCAAAGAATCGACAACAAATTTCCCCTACAGTTTTAACTTTTGTCAATTCTTTAAAGTCATCCTCTGTAAGCATGTCTAACCATTGATGTTTTCCTTTATTACTAAAATCACCAATCCCAACCACAGCTATATCTAAATCTTTCCAACTATTTTTCAAATCTTCAAAATATCTTGATTGCAAAATACCATCTGCTAACAATTTATTTTCTTGCACAATTGTTGCATTCA
The DNA here is from genome assembly GCF_946901985.1 of Streptococcus sp. Marseille-Q5855. Lineage (NCBI taxonomy): Bacteria > Bacillati > Bacillota > Bacilli > Lactobacillales > Streptococcaceae > Streptococcus > Streptococcus sp. Marseille-Q5855. The sequence goes on from NZ_CAMPPR010000006.1 coordinate 347,953, forward strand.
TAAATGTACACTCTCCATGAAATTTTCTAGACATTTCATAAATCAGTGTATTCACATGGTATTTAGCGTGTATGTGACTAGGACCACCTGCTAGAGGATAGAAGTGAACATTTCGGACACTTTTGCTGTGAATTAAATCTACTAAATTACTTAAACTTTTCCCCCAAGAAAAGCCAATTTTCATATTATCATCAATTAAATTCCTAAGGACACCTGCTGCAACTTGAGAAATTCTTTCAGATAAAATTGTTGGATTATCATCAAATTCGTTTGGAATAATTTCTAAACTTTCCAGACCATACTTTTCTTTTACATAATTTTCCAACTTAAACATATTGGTATCAAAATTCTCTATTTCAATTTTAACAATTCCTGCATTCCTTGCTTCTGTTAACATTCTACTAATAGAGGTTCTATAAATTCCTAATTTTGCTGCTATTTGTGACTGATTTAAGTTTTCAATATAATACAGATAAGCAATTTTAGAGAGCAGTTTATTCCTATCTTGATTCATACACTTAACCTCTTACGAAACTACCTTAACCATTATCCCAGCATTTTCTAATGTAGCTATATTTTGTTTAGAAAGTTTTTCGTCTGTTATTACTTCATAGACTTGACTTAAAGCAAATCTTCTTACTGTACCCCTTTTATCAAATTTACTTGAGTCAGTTAGCACAATGACTTTATCCGACGCTGCTGAAATATATTGAACTACCTCACTGCGCATTAAATCTTTTCCTGTAAAGCCCATCTCTTTATCGTAGCCATCTGTCCCAACAAAAGCTTGACGCACATGAAAAGTCTGTATCATTTCTTTTAATAAAGGTCCTACGGTAACCTGTGAATCTTTCTGAAACTCTCCACCAAGAACAATAATACGACATGAATCATAAGCTCTCACAAAATTTGCTATAAAAAATGAATTTGTTACAATCGTAACATTTCTTTTTTGCTTGCAAATTTCCTCAGCAAGTAAAGCACAGGTTGAACCAGATTCTATCATTATTGTTTCATTATCTGATACTAATTTTACTGCTTCTTGAACAATTTTTCTCTTGATTTCATAATTAATTGACAAGCGTACATTTAAGTCATCTCCACTATGTAATACAGCATATCCATGCTCTCTGTGTAATAAGCCTTTTGACTCTAATTTATCTAAATCTTTTCTAATCGTTACTTTTGATACATTTAATTTTTCCGATAATGTATTAACATCAATCTTTTCATATTCTGATACTAATTTAATAATTTGTTCCAATCTTTTCATTTTACACCTCCGTTTTATTCTACCAAAATAAAAAGCAAAAAACAACAAATTAAACTTTCGTTCGTAATTGTTTTTCTTTCGTTTTTGTGATAGGATAGAATTATAAAGAGGAGGAACTCTTATGGAAATATCTAAAGGAATTATTTTTAATATTCAACACTTTTCAATTCATGACGGTCCGGGTATTCGTACAACTGTTTTTTTAAAAGGATGTCCTCTGCGCTGTCCATGGTGTTCTAATCCTGAATCTCAAAGAATGAAACCTGAAAAAATGAAAGATGCTCAACGAGAAAAATTCACCTTAGTCGGTGAAGAAAAGACTGTTGAAGAAATTATTACAGAGGTATTAAAAGACAAAGAATTTTACGAAGAATCCGGTGGAGGTTTAACTTTATCAGGGGGTGAAATATTTGCTCAGTTTGAATTTGCTAAAGCCATCTTAAAGTCAGCTAAAGAACATCACATACACACTGCCATTGAAACTACTGCCTTTGTTGATCATGAAAAATTTGTTGATTTAATCCAATATGTGGATTTTATCTACACAGACCTAAAACATTATAATTCTATAAAACATAAAAAAGTGACTGGGGTTTTTAATCAAATGATTATTAAAAACATTCATTATGCTTTTTCTCAACATAAAACTATCGTTTTAAGAATCCCAGTTATTCCTGATTTTAATAATAGTTTAGAGGATGCAGAAGAATTCGCTACTCTATTTAACTCATTAAATATCGACCAAGTTCAACTACTCCCTTTTCATCAATTTGGTGAAAACAAATATCGTTTATTAAATCGGAAATATGAAATGGATGGAGTCAACGCACTTCATCCTGAAGATCTTATTGATTATCAAAAGGTATTTCTGAACCATCATATTAATTGTTATTTCTAGTTTATTTCCTTGAAATGCTCTAGCTATTTGCAGATAACAAGCATCTATAATACATACTTAACTTTTCAAAAGGTTTAGCTAAAAAATTTTAGCCAAACCTTTTCTATTTTACCTTGCTCTAAAATTTTTAAACTGCTATACTTATAACAGAAAACCCTTCCAAGGAGGTAGCGGATGTCTCATTCCTTTAAAAAATCTCTCCAAAAAGAAATTCTCCATAGAAGCTCTATCGCAGCCTTTGTGACCTCACTCTTACTACTCATTTTACTTTTTGGTTTTTCCTATTTTTTACAAAAGCAACAACTCTCCAAAGATACGAGACAGATTGTAAAACAGGTTCAAGAAATGAAAGAAGCAAATAATGAGCTCCTGACTACTATGAACAATAAAATGATTCCTGAATTTTTGGAGGGCAAACACACAGAGAGAGAAGTCTTTAGCTTATTTTACGAGACAAAAGCTAAATTAAAACTTACTTCTGACCTCATTATCCTAAGTGATACAGGTGAATTACTATTTAGTACCAATCGAAATCATCAAGAAAGTATTTTATCTCCCTACTATCTAAAACTGCTCATTCAAAATCCTTCTCAAGATAAAGTTACAGAAAAAATTGCACTTTCTTCAGATAAGCAACATTACACACTCTTTATCAAACCACTACTTCAAAACCAACGAGTTAAGGCCTATACTATTGCTTTCGTAAATGAGAATGATTTTATCTCAAGTTTCCCAATGATCAATTCCAAATACATCATTACCGATAGCTTTGGAAATATGTTTTCCAACAACACAAATCAGTTTACTCGCTCCACTCTTGAAAAATTGGATGAAAAACTCCTACACTCTCGCACCCACTGGTATGCGAATGAACCGCTTATTGTTCAAAAAGAAAAAGTCGGTGCTATTTTTTCAATCTATACTTTTCAATCCTTCTTTCCCATTCCTAGCTTACTCGGCCTAGCCTCCGTCCTCACCTTATGTATATTCTTCCTCTACTTCTGGCAAGCGAGGCGAATTGCTCATAAGATTGCTACACACAACGCTGTTCCTATTGAAAGTTTGGTTTACCAACTTCAAGAAATTCCCAAACAAGCAGATAAAAGGCTTTCTCTACAAACAGGGGATGAGTTTGAGTTTATGGCAGAAAAAATCAACAATATGTTGTACGAATTAGATCAACTTCATCAAAAAATGCTAACCATAGAAAAAGAAAAGTGGATTTTTGAAAGAAAAATGCTGGAAGCTCAGTTCAATCCTCATTTTCTCTACAATACACTTGAGACAATTAAAATTACTTCTTTAATGGATGCCGCCCTCACACAAGACCTGATTCAAAATCTCACGCGCATTCTTCGCTACAGTATCACCGATTTAGAAAAGGAAACAACCATTTGTCAGGATTTAAAGATTATAGAGGATTACCTTATGATTCATAAGATTCGTTTCGAGCACTTCTCCTATGATATTGTCTGCCCAGAAACTGTTGATAATCAGCCTATTCCTAAACTTTTCTTGCTTCCTCTAGTAGAAAATGCTATAAAATATGGGATGCAATACCGTATTGATCTTCATATTGATATCCAAATTACCTTGGAATCAGATTCTCTAACTTTTTTAGTCAAGGATAATGCTGGAGGACTCACAAAACAAGAGCGACTCGCTATTTTAGACTCTTTAGAAAGCCCTCATACCCAGCATGGCATCGTGAACAGCTACAAACGATTGAGCAATTTCTTTTCTGATGTCCAGCTAGATTTAGGAGTCAATCGCCAAGGAGAAACTTGGGTCAAATTTGTAACGAAAGGACTAACTCATGTTTAAGCTCATTATCGTAGAAGACGAACACCTCATTCGAAAATGGCTAGAGATTGCCGTAGACTACTCTGCCTTAGGTATCCAAGTCGTAGGAACTGCCAGTCACGGTCAAGAGGGAATGAAACTCATCCAAGAAAAAGAACCTCATATTGTCTTAACAGACATCACAATGCCAATTATGGATGCTTTTATGATGTTCGAAGCTACTCGTACCCTTTCTTATGAAAAAGTTATCTTATCAGGTTATAACGATTTTCAAAATGCCAAAAAAGCCATGCAATATGGAGCAGTTGATTTCTTATCCAAGCCAATTGATACCAAGGAATTGACAGAATGTCTTCAAAACATTGTTTTGCGATTACAAGGTAGCACCTATCAAGAAACTCCTTTTTTAGAAGAATATCAAACTTTACTCACCTCTATCCAACAGGTTGATACACAAAACCAAATCATTCAACAAATTATTTCCTTTGTCCACAAGCATTATGCAGAGCATTTTACGATTGCGACTATTGCTGAAGCTTTAAACTATAGCGAAAGCTATCTATATAAAGTTATCAAAGAAGACTTCCCCATGACTCTAAATGAATATATCTTACAATATCGTCTGAAACAAGCTATAGAGAAGATGGCTGAATCTCCCAACTCCCCTCTAAGCGACATTTCTGATCAAGTTGGATTTTCAGACTATAAATATTTTGCCAAAGTTTTTAAAAAGTATCTCCATATTTCTCCAAAGGAATTGAAATCACTCGGAAGAATAGTAAAATAAGCTATTCTTCTTTTTGTAGAGAATTTTACTCTAATAGAATAGAATTGTCGGTTTTTAAAACGCTTACATTGTTTTAAAATAAACTTAAATAACACAACGGAGGTATCCATCATGAAAAAGAAATGGATGTATTATGCTGCTTGCGGACTAGCTCTTTTTGGTCTTGCTGCTTGTTCTTCTAATGAATCTGCCGATGGCGATTCATCTGATAAAGGAGACGGCGGTTCGCTAGTCGTTTATTCACCAAACTCAGAGGGCTTAATCGGAGCAACTATTCCTGCCTTTGAAGAAAAATATGGTATCAAAGTAGAACTGATTCAAGCTGGTACTGGAGAACTTTTCAAAAAACTAGAGTCAGAAAAAGAAGCTCCTGTAGCTGATGTCATCTTTGGTGGTTCTTATACACAATATGCTACCCACGGAGAACTCTTTGAAAACTATACTTCAAAAGAAAATGATAATGTTATCAAAGAATATCAAAACACAACTGGCTACTCTACACCTTATACACTAGATGGTAGTGTTTTAATCGTCAATCCTGATTTAACGAAAGGCATGAACATCGAAGGATATAGCGACCTTCTCAAACCTGAACTAAAAGGAAAAATCGCAACTGCTGACCCAGCAAACTCTTCTAGCGCCTTTGCTCAATTAACAAATATGCTACAAGCTCAAGGTGGTTACAAAGACGATAAAGCTTGGTCTTATGTAAAAGATCTCTTCACACTTATTGATGGGAAAATCGGTTCAAGTTCATCTGGTGTCTATAAAGCAGTCGCTGACGGAGAAATGGCTGTTGGTCTCTCTTATGAAGATCCAGCAGTTAAACTCTTAAATGACGGAGCTAATATCAAGGTAGTCTATCCAAAAGAAGGAACAGTCTTCCTACCTGCTAGTGCTGCTATCGTTAAAAAAGCTAAAAATATGGAAAATGCCAAGAAATTTATCGATTTCATTATCTCTCAAGAAGTACAAGATACACTTGGTACAACCACTACTAACCGGCCTGTTCGTAAAAATGCTAAAACAAGCGAAAATATGAAACCAATTGACAAAATCAAAACACTCACTGAAGATTATGATTATGTCATCAAGAATAAATCAGATATCGTTAAGAAATACAACGAAGTCTTTACAGATATCCAATCTAAACAGTAAAAGAGGTTCACTATGAGTGAGATCAAAATTATTAACGCCAAAAAAATCTACCACGATGTCCCTGTTATTGAGAATTTGAACATTACAATTCCAAAAGGAAGTCTCTTTACCCTTCTTGGACCCTCAGGGTGTGGGAAAACGACCCTTCTTCGTATGATTGCAGGTTTCAACAGTATCGAAGGCGGAGAATTTTACTTCGATGATACAAAAATCAATAATATGGAACCCAGCAAACGCAATATCGGGATGGTTTTCCAAAACTACGCTATTTTCCCACATTTGACTGTCCGAGATAATGTTGCTTTTGGTCTCAAGCAAAAGAAGGTTCCAAAAGAAGAATTAGTACAACAGACCAATAAATATCTTGAACTCATGCAAATTGCTCAATATGCGGATCGAAAGCCTGATAAACTCAGTGGTGGACAACAACAACGTGTCGCCTTGGCACGTGCCTTAGCTGTTAATCCAAGTGTTCTCCTCATGGACGAGCCGCTCAGTAACCTAGATGCCAAACTTCGCTTGGATATGCGTCAAGCTATTCGAGAAATCCAACACGAAGTGGGAATTACAACCGTTTATGTGACCCACGACCAAGAAGAAGCCATGGCTATTTCAGACCAAATTGCTGTTATGAAAGACGGAGTTATCCAACAAATCGGTCGGCCAAAAGAACTCTATCATAAACCAGCTAATGAGTTTGTAGCAACCTTTATCGGACGCACAAATATTATCCCTGCTAATCTCGAAAAACGGAGCAACGGCGCTTATATCGTTTTTTCAGATGGCTATGCCCTTCGAATGCCAGCTCTTGATCAGGCTGAGGAGCAAGCTATTCATGTAAGTATTCGTCCTGAAGAGTTTATCAAAGATGAATCTGGAGATATTGAAGGAACTATTAGCGATAGCGTCTATCTTGGACTAAATACGGAGTATTTCATTGAGACAGGTTTTGCCTCAAAAATTCAAGTTAGCGAAGAATCAACTTTTGAAGAAGATCTACAAAAAGGCGATCGTATTCGTCTACGAATCAATACCCAAAAATTAAACGTCTTTTCTGCAGATGGTTCGCAAAACCTGATAAAAGGAGTCAACCATGGAACGTAAAAAACTAAATATTTGGACAGCCTCCTCTTTCTTCATCTTTCTTACCTATCTTGTCTTTCTGGTTTATCCTATCGTTACCGTGCTCAAGCAAGCACTCATACATGAAGGACAATTTTCACTAGCTAATTTTGTCACTTTCTTTGGTAAAGCCTACTACTCTGAGACACTTGTCAACAGTTTCAAGGTTTCCATTACCGCTACTGTCACTTCCTTAGTTGTAGGAACCCTATTAGCTTATCTCTTCTCTATGTATGACTTCAAGGGAAAGAAATTTCTACAAATATTGATTATCATTGCTTCTATGTCAGCTCCTTTCGTGGGAGCCTACTCCTGGATTCTCTTGCTGGGACGAAATGGGGTCATTACTAAATTCCTGACAAATGCCCTTCATCTTCCAGCTATCGATATTTATGGATTCAAAGGAATTGTACTTGTCTTTACACTGCAACTATTCCCACTGGTATTTCTATACGTTGCTGGGACAATGAAAAGTATTGACAATTCTCTACTTGAAGCTGCTGAAAGCATGGGGTCCTTCGGATTTAAGCGTATCGTAACGGTTGTTTTACCTCTCCTCGTTCCAACCTTACTAGCTGCTGCCCTACTTGTATTTATGAGAGCATTCTCAGACTTTGGGACACCTATGTTAATTGGTGAAGGATATCGGACTTTCCCAGTCTTGATTTATACCCAATTTATTAGCGAGGTTGGAGGAAATTCTGCTTTTGCATCTGCTTTAGCAATTATGGCGATTATCATTGCCTTGGCGATTTTCCTTATCCAAAAACACATTGCAAATCGCTACAGTTTCAGCATGAATTCGCTCCATCCAATTGAGCCTAAAAAAACTACAAAAGGAAAAATGGCTGCCATTTATACAACAGTCTACGGAATTATCTTTATCTCTGTTTTACCTCAAATCTACTTGATTTATACCTCTTTCCTAAAAACATCAGGTATGGTATTTGTCAAAGGTTATTCTCTAAATAGTTACAAGGTAGCTTTCAATCGTATGGGCTCTGCTATTTTCAATACTATTCGTATCCCTTTGATTGCCTTAGTTCTAGTTGTCCTATTCGCAACATTTATCTCCTACCTAGCCGTTAGAAAACGGAATTTGTTTACAAACTTAATTGACAGCCTCAGTATGGTACCTTATATTGTACCAGGAACCGTTCTAGGGATTGCCTTCATTTCTTCCTTCAATACTGGCCTATTTGGAAGTGGATTTCTTATGATTACAGGAACTGCTTTCATCTTGATTATGTCCCTATCTGTCAGAAGATTGCCTTATACTATTCGCTCATCTGTTGCTAGCTTACAACAAATAGCCCCAAGTATTGAAGAAGCCGCGGAAAGCTTAGGAAGTAGCCGTCTCAATACCTTTGCCAAGATTACAACTCCAATGATGCTATCTGGTATTATTTCTGGAGCCATCCTATCTTGGGTCACAATGATTTCAGAACTCTCTACTTCTATCCTCCTCTACAATGTCAAAACAAGAACAATGACTGTAGCTATTTATACAGAGGTTCTCAGAGGAAATTACGGTGTAGCCGCAGCCTTGTCAACTATCCTGACTGTTCTAACAGTAGCTTCCTTGCTCTTGTTCATGAAAATCTCTAAAAGCAACAGCATTACACTTTAGTTTTCCCCATCAAAAACAGCCGAAAGGATTACCCTCGGCTGTTTTTTCTTATCTTGATATTCCTATCAAATCCCTAGCTCATGGCAAGTAAGTCTAAACTGATTAAATAGAGGCTTCCTCCATCTTCTCACGTCCTAGTTCCCGGTAACTACGGTCGCCGACAACTTCTACGCTAAACTGACCGTCCTCATATTCAAGAATCGTCACGCTACCATTATCGAGACCATGTGGATGCATACCATTGATCAGATAAACAATGGTTCCAATGGTCATTCCATGGCTGACAACGAGAGCATTGCCCCCACCTTGCTCTTCCATTTCTTTGGCAATCGCTTCAAAACCTTCCTTAATTCGGCCACTGAGTTTTTCCCAGCCCTCAGCCCAACCAGCTGTATCGACCTCTACCAAACCCTCAGCCAGTTCCGCATAAGATAATTGGTGAACGTGGTCCACATTAAAGATACGAGGAATAATGCCCATGAAAAGATCGCCATCGTAGGCTCCATCAAAGCTACCAAAACACCATTCTCTGATACGCTTGTCCATGCGATAAGGGATTTTCCCCTGCAAACCAAGTTCATCAAGGATAATTCCCATTGTCTGAATGGTGCGACCAGAATCACTGGAATAAGCGCGCTCAAACTGTAGACCAGATTCTCGCAAACCGATTCCTAATTCTTGAATCCCTCGTTCACCTTCAGTTGTTAAGGGAGTATCGCTCCAACCTTGCGCGCGACCAATCGTGTTAAACATAGTCTTGCCATGACGTACCAAATACAATCGTACTTTTACCATTTTCCGTCCTCCGTTTGCTTCTATTATATCATGGATGATAAAACAAAAGCCACCCAGACAGGTGACTTTTGCAGGAGATTATTATGAAAAAGTTTAGGAGTTCTATTAAATAAAGATATTAGATGAAAATCAAATTCAAACTAAATCAGTGTTATCTGTTTCAAATAATATTAGGAGGTCTTTATTTAATGATTATAGTATACACATCCAACCTTAAATAGAACTTAAAATTTCTCCTATTTTCTTAATTTTTAAAACTATGAATTGGTGCTGGAATTTGTCCTCCACGAGAGATGAAATCAACAGACGAAGCCCCATTGACTTTCATAACAGGTGCAGTTCCTAATAGGCCACCAAACTCAATCATATCGCCTTCTTTTCCTTTTGGAATGATACGAACAGCCGTTGTCTTCATGTTAATAACACCAATTGCAGCTTCATCTGCAATCATAGCCGCAATGGTTTCAGCAGGTGTATCCTCCGGAATGGCAATCATATCCAAACCAACAGAACAGATAGCCGTCATAGCTTCTAGTTTTTCCAAATTAAGAGAGCCATTTTGCACTGCAGCAATCATTCCTTCATCCTCGGAAACAGGAATAAAGGCACCAGACAAACCACCGACTTGGTTGCAGGCCATCACTCCACCCTTTTTAACTTGGTCATTCAAGAGAGCCAAGGCAGCCGTCGTTCCATGCGTACCAACTGTTTCTAGCCCCATTTCTTCAAGGACACGTGCTACAGAATCTCCAACCGCAGGAGTTGGCGCCAAACTCAAGTCCACAATACCAAACTCCACACCCAGTCTCTCACTGGCCATTTGACCAACCAATTGACCGATACGAGTGATTTTAAAGGCAGTCTTCTTGACCGTTTCTGCTACTACGTCAAAGCTCTCTCCACGAACTTTTTCCAGGGCACGTTTCACCACACCAGGACCAGAAACTCCGACATTGATGATAACATCTGCCTCCCCAACACCATGGAAGGCACCCGCCATAAATGGATTGTCCTCAACAGCATTAGCGAATACAACCAACTTAGCTGCCCCCATATCAGATAGAGTTGCCGTTTCCTTGATAACACGTCCCATATCTGCGACAGCCGTCATATTGATACCAGACTTGGTTGAGCCGATATTGACTGACGAGCATACCTTGTCCGTTTCAGCCAAAGCACGAGGAATAGAATTGATGAGAATCTCATCTCCCTTTTGATAACCTTTTTGTACCAAGGCAGATAAACCACCAATAAAGTCCACTCCAATCTCTTTCGCAGCCTTATCAAGCGCTTTTGCCAGAACCACGTAGTCCGTCGCATCTGTCGCTGCCCCTATCAGAGAAATAGGAGTCACTGATACGCGCTTATTAACGATAGGAATTCCCAACTCAGACGCAATTTCATCGCCAACAGCCACTAAATTAGCTGCCTTGGCCGTAATCTTTTGATAAATTTTCTCCGCAGCACGATTGATATTTGGATCAATACAGTCCAAAAGGGAAATCCCCATGGTAATGGTTCTAATATCGAAGTTTTGCTCCTCAATCATGGCGATGGTTTCAGTAACTTGTCTAATATCCATGTGCACCTCCTAGATATTATACATAGCTTCGAAAATTGCTGCACTCTGAATATTGATTTTCACATTCAAAGTTTGACCAAAAGTTTCAAATTCATTACGAAGATGGGTAAAATCCTGCTTTTCATCGCTAGAAACGACAGCCATCATCGTGAAATATTCATCCAAGACAGTTTGAGAAATATCATCAATGTTCAAACCTAATTCTGCAATTTTACCAGAAACACCTGCAACAATTCCAGATTTATCTTTACCAACAACAGTTATAATCGCTTTCATAAGCAAACTCCAATTCTTCTTTTAATAGGAAACCTGAACATTAAACAGGATTCTTTTCAAATAGTATAGCATAATTCTAACGAAAATACTCAAAAACGCCTGCTTACGAAGTTGTTCTTAAGAAAAAAACAATTTCGTAAACAAGCGTCTACTATCCCAACTTATGATGAGTGTTCCCGCTAGGACCGAAATCCTAGCGGTAGACCAGAGCTAGACTAAGAGCACAAGACTCCATCATCATAACACTCAACAAAATTGATGATTTATACTAATTCGATGATCGCCATTGGCGCTGCATCACCACGACGTGGTTCAGTTTTAAGGATACGAGTGTATCCACCGTTACGTTCAGCATAACGAGGTGCGATTTCTGAGAACAATTTTTGAAGTGCTGTAGTAGAAGTGTACTTATCAGTTGCTTCATCATAGTTTTCAGATGCGATTTCATTACGTACGAAAGCAGCTGCTTGACGACGTGCATGCAAATCACCACGTTTACCTAGAGTAATCATTTTTTCAACAGTTTTACGGATTTCTTTAGCACGAGCTTCAGTTGTCACGATTGATTCGTTGATCAAAAGGTCAGTTGTCAAATCGCGAAGCATTGCTTTACGTTGTGAGCTAGTGCGTCCTAGTTTACGGTAAGCCATGTATTCCTCCTTTATTTATCTTTTAATCCAAGACCCAAATCAATGAGTTTGAGTTTCACTTCTTCCAAACTCTTGCGTCCAAGATTTCGTACTTTCATCATCTCTGCTTCAGATTTTTCTGTCAAATCATGCACAGTATTGATACCGGCACGTTTCAAACAGTTGTATGAACGCACAGACAAGTCCAGTTCCTCAATCGTACGATCCAAAATACGGTCGTCAGATTCAGTATCAGCTTCTTTCATCACTTCAGTTGACTTAGCAATCTCAGTAAGATTTGTAAACAAATCAAGATGTTCTGTCAAAATACGTGCTGAAAGCCCTAAAGCATCTTCTGGAATAATTGTTCCATTTGTCAAGATTTCAAGGGTTAATTTGTCAAATCCATCATTGCTACCTACACGAGCAGGTTCCACTTGATAGTTGACTTTTGTAACTGGTGTATAAATAGAATCTACAGCAAGTGTTCCAACTGGTGCATTATCCTTTTTATTTTCATCAGCAGGTACATATCCACGACCACTGTTAACAGTCATAGTCGCTTTTAGGGAAGAACCTTCACCGATTGTAAAGAGATAATGATCTGGATTTACAATTTCAATATCGCTATCTGTCAAAATGTCACCAGCTGTTACTTCAGCAGGACCTTCAACATCCAGTTCGATGATTTTTTCGTCTTCAACGTACGATTTCACTGCAATTCCTTTAATGTTCAGAATGATTTGCATCACGTCTTCACGAACACCTGGAACTGTGTCAAACTCATGTAACACACCATCAATGTTGATAGATGTCACAGCTGCTCCTGGTAGAGAAGCTAGAAGTACACGACGAAGAGAGTTACCAAGAGTTGTACCGTAGCCACGTTCAAGTGGTTCGATTACAAACTTGCCATAATCTTTATTTTCATCAATTTTTGTTATATTTGGTTTTTCAAACTCGATCATTTAGTTACTCCCTCTTAAACGAAAAGCAGTGTAATGCGATGATTATACACGGCGACGTTTTGGAGGACGAGCACCATTGTGTGGCACTGGAGTCACATCACGAATTGCTGTTACTTCAAGACCAGCGGCAGCAAGCGCACGAATAGCTGACTCACGACCAGAACCTGGACCTTTTACAGTAACTTCAACTGATTTAAGACCGTGTTCTTGTGCAGATTTAGCAGCAGCTTCAGAAGCCATTTGAGCAGCGAATGGTGTAGATTTACGAGAACCTTTGAAACCAAGAGCACCAGCTGATGACCAAGCAATTGCATTACCATGCACATCAGTAATCATAACAATAGTGTTATTAAATGTAGCGTGAATATGAGCAATACCAGATTCGATATTCTTTTTCACACGACGTTTACGTGTTGGTTTAGCCAAGACTTTTACCTCCTATATTATTTTTTCTTACCAGCGATCGCAACAGCTTTACCTTTACGAGTGCGAGCGTTGTTTTTAGTGTTTTGTCCACGGACAGGAAGTCCACGACGGTGACGGATACCACGGTATGAACCGATTTCCATCAAACGTTTGATGTTCAAGTTTACTTCACGACGAAGGTCACCTTCAACTTTAATTGCATCCACTTCACGACGGATAGCATCTTCTTGATCTGATGTAAGATCACGTACACGAACATCTTCTGAGATTCCAGCAGCAGCCAAAATTTTCTTAGATGTTGCAAGTCCGATACCATAAACATAAGTCAATGAGATTACTACGCGTTTGTCATTTGGAATGTCAACTCCAGCAATACGAGCCATGTTTTCTCCTTTCTATCTTATCCTTGACGTTGTTTGTGTTTTGGATTTGCTGGGCAAATTACCATAACACGACCATTACGACGAATAACTTTACAGTATTCGCAAATTGGTTTGACCGATGGTCTTACTTTCATTTCTTATCCCTCCAAGTTTTTCGATTATTTAAAGCGGTAAGTGATACGTCCACGTGTCAAGTCATATGGACTCATTTCGACAGTAACACGATCTCCCGCTAAAATACGAATATAGTTTTTACGAATTTTACCAGAAACTGTTGCTAAAATCTGATGTCCATTTTCAAGTTCAACCGTAAACATTGCATTCGGCATTGTATCAACTACTTTGCCTTCAACTTCAATCACATCGTCTTTTGCCACGCAAAAGCACCTCCATAAATTTCGATTCGATGCCTCTAGACACAGAGACAACAATTATAAGTCAGACTATCTCAGTATAACATTTGTAGCGGATTTTTGCAAGTGTGAAAAACGCTTTATTTCAAATTTGTCAATACTTTTTCGATATCTAAGAAGACATCATTGATATCTTGATTACCTTTGATGTCATGAACCAAACCTTTGGCACGGTAGTGAGCAATGATTGGTTCTCCTTGAGCAATATTCACATCCAAACGACGTTTTACTGTCTCAGGCTTATCATCTTCACGTTGGTAGTAATCTTCTTCTTTATAGTCAACTGGTGGGTTAAAGACCTTGTGGAAAGTTTCTCCAGTTACGCGGTGGATGATACGGCCACTCAAACGTTCCAAGAGGCTGTCTGGATTCACTTCAATGTTGATGACACCTTCTAGTTCAATGCCAAGTTCAGCCAATGTTTTGTCCAAGGCATGAGCTTGTTCGATTGTACGTGGGTAACCATCCAACAAGAATCCTGTTTCTTTAATATCATCTTGTGAAAGACGTTCTTTTACGATTCCATTTGTAACTTCGTCAGGAACCAATTCACCCTTGTCAATGTATGACTTAGCAAGAACACCCATTTCAGTTTGATTTGCCATAGCAGCGCGGAACATATCACCAGTTGAGATATGTGCAACATGGAATTGTTCTACGATTTTTGCTGCTTGAGTTCCCTTACCTGCACCAGGTAAGCCCATAATCAAAAGATTCATGATTTGATCTCCTTATTTTATTTTTAAATAGAAGCAAAAGGTCTTTTCACCCCTATTTAAAAACAAAATAGAAGAGGGGAGACCAAACTCTCACAAATGCCAGAGTTTAAACCTCCACTCCCTCAGTATTTACTAATTCAGTAAATACTTTTATTCTGTTCTGTCCATGAAACCAACATACTTACGTTTCAATAGGTAACCTTCCAATTGTTTGATTCCTTCAATACCTGTAGAGATAATGATCAAAAGACTAGTCCCTCCAAAAGCAACTGCTTCTGAAAGTCCAAAAACATCTTTTGCTACGATCGGTAAAATAGAAATCACACCAAGGAAGAGGGAACCAACAGTTGCAAGACGACGAAGAAGTTTAGACATATATTCTTCTGTACCTTTACCAGGACGAACTCCGTGAATATAGGCACCGCTCTTTTGTAGGTTCTCTGCCGCTTTTTCAGGATTAATCTGTACAAACGTGTAGAAGAATGTAAAGAGAATAATCAACAAAGCATACATGGCAATACCAGTTGGAGAAGTGGTTGCCAACATCTCTTGTGCTACCCTTACCCAAGCCCAATCATGACCTGTGGCGCTCAAAAATTGAAGAATCGCCGCAGGCGCTGCAGTAATGGAACTTGCAAAGATAACAGGGATAACTCCAGCAGGGTTTACCTTCAATGGAAGGTAAGAGCTAGATGGAGCACCTTGTGCAACCTTAGTATATTGGATTGGAATTTTGTATTCTGCTTGTTGAACATAAGTTGTAAAGTAAATAATCAACAATACAGTAATAATCAAAATGATTACGAAAATGATAGATGAAGTGATACGGCTACTTGGCACGTTCACAAAGTAGTCCACATAGATGCCCTGAATCATCTCTGGAATTGAGGCAACAATCCCGGCAAAGATAATCATGGAAACACCGTTTCCGTATCCCTTATCTGTAATTTGCTCTCCCAACCACGTGACAATCATACTACCAGCTGTTAAGATGATACCAATCGTCAGAAAAACTTGTGGAGTTAAAGCAGTTTTAATCAATTGAGCTCCAGCCAAGGTATTAAAACCAGCTGTAATCCCGATAGATTGCACAAAAGCAAGAACTAGAGCAATATAACGAGTAGCTTGATTCAATTTTCTTCGACCTACTTCCCCTTGTTTTCCCCACTCTACAAACTTGGGTAAAATATCCATTTGCAAGAGTTGGACAACGATAGAAGCGGTGATATAAGGACTAACTCCTAGGGCAAAAATCGAAAAGTTTTTTAGGGCATTCCCTGAGACCAAGCTCAACATGTTTAAGAAGGATAATCCACTTAAAGCATTCAAGCTATTGGCATTCACACCAGGAACTGTAATGCTAGTCCCGATACGAAAGACCAAAACGATAAAAATTGTAAATAAAATTTTTGATCGAACCTGCTTGACTTTAAGAGCTTCTCTTAATAATTTAAAAAACATAGGTCACCTCTCTTAGATGACTTCTACTGAACCACCTTTAGCAGTGATAGCTTCTTCAGCTGATTTAGAGAATTTAGCTGCTTTCACAGTCAATTTCTTAGTCAACTCACCGTTACCAAGAATTTTAATACCTGATTTTTCAGCTTTAACAATTCCTGCTTCGATAAGAACAACTGGAGTTACTTCAGCACCATCTTCAAAGACGTTCAATTGGTCAAGGTTCACAATTGCGTATTCTTTAGCGTTGATGTTAGTGAATCCACGTTTTGGAAGACGACGGAACAATGGAGTTTGTCCACCTTCAAAACCAAGGCGAACTCCGCCACCGCTACGAGCTTTTTGACCTTTTTGACCACGACCAGATGTTTTACCGTTACCTGATGAAGTACCACGACCAACGCGGTTACGTACTTTACGAGAACCTTCTGCAGGTTTCAATTCATGAAGTTTCATTTTTATTTTCTCCTCTTTTGTAAAATGCTAGCGCCGATAAGGGAGAAAAGGTTGTCTCCCCCATCAACTCGCCTATACGACGTCATCATAGATGACTATATCTAGTTTTAGGGGATGGTATAGTGCACATCCCCTAAAAATTCATTAGTTTACTTCTTCAACTGTTACCAAGTGAGATACTGCAGTGATCATACCACGGATAGCAGCGTTGTCTTCTTTAATAACAGAGCTGTTCAATTTGCCAAGTCCAAGTGCTACAACAGTTTTACGTTGTGATGGAATGCGTCCGATTGGAGACTTAGTCAAAGTAATTTTAATTTGAGCCATTTTATCCCCTTTCTTATGCCAAATCAGAAACTGAAATACCACGAAGGGCAGCAACTTCTTCAGCGCGTTTCAATTGTTTCAAACCTTCAACAGTTGCACGAACAATGTTGATTGGAGTGTTAGAACCAAGTGATTTAGATGTAATATCTGCCACACCTGCCAATTCCACAACGGCACGAACTGCACCACCAGCGGCAACTCCAGAACCTTCTACAGCAGGTTTCAACAATACTTTAGCTCCACCGAATTCTGAAAGAACTTCGTGTGGGATTGTTGTTCCAACCATAGGAACTTCGATCAAGTTTTTCTTAGCATCATCTACTGCTTTACGGATTGCTTCTGGAACTTCTTGAGCTTTACCAGTACCAAATCCTACGCGACCGTTGTGGTCACCAACAACAACAAGAGCTGCGAAACGAAGACGACGTCCACCTTTAACAACTTTTGTAACACGGTTGACAGCAACTACGCGTTCTTCTAATTCAACTGCATTGTCTTTAAATGCCATTTTCTAGTGTCCTCCTATTAGAATTTCAATCCGTTTTCACGAGCTGCATCAGCCAAAGCTTTCACACGTCCGTGATATAGATATCCACCGCGGTCGAACACCACTTCTGAAATACCTTTAGCGTTTGCACGTTCTGCAACGAGTTTACCGACAGCAACGGCTTGTTCAGTTTTAGTTCCTTTTGAAACTTCTTTGTCAAGAGTTGAAGCACTTGCGAGCGTTACACCCGCTACGTCATCAATCACTTGAGCGTAGATGCCTGTATTAGAACGGAATACGTTCAAACGTGGGCGATCAGCAGTTCCAGAGAGTTTTCCGCGAACGCGACGGTGGCGTTTTTGGCGGAGTTTGTTTTTATCTGGTTTTGAAATCACAGTTTTCACCTCTTTAGTTTTAAATCGTGTGCTATGCACAAAGTTGGAAAATAGGTTGGTGGTTGAAAATCAACCACTCAACATTATTTACCTGTTTTACCTTCTTTACGGCGAACGAATTCACCAACGTAACGGATACCTTTACCTTTATATGGTTCTGGTGAACGAAGGCTACGTACGTAAGCAGCTGTTTGCCCAACTACTTCTTTTGAAATTCCGCTAACAACGATTGTTGTTGGGTTTGGAAGTTCAAAAGTAATTCCTTCTGGAGCTTCAACTTCGTCTGGATGAGATTTACCAACAGCCAAAACAAGTTTAGATCCTTGAAGTTGTGCACGGTAACCAACCCCGCGCATTTCAAGTTCTTTCTTGAATCCTTCTGATACACCAACAACCATGTTGTTCAAAAGGGCACGAGTAGTTCCGTGGATAGTTTTCATTTCTTTTGAATCGTTTGGACGGTGAAGAGTTACTTCAGTGCCTTCCACACGGATTTCAATATCTTTTGAGAACTCACGAGTAAGTTCTCCTTTAGGTCCTTTTACAGTTACAATGTTGTCATTGTTAGTGATTTCAACACCAGCAGGCAACACGATAACTTTATTACCAATACGTGACATGTTTATTTTCTCCTGTTAAATTGTCAGGCCAGAACGGCCAGTTTTCACGGGGTTCAGATACTTATTTAGTTCAAGAGTTGAACTGAACACGCTCTAACGAGCTTTGTATCTTGATTTGAGTTCGAGCTAAGCATTTGGTGAAAAAGATAAGTTTGTCTTGGAGCATCGCTCCTGCTACAAACTTCCTATTTTCACTGCATTCTTTTAACGCTCTCACATCATCAATTACCAAACGTAAGCGATAACTTCCCCACCAACATTCTTTTGGCGTGCTTCTTTATCAGTAAGCAAACCTTCAGAAGTTGAAAGGATAGCAATTCCAAGTCCGTTAAGAACTTTTGGAAGATCTTCACGTTTTTTGTAGACACGAAGTCCTGGTTTAGAAACACGTTTCAAGTTAGTGATAACTTTTTCACCGTTTGGTCCGTATTTAAGGAATACACGGATGATGCCTTGTTTGTCATCTTCGATGATTTCAACGTTTTTTACAAAACCTTCGCGTTTAAGGATTTCAGCAATCCCTTTTTTGATGTTTGATGCAGGTACTTCAAGTACTTCGTGTTTCGCTTGGTTAGCGTTACGAATACGAGTTAGGAAGTCTGCGATTGGGTCAGTCATAACCATTTTATTTTTCTCCTCTTACTAGTAGTTTGCAAGTTGCACTTGCTAGTTAATGATTGAGCTGGGCTCAGAATATGTTTCTAGGTTTCAATTCCTAAGTGAGTCTAGGCATCTGCTTGCAGACATAACTTGAGTTAGGCAAAAGCAGATAACGACGAATCACGACGGGATTGAAAGTTAGAATTACCAAGATGCTTTTGTTACACCAGGAATTTGTCCTTTGTAAGCTAATTCACGGAAGCAAACACGGCAAAGTTTAAATTTGCGGTAAACTGAATGTGGACGACCACATTTTTCACAACGAGTATAAGCTTGAGTAGAGAACTTCGCTGGACGTTTGTTCTTAGCAATCATTGATTTTTTAGCCATTAGATTTACCTCCTATATTATTTTGCAAAAGGCATTCCAAGGCCTGTAAGCAATGCACGTGACTCTTCGTCAGTGTTAGCAGTTGTTACGATAACGATGTCAAGACCACGAGTTTTGTCAACGTCATCGAAGTTGATTTCTGGGAAAATCAATTGTTCTTTCACACCAAGTGTGTAGTTTCCGCGTCCGTCAAATGATTTTGTTGGAACACCGTGGAAGTCACGTACACGTGGAAGTGAAACTGAAACCAATTTATCCAAGAATTCGTACATACGTTCACCACGAAGGGTAACTTTTGCACCGATCGCAACACCTTCACGAAGACGGAAGCCGGCGATTGATTTTTTAGCTTTAGTGATAAGTGGTTTTTGACCTGAGATAAGTGCCAATTCTTCAGCAGCTTTTTCAAGGCTTTTAGCGTTTGATACAGCTTCACCAACACCCATGTTCAAAACGATCTTATCTACTTTAGGCACAGCCATCACTGATGAGTAGTTGAATTGTTCTGTCAAAGCAGGGACTACTTCATTAAGATATTTTTCTTTTAAACGATTTGCCATTATACTTCTCCTTTCCTTCGTGATTAATCAAGCACTTCGCCTGATTTTTTGTTGTAGCGAACTTTTTTACCGTCTACAAATTTGTAACCAACACGACCAGCTACACCATTTTTGTCCAAAACTTGAACGTTTGATACGTGGATAGCTGCTTCTTTCTCGATGATCCCACCTTGAGGAAGCTCGTTAGTTGGACGTTGGTGTTTCTTAACGATGTTAACACCTTCAACGATAACTTTGTTTACTTTTGGAAGGGCAGTAAGGACAACAGCTTCTGTTCCCTTATCTTTACCAGCGATTACGCGAACTTTGTCGCCTTTTTTTACAAACATTAGGTTTCTCCTTGATTTTTCTTACGCCCATAAGGGCACCCTAGCTTGAAGCTAGGGGACTAGTTTGTTTCTAAAAATTAAAGTACTTCTGGAGCAAGTGACACGATCTTCATGAAGCCACCTTCACGCAATTCACGTGCAACTGGGCCAAAGATACGTGTTCCGCGAGGAGTTTTGTCTTCACGGATGATAACTGCTGCATTTTCGTCAAATTTGATGTATGAACCATCAGCACGACGAGCACCTGATTTAGTACGAACGATAACTGCTTTAACAACGTCACCTTTTTTAACCGCACCACCAGGAGTAGCTTGTTTTACAGATGCCACGATAACATCACCGATGTTTGCAAATTTACGTCCTGAACCACCAAGAACTTTGATAGTCAAGATTTCGCGAGCACCGCTGTTGTCTGCGACTTTCAAACGAGTTTCTGTTTGAATCATTTCAGTTTTCTCCTTTCAGGTTTGATTAGATGATGACCGCTTCTTCAACAACTTCTACAAGACGGAAACGTTTTGTAGCTGAAAGCGGACGAGTTTCCATGATACGTACGATATCGCCTTCTTTGGCAACATTGTTTTCATCATGAGCTTTGTATTTTTTAGAGTAGTTAATACGTTTACCATAGACTGGGTGGTTACGTTTTGTTTCAACTACAACTGTGATTGTCTTGTCCATTTTGTCAGATACAACACGTCCAACAAGAACTTTACGATTATTGCGTTCCATTGAAATTTCTCCTTCCCTAGTCTATTATTTCGCTTCAGATTGAACTGTTTTGATACGAGCGATTTGTTTTTTAACTTCTTTCAAGCGAGCTGTTTGTTCCAATTGACCAGTAGCAGCTTGGAAACGAAGTTCAAACAATTCTTTTTTCAATTCGTTTTCGCGCTTCGCGAGTTCTTCTTGAGAAAGACCACGAAGTTCTTTAACAAATTCTTTTACTTCATTAAGTTTCATGCCTTCTCCTTATTCTGCTTCACGTTTTACGAATTTACATTTAACTGGCAATTTGTGGCTAGCAAGACGAAGCGCTTCGCGTGCAATCTCTTCAGATACACCAGCAATTTCGAACATCACTTTACCACGTTTAACTGGTGCTACCCAACCTTCAGGTGCCCCTTTACCAGATCCCATACGCACACCGATAGCTTTAGCGGTGTATGATTTGTGTGGGAAGATTTTAATCCAAACTTTACCACCACGTTTCATGTAACGAGTCATGGCGATACGAGCAGCTTCGATTTGGCGGTTAGTGATCCAGTGGCTAGTTGTAGCTTGAAGACCGTATTCACCGAATGCTACTTCTTTTCCACCTTTTGCTTCACCGCGCATTTTTCCACGGAATT
The DNA here is from genome assembly GCF_946901985.1 of Streptococcus sp. Marseille-Q5855. Taxonomy (NCBI): domain Bacteria; kingdom Bacillati; phylum Bacillota; class Bacilli; order Lactobacillales; family Streptococcaceae; genus Streptococcus; species Streptococcus sp. Marseille-Q5855. The sequence continues at coordinate 369,789 of NZ_CAMPPR010000006.1, forward strand.
CACGACGGTGTTTAACACGTTTAGGTACTAACATTGGTTATTTACCTCCTTTAGTGTTTTTGCGAGCTGGAAGAACTTCACCACGGTAGATCCATACTTTAACACCAAGTTTACCGTATGTAGTATCTGCTTCTTCCCAAGCGTAATCGATATCTGCACGAAGTGTGTGAAGTGGAACAGTTCCTTCAGAGTATCCTTCAGCACGGGCGATATCTGCACCGTTCAAACGACCTGATACTTGAGTTTTGATTCCTTTAGCTCCAGCACGCATTGCACGTTGGATTGCTTGTTTTTGTGCACGACGGAAAGCAACACGTTGCTCCAATTGACGAGCAATTCCTTCACCTACAAGGTGAGCATCCAAATCAGGTTGTTTGATTTCGATGATGTTGATGTGTACTTGTTTTCCAGTCAATTTGTTAAGTTTTGCACGGAGTGCATCAACGTTAGCACCACCTTTACCGATAACCATACCTGGTTTAGCAGTGTGAAGTGAAACGTTAACTTTGTTTACTGCGCGTTCGATTTCGATAGTTGAAACTGCTGCGTCAGCAAGTTCTTTTTGAACGAATTTACGGATTGCAAGATCTTCATGAAGGTAATCCGCGTATTCTTTTTCAGCATACCATTTGGCATCCCAATCACGGATGATGCCGACACGCATACCAATTGGATGTACTTTTTGACCCACGATTTTACCTCCTTATTTTTCTGCAACAGCTACAGTGATGTGAGCTGTACGTTTGTTGATTGGTGAAGCTGAACCTTTCGCACGTGGACGGAAACGTTTCATAGTTGGTCCTTCATTTGCGAATGCTTCAGATACTACCAAGTTAGCTTTATCCAAACCAAAGTTGTTTTCAGCGTTAGCTACAGCTGAGTTCAAAACTTTCAAGATGATTTCAGCAGCTTTGTTTGGAGTGAATGTCAAGATTGCGATTGCATCGGCTACGCTTTTACCACGGATGTTATCAAGAACAAGACGTGATTTACGAGGTGAAACACGTACTGTACGAGCCATTGCTTTAGCTGAAGTAATTTCTGCCATTTATGTTCTCCTTATTTTCTACGTGTTTTCTTGTCGTCTGCAGCGTGACCTTTGTAAGTACGAGTTGGTGCAAATTCACCAAGTTTGTGACCTACCATGTCTTCTTGGATGTAAACAGGTACGTGTTTACGTCCGTCATAAACTGCGATAGTGTAACCAATGAAACTTGGGAAAATCGTTGAACGACGTGACCAAGTTTTAATAACTTTTTTCTTTTCGTCGTTAGCTTGAGCTTCAACTTTTTTCATCAAATGCTCATCGACGAAAGGTCCTTTTTTAAGACTGCGTCCCATTTTTATATTTTCTCCTTTAAATGTTGTACCACAGCGGCTTGCGCTCACATGGAGCACTACCGAGCTGGCGGATTTACTAGTTACTTAAGCGACTAGTTTAATATTATTTCTCGTTGCGACGACGAACGATAAGTTTGTCAGATTTCGCTTTCTTGTTACGAGTTTTAAGACCAAGAGCAGGTTTGCCCCATGGAGTAGATGGCGCTTTACGACCAACTGGTGCTTTACCTTCACCACCACCGTGTGGGTGATCGTTAGGGTTCATTACAGAACCACGAACTGTTGGGCGGATACCTTTCCAACGGCTACGTCCTGCTTTACCAAGGTTTACAAGTCCATGTTGTTCGTTTCCGACAACACCAACTGTAGCACGGCAAGTTCCAAGAATCATACGAACTTCACCTGATTGAAGACGAACAAGAACGTATTTGCCTTCAGAACCCAATACTTGAGCAGATGCACCAGCAGCACGTACTAATTCACCACCACGACCTGGTTTCAACTCGATGTTGTGGATCAAAGTACCAACTGGGATGTTAGCAAGTGGAAGAGCGTTTCCGACTTTGATATCTGCTTCTGGACCTGAAACGATACGTTGACCAACTTCAAGACCTTTTGGAGCGATGATGTACGCTTTCACACCGTCAGTGTAGTGTACAAGAGCGATATTTGCAGAACGGTTTGGATCGTACTCGATTGTTTTAACAACTGCTTCAACGTTGTCTTTGTTACGTTTGAAGTCAACCAAACGGTAGAAACGTTTGTGTCCACCACCTTGGTGACGAACTGTGATACGACCGTTGTTGTTACGACCAGCCTTGCTCTTCAATGCAACAAGCAATGATTTTTCAGGAGTGCTTGTTGTGATTTCAGCGAAATCCAAAGAAGTCATATTACGGCGACCGTTTGTTGTTGGTTTATAAACACGAATTCCCACGATATTTCCTCCTTAGATTATTCAGCTTCAGCAGCAAACAACTCGATTGCTTTAGAATCAGCTGTAAGTGTGATGATAGCTTTTTTAGTTTTGTTAGTAAAACCAGTGTAACGTCCAACACGTTTAGCTTTTGGTTTTACGTTGATTGTGTTAACGTTGGCAACTTTAACACCTTCGAAAGCAGCTTCAACAGCTTGCTTAATCAAAAGTTTGTGTGCACGAGTGTCAACTTCAAATACATATTTGCCTGCTTCAAGTTGAGCCATTGAGCTTTCAGTGATGACAGGTTTTTTGATAACATCATACAAATTCATTATGCAAGAACCTCCTCGATTTTAGAGATAGCTGCTTGTGTGACAAGAAGTTTGTCGCTATTTGCGATGTCAAGAACACTTGCAGTTGTAGCAGTTGCAACTTTCACGTTTGGAAGGTTACGAGCTGAAAGAGCTGCGAATTCATTTCCTTCTTCAAGGATAACAAGAACTTTAGAATCGATGCTCAATGCTGCAAGAACTTTTGCAAATTCAGCAGTTTTTGGAGCTGTAAATTCAAGAGAATCAACGGCTACAAATTTGTTTTCAGCAACTTTTTCAGAGTAAACTGATTTAAGAGCCAGGCGACGAACTTTTTGTGGAAGTTTGTAGCCGTATGAACGTGGAGTTGGTCCGAAGACGATTCCACCACCACGCCATTGTGGAGAGCGGATAGAACCTTGACGAGCACGTCCAGTTCCTTTTTGACGCCATGGTTTGCGTCCACCACCTGAAACAGCTGAGCGGTTTTTAACTGCGTGAGTTCCTTGACGAAGGCTAGCACGTTGGCTGATGATCACATCAAACACAACAGATTGGTTTGGTTCGATACCAAAGATTGCATCGTTAAGAACAACTTCGCCCGCTTGTTTACCAGTTTGGTCGAATAATGTTACATTTGCCATTTTGACTGTATTCCCCTTTCCTTATTATTTACCAGCTTTAACTGCTGATTTGATAGTGATAAGAGATTTCTTAGCACCTGGTACGTTACCTTTGATAAGGATAACGTTCTTTTCTGGAACAACTTGTACAACTTCAAGGTTTTGAATTGTTACGCGGTCGCCACCCATACGTCCTGCAAGGTTTTTACCTTTGAATACGCGGTTAGGTGCAACAGGTCCCATAGAACCTGGACGACGGTGGTAACGAGAACCGTGAGCCATTGGTCCACGTGATTGTCCGTGGCGTTTGATAACACCTTGGAAACCTTTACCTTTAGAAGTACCAGTTACGTCAACAACGTCTCCAGCTGCGAATGTTTCAACTGTGATTTCAGCACCAACTTCCAAGCCTTCAACGTTTTTGAATTCACGAATGAAGCGCTTAGGAGCCGTGTTAGCTTTTGCTACATGTCCTTTAGCAGGTTTGTTGCTCAATACTTCGCGTTTGTCATCGAAACCAACTTGGATAGCGTTGTATCCGTCTGTTTCAACAGTTTTAACTTGAAGAACAACGTTTGGAGTTGCTTCAATAACTGTTACAGGGATCAATTCGCCAGCTTCAGTGAAGATTTGAGTCATTCCCACTTTTTTCCCTAAGATTCCTTTTGTCATGAGAAAATAGTTCCTTTTCTATATTTTTTATTCAAAAAGTTTTTAACGAGCGTTTTTTATGCTCAAGTCTAAGATACAAAGGGCGTCAAACTCAAAGTGAAGATAGGAAACTGACGCAGTGTCTGGCAGACACGAGGAAGTTTATCTTTTTCACACCGAGTTTAGCCCGTGTTCAATTAGATTGAAACACCAGCCTCTGCTCTTTTATATTTTAGATTAAAGTTTGATTTCTACGTTTACACCACTTGGAAGATCCAATTTCATCAAGGCATCAACTGTTTTTTGAGTTGGGTTAACGATATCGATCAAACGTTTGTGTGTACGCATTTCAAATTGTTCGCGAGAGTCTTTGTATTTGTGAGTCGCACGAATGATTGTGTAGAGGCTACGTTCAGTTGGAAGTGGGATTGGACCCGCAACTTGTGCGCCTGTACGAGTAGCTGATTCTACGATTTTTGCAGCCGCTGTGTCAAGCGTACGGTGTTCGTAAGCTTTCAAACGGATACGGATTTTTTTGTTTGCCATCTTTTTCTCCTTTTCGTCTATTTAAGATAATAGGCTAGCTCCACAAGAAAACCGACGCGGTGTTGCGTGGCAATGCAACCGAGCGTGTCGCAACCTCTTGCATCAAAGCTAAGGCTGTAATTTACAGCACCATAATAGAATAACACAAAGCCCCTGCGATTGCAAGGGATTTGTTGCTGTTTTTTCGTTTTTTTACGATGAAACTGTTTTTTTATTTTTTCTTTCTAAAATTAGGGATTTTCTTCTATATAATAAATTGAGTTCTCTTGACCTCAAATTTACCTTCTGATTGGTCCACTAAGATATTCGCCTTAGACTCCGTTTCTTTATAATATCGCAGATACTGCTCCCGTCTCATCTGATGACTAGCCAATATAAAGGATGCATCACGATTTCTCACAGTCGTATCTCGAGCTAGACGCCGCTTTAATTCGGTCTCCTCATCCGTGTAGAAACAGATGGTTTTGTCAAAGAGTTCCTTGGGTAAAAAGCCTACAGACATCCCTTCGACAATCAAAATCGGTTTTGCTCCAGGCAAGATCTCACTAGCTTTCCAAGGTTCTTCAATTGTTAAGATATCCATACCTGCCTGCAAGGCAAGGATATCTCTCCGCAAACTCGCCAATTCATGCGCCACTGGCAGACAAGCTGTCACCTTTTGATCTGGTGCTTGCTTTGGTACTACCAGATGACGTTCTGAAGTGATATAAGGATCTGTTTCTAGCAAATTCACTGTAGTAGAATCTAAAGATTGGTACAATTCCTGGGCAAAGGTTGATTTACCCGAAGCCCCATGACCGTATATCCCCAGTGTCCTAACTTTTCCAGCTTCTATCTCTGAAACCAGTTGTTTTATCAGGTCTTTTTTCTTCATTCTCTCTTCACCTGTTCATAGCTTTCTTTTCCGTCATTAAGTTTGTCCCAAATCACTACTTGCCCACTTTTGAGGGATTTTTGAACATCGATAATTCGTTGATTGAAAGAACCTCGAAATTGGAGCATGAGATTCCTCTTAGTTCGATCATATCGTCCATCGACAAGAATGTCAATCAGTGACAAGAGTTCCAGTTTATCTTGTGTCTCCAACATCATTTCTTCCCATGTATAGCCCGTCCAGGACCAGATATCCTTATCTGGCAATTCCTTCCGGATACGTTTAACAAGTGGCAAGAGAATCCCCGTATTGAGAAAAGGCTCTCCTCCCAACAAAGTCAAGCCTTGAACATAGGGCTGAGCAAGATCTGCCATGATCTGCTCTTCTAATTCTGCTGTATAGGGAATGCCAGCATTGAAAGACCAAGTCGCAACATTATAACATCCCTCGCAGTGAAACATACAGCCTGATACATAGAGAGAGTTGCGCACTCCTTCTCCATCTACAAAGTTAAAGGCCTTGTAGTCAATGATACGCCCTTGACTTAGCTCCTCACTTTTCCATTCTTGTGGTTTTGGATTATTCATTCGCTACCTCTATCCAATAACGCTCGACTCCATTACGAACATCTTCAAGAATTCCTCCATTTGCTAAAATGACTGCTCTGCTAGCAGGATTATTCACGCTACAGGTCACAAGAGTTCTCTTGATGTTCTTTTCCTTAGCAACTTGCAAGCCCTGACGGAGAGTCTCTTTAGCATAACCTTTACCTCTTTCTGATGGACGAATGGAGTAGCCAATGTGGCCAGCATAATTCAATAACTCCTCATTCAGTCTCAATCGCAGATTCAAAAATCCTAGAGCACGACCTACATCATCAAATGATACAAATTGAATAGAAGGAACACGATTTTCAGGCAAGTTTATTCCCATTTCTTTTTGCATATTTGTTTCCAACCACTCTTCATACACAAAGTTCTCTGTATCCCAAAATCCTCCATCATGGGCTGATTGGCTCTTTTCAAACTCTGCCATCATGTCTAAAACAGCTACCTTATCTGCTAATCTTGGTCTGCGTAGTTCCATCCTTACCTCCCACTATGAGAAAAGCGAGAGCTGACTCTCACTTTTATTTTTTCTTGTTCTTGTTTAAAAATTGTTCTCTGAGGCTGAGCAAACGTTCTTTCTTACCAGCTCCACCTTTAGAGTGTTTCTCGTGATAACGGGTCACTTGTGCGCGCCCCTTATCGTCTAATTGATATTTTCCCATCTCATTTCTTTCTAATTTGTTACTTGATGACCAGCTATTTTAATCGTTGAGCCATTCATGTGTTTGACACGCGCAGCGATTTCCTTGTGACGTCCATTAACCATCGGACGCGCTTGAGGATTGCCTAGGTAGCCACAAGTTCGTTTGACCACATCTACGGTTTTAGGGTCGCTATTGCCACAGTTTGGACAAGCAAATCCTCTCTCAGTTGGTTCAAAATCCCCTTCAAAGTCACACTTGTAGCAACGGTCAATTGGAGTATTAGTCCCCAGATAACCCACACGGTCATAGGCATAATCCCAGACAGCTTCCAAGGCCTTTGGATTTTGTTGAAGGACTGGATACTCACAATAATGGATGAAACCACCTGATGCACCTGCTTCTGGATAGACTTTTTCAAAATCCAATTTTTCAAACGGTGTTGGATTTTTACGAACATCGTAGTGGAAAGAATTGGTGTAGTATTCCTTGTCTGTAATATCAGGAATAGAGCCAAACTTGTCTGTATCTAGTCGGCAGAAACGATCTGTCAAACTTTCAGATGGTGTTGAGTAGATAGAGAAATGATAGCCATATTGGTCAGACCACTCTTCTACACGGCGTTTCATATCGCGAATGATATCCAGCGTGAATTCCTTGGCGTCTGGATTGTGTTCCCAGCTATTTCCAAAGAAAACTGTCGCTACCTCGTACAAACCGATGTAGCCCAGCGAAACGGTTGCCCGACGATTCTTAAAGAGCTGGTCAACACTTTCTTCTTTACCTAGACGATGGCCAAAAGCACCGTATTGATAGAGGATAGGAGCATTGGCTGGTGTCGCTTCCTTGGTTCGTTCGACACGGTAAACCAGAGCATCTTCTGCGATATTCATCCGCTCGTTGAAGATTTCCCAGAACTTGGTCATATCACCTTCAGACTCGAGAGCAATACGAGGCAGGTTAACCGTCACAACACCCAGATTCATGCGACCTGAATTAACTTCTATACCATTCTCATCCTTCCATCCTTGAAGGAAAGAACGGCAGCCCATAGGAACCTTGAAGGATCCTGTCAAGTCAACAATCTTATCGTAAGATAAAACGTCTGGATACATCCGTTTGGTTGCACACTCAAGAGCCAACTGCTTAATGTCGTAGTTGGGAGTCCCTTCTTCCAAGTTAAGTCCTCTTTTAAGCGTGAAGATAAGTTTAGGGAAGATGGCTGTGCGGTGTTCCGAACCAAGCCCCTTGATGCGAATGTTTAAAATAGCTTTTTGAATTTCCCGTTCGAAACGGCTAGTTCCTAAACCAAAACCGAGCGAAGTAAAAGGTGTTTGTCCATTTGAAGTGAAGAGGGTGTTGATTTCATACTCAAGAGATTGCATGGCATCGTAGATGTCCTTTTGCGTTTTCTTCCAAGCGTAATCTTCCCGTTTTTCAGGCAAGACCCACTCTTCTGCATCTTTGAGATGTTTTTGATAGTTCTTCTCTACATAAGGCGCCAAGACTTCATCGATACGGTCAGCTGAACAACCACCGTACTGGCTAGAAGCCACGTTGGCGATGATTTGGGAAATCTGAGCTGTTGCAGTCTGGATAGACTTGGGACTTTCTACCTCTGCATTTCCAATCTTAAAACCATTTTCCAACATCCCCTTGAAATCAATCAAACAGCAGTTGGTCATCGGTGTATAGGGACTGTAGTCCAAATCGTGATAGTGGATATCTCCCTTTTGGTGGGCATTGGCTACGTGCTTGGGAAGCATTTGCAGTCCAATCGACTTCCCAACAATGCCTGCTGTCAAATCACGCTGGGTATTAAAGACATCGCTGTCTTTATTTGCATTTTCATTGACAACTGCCTGGTCTTTGTTGAGAAGTTTATGGATACTAAAGTTGATATCCGTCGCTTTTGAACGCTCAAAATCCCTCTGTGTCCGATAAGTAATATACTCCTCAGCCAGCGCATATTCTTTGGCTTCAAGCAGTTCATGTTCTACGATATTTTGAATTTCGTAAATCTTAACCCCCTGTGGAAAGCGACTATGAATTTCTGTGACAATTCGCTCAGTCAGAGCATTGAGGCGTTTTTCAACCAAGGGTGTCACATCCATAACCTTGTCTGCCGCCTTGTGGAGAGCCTTGTCAATCTTATCCACATCAAATACAACACGTCTCCCATCTCGTTTCTCGACGAAGAGAGTTGGCAAAATTGTAATTTTTTCTTCTAGTGCAATCATATGCATGCTCTTTTCTAAAATGTTCTTTCTAAAAAGTATTATACCACTCTAAAAAGAAAAATCAATATCTTGTGTTAAAAATCATAAAATTTTTAAAAATACACAAGATATTGATTTAGCTATTTAATTTTATAGACTTTAAACTCTGAGTAATCCGTCTTTACTTGTTGGTAATTTTCTTTCAAGATTGTTTCCACTTCAGACCAGACTGCTACCTTATCATTCACCACAATCACCTTGGGTTGTTTTTCTTTCAAGTCATTGAGTAGCTTATTCCGATTTTCCTCAGTTGCTGTATAGTGCAACGGGGACAAAATAGCCGATGGCGACAAGCGATCACTCTTACGATAAAGAGTTGCAGTACCATCCCATGCATAGATAGCATCTTCCGTATTCGTCTCCTCTTTTACCAAATCAGCAAGACGATTACGTTCTTGATAAGGTACCGGATAAAGGACAAACTTCATCAAAAAAGGAACAGACAAAAGATAGACAAGCCCTAAAACTGGCAGATATAGATTTCCTTTGAAGAAACGACTCCATAGACTAACTGGCGTTTCTCTTCGTCTTCGTCTAACACTACGCCCCCTCTGTTGACTCTTAATATTGGTTACCAATAAAAGTAGGAAAACAGGGAAGACGACCATCAAATAAGAAGCGTGCAGAGGCTCTTGTGAAAAGAAAAGCAAAATCAAACCTAAAATTGTCACAAGACTTGCAGGAACCGAAATGACGTATAGTTTAGAGGGTTTGGATTGAAAGAGACCTAAAAAGATACAAACCACAAATCCCAAACCAAGGGACAACAAGCCATAAAAAGCCATATTCTCTAAAATTTTAGAAGTGAAATCAAAGCGAATACTGTCAATAGGATAACGAATACCACTAATGGCATCCCCAAAACTTCCTGTTGCAACACTATAGTAGGCAGTTGGATAAAAGACAAGTGAAAAACCTAAAGCCACTGCAAGAAACTGATAAAACCCATGCGCAAAGCGTCTATGCCCAAGGTTAAAGACCAACAAGCCTAAACTCACTACAGCAATAAACAGGAACGATGACAAGGGAGCAAAGAAAAATCCGCCTGCCAAAGCCAGCCCAATCCGTACAAATCCCTTGTCATGGCTTGGATTGCTTAGGTAAGCCGCAACTAAACTAAAGGCCGCGAATAAGAAAGGAAGCGCTAAAAGAGTCGCATAACCTCCACCAAAAGCAAGACCTGTAACTAGCATGTAAAAAATAGTCACCACTTGTCCAGCCTGGTCTCCTTGCTCTGTCAAGGTGTCTGCCGATTGAAAGAGGAAAAATCCTCCTGCTACCAAGGCTAACCACTCAAAAATGGCAAAGAAAAATCCGCCCTGGGTCACATAAGTCAGCAAATAATAAAGCAAACCTTGACTTCCATAATAGTCGCTGTAAATTTTCCCTGTCTGATGAAGCGCCCAACCTGTATAAAAATCCTGCACTTCTTGTGCACTCATTAAATCGAGTAATAGCGGTACTCCTAGAGTTATCCCCGTTACAAGCGTACTCCATAGTAAAATTTTTACCAAAGGAAGACGACTTGATTCACGATGATGCGATTCTTGTTCGATTTGGTATTCTAGAGGTTCACGATTCTCCTGATGAACTTCTTCTACTCTACCATACACACTCATATCGTTTCTCCTATTCAATTTATCTGTCTTAGTATATCAAAAAGTCCTAGGATTGTCAGCTTGCGATGGCTGTTTGAGTGATTTTTTGCATAGTTTCACAAAGGTTTCAATTTCCCGAAAGCGGTGTAAATGTGTCTGTTTAAATGACACGATATAATCCAATTCTTTCTGAGTCAGCATCGTCCCTCCTACATCTTCTTATTCGTAAAAGGCAAGAAAAATAGGACTGGTTTGTGTCCTCAGTCCTAGATTTCTTATAAGATTGGAGCGAATAACTGGGCGATTTCTTTTACAAGTTTTTGATACCAGCTCGTTTTGATAGAATGAGGATAGACTTCCTGAGAATCTGCAAATATATTTTGAAAATCTCGGGCTATTTCCATTATAGAAGGAGTTTTATAGAGTAAGACTGCATTTTCATAATGGTGTACCAAGCTTCGGTAGTCGAGATTGATTGTCCCCACCACCGCAAAATCTTCGTCTACCAACATCTGCTTACTATGAATAAAACCTGGACTATACTCATAAATCCGAACTCCAGCAGAAAGAAGGTCTGGATAAGCCCCTCTTGTGACTAACTGAATGAACTTCTTATCTGGTATGTAAGGAGTGATAATTCGAACATCGACCCCTCTCATAGCAGCATTTTTGATTGTCTCCGTTAAATCATAGTCTATGATCAAATAAGGTGTCGTAATATAAACCGATTCAGTTGCTTGATTGATCAAACTCTGATAAACCTTTTTCCCTACCTGCGTTCGAAAAATTGGCTTGGGTCCACTTCCGTATGGAATGGTTAAACCGTCACTTGGGATAGAATGATTTTCTAAATGATATTGATCAAAATCACTAATCTCTCCTCGATTGATGTACCAAGTGGTTAAAAACAAGCGTGTCAGGGCTTTTACTGCTAGTCCGTCTAAGCGAATTCCACTATCCTTCCAATAACCAAATCTCTCGACGTGGTTAATGTACTCATCTGCCAGATTGACCCCACCAGTATAGGCTATCTGACCATCAACAATCAATATTTTTCTATGATCTCTGTTATTATAGGCCACTGTCAAACGAGGAATAACTTTATTGAATTTGTGGGCCTCGATACCCAGCTGACGAAGTCGATGTGCATAATCTCCTGTTAAAGTAGCCATACAGCCAATATCATCATAGAGCAGTTTAACTTCAATGCCTTGAGCAACTTTTTGCTCCAAGATTTCTAAAATACGATTCCACATCAAACCTTCTTCTATAATGTAATATTCCAAGAAGATAAATTTCTCAGCCTTTTTGAGATCTTCTACCATCTTTTTCCACATAGCTTCTCCGTTAGGAAAAAATGTAGAGGCAGTTTGATCATAGATGTCAGCATTGGTATCCATACTCAATAAGGACTTGATGACGCCATATGCCGCCTTATCACTTTCTTTTAATTCCTCTTTTAGTAACTGGCTATTTGCTTCTTGGAAATGCATGGAGCCTAGCTTCTTCAGTTGTTTGATTTCTTTTTTGGACAATCGCCTCTCACCAAACATCAGATAGAGCAAAGGCCCAAATACTGGTACAAAGGCTACTAACAACCAGGTTACCTTATTCTCAGGAGTCGTATTACGGTTGACTATCGAAATGATTGTGATGATACTCAATAGAATGAGGACAGTAATCCATAAAATGGGAGCCATGCGTCCTAAATAAAGAAAGAGACCAAAAACCAGACAAAGTTCAAGTAGCATAATCGAAAGACTAAAGCCATACTTGGACATCAATAATTGAAATTTTCTATATTTCATATCCCCTCCTTGATATTTTGAATGCTAAAAACAAGTAATTGATACTAGTATAACCCAGGTATTCGATAGAAGGCAAGTATTTATGATTATTTTCTAAGCAAAAGTAAAAAGGCTGAAAAATCCAGCCCTTCCTACTTGCATAGTCTTATTTAGTTAAAACGATTTGGTCCGATGGGTCTCTATCCATATCGTCTACGACGATTTGATTACCGTTTACAGTGTAAATTTTGACATCATCGCCAATAATCATGCGTTGATTTGCTGCATCAAATGTGACCTGTTTGACTTTCTGATCCCCGTCAGATTCGAGCTCAGTCCATGTACCAGTCGTTCCAGTGACCACTAAAGTGATACGGTCTCCGTCATCCTGACCAGTATAAGTCCCATCAATATCGGTCGGTTGAGCAACAGGTTGGTTTTGTACTGGAGCCGCTTGATTTTGGTTACCTCCTGCATTTGCAGTATTGGTATTCTGTTGAGCAGGTTGTTGAGCAGGCTGTTGGACCTGCTGCTGAGCCACAGGCTGTTGAACTGGTTGTGTTCTTTGGGAACAAGCAACTAGCAAAGATACACTCGCTAAAGAAACAATAGAAAGTGCTGCTGTTTTGAATGTCATAATAAATGTCCTTTCTCTTGCCATGCTAGAAAAATAGATTTTCCTTAGCCAGCAATTTATCTAGTATAACAAAGGCAAAAGAAGAGGTCAATTTATCTGCTCATGGTCCAGCAGGTAGCCCCGTACTTCTGAGATAAAATAGAGAGACCCTGTAATGAATAACAAGTCCTGAGCATCGGCTTTTTCTTCGAAACTGCTGATAAATTCTCGGTAAGAAGAAACTATATCGTAACCTGTCACATCCCTTTCGTCCAAAGCCCCATGATAGTCAAAACCAGTTACCTTGAGTTCCACCTGAGGTAAATTTTCAGTCAGATAATCCAACATCCCTTGATAATTCTTCCGTTTCAAGGCTCCAAAGAGGATTTGAGGACGATATCTTTCCTGCTCTTTTTCTTTGATAAACTCAATCAAGCGAGTCAAGGCAGGGAGGTTATGAGCACCATCCAAGTATATCTGCGGACGAATACGCTCCAAACGCCCAGCCCAATGGGTCTTCTCCAAAGCCTGTCTTACAACCTGCTCATCAACAGCTTCCTTTCTTTTTCCCATAAAAAGAAGAAACGTTTGCAACGCCAAGGCCGCATTTTCATGCTGATAGACTCCTTCTAAGCCTATGTTCAACTGCGAAAAAGTTCCCAAAGAACTTGAAAAATCGCCATTCAGCATTGAAAATTCCTGGCCTGCCTGATAAAGGTCAACAGCTAAAGATTCGGCTTTTTTCTGACAGACAAGTCTAGCTTCTGGAGGCAATTTCGCAATCACTGCCTTTTTACCAGCCTTGAAAATACCAGCTTTCTGCTCTGCAATTTCTTCTAGACTATCACCCAGAGTCTCCTGATGGTCAAGTCCGATGGAGGTGATGACGGCAATCTCTCCAGTTACCACATTGGTCGTGTCAAGCAAGCCACCAATTCCCACTTCTAGTAAAACCAAGTCCACTTCTTGCTCTCTAAAATAAAGAAAAGCAATCAAGGTCAGCAATTCAAAAAAGGACAACTGATCATGGGTTTGCAGAAGCGTTTTCTCCATCTCCTTGACCTGCTCGGCCAAACGGATGAAGTCTGTGTCTGCTATAGGTTGCCCATTAATGCAGATTCGATCATTGATAGAGACGATATGAGGGGAGGTAAAGGTCGCAACTTTTTTGCCATGCCCCATAAATAACTCCCTCATAAAAGCAATGGTAGATCCTTTCCCATTAGTCCCTGTTACGTGGATAATAGGGTAAGACTGCTCAGGATTTCCTAACAAATCCACTGCTTGCTGCATTCGGCCCAAACCTGATCGAAAATTCAAACCAATCCGACTATGAAGCCATTCTTCTACTTCAAACATACATATCTCCTTGACAAAAGTCTAATCAATTATCTAGTGAAATTCCGTAGATAACAAAAAAATGAGGTCAGGATTTTCGTCCCAACCTCTTACCTGGTTAGCTAATAACTAGCTCCTATGAATATTAATCTGGGGTAAAAATTCTCCCCAGATGTTTCAACTCTTCTAATTTATAGGAGTTGGGGTGATACAGTCTCCCAGACTACCTGCGTTTCTAATTTCTAGCGCAGGGCTAAAAACGTCCCCCGGACTTACCAGTTCTCTCTTATTTAAAGGAACTGGGGTAAAAATGTTCACTGAACATTCCAACTCTTCCCAATTTCTGGGAGTTGGGCTGATACAGTCTCCCAGACTGTATCACTCCTCCATAAAACTATTAAAGACTTCTTCAATCATGTTCCATTCGTCTTCTGAGTCTTCTGGGATTGGTTGCAATTCGCCTTCTGTTCCATCTTCGTTTTCGATGAATGAGTAAGCTTGGATTTCAACTTGTCCGTCTTCGTCTTCTTCTGCGTTAACTGGTACTAGAAGAACATAGTTTTTACCAAATTCTTCTTTTCCATCAATCGTCAAAAGGATTTCAAACAAGGTTTCATTTCCTTGCTCATCTACTAGTGTGATTAGTTCACGTTCTTCGTGTTCGTGGTTATGATCGTGTGACATAGCCTCTCCTTATATTAAAATTTTCTATCTAAATAATTTTGTAAAATCAGCTGAGCTGCTAACTTATCAATGACTTTCTTGCGCTTATTGCGACTGATATCTGCTTGTTCAATCAACATGCGCTCTGCGGCAACTGTTGTCAAGCGTTCATCCTGATAATCTACTGGTAAACCAAAAAGCTCTTCTAGCTTCGCTCCGTAGGCTTGACTAGCTTCCACGCGCGGTCCGCTTGTATTGTTCATGTTTTTAGGCAAGCCCACTACAAATCGTTCCACCTTGTAAGTATCAACCAACTCTTTAACGCGGTCAAAACCAAATTGACCTTGCTCCTCATTGATTTGGATGATTTCAAGTCCTTGAGCTGTAAAACCGAGCGGATCGCTAATCGCCACCCCTACCGTTTTTGAACCGACGTCCAATCCCATAATTCTCATAGGTTATAGATCGACTCCTTGTCCTTTGAGGTAGTAGCGAACCAATTCCTCAACGATTTCATCACGCTCATACTTACGGATTTGATTTCGTGCATTATTATAACGAGGAACGTAGGCAGGGTCTCCACTCAATACGTAACCTACGATTTGGTTAATTGGGTTGTAGCCCTTATCGTTCAACGAAGCATAGACATCAGTCAAAGTTTCGCTAATTTCTTTTTTATTGGAATCGTCCAATTTAAAACGTACTGTTTCTTCAGTAAATCCCATTCTAACACCCTCTTTCCTTAGAATAGTACCATTATAGCATAATTCCTTACGTTCTACAATTCAGGCAGTCTATTTATTTGGATTTTCTACTGTTCTGTCGCGCCATTTGCCAATCTGTCTGAAATATATTTGCTTGGTTCATTCTTCAAGAGATTTTCTAAACCAATGTTCTTCAAATATTCTAACTGAGAAGCTTTCTTGACATCCAGAACTTGAAAATCAAAACTAGTCGTTGTTTGAAGTTCTGTTGCGCTCAATAATTTTGTTTCAAGCTTAAAGCCTGCTAATTTACGAGCTTCTACGATGGATTCGTCTTTCTCTTCCGCCTCGAGAAGAGCTTTTTGGGTTTCTTCCACTCCATGTTGGTCAATATAAGTCTTCAACTCATCTGAGACTGGACGCTTTTGTTGAATGGTTAGGTTCAAAAAAGTCTTGTCTTTATAAGTAATGGTTTGGGTTTGCTGGCTACCATCATCTGACTTGGGCAAGACCAAAGTCTTGGTCACAACTGTATTCTTCTCGGCATTTTCAATAACTGGCAATGCCGACTGAAGCGTATCCTTTTCTGTTTTTGTAGCTGTTCCAGTTTCTTTTTTCTGTCCGCAACCAACCAGGACAAAAAGGAAAGCTAGACTAACAAGAACAATTTTTTTCATTTCTCTCTTCTTTCTTTTTGAAATTAAAATAGAATAAGACTGGGAATTGCTCCCAGCCTTGATGTTTATAGAGCTGCACGCAAACGTGCTTCTGCATTTTCTACATTACGGACAGAGCGTGGTAGGAAGGCACGAATATCATCTTCCTTATAGCCAACTTGCAGGCGTTTTTCATCTACAAGGATTGGGCTCTTTAAAATTCTCGGTGTTTCCATAATCAGATTGAGGACTTCATTGACGCTCAAATCTTCAATATCCACTCCAAGGGCTTTGGCATAGCGATTTTTAGATGAAACAATGCTGGCTATTCCGTTATCTGTTTTGGTTAGAATATCCAGTAATTCTTCTCTCGTAATTCCTTCTTTACCAAGGTTTTGTTCTTTATAACTTAACTGGTGGGCATTGAGCCAGGTTTTTGCTTTTTTACAGCTAGTACAACTTGAGACTGTATAAATTTTAATCATGTACCTACCCCTTTCGCTACATGTTACTATCAGTTTAGTCTATTATACCATAAAAAACATCCGACTTGCGACCTATTTTTAAATTTTTTTGACTTTTTTCGTCATTTTCGTACTTTTTTCTTGACAAAATGAAATTTACAGCCATTCTTTATATTTCTTGATATAGATTTTTTTCACAATTGTCACGCTAATCATATACAAAATAATGATGAAAAGTAAAAAGATGAAATAAATCGATTTTAAAGGAGTTAGATGGAGAAGGCTAGCTAGTGGACTGTAGGGAAGGAAGGTCACAAAGGCTGCAGCCAATAAGGTTGTCACAAGGACTAGCCAAGCTGGACGACTTTGTAAAAAGGGAATTTTGGCTGAACGCAGCATATGGATAACCATGGTCTGTGACCACATGGACTCGATAAACCAACCTGTCTGAAACAAGACAATAAATCCTACGGCAGACTCCGCTCCATGGACATAGGCTTGACCTGTCGTCATGGGTACAATGATAAAATAGAGCAAAATAAAGGTCAAAATATCAAAGGCAGAAGAGATAGGCCCCATCCAAATCATGAAACGTGTGATGGACTTGGCTTCCCAGGTATGCGGATTTCTCAAAAAATCTTTATCCACCTTGTCAAAAGGCAAGGCAATACAAGACAAATCATAGACTAGATTTAGGATAATCAAATGGACTGGTGCCATTGGTAAAAATGGCAAAAAGATTCCAGAGACCAATAGGGATAAGATATTTCCAAAATTAGAACTCACTGTCATTTTGATATATTTAGTCATATTGGCATAGACCTTACGCCCTTCAACAAGTCCTTTTTCAAGCACCATGAGTTCCTTATCAAGTAGGATAACATCAGCTGTTTCTTTGGCAATATCTACTGCTGTATCAACAGAAATCCCCACATCTGCAACTTTCATAGAAGGAGCATCATTGATCCCATCTCCCATATAACCGACAGCATGACCATTGGCCTTAAATTGCAAAATAATCCTCGCTTTTTGGTCAGGAGAAAGTTTGGCAAATACTGTTACCTCCTCTACTGCTTGGGTCAATTCTTGATCACTCATCTGATCAATTTCAGATCCTAACAGTATCTGATTGATATCCAAACCAACCTTTTCACAGACTGCTTGAGTAACTTTTTCGTTGTCTCCCGTCAAAATTTTTGTTTGAACTCCATGTTCTAACAGAGCCTTAATTGCTGGTGCTGCAGATGGTTTAGGAGGATCTAGGAAGGCTAAATAACCAGTTAGAATCATATCCCCTTCGTCATCAACTGTATAGGCATGACCTTCCCTCAAACCTGACTTATAGGCCACTCCCAAGACACGCAAACCTTGTTGATTTAGTTGTCTGACTTCTGCTAAAATTTCTTCTCTAATAACATCTGTCAAGGGAGTAATCACTCCTTGGTATTCCGCATAACTGGAAATCGTCAACATTTCCTCTAGGGCACCCTTGGTTACCAAACTAACAACTTCGTGTTCATCCTTAACGATAACACTCATCCGTCTACGTTCAAAATCAAAGGGAAGCTCATCTATTTTTTGAAAAGTTTGAGCCAGATTTTGTAAGAGGGTGTGTTCTTTGGCTTCCTTTTCAGTCCGTTTGATGATGGCTCTGTCCATCAAATTTTTCAAGCCCGTTTGAAAATAAGAATTAAGATAAGCTCGTCTCAAGACGGTCAAATCCAAGCGTCCATGGATGTCCAAGGGATATTCAAGGACAATTTCGTCTTGGGTTAGAGTTCCTGTCTTATCTGTACACAAAATATCAATCGCCCCTAAGTCCTGTATGGCATTGAGTTTCTTGATAACCACTTTTTCCTTGGCCATAATGATGGAGCCTTTTGCTAGACTGGCCGTGATAATCATAGGAAGCATCTCAGGTGTCAATCCAACACCAACACTCAAAGCAAATACGCCAGCTTCCAGCCAGTCACCATCTGTTAAACCATTGGACAAGAAAACGATGGGCACCATGACCAGCATCAAACGAATCAAGAGCCACGAAATACTATTCATCTCCCGTTCAAACGAAGTAGGCTCATCATAGGTGTTCAAAGTCTGCTCAATGGCCCCCATCATGGTATCATCACCAACTGCTAAAACCACGGCCTTGGCACTACCAGACAAGACATTGGTTCCCATAAAGGCGAGCGCTTCTGCTTCTAGCAGACTATCAGATTGTTGAACTGTTGCCTTGGTCAAGGCCAATTTTTCAACCGATTCACTTTCACCTGTCAAGCCAGACTGTTGTACAAAGAAATCGCGCGACTCAAATAAAAGAAGATCTGCTGGAATCATGTCTCCAGCGCTTAATTTAACCACGTCACCCACTACCAAATCATCGATAGGTACTTCTTGGATTTCTCCTTGACGAATGACAGTCGCTGTGTTGACAATCATTTTTGATAGATTGGTCGCAGCCTTATCACTACGGAGTTCTTGGACAAAGCGTATGCCACCAGAAATGAGGACTAGGACAACGATGATAATAGAAGTCGTCGGATCCTCCTGACCTGGTTTTGCCAACCAGACATTGGTCACCAAGGAAATCACGGCGATGACCAGTAAGATGATTGTAAAAGGATTGATAATGGATTCGTAAATCTTTTTGAGGATACTGTCTTCTTGACCCTTTGTGATGGTATTTTCGCCATATAGGTCACGATTTTTCTCCACCTGCTCCTCAGTCAAGCCTGTTAGACTTGTCTTATAAAAAGAGAGAGTTTCGTTTAAAGATGTATGAATAGCTGTTGCTAATCTTTCTTTTGTAGTTTTCATTGGTTTCTCCTATCTGTATGAATGATGTGTTTCATACACAGAGACCAATCACTTTATAAGGGCAGAACGACACAAATCAGCGATTGGCTGTGTATGTGCGGTTCCGGATGATCGTCAATTTGCATCGTCTATCTCCTTTCTTTGATTTAAACAGTAGAAAATCCCACCATAAAATGGCAGGATTAAAAAACTAATTATCTGTTTTTCGTTCAAGCTTTAACTCCATAGGGCAATGTAATGAGCTTAGTCTTGGCCTTCGCGACCAGGACTGTTGACCAACGAGTAGTGTCTCCACTGCTTTGCGGTAGTCATCCGTATCCCTATGGTAGCCTCACCTACCGTTTTCGTCTTTCAGTATAAACCTTTAAAATTTAAAAGTCAATCATTTGAGTTGTTTAACTCTTAAATAACTATCAACTCTTTTGGAGCAAGGGTCAATAATTCACAACCTGTCTCTGTAATCAGGATATCATCCTCGATACGAACGCCATATTTGCCTTCGATATAGATACCTGGTTCATCTGTCAAGGCCATACCTGCCTTAATAGTTTCTGTAGAAGTCTGGCTAAAGTATGGTTCCTCATGGATATCCAGGCCAATACCGTGGCCAATACCGTGAGTAAAGTAGTCGCCATAGCCTGCCTCGATGATAATATCACGAGGGATTTTATCAAAGTCACGGAAGCCTAAGCCTGCCTTGGCTTGATCGATTAAGGCTTGGTTGGCTTTGAGAACCGTATTGTAAATCTCTGCCTGCTCGTCGCTGACATGCCCCAGATAGATAGTCCGTGTCATATCGCTGACATAGTGGTCATAAAGACATCCGAAATCCATGGTAATAGCTTCTCCCAGCTCCACCGGTTTATGCATAGGATGGGCATGGGGTTTAGAAGAGTTGATACCGCTAGCTAAGATAGTGTCAAAAGACAAGCCAGATGCTCCCAACTCACGCATGCGGAAGTCAAGGAAGTTGGCAATCTCAATTTCAGTCTTTCCTGGCTTAATAAAGTCAAGCGCATCGCGGAAAGCTTGGTCTGAGATAGAACAAGCCTTGCGAATAGCTGCAATCTCCGCTTCATCCTTAATCATTCGAAGACCTTCAACAAACTGAGACTGTGGAAGCAAGTCAATTCCCTCAAAGGTTGCCTGCATACGGTGATAATAAGACACTGAAATCTCATCTTCAAAACCGATTCGAGACAAGCCCATGTCCTTAACAATTCCTGCAATGACAGCCAATTCATCACGATCAGCCACAATCTCAAAACCACTGGTTTCTTGCTTGGCTGCAATGATATAGCGAGAGTCTGTCACCAAGACCTGACGGTCACGGCTGATGAAGACTGTTCCGTTTGAGCCCCAAAAACCAGTCAGGTAATAGACGTTTTTAAGGTTATTGATGATGATGCCATCTAGTTCTTTTTCTTGCATTTTATCTAGAAATGCTTGTACACGTTTATTCATGTTTTAATTTTCCTTTCAAATAATGTCCTGTGTAGCTGGCTTCGTTGGCAGCTACTTCTTCTGGAGTTCCTGTTGCGATGATGGTTCCACCACCGACACCACCTTCTGGGCCTAGGTCAATGATATGGTCTGCAGTCTTAATAACATCTAGATTGTGCTCAATGACGAGGACTGTATTGCCATCATCTACAAAGCGAGCCAAGACTTTAAGCAAGCGAGCGATATCCTCTGTATGGAGTCCTGTCGTCGGCTCATCCAGAATGTAGAAAGATTTTCCTGTCGATCGTTTGTGAAGTTCGCTAGCCAACTTCATACGCTGAGCTTCTCCCCCAGAAAGGGTGGTAGCTGGTTGACCTAGCGTCACATAGCCCAGTCCCACATCCTTGATAGTCTGAAGTTTGCGTTGAATTTTCGGAATGTGTTGGAAGAACTCTACCGCGTCGTTGACGGTCATATCCAAGACCTGCGAGATATTTTTTTCCTTGTAGTGAACTTCTAGGGTTTCACTGTTGTAGCGGGTTCCGTGGCAGACCTCACAAGCCACGTAAACATCTGGCAAGAAGTGCATCTCAATCTTGATGATCCCATCACCTGAGCAGGCTTCACAACGACCACCCTTGACGTTGAAACTGAAACGCCCCTTCTTGTAGCCTCGAATCTTGGCTTCGTTTGTCTGAGCAAAAAGGTCACGTATATCGTCAAAGACTCCTGTATAGGTAGCAGGGTTGGATCTCGGCGTTCGTCCGATAGGGCTCTGGTCAATGTCAATCAAGCGGTCTACATGCTCAATCCCTGTAATAGTCTTAAACTTACCAGGTTTGTCTGAATTACGGTTGAGCTTCTGAGCAATAGCTTTTTTGAGGATGCTGTTGATTAAGGTCGATTTTCCTGAACCTGACACCCCTGTCACTGCGATGAATTTTCCTAATGGAAAGCGAGCAGTGATATTTTGCAGGTTGTTCTCACGCGCTCCGGTCACCTCGATAAAACGACCATTTCCTACACGACGCTCTTCTGGTACTGGAATGGCACGTTTGCCTGACAAGTACTGGCCTGTGATAGACTTGCTGTTGCGAGCAACCTGTTTAGGGGTTCCTGCCGCAACAATCTCCCCACCAAAAACACCGGCACCAGGGCCAACGTCAATCAGATAATCAGCCTCACGCATGGTATCTTCATCATGTTCCACTACTATGAGAGTATTACCCAAATCACGCATCTTTTTGAGGCTGGCAATCAGACGGTCATTATCCCTCTGATGAAGACCGATTGACGGCTCGTCTAGAATATAAAGGACACCTGATAGGTTAGAACCAATCTGGGTCGCCAAGCGAATACGCTGACTTTCCCCACCTGAAAGGGTTCCTGCCGAACGTGACAGGGTTAGATAGTTAAGACCCACGTTATTAAGGAAGGTCAAACGATCCTTGATTTCCTTGAGAATAGGCCGAGCAATGATGGCTTCATTTTCAGATAGAGTCAACTTGCTTACCAAGTCCAAGTGGTCCGCGATAGACAGGTCTGAAATTTCTCCGATATGTGGCCCTTGCTGGCCGCCCACACGGACAGACAAGGCCTGGTCATTGAGGCGATAACCGTGACAGGTTCCGCAAGTCAGCTCATTCATGTAGAGGCGCATCTGGGTGCGCGTGTAATCGCTGTTTGTCTCGTGATAGCGACGCTTGATATTATTGACAACTCCCTCAAAAGGAATATCAATATCGCGCACTCCACCAAATTCATTCTCATAGTGGAAATGGAATTCCTTACCATCAGATCCATAGAGAATCAAGTTCCTATCTTCTTCTGACAAGTCCTCAAAAGGCTTATCCATGTCTACTCCAAAGGCTGTCATGGCCTGCTCTAGCATGTTTGGATAGTAGTTGGATGAGATGGGATTCCAAGGTGCTAAGGCTCCCTCACGTAAGGTTTTACTGGCATCTGGCACTACCAAATCAGTATCCACCTCCAGCTTGATGCCCAAGCCGTCACACTCACTACAAGAGCCAAAGGGAGCATTGAAAGAGAAGAGACGCGGCTCTAACTCTGGGACAGTAAATCCACAAACTGGGCAGGCATAATGTTCAGAGAAGAGCAACTCAGAATCGTCCATCGTGTCGATAATGACATAACCTTCTGCAATACGAAGGGCAGCCTCAATGGAATCAAAGAGACGGCTACGAATGCCCTCCTTGATGACAATACGGTCAACCACGACATCAATATTATGTTGCTTGCTCTTGGACAACTCTGGCACTTCGGTCACATCATAGACTTCCCCATCCACACGGACACGAACATAACCGTCTTTCTGAACCTTCTCAATGACACTCTTATGTTGGCCTTTTTTCTTACGGATAACTGGGGCTAAGATTTGCAGGCGCTGGCGTTCTGGCAACTCCAAAACCTTATCAACGATTTGCTCCACAGAAGAAGCCTTGATAGCTCCATGCCCGTTGATACAGTAAGGCGTCCCCACACGCGCGTAGAGGAGACGAAGATAGTCATTGATTTCAGTCGTGGTTCCCACCGTCGAGCGAGGGTTTTTGCTAGTCGTTTTCTGGTCGATAGAAATAGCTGGGCTGAGGCCATCAATGGCATCTACATCTGGCTTCTCCATGTTCCCCAAAAATTGACGAGCATAGGCTGACAAACTCTCTACATAGCGACGTTGACCCTCCGCATAGAGGGTATCAAAGGCCAGACTGGATTTTCCTGAGCCTGACAAGCCGGTCACTACAACCAGCTTGTCTCGTGGAATCTCCACATCAATATTTTTTAAATTATGGGCACGCGCCCCATGAATGACAATTTTATCTTGCATCTTTGTTCTTTCTAGTCCATTATTGCTTACCATTATACCAAAAAAAGTGAGATTCTATTACCCAAAAGGCCGATTTTATAGTATAATAGTACGGTGTGAAAAAATATGAAAAATGAGAAAGGATAAGGGATATGAAACAAGTTTTTCTCTCTACAACAACTGAATTTAAAGAGATCGATACGCTTGAACCGGGTACTTGGATCAATCTCGTCAATCCGACTCAAAATGAATCACTCGAAATCGCTAACGCCTTCGATATTGATATTGCCGACCTTCGAGCACCGCTCGATGCGGAAGAAATGTCTCGTATTACGATTGAAGACGAGTACACCCTGATTATCGTAGACGTGCCGGTCACAGAGGAAAGAAATAACCGCACCTACTACGTAACCATCCCGCTTGGTATTATCATCACTGAGGAAACCATTATCACTACTTGTTTGGAACCATTACCGGTCCTCGATGTCTTTATCAACCGTCGATTGCGTAATTTCTACACCTTCATGCGTTCGCGTTTCATCTTCCAGATTCTCTATCGCAATGCAGAGCTTTACCTAACAGCCCTTCGTTCGATTGACCGTAAGAGTGAACAAATCGAAAGTCAACTGCATCAATCAACTCGTAATGAAGAATTGATTGAGCTCATGGAATTGGAAAAAACTATCGTCTATTTCAAGGCCTCCCTCAAAACAAATGAGCGCGTGATTAAGAAATTGACCAGCTCAACCAGCAATATCAAGAAATACCTTGAGGACGAAGACCTGCTTGAAGATACCCTGATTGAAACCCAACAGGCCATCGAAATGGCAGACATTTATGGAAACGTCTTGCACTCTATGACAGAGACCTTCGCCTCTATCATTTCCAACAACCAGAACAACATCATGAAAACCTTGGCCCTTGTGACTATCGTCATGTCCATCCCAACCATGGTCTTTTCTGCCTACGGGATGAACTTTAAGGATAATGAAATCCCCCTAAACGGTGAGCCAAATGCCTTCTGGTTAATCGTCTTTATTGCCTTTGCTATGAGTGTCTCGCTCACTCTCTATCTCATCCATAAAAAATGGTTCTAAGAGGAGTTCCTATGTCTCAGATTGATCTACAAAAATTAACAAAGAAAAACCAAGAGTTTATCCATATCGCTACCCAACAATTCATCAAAGATGGAAAAACAGACGCTGAAATCAAGACTATTTTTGAGGAAGTCATTCCCCAAATCCTTGAAGAGCAAACCAAAGGTACGACTGCTCGTTCCCTCTATGGCGCGCCAACTCATTGGGCTCATAGTTTCACTGTCAAGGAACAATATGAAAAAGAGCATCCAAAAGAAAATGATGATCCAAAACTCATGATTATGGACTCAGCTCTTTTCATCACTAGCCTCTTTGCCCTTGTCAGCGCCCTCACAACCTTCTTCTCAGCAGATCAAGCTATCGGTTACGGTTTGATTACCCTCCTATTAGTTGGACTGGTTGGTGGATTTGCCTTCTACTTGATGTACTACTTTGTTTACCAATACTATGGACCAGATATGGACCGCAGTCAACGTCCACCTTTCTGGAAATCTGTACTGGTTATCCTAGTTTCTATGTTCCTTTGGTTGCTTGTCTTCTTTGCAACAAGCTTCCTACCAGCTAGCCTTAACCCAGTACTTGCTCCATTGCCACTAGCTATTATCGGAGCAGTTCTCCTAGCCCTTCGATTCTATCTCAAGAAACGCTTGAACATCCGCAGCGCAAGTGCAGGACCAACACGCTATTAAGAAGAATGATAAAAGCAACTGCAGATGCGGTTGCTTTTTTACTACTTTCTTGATTTAAAAGTATTCCTCTGACATCCCACATAGCTTTCTCTTATCTTTTGTGATAAAATAGGCTCAATCTATTTCTAGGAGGATGAGATATGGTTTCTACTATTGGTATTGTTAGTTTATCTAGTGGCATTATCGGAGAAGACTTTGTCAAACACGAAGTGGACTTGGGTGTCCAACGTCTCAAGGATTTGGGACTCAATCCTATCTTTTTGCCCCATTCGTTGAAAGGCTTAGACTTTATCAAGAACTATCCTGAAGCCCGTGCGGAGGATTTGATGCAAGCCTTTTCTGATGATAGCATCGACATGATCCTATGCGCCATCGGTGGAGATGATACCTATCGTTTGTTGCCCTACCTTTTTGAAAATGGCCAACTAGAAAAGGTTATTCGACAAAAGATTTTTCTTGGCTTCTCGGATACGACCATGAACCATCTCATGTTGCATAAACTAGGAATCAAGACCTTTTATGGTCAATCCTTTTTAGCAGACATTTGTGAATTGGACAAGGAGATGTTGCCCTATAGCTTTCACTACTTTAAAGAACTGATCGAGACGGGAAAAATCTCAGAAATCCGCCCTAGTCACGTTTGGTATGAGGAACGAACCGACTTCAGTCCCAAGGCTCTGGGGACAGCTCGTATCAATCATACAAATACTGGTTTTGACTTGTTGCAAGGAAATGCCCAATTCGAGGGGGAAATCCTCGGTGGTTGCCTCGAATCCCTCTACGATATCTTTGACAACTCTCGATACGCAGACAGCACGGAGCTCTGCCAAAAATACAAACTTTTCCCTGACTTGTCAGACTGGGAAGGAAAGATCCTCTTGCTAGAGACAAGCGAAGAAAAGCCTGAACCAGAAGACTTCAAAAAGATGTTGCGGACTTTAAAAAACACTGGGATATTCGAGGTCATCAGTGGACTCCTGGTCGGAAAACCTATGGATGAAACTTTCTATGGCGACTATAAAGAGGCACTATTGGATATTATTGACAGCAATATCCCGATTCTCTATAATCTAAATGTTGGCCACGCAACTCCAAGAGCCATTGTTCCCTTTGGAGTCCACGCTTCTGTAGATGCAAAGGAGCAAGTCATTCGATTTGACTATAACAAAAAATAAATAGTTTTTCTATTTTTGTGCTTTTGTATTCGTTTTCGTTACAATTTGTATCTGAATTTATTGCATTTCGCTAATTTCTATGTTATCCTTTTGAAGGAGGTGTATATGACAAAACAAAAAATTAATCGAATCGTAGGTTCTATTGGTGCCTTTATTGGAATTATAGTATTTATTGCCTACATACCTCAAATTATCGCTAATTTACAGGGAAATAAAGCTCAACCATTTCAACCTTTATCAGCTGCTATATCTTGCTTAATCTGGGTTATTTATGGATGGACAAAGGAACCTAAGAAGGATTGGATACTAATCATTCCAAATTCAGCTGGTGTTATTTTAGGTGGAATCACTTTTTTGACTTCACTCTAACAAATCTAATAGTATATATAAAAAGCTGGGAAAAATTTCTCAGCTTTTTTCTATATTCTCAGATATGCTAGCTATCTGTACACACTAATGACCGCTTTTCCACTCACAATCGTTCTCGTGGTCATCAACTAGTCCTGCAGCCTGTAGAAAAGACAAGACAGCGACTGGGCCTGTGAACTTGAAACCTCGTTTTTTGAGATCTTTGGCCAATTTCTCAGACAAGGGTGTTTTAGCTGGGGCTTGGCGGTAATCGGGAACATCGTTAACGATCGTTTTCCCCTCAACAAAAGACCAAAGATAGGTATCAAAAGAGCCATAGTCTTTCTGTAGTCGTAGAAAGGCTTGGGCGTTAGCGCGTGTCGCGAAAATCTTGGCTCTATTTCGAATGATAGCTGAATTATCCAGCAAGGCTTCCAATTCAGTATCGGTCATGTCTGCGACTACTTGAATTTGATAGCCATGAAAGGCTTCTCGGAAAGCTTGGCGTTTGTTGAGCACCGTTTCCCAAGACAGGCCTGCCTGATAGGTTTCCATACACAACAACTCAAACAATGCTTGGTCATCATGGAGGGGCTGGCCCCACTCCTCATCATGATAGGCGATGTAGAGCGGATTGGTCATCTTGACCCACGAACAACGTTTTGTCATGCTCTGCTCCTATTTAACCAACATTTTAAGAGCCGACTTGATATAGTTCTCAGCTGTATCTGTCGTTCCTTCAAAGAATTTCTTGATTTTCTTGAGTTCGGTTGCCTTGTAGCCCAGCGCCAACATGGCTTCCATAGCCTCTTCCAATTCTTGGTTTTCAGCACTAGCTTGCACTGCCACCTTGGCAGGAAAATCATCTCCTGCAACTACTACCTTGCCTTCCAAGTCTAGCACCATCTGCTGGGCTGTTTTCTTGCCAATTTTAGGGAACTTGGTCAAGTAGGTGATGTTCTTAGTTTCGATGGCTTGAACCAAGCCAGCATTGTCATCAGCAGCGATAATAGCAAGAGCTGATACAGGACCAATCCCAGAGACCGAAATCAGACTGAGAAAGAGCTTCTTTTCGTCTTCTGAGCGAAATCCATAAAGCAAATGGCCGTCCTCACGCACAACCTGATGCACATAAATTTGAGCCTCTTGATTGACCTGTCCCGAGTAAGCATAGGGATTGGCTACATGCAGGATATAACCGATACCATTGGTTTCAAGAACAATGTATTTGGCAGTGATTTTGGTAATAATTCCTTTTAAATATTCGTACATAGTTTTCCTTTTAGTTTAATATTTCCCCAACTCACGGAGACTGGTGTGATTTTCCTGAATACGTCGGAACATCTTTTCCATATCCGACTTGGTAAAATGCACTAAAACAGGACGCCCGTGGGGACAGTTGTAGGGATTGTCACATTGAGAAAGCTGATAAAGAAGCTGTCTAGCTGAATGGTCATCAATACGATGGTTTGCCTTGATGGACCGCTTGCAGGACATCATGATAGCCAGCTCTGCTCGGTATTTCTTGATAGAAACTTCCTTGGTCAAGAGCAGCATGTCACACATTTCATAGATGCCTGATTCAATCTCTTCTTCTGCCATCCAAATAGGATGTTCACGCAGGATAAATTGATTTTCTCCGTACTCTGCTAGAAAGACACCCACTTCCTCCAAAAGCGCCATTCTTTCCTTGAGACGAAGGGCATCATCCGCAGGAAATTCAAAAATGTAAGGCACTAGGAGTTGTTGTTGACTCTGGTCAACATCGCCAATGCTTTCACGATATTCCTCATACTTGACCCGTTCCTGAGCCGCATGCTGGTCTATGATATAGAGCCCATCTCTCCCTTGGGCAAAGAGATAAGTCCCATGCATCTGTCCGAAAAATTCCAACTCTGGGAAGCTGGATGATTCTTCTCGCTCCAGCTTATCATAAGCCTTATCAAGACTAGCTAGATCTAACTCTGGATGGTCTAGTTGGTCATAGTTAGCTGGCTTTCTCTCTGCAAAATGCAATTTTGCTGGCTTAGTCAATTGGTCCAAGGTTTCCTTGACAAATAAAGTCAAATCCTGTCCTTCCTCAGTCAATTCTACCTGATAATCAGCCACCTCAGCTTGACTGGGTCTTGTAGGCTCAGTCTTCTCATAGTAGAGCGTATTTTCTTTGAGTGGGAGAATAGTTTGCTCCACCTTCTCACGATTGCGCACGGTCGATTTGGCAAGGTTTTCCAAGGCATCTGGTATCAAGGTTTGTTCCTTGAGACTATTTGCAATAGCTTCTGAAACCAGCGTCATCAG
This sequence comes from Streptococcus sp. Marseille-Q5855, assembly GCF_946901985.1. NCBI lineage: Bacteria > Bacillati > Bacillota > Bacilli > Lactobacillales > Streptococcaceae > Streptococcus > Streptococcus sp. Marseille-Q5855. Next base: position 399,099 of record NZ_CAMPPR010000006.1, read on the forward strand.
TTCTTTTTCCTTGGAAATCCGCACCTCTTGCTTGGTCGGATGCACATTGACATCCGCTAGATAAGGATCGATATGGATATGAATGACAGCCAGTGGAAAGCGACCTACCATGAGCTTGCTGCCATAACCGTCAAGAATAGCACGATTGAGCAGGAAGTTCTTGATATAACGGCCATTGATGAAGAGGCTGATATAGTTGCGGTTGGCTCGGGTTAACTCAGGCAAGGATACAAAACCTGAAATTTCGAAATCTAGGTCAGAATTCTCAATTTCAATCATCTTCTTGGCACTCGCCAAACCATAAATTCCTGCGATAGCTTGGCGCAGTTGACCAGTTCCTGCTGTCCGCGTCATTTCCTTGCCATCACTAATCAAACTGAAGGAAATCTCAGGATGGGCCAAGCCCAGACGGTTGACAATATCAATGATATGAGACAGCTCCGCTTGCTGACTCTTCATATACTTAAGACGGGCAGGCGTATTGAAAAAGAGGTCCTCCACACAAACCTTGGTTCCCACTGGACTGGTCGCTGGGATGATTTCTTCTACTTCTCCCCCACGCGCAACGAGCTTGGTCCCATGACTCGCACCATCCACCGCCGTCAACAGAGTCAAGATACTGACAGACGCAATAGAAGGCAAGGCTTCACCACGAAAACCGAGCGTCCGAATTCGAAAGAGGTCTGCCTGATTTTTTATTTTACTGGTCGCATGACGACGCAGGGCCAATTCCACCTCATCGTGGGCAATTCCGTGACCATTATCTGTGATTTGGATTTTCTTGAGACCAGCTTCCTCAATCTCAATGATAATCTGACTAGAGCCCGCGTCAATGGCATTTTCTACCAACTCTTTGACCACACTGGCAGGACGTTCAATGACCTCTCCTGCCGCGATCTGGTTTGCCAGCACCTCTGGCAATTCAATAATATGAGACATTTTTCAGCCCCTTTCTGTATCTATTTTCCTAGAAATTGATTAGTGCTATTATACCATATTTCAGAAAGGACCGAAAAGCAAGCACCACATAGGAGCCAAATCCCTCCACATAGACAAAGTCCCTTGCAAGGGGGAATAAAATAGTGGTATACTCAATAAAAATCAAAGAGCAAACTAGAAAGCTAGGCGCAGACAGTACTTTTAGTACGGCAAGACGACGCTGACGTGGTTTGAAGAGTAAGTTATAGTTGCTTAGTTTTAAAATAAGCAACTATAAAAGAAACAGTTATATGTTTGGGATAAACAAAAAACCGAGATTGCCTCAGTTTTCATAGTGTTAGCATGATTTTGTTAAGAATTTCCACTTTATTAGAATAATCATTAATAAGAGCCAGTATGACCCCTAAGCAATTTTCAATGATATTCGGTGATTGATTTAGATTACCAAGTAAATTTTTACTATTTTGTAATTCTTCACGAAGCTTCTCTCTTACAAAAATTCTATTTTTTCCTGTGTAATTAAATGCACACATCATAATGCTCATTCCAGCATAACCATGGCAAAGATATGAATCATCATATTTCCAACTTCCACTGCTATCAAATATCTCTAATAATTCATTATACAAGTAGCTACTTATCTCTTGTTCAACTGGTAGTGAATATAGTAATAACAGTATAGAAAGTCTACTGTTACACCATCCCATTTTTTTACCAAAAATTTCCTCAAATTTTTCTTTGTCTATAACTAGCTTCAAGTAACAATCCATCATTTTATTATATATTTCATTTATTTCTTTAGATTCTTCTTTTTCCAAATAACTACGAAATATTTTCAAAAACGATACCATTCCATGTATAAGCGAAATATCAAAACTTTCTATATTTATTTCTTTTTTTATAACCCCTAATAATTTATTTAAACTTTCTTCTAAAATGTACGATTCCTTATGATTTATTGGTGTTTTTCTCTGTAAATAATAATATACAATTCCTAACAAGCCTCCAAAAAATTCATACTCTTTCTTTGAATCCTTAAAAAAAGGAAGTAACACCAACATAGTATCGCTTATAGTTTTATTGAAATATTGACTCAATAAATCAGAATACTCGCTATTCAACTTACTATGTTCTAACAAGAAAACAATACCGGTCATACCATTATAAAATGACAACTTAAATCTTGATTTATTAAGATATATTTCTTTTAAAATAAATTCATAGAACTGTTCATCAATGTAATCTATATATTCTGAATCTGATAAACCAGACAAAAAAAGTAATATATTATACAATATTTCTGGATAATTTTCATTATTCGATAGTTCTTTAAAATCTAATTGCAGAAAATCTTGCTCAATTTTGTTCAGTATTCTTTCAATCATATTTGGTATAATTATCTGTATTAATTTCCGTTAGTATACGCTGTAAGGTGATGTTAGAAATTGTAGACTCTACTAGAGGATTATATTCAACCAAGTCCCAAATTATATTTTTTCCATGTATTTTTTTGATTTCTTTTATTTGTCTGATAAAGTATACAAGATTTACTAAACTTAACCCCCCAGGCATTGGAAAGCTAACACCTGGAAAGTCCGATACATTTAGAACATCGACATCAAGACTAATGTAAATAGTATCAAATTTTTCAAAGTATTCTTTTATATTTTCTAGGATAATTTCTTTATTTTCATATACTGCGATATCATCATAAACTTTATATTTTCTAGGGGTAAGAACCTTATAATAATCGTGTCTAGTTCCTATTATCATACCACTCTCAATACTATCCTCTATCCAACTAAGAACATTCCAATTATAATATCCATCCGATATATCTCCTTTATCTAAATGAGCATCAAATATTATAATTCCGATACTTTTCTCAGTATCAATAATATGATCAAAAACAAAACTGGTAGTACAATGATCACCGCCAAAAATAAATATGTCCTCTTTACTATACCGAGAAGATATTTTTGATTTCAATTCTGATATTAAATCACTATTTTCATAATCAGAGGCATTTATAAAGTTATTTTGTAAATAATACTTTCTCTCTAAATAGTTATTTCTAATAAAATTATTAAATCCACATTCGGATCCTGGTACTTTCGTTCGTCCTTTATAAGGCAAATTTATAAACATTTACTCCTCCTTAATCATTTATAATCAAACTTACATTTTAGATTTCTGGATAAATTTTTTATCCATTAAATATAGATAGAATAGTTGATAAATTTTCTCCTCATAAAATTTATTGAAAAAAATTTTATTTAAAAATAGATGTATATATCTCTTAGCAATTTCTATTTTTTCAGATGTATTAACTTTTCGTTTACTCTCAATTTCATTTAATAGTTCGACTAAATATTTACATTTTTTGAAAAGTTCCTCACTAAATGGAAAAACATCTAAATCTATATTTTTGATTTCTTTTTTTACATTTCTATATAACGAGTAATTTTTTGATACTTCAATGTCCTTAAAATGTTTGATTAATTCCGCATTGTCTATTTCAAATGATTCAAAAATACTTTGTAGTATAAGTACATAATATTGTATCGGGAGTGTTCTCAAAATGGAATAATTAGAAATAACATAAAGAGAATCTAGTGTTAATATCTTCTCGATATTCCAAGCACTATCTGAACCACCAAGTAGTGAAAAATCTATTCGATACGGTAGCATCTCATACCGTGTTAGAAGTCCGTCGTCTATACTAGATGAAAAAAGTTTTATCATTAACATTAAGACTTTAATTTTATCAGTATCATTTGTTCCGAAAATTTTAATTCTAAATCGAATATGATATTCATCGTAGTAATATTGAACAAAATTTATACTATATTGAATATCGTCATCAATCAAATTTAAGAACCTCTTTAAAATATCTTCTACACAAATCGATGTTAATTCCTCTTTACAATACAAATGAAAACTAAACCAGTCTTTAGATACCAGATGTACTTCCTCCAAACTACAGTTTTTTTCTAAACACTGTGTACTATTATCTATATTTTTTGAAAATGCTATTATTTCATTAGAGCTTTTTAACTCCCCTAAGTACTCTGTTAAAACTACTTTATCTGTCTTTAATTTTTGTTTTACCTTCTCTATATCTCCTTTTTTATCTAAATTTATCAGTAACTCCATGTCCCCCTCTACTAAATTTACAAATTTCGGAACATTATAGTTTTTTATAAACTTATCAAAATTAGAATTTTTAGATAGCCTCCATGTTTCAGGATATACAATTATATCTTTATAGACTATCCTATTTTGATAATGTAAATACTCAATTGAAAAAACCTTATAGAAATCATAATACGATAATTGATTGCAAAAAATACTATATAAAAATCGGGTTTGATTATTTAATAGATTTGGAGAAATTCTATTTCTCTTTATAACACGCATATGAGTATTTGTTTTCTTAGAAAAAACTTGAAAGTTATTCTTGTCATCTAAGTATATATATACATCTGAAATATCAATATTTTTAAAAAATGGAAAATCTAATATCAAGCTATCTAAAGCATTCTCTCTCTTGATGTCATTTAACACTAAATTACTATGAAACTCATCAACTCCAACTAAAAGTTCATTATAAAATTTTCTCTCTATTTCTAACATTTCGTGTATATTGAAATATTCTTTAAAGCACGGCACATATTTCCCAGAAATCGAAAAAAAATTATCTGAATATTGATTTCCATGCCATTTTAATTGAATTCCATTATCAATTTCATAAATTGAGAAAACTACTTCTGCAGTAGGAAAACTATCTTTAATCGTCCCTTCTTGTTCAATTAAATTCTCTAATTTTATCTCTTCACCACTGGTAGTGTTCAAAATCTGATTCACTAAATCATGTTGGAATTTATCTGTTCCATCATTAATATTTAAAGTTTCTCCCAAATAAGTACTCAAAATTGGGGTTGAATAGTTTGAGGGAGAACCTAACCCTTTAACTGAAAGCAATTCCGTTAAAGGCACTAAATTGTTACTACCATACAAATTATAAAATTTTCTTGTATATTCTTTCAGACTGCGCTCTTGCTTATATTTTAAATTAATAGTTAATAGTATATTAAGAAATTCTTCTATTTCATTCTTTATCTGATAATCTATCTGAAATTTCTGATGACTAATACATAAAATATTAAGCGGAGTATTTACCTTACATATATCGTCCATAATACTATATAAATCTATCAGAATTCGACTCCCCTCTCCCAGAGGAATACTATTATATAATTCTATTTTTGATTTTATACAAGAAATTTGCCTTTTTAATTTTGCAGGTATTAATTCTATTCCATTAATAAAATCATCTATCAAGTTTATTTTATTGTCTCTGGTTAATATCTCAAAACATTCAAAAAATAATATCTCACTATCTATCAATTGCTGTATATAGTCATAAATAGTATTTAATTCAAATCCCTTCTCTAATAACAAATTGACTAGAGAACTTATTTTTAAAGGTGTTTTACAAGTCTCAATAATGTCTGAAAGAACAATGTTTAAATCCGTCAAGACAATTTTTTGTATATCTGATTGGCAAAAATACAGTTTCTGATTTAACAGCTTTGCTCCGACTCCTATTAAATTGGGATTTAAAAATACGAATAGTTCTTTTAATACATCTCGTTCTCTCAAAATCAATTTTAAAAAATCAAAAGCCCACTCTGTAGAAATATCTGTTATCTTTTCTACACTCTTTGATTCACATTTCAGATTTTCTTCTATCCCACCATGAGAAAATTCTCCTACTCCTACATATCCAAACGTGAAGAATGTTGAGGGACGTGTACAAAATCTAATAAAATAATTTTCTAAAGTTCGTAATAGTCTTCTCTTATTTTTCTCTGATTTTTTATAAAAATTTGATAACTCCATAAAAAGAGTTCGATTACAAAGTAAAATTGCTTCTTGAAGTAAAATGTTTTTCCAAATATACTCATAGTAGCTATCTACCTTATCAAATTTTATCGAGTAATATTCCTTTAAAGCTGCACTATTACCCATTTTATCTCTATAAACATATTGAGGTAGTATTTCTTTTTTCATAAATTTTTCCTAAGTCTATTATGATATTTTTACATCTAAGTAATCATTCCTTCTTCAAGAGTTATTACTTCATCAAACATTGAGATGAAATTATCTGATGGTTCGTGAGCAATACAAATAACCATTTTCCCCTGCACTGAGGCCACTAATTCTTCAATACGCAATCTATTTTCTTTATCTAGAGACGATGTAACCTCGTCCAAAAGTAAAATTTCCTTATTCGCAAGTAGAGACCTAGCAAAATCTAGTCTCCTCTCTTGTCCCCCAGACAACTTATTTTTGATGCTATCCTCTAAATTAATATTTTCTAAGCTTACCTTCTGTAACACTTGATGAACTAGACTTTTATCATAATCTTTATACATTGTCAAATTATCAATAGCTGGTTTATCAAAAATAAAGGTTTTCTGCTCCACGTAAGCAACTGACGAGTAATCTAACTTAATACTAGTTAAATCCTGTCCATTAACTAAGATGTTCCCATTAATATTAAAACCATCTGGTATCAAACCTATTAATGAATTCAAAAGCGTACTTTTCCCACTACCACTTTTTCCAACAATGAGATATTTTTTATCTACCTTAAATGTTAAATTTATATTTTGTAATATATTTTGCTCCCCACCAGATATTCCAAAATCAACAAGCTCAATTGTATTAATTTTTACATTTTTCATATTAGCGGTATCCGCTGGTACTCGATTTATAGTTGCAACCAGATTATTAACCAATTTTTTTGAAGATAATATATCAGTATAGCTATGTTTCATATTAGTAATTGGATAAGTAATATACATAACTAATTGACGAAGTCCAATAAATTCTCCTAGAGAAAGTCTTCCCTTGAGTACAAAAAAACCTCCTACTACCCAAGCTCCCTGATTTACAACCATTGTAATTGCGTATGATATTGCCTCTATTGAGTTTGCCTTTTTGTAATAAGCTACATTAGATTGTCCTAACTGCTTACTTTTTGAATTCACAATATCAGTGAAAGGGTGCACTGCATTAAATAGTTTAACTGTCTTTAAACCAAAGTAAAAATCTGATACTACACTAAAATAACTTTCTTTTGACTTTACGCTTACATCTCTTGCACTTTGTAAAGAATTTTGAGTTAATAAAGGATAAAAAAGAGGAAGTAAACTCAAAACGACCATTATTATAGTATATGACGGTTGTAAAAATAAAGATATAACTGAAGCAAAAACAAAAACTAAAATATCATTAGTTATACTAATAATTTGTTCTAAGTATTGTTTTTCTAAAACTTCTAATTCATTAGTATAAGTTGAGATATGGTTTTCAGGATTACTACGAAAAACATCAATCAATGCTTTTCTTCCGTTACTTTCAGTCAGATCACTTCGTATATCATGTAAAATTTTTTGAATTAATTTTTGATTTGAAACTTCAACACAATACTCCATTACGGAATCAAAAACTATATAAACTAATAGCAATACTACATATAATATGAATGTTTCTGAATTAACATTTGAAATAGAATCAATAATACCTTCTAGAACAAAAGCCAAGCTCAGTACAGAAATGGCTCCAATGATATTTGCTATTAAAAATTGACCTACTAAAAAGGAATTTTGATAAAAATATTTTTTCATTTGAGATTCTTTTATAACTTCTTTAATTAAATTAACCTAATAAAAATCAGGAGCGATAATAATCACCACCCCTGACTCAACAAAATGTACTTTAGCATCTGCGCTGGCTTGGTTGATTTCTTCCAATCAAGATAGCATCAAGATCAACATCAACGTCAATATCCAGAGAAACATTCTCTTGTTTTAGAGTAAGATCTGTATTTTCCATAGCATGTTTATCCTTCCATAAATATATTTAAGATTTTTATCCGGTGAGGAGAAATCTTATCAAACCTCATAATGTCGTTATAGATTAGTCTGAATAGTTAGAGAGCTTTCCCATTCGCTGGACCTGGATCAATCCCTCTAGCTATCTTATGAACTTGAGGTGTTCTCGCAATTCCTAACAGAATCAAGCCAATAGCTAATACAGCAACTATTTTCTTAAACAAACTTCTCATATACCTCTCCTTTTTTCTTTCATTTATTTTATCACTTCAAAATTAGCTCGTCAAGTATTTTTATAATGTTTTTTTATTTTTTTTTTTTTAATACTTTTTTGTATCTAAGATAAGTTTAAAAAACGATGCTCACTTGAACACCGTATTCATTATTCTATTATATCTGCAATGTAATGCTCAACTTTCAAAGCCATTGACATGTTTTCCTCTAATTTGTAAAGGAAATGAGCTGTTTCAAAATATTCTTTCACTGAACTTTTAGAAGAGAAATTTTCACTTACGTTTCCCATCAATAAGTACAAATCAGCCAAAAGATAATTCGTTCTGTAAGCCTTACATTGTTTTATAGTGGCTGTAATTTTAGTAATAGCTTCTTCAATATTTTTCTGTAACCATAGATAACGACAAACGTTGTAGTTAAACTTAATAGATAGTTCTAACTCTTCGATTGTACTCAAATTGAGTTGATTTACTTGATACTCTAGTTTTTCACGAATTTTATTGAAACGACCTAAATCTCCAATATCATAATAAAAATTGAATAGGGTGTTTGAAACTTGGAGATAGTTCAAATCAGATACACTTAACTGTGATAATACCCCCTCTAATCGTACAATCGCATCTTCTTTTTGTCCGTAAAAATAAAAATCTATCAGAGATTTTATCCATTCCATGTAGATTTTATCTGCTAAAGATAGGCGGTAAGCTTTTACATTCTCCAATTCATATATATATTTCAAAGACTCATAATTGCGATTTGTAATAAATGTCTGTGCTAATTTCTTAAATTCTGATAACTCCTCAACTTTCTCTACAACCTGCTCATCAAAAAAATAATCCATACTGACTTTTAACTTCTTAGCAAGGGCATGCAGGAAATCCGCTCCAGGGGTAAACTCTCCGCTCTCTAATCGGCTGATTTGCCCCTGTTTACAGATACCTTCAGCTAGTTCTCGCTGAGACATTTTTAATTCTTTCCGTCTATTTTTTAATCTTGTTGCTAATAGTGTGCCCACGTTTGTATTTTCCTCTTCTATTTGATTTCAGTTTTAATTGTAGCATGATTAAATCTAAAATTCAAATCAACGATTTGAAAGATACAAATTGTAGATAAAATCTATTTTGTAATTCATCGTCAACTTATTTACTTTCCATTTCTTCATTCAAACGCTTTATAAACTTATTCAGCTTCAACGCCACTTTTCATACCTATCACTTTCTAATTCCAACTGTTCCCCTAGTTCTTTCAGCCCCTTTCCGTATCTATTTTCCTAGAAATTGATTAGTGCTATTATACCATATTTCAGAAAGGACAGAAAAGCTCCGCCATATAGGAGCCAAATCCCTCCACATAGACAAAGTCCCTTGCCAAAGGGCGTAAAATAGTGGTATACTCAATAAAAATCAAAGAGCAAACTAGAAAGCTAGGCGCAGACAGTACTTTAGTACGGCAAGACGACGCTGACGTGGTTTGAATTTGATTTTTGAAGAGTATTAATAAAGATGTACAAGAAGTGAGATTAATTTTGTATGAAAAACAAGGAGAGAAGTTTATGAAAATAGAACTACAGATTAGTGAAACTTACGAAGAGGAAAAGCTGATTGTTCAAGCACCTCAGCCGACAGATAAAGTCCAGAAAGTCATCGAGTTCGCAGAAAATCTGGATCTAACAGAAAAAATCAAAGGGAAAATCAATAATCAGGTCTATCTAGTCGAGATTGTCAAGATTCAACGCTTCTATATCGAAAATCGGAAGGTTCTAGCAGAAACCGCGAGTCAGACCTACAGCATTGATTTGCGACTCTATCAGGTCCTTGAAATTCTGCCAACCAATTTTATCCAAATTTCCCAATCAGAAATCATCAATATCGATTTCATCTCTCATCTCAAGCTCACCCCCAACGGCCTAGTAGAAATTTTCTTGAAAAACGAAAGCTTCACCTACTCTTCACGCCGTTATCTAAAAACCATCAAGGAGAAATTAGAACTATGAAAAAACAAATCTTCCACGACGCAGCTACTGGTGTCCTCATCGGTCTCATCCTCTCTATCATCTTTTCACTCATTTATGCACCAAGTACCTACTCCCCGTTAAGTCCCGACTCTCTCGTCGGCCAAGTAATGGCTCAACATCAGGTTCACGGTGCCCTGGTCTTGCTCTACTGTACACTGATCTGGGCAGCCATCGGTATTCTCTTCAACTTTGGCAAACGATTATTCAGCCGTGACTGGAGCATGCTTCGTGCCACTCTGACTCATTTCTTCCTTATGCTGGCTGGCTTTGTCCCACTAGCAACCCTAGCAGGTTGGTTCCCCTTCCACTGGATTTTCTACCTCCAGCTCATTATCGAGTTTGCGATTGTCTACCTCATCATTTGGACTATTTCCTATAAAAGAGCATCAAAAAAAGTAGACCATATCAATCAACTCTTGGAGCATAGAAAATAGGAACCTCATAATAAGCAAATCCGAGAAAGAAACTTCTCGGTTTTTCTTTATCCTGCTGCACCTTATACTCAATGAAAATCAAAGAGCAAACTAGGAAGCTAGCCGCAGGTTGCTCAAAACATTGTTTTGAGGTTGCAGATAAGACTGACGAAGTCAGCTCAAAACACTGTTTTGAGGTTGTGGATAGAACTGACGAAGTCAGTAACCATACCTACGGTAAGGCGACGCTGACGTGGTTTGAAGAGATTTTCGAAGAGTATTACTATCATAGCAGTTATTTTCAGATCTTCTTTGTAAATTTTCTGTAATTTTCTATCTTTTTTCAAAACATTCTTGCATTTTTCCAAAATTTTTTGTAGAATATAGGTTACATATCCAGATTATTCTGAAAATTCAAAAAGGAGTATTTATCATGTCGCAAGCTATTTCCTTAAATCAATCAACCTGGGCAAGCAAGCTAAAAGCAATGGGACCTGGAATCCTAATGGCAACTGCCGCTGTTGGAGGTTCCCACATTGTATCTTCCACTCAAGCTGGCGGTTCTTACGGTTGGTCTCTACTTCTCTTGGTCATCTTAGCCAATGTCTTTAAATATCCATTTTTCCGTTTTGGTGCTGAATACACAGCTGATACTGGAAAGACTTTGGTTGAAGGTTATGCCGAAAAAGGAAAACTCTATCTCTGGATTTTCTTTATCCTAAATGTCTTTTCGGCTATGGTCAACACGGCTGGTGTTGCCATTCTGTGCTCAGCTATCATCGCCAGTGCCTTCCCAATGATTGGACTTAGCATTACTCAGTGGTCCCTCATTCTCGTTGCAATCATTTGGGCTATGCTACTCTTTGGAGGCTACAAACTTTTAGACGGCATGGTCAAATGGATTATGTCTGCTTTGACCATTGCGACTGTTCTTGCAGTTATCATTGCGGCGGTCAAGCATCCCGAATACAGTTCTGATTTTGTCGAGAAGACACCTTGGCAAATGGCAGCTCTGCCCTTCATCGTCTCCCTCCTAGGATGGATGCCGGCTCCTATTGAAATTTCAGCTATCAATTCACTTTGGTCAGCTGAAAAGAGAAAGACCGTCAACTTTAACACAGAAGACGCTCTGTTTGACTTTAACACTGGTTATATTGGAACAGCTATCCTAGCCGTCTTCTTTGTGGCACTGGGAGCACTGATTCAGTATCCTACAGGGCAGGCGGTTGAAGCTGCTTCAGCCAAATACATCTCTCAATTCGTGGGCATGTATGCCTCTGTTCTTGGCGAATGGTCCCGTTACTTGATTACCTTTATTGCCTTCCTCTGTATCTTTGGAACAGTTATCACTGTTATTGATGGCTATTCTCGCGTCAATCAGGAATCTCTCCGACTGCTAATCAGTCAAAAAGAAGACAATCGTAAATCTTTGAACATCTGGATGACCATCACTGCTATCATCGGTATCGTCATTATCAAGTTCTTCGCTGGTCAGGTTTCAACCATGCTCCGCTTTGCTATGATTGGTTCTTTCCTGACAACACCATTCTTCGCTCTTTTAAACTACGCCTTGGTAACGCGTGAAAACAAAAATCTTCCTTCTTGGCTCAAACACCTTGCCATTGCAGGATTGATTTTCCTCTTTGGCTTCGCCATCTTCTTTATCTACGCACTCGCAATCGGAAAAGCAGGGTAAGGGACAAGCGCGAGATGAAGATAATACTCTTCGCAAATCAAATTCAAACCACGTCAACGTCGCCTTGCCGTACTCAAGTACAGCCTGCGGCTAGTTTCCTAGTTTGCTCTTTGATTTTCATTGAGTATAAGGTTTCATTTCAAGAGACCATTCAGCAAATATTTCTATGATAAAAAGCATAAGAACAAGGTTTTAAAGACCTGAACTTATGCTTTTTTGCGTTCTCAAAGACTGTTTATACTCAAAAAAACAGTTGAAAAATCCCAAGTGCCTCTTATATTGACTTTAATTCTCCTTTTCCAACTCATACAAATCTGCGATAATAGCTGCGACATGTTTGATATCTTCCAGCATGCCTCGCATTTCAAAGTCAGCCAAGACAGGGAAACCAAAACGTTGACTGTATTGCTTAGCTGTCAGGCAGTATTGGTTATTAAAGTTACGATTTCCTGAACCAACCACGCCAAAACACTTACTAGCATTGTCACCATAGGCGATAAAATCCCCAACGGGTGTCGTCAAGATCTCGACATCTCCGTTATCAACGCCATTCCCACCTTCGAGATAGGTCGGCAAAAAAGCGACATAGGGATGGTCCATTTCATAGAAATCGCGACCTTCCTTGACCAAATCCTTGATATGAATCTTTTGAACCTCAATCCCTTTGTACTGGGACAAGAGATAGTCTTTCAAGCGCGTCACAAAACTTTCAGTGTTGCCACTCAAACTAATATAAACTAAAGAAATTGTCTTCATATGTACCTCCATGATTTTATTTTTAATCGAAAAAGAACTACCAAGATTGTATCTTGATAGTTCTTTTTTGTCAATACTTAGGCAAGATTTTCTGCTTCCTCTTCTTCTGCCAAGGCTTTCTGCTGACGCCACATCTTATAGAAGACAAGGGCTAGGAAGAGAACATTGATGACGATATAGAAAATGCTGACAGCTTTTGAACCAATACTCATTGTCAAACGCATGCTCTCATCTTGAACCAACTGCACAGCGTCCTGTAAACCAACATAGCCATAAATCGAACCGATAATAGCTAACAAAACATAGCCAACGTAAGTATAGTTTGCATATTGCAAATTCTTACGAATAAGGAAGACAATCGCTACGACCACTAAAATAGCAGATAGCACAATCAAGGCCATATTAAAAATAGAATGATACGCTTCTGCTACTCCATAGTTGTAATTAAGCTGGTCTTCTAATTGCTGAGCACTGACCCCTGCAACTTGTTTCTGAGCGGCACGAAGAGCTTCTTTGCTAGGTAAGGGACTCAACATTCCAAACAGAGACATAGCTGAAATAAGGGCAGACAAGATTAGCAAGACCCATAGATAAATTGGTTTCTTTTTCATAATAGAACCTCCTGATAATATTATTCATATTATAGCACTTTTTGCAAAGGAATACAAATCTTATAGTATCGTTTCTACCTGTTTTCGGTAAGCTTTTGGCGATTTTCCGCACAATTTTCGGAACACTTTATAGAAATATCCAAGGTTACTGTAACCAACAGCATAACAAATATCTTCGATACTGTCACTGGTTGAAAGCAAGAGCTGCTGGGCAGCCTTAATACGTTGTTTGTTTAGTAACTCTGCAAAGGTCGAATCGGTTTCTCGCTTAATCAACTGCCCTAGATAGACAGGATTGATAAAGAGAGCCTTACTGATATCCTTGAGGGAAAGCTCTTTTTGGTAATCACGACCAATGACTTCCAGCACACTGACCACATTTTCATTCATACGGTATTGACCGAAAAAGCTGGTCAGAGTTTCCTTGATATAAGAAACCAATTCATCGAAGGCTTGAATAGCATGAATGGTTTTGACAATGTCCGTCATATCATCAGCTTTGAGATGTTCAAACAAGTGAAAGACATCCATGACAAACTGGATAAAAAGCTGTTTGGTAATCGGAACACGCGGTGTATTTTCAAGAACCACTTTCTCCAAGAGGTTTAACTCTTCCACGATTTGATTGAGATTCCCCTGAATGATAACCCTATAAATCGGTTCGTAATAGGCAAAGAGACTCTGAGACTGTTGTAGATTTACAGAGCCGTAAAAGAGGGCTTTCTCAGCATTCAGCTTCCAGCCTTCAAAGTGTTCTTGATAGGGAGCTTCAAAGGGAGTAACGACTAAACCATCTAGGGGTTGGTCAGAAATGAAAATCTGCCAGTCTTGACCCAATACATAGTAGGGAATGGTGAAGGAACCTTGCTTTTCCTTGGATAGACCTATCCACCAATTCTCCTTACCTCCTAAATAACTGACAAATCCAGCCTCATCTAAATCTTGACTGAGGGTCTGACTTTTCTTTCTTCTCTCTCCAAGCTGACCTGCAATCTTCCCCAGCAGATTTCCTAACTCTACCTTATCAACAGGCTTGACCAAATAGTCCACTACACTAAGGTTCATGGCTCTTTTTACATAATCAAACTCCTGATAACCTGAGAGCAAGATATAGGCAGCATCTGGTAAGATTTCTTTCATCTCCCGAATCATATCAAGCCCTGTTTTGTCGGGCATATTGACATCTGAAATGATGACATCGATGGGATTTTCCTGAACATATTCTAGGGCTTCATCGGCATGACTGGCTGTTGCGACGACCTCCATATCCCAATTATCAAAGGGAATCAAACGTTTCAGACCTTCTGTCACCATGTACTCATCATCTACTAATAATACTTTATACATTTTCTCCCTTTCTACTCATCTTGAATTGTAATACGATACTGAACACCTGCTTGCTCTGCAGACTCTACACTAATAGCATATCGTTCCCCAAAATAGAGCACAAAACGCTCATGGACATTGACAATCCCGATAGACTGCCTTTGATCACTGTAGCTGTCTTGGTGTTCAAAATGTCTCTGACTTAATTTTTCTCGAATATTTGCCAGCTTTTCAGCAGACATCCCACGACCATTATCTACCACTAAAATTTCCACAAAACCATCCTGTTTAAGAGCCTTGATGCTAATCACATTATCTGTCCGTCTATGGTCAACACCATGCGCGAAATAATTTTCTACCAGCGGTTGCAAGGTAAACTTAGGAATTTTCATATTCTCTAACTCTGGATCTATCTTGAAACCATAGGCAATGGACTTGGGATAGCGAACCATGCAGAGGTAGCTATATTTACGGCAAAATTCTAATTCCTGTTTGAGGAGGGTCTCTCTTTCGTCGGAAATATTGTTACGCAAGAGACTACTGAATTCATAAATGATATCTGCCAACTCATCTTGACTCTGCATAACTGCATACATGCGCAAGAACTCCAGCGTATTATACATAAAATGAGGATTGATTTGCGCCTGCAAGGCCCGCATATTGGCATCTTTTTGACTAAGTTCTAACTGATAAATATCATGGATATTCTTTTCCAAGCGATCCAACATATCATTGGTCGTCTCCGCGATTAGGAGTAATTCCTGATCTTTTTCGGAAATGTCAATCCGACGCCCCTCTTCGCCTTGAGCAATGACTTGAATGGATTCTACTAAATCCACTACCTGCTTTTGGTAATTAGCAAAAGTCTGCCTCAAAGTCAGATAAAGAATGATAATAAAGAGAAGGCTCAAGCCCACAATCAAAGCAGAGCTAGTCACTGTTCCTTGTAAAACAAAGTTTTTGGGAACTGCCACCTGAACCTGATATCCATGAGAGGTTAAGTCAACTAGCCAATTTTCACTCTCCTTATCAACTGTTTCACCAATATGAAAAATCTCCGTATCAAAAGGTGAGGTCACTGTTACTGCCATCGGAGTATGACCTCTAGTATTATCAATGGCATGGTATAAAACAGCAGGATCCAAGGAGATGTAAATCACTCCTAAGTCTTGATCTGACACTGGATCTGACACCGGAATGGCAAAACTATTTCCTGCTGGTTTGAAATCCTCAGCCCTGATTTTTTCTCCACTACGTTTGTCTTTAGTAGAAACATAGACTTCCTTGTAATCTTGAAAAGCAATGGCCACTCCAGTTACAAAATCATTTCGAACATAGAGGTCATCAACATTTTCATGCAGAGAGACTGATACATAAGGCGAAGCTTTCCGCTCTAATTGCCAGTAAAAATAGTCTGGCATGCTAAGGCTAAAGTATTTATAGATTCCCTCAATACGAGCTTGATTTTCAACTAAAGTCTGAGCTATCTGGGTTGATTCTCTATGGTAATATTCAATTTCACTCACTGTTCTAGCAGTTACACGCTGGGCTACTCTCTGGGCTTCCTTTTCCCGTGAATCCCAGTCAGCGTAAGAGAGTAAGATTGCAAAACTCGCAATAATAATGATCATCACTGAACTGTAGGTTCGCAGAAGCGTATGTAGCCAAAACTGCTTCATCCTACTTTGTCGCCAATTTTTCATGGATACTTTCATAGACCGGTTCCAACATATCATTGATAAAGAAATGCCACATCCCAATTCCTACAAAGAAAAGCAGAGCAGGCATATAGTAACCAATTGCTACAAGTAGCACGGTCCCAAGGAGAACCTTGACCACAGCTGCTAGGCTCATAAAGATGCCAATCAAGGATAGTTTGAGGCTATTTCGATAGGACAAATCAAAATAAACTTGTAATTTCAAAGATACTGTATAAGCCAAAAAGATCAGGGCAACTACTAGAACATTTAAAAAGGTCGCAATCAAATGAACAATGGTCTGATGAGGCAATTGTACCAAGAGATACAGGCCATAAACCAAAACTAGATCCACTCCTAGAAAGCTATAGAAAATCAGGTTGCTTGAGACAAAATTTTGCTTATAAAGAGACCAGGCCTCCTTCAAACTGTATTCCCGAAAGCTATAACCATGTTCTGCATACAAGCTCATTAAGGTGGCACTAGCCGGCGCTAGACCAAGGATAATCCCTCCTGCTAAAGTTAATAGCCAAAAGAAGGCTGTCGCAATCATCCCTAAAAAGAAACGATTAAAGACAAAGTCTAAAAATCTCCCCATGATACCCTCCTAAAAATAACTATGAAACCATTATATCATATTTCAAGCGTTTTCAAAAACTTCTACTATCCATTTACAATCCCATCAAACCATGGTAAAATGAGAATTGTGAAAAAATTATCAGGAGACAATTCATGAAAAAATCTATCTTAACTACACTTCTTTTTGCAGTTCTTTACTTCCTCTGCATGGGGATTGGTGTCCTTTTGGGCAATCTCTTTGACCAAACTGGAAACATGTTTTATGCGCCTGCTTTTACTGCCCTTGTCGGCGGTAGCGTCTATATGATTCTGGTCGCAAAAGTTCCGCACTTTGGAGCCATTACCACTATCGGGCTTGTCATGGCCCTCTTTTTCTTGGGATCTAAGCACGGTGCTGGTGCCTTCCTTCCTGGAATTATCTGTGGCCTCCTAGCAGATGGAATAGCTCATTTAGGAAAATACAAGGACCAAACAAAGAATTTCCTTTCTTTCATTATTTTCGCTTTTAGCACATCTGGACCAATTCTACTCATGTGGATTGCTCCCAAAGCCTATATGGCTACCCTTCTGGCAAGAGGAAAATCCCAAGAATATATCGACCGTATCATGGTCGCACCAAACCCTGGAACCGTCCTTCTATTTATCGCAAGTATTGTCATCGGAGCCCTATTGGGTGCCTTGATTGGACAAGCCTTGAGTAAAAAATTGGCACAGAAAATCTGATTACTAAAAAAGAGCCAGGCGGCTCTTTTTTATTTATGGCTCAATTTCTTAGTCAAGAAATCTCCCAAGAATTGGATTGCAAAGATAATCAAAATGATAATGATGGTTGCCAAGATGGTCACATCGTGATTGTAGCGGTTAAATCCATAAGCGATGGCTACGTTACCAATACCGCCAGCTCCAACCGCGCCAGCCATAGCTGTTTCCCCAACAAGGGAAATCAAGGTCACAGTCGTTACACGGATCAAATCTGGAAGACCTTCGGATAGGTAAACTCCCACGATGTCCCAGAAGGTCGCTCCGCTCGCTTGAGCCGCCTCAATGACACCACCATCTAGCTCAGCCAAGACAACCTGCACTTGACGGGCAAAGAAGGCAAAGACTGCAAAAGATAGCGGTACGATAGCCGCATTTGGACCAATGCTTGTTCCTACGATTAGATGAGAGAAGGGTGACAAGACTGCCAAGAGAATGATAAATGGTACCGCACGGAAAATAGATGTAATCTTATCCAAAATCCAAAAAACAACTTTATTTTCCAAAACACCACCTGGCGCTGTCAAGACAAGGAAAAGACCTGCCACCAGCCCCAAGAACCCTCCAATGATAAAGGAAAGAACTGTCATATAGAGAGTTAGGTAGATGGCTGTTCCCCAGCCTGCTTGACCAGCCCAGCCCATCTTGTAGACATTTGGTAAATAGGTTTGAATCAATGATTCCATCTTACTGTCCTCCCTTCAATACTTTTAGTTGTACGCCTGCTTGACGAATGGCTTCTTGGGCGCCTGCCAACGCTGCTTTTTCACCTGACAAGACCACAACTAATTCTCCAACAGGAGTGCCGTCGAGGATTTCGATATTCCCATAGAGGATATTAGCCGTCACTTGATAATGCTTGTACAATTCATTCAAAAGTGGCTCGTCTGTTGAAGCCCCTGCGTACTTGAGCTGCACCAAAATGCTGTTTTCAGACAAGTGTTCCACGATTTCTTGCTTCTCGATTTTGACCATGGCTTCGTCAATACCTGTGGCTGTTGAGATAAAGTCTTGAGTCAAAGGTTGTTTAGGGTCTGAGAAGATTTCAAGCACACTACCCTCTTCAATCAAATGCCCGTCCTGCATAACCGCCACACGGTTGGCAATATCTTTGACAATCTGCATTTCATGCGTAATCAAGACAACAGTCAAGCCTAATTTTTGGTTCAAATCTTGTAACAAGGCCAAAATCTGCTTGGTTGTCTTCGGATCAAGGGCAGACGTTGACTCATCTGAAATCAAGATTTTTGGATCATTTGCCAAGGCACGCGCAATGGCCACACGCTGTTTTTGACCTCCAGATAGTTGTGAAGGGTAGTTTTCAGCACGATCTGCCAAACCAACCAAGTCCAACAACTTAGCTACTTTAGCCTTCTTTTCTTCCTTGCTGAGTCCAGAATGTTTAAGGGCAAAGGCTACATTCTCCTCTGCTGTCTTTTGGCTCATCAGGTTAAAATGCTGGAAGATCATTCCAATATCTTGACGTTTACGACGTAACTGCTCTGCCGTCAAGGTCACCTTGCCATCAAAAATCACATCGTCGTCAATGGTAATTTTGCCTGCAGATGGCTTTTGCAAGAGGTTAATCACCCGTACAAGGGTTGATTTCCCTGCTCCAGAATATCCAACGATTCCGTAGATATCCCCTTCTTGGATATGAATGGTCACATCCTTGACCGCTGTGATGGTTCTCTTCTTTTGATGAAAAGTCACATCGATCTGATCTAACTTGATAATATCTCTACTCATAGCTTCTAATCAGCTCCTCTACTAATTCAATATGGGTGTAATAATCGGCGATTCGCACATTTTCATCCCCACCGTGGTCTCGACTATTGGCATTTCCTAGACCGAAGGCCACCATTGGCACCTCTAGGGCATCAAAGACCGTATGCATAGGCCCTGTCCCAGCTGTCGTCGGCAAGACTGAAACGCCCTGTGGATAGAATTTCTTGGCCAACTCGATTACATTGAGAATGGCTGGCGCGCTCATATCGCTGCGATAGCTCATCTCTCCCAAGGTATAGTATAATTCTACCTTATCAAAGCCATTTTTGTCTAGCTGTTTCCGAATTTTTTCCAGAACATCATGCGGTTCTAGACCAGGAACCAGACGAACCTCTAGCTTGGCACTGGCTTCTGCAGGCAAAATAGTCTTAACCCCTTGCCCTTGATAACCCGACTGAATCCCTTCGATATTAAGGGCTGGCTCGAAAAAGAAACGTTTTAGAAAGGCTGCGCGGTCCTCTTGTAAGAGAGGCAATTCCAAACCATAAATCTGGCTGATTTCCCCTGGATTTCGTTGGGCATAGCTATCCACCAAGGCTAATTCACGTTCATTTGGCTCTTGTACCTCTTCGTACAAGCCTTCAACCAAGATACGGCCATCTGCAGCACGAAGAGACTGTAGGGCTTGAAGAAGATACCATGGAGCTGATTCTACAACCCCACCATAACTGGAATGGATGTCAACATCAGCGCTTTTTACCTTGGCATCAAAGGTCACAATCCCCTTATTTCCACCAGAAATTTCCAGCTGTTCCAAGGCATTTTTGGTTCCTTGTTCCCAGACCAACAAATCCGCCCCACGGAGTTTATCCGCATGCTTTTCCAGATACTTATCTAGGTCTGTCGAAGCGGATTCCTCCGCACCCTCCATGATAAAGCTGATATTGACAGGCAGGTCATCGTGGTGCTGCATGTATTTTCTCAAAGCACTCAAACGAGCTGTGATATGACCCTTATCATCGTCAACCCCACGCCCATACATGAAGCCATCGCGCACCGAAAGCGTAAAGGGATCCTCTGTCCAGACCTGATCTCCGTCCGCTGGCACAGTGTCATAGTGGTTATAGAAAATCAAGGTCTTAGCATCTGGGCGCGAACTCTTGAAATGCGCCATGACAAAGGGCGCCGTGTAAGTCTCATCAATCTCCACTTCAGCCCCAACACGCTTAAAAATCTCACCCAGATAGGTTGCGACTTCCTTGAGTCCCACCTGCTGGGCAAAGACTGATTTCTTAGAAATCAAGGTACGCAAAACCTCAAAATAATGCTGTGCTACATGATCCTTTTCAAATTTTTCAATCTGTTCTTGTTCGCTAGGAAAAACCATATTCTCTCTACCTTTCTATGAACTACTCTTCCTGACAATCCATGCTCTATACAAAAGCAAGAGGTGGAATTCTCTCTCCCACCTCCCTGTTTCTTATTACCAAACTGGTTGATCCAAACCGTCTGATGTTTCTTCGATAACTTTTTTCACTTCATCTGTATGGTAAGCTGCGATCACTTTCTTGATAGCGTCAGCTTTTGGTGATGTTTCCCAATCTTTTTTCGCAACGATGATGTTGTACCATTGTTTTGAGTTTTCATCAGCTTGTTCTTTGAAAAGTGCTTTCTTGTAGTCCAATTTTGCTTCTGTAACGAAGGTATTGTTTACAACGGCAGCGTCAACTGATGACAATGAACGAGCTGTTTGGCTAGCGTCCAATTCAGTGATTTTCAAGTTCTTTGGATTTTCTTTGATGTTAGCAACTGTTGCAAGAGCAGTTCCTGAAACGTCCAATTTAATCAAGCCAGCTGATTGAAGCAAGTAAAGCGCACGGCTTTCGTTTGTAGCATCGTTCGGTACAGCGATTTCTCCGTTTGCTGGGATGTCTTCTACTTTAGTGTACTTGTTGTCACTTCCATTCAAACCTGAGTAAAGGCGGATTGGAGAGATGTAAGTATCAGCAATCGCTACAAGGTCTTTTCCGTTTTCTTTGTTCCAGTTGTTCAAGAAGTTGTAGTGTTGGAAAGCGTTCAAGTCTACTTCGCCATCAGCAGTTGCCTTGTTTGGTTGTGAGTAGTCTGTGAACTCTGTAAATTCCAAAGTGATTCCGTCTTTTTTAACCAATTCTTGAACTTTATCCCAACGAGCTTCTTCAGAACCGCTACGGTTGACAGTTGCAATTTTGATAGTTGTTGCATTGTCTGCTTTCTTTTCTGAGTTTCCGCAAGCTGCGAGAGCCAAACCTGCGACTGTAGCAAGGGCTGCTACACCAAGCCATTTTTTAATTTTCATGATTCTTTCTCCTTAAAAATAATACCGTACTAGTATCTCATACTTTGTTCAATTGCACAAATTGTTATTAGATAGTCAGATATATAGTTTAAAACTATATATCTAAAAACTGAGAAATCACCCATCTTACTCAGAATGGATGACTTCAAGAAATTATTTAATATCAGCTTCTGCCGGTAGGTAAGTGTCTCCGAAGAATTGTTTAGACAATTTTTCAAGCGTTCCGTCTTTATAGAGTTCTTTGATGCGTTTGTCTACAAATGATTTCAACTCATCTTGACCTTGAGCAAGAAGTGGGTAAACGTACGGTTGTTGGTCGCTTGGAAGTTCAATGACTTTCAAGTTGTCCAAACCTTGGTTCTTGATGACTGTTTCAACACCGATTTTATCAAAAATTTTATAGTCAAATTGGCCATCGCTCAAACGTACCATGATTTGTTGGAAGTCTGCCTTAGTATAGTTAAGGATAGTTGGGTTGTCCGGGTGTTCAGCGTTGTATGCTTCTAACTGCTTAGCTGATGTAGTGGCTTGAACGACTTCCGTCGATTTTCCACCAATATCAGCGAGAGACTTGATACTAGAGTCATCTTTCTTCACTACAAGGACATTAGGGTTTTGGGCAATTGGTGCGGCATAGAGGTATTTCTCCGCACGTTCTTTAGTGTAGCTAAGATTGTTGACAGCCATATTGTAACGGTCAGCGTCAAGACCAGCAAAGACACCTGACCATTCTGTCTTTTCAAACTTGACATCATACTTGTCAGAGTCTTTAAAGATAGCGCGAACGACTTCAATCTCGTAACCAGTCAATTCGCCATTTTCTTCATAGATAAATGGCTTTGGTGATCCATTGGTTGCAACGATGATTTCTTTCTTGCTAGCTGCTTCTCCTTCTTTCTTAGCACCACCTGAGCAAGCTGCTAACACACCTGCAGCAATAAGCCCTAGGGCAGCAAGAGATGAGTATTTAACGATTTTTTTCATGTCATTTCCTCCTAAATAGAATACCTTATAATCTTAACAGAAAAAGAGCATTTACGCCATTATATGATATCTATCTCTGTGATAGGTTTTCTTTATGGCTGATTTATACTCAATGAAAATCAAAGAGCAAACTAGAAAGCTAGCCGCAGGTTGCTCAAAACACTGTTTTGAGGTTGGAGATAAGACTGACGAAGTCAGTTACATATACCTACGGAAAGGCAAAGCTGACGTGGTTTGAAGAGATTTTCGAAGAGTATTAAAAGACCAAACGTAAAACTGCAATTAAGACCACTCCAAAGAGAACTGTTCCGACTAGATTGCGGTAGCGAAAGGCTACCCAAGCTGTTGGAAAGACTGCTAAGAAGTCCAGCCATTTAATTTGAGGAAGGCTCCCAACCTTACCTGTCACTACGCTTGAAAGAATCAAGGCAAAGATAATAGAGACGGGCAAGAACTTCAAAAAACGCTCAACGATCGCAGGCAAGCCCTTATACTTGACCACGATGAAGGGAATCATACGGGGAATCCAGGTCACAAGACCAGAGAAAATAACTGCTAATAAAAGATACTTACTGACCATCTAAAACCACCCCCATTGTACAACCTAGCAAGGTCGCAAACAGAACAGCTAGTGACTGAGACACCACTGTCAAGAGCAAAAAGAAGGACACCGCAACAACTGCTAAGATAATGAGCAGATTGCGGACAGGAATCCGTCTTTGCATAATCTGGAATTGCGAAGCAAAAATGCCGATAAACATCCCAACCAGGGCAAAATCTAAACCAAAGATTTCTGGATTTGGCAGCAGGCCACCCAGAGCCGTTCCGACCACTGTTCCCACAAACCAAGCCACATAACTGTTGAGATTGTTCCCGTGCATCCACATAGGATTGACCTTGTCTGCATGGGCCAACTCGCCCATCAAGACGCCATAGGTCTCATCTGTCAAGATACTAGACATACCGATATTGTGCCAGAGACTAGTATGACGAAAATAGGTCGACGCATGCAAACTCAACAAAAAGAGACGCAAATTGATCAAAAAAACCGTCATAGCAATAGCTGCCACAGGAGCTTGAACCGCAATCAGTGCCAACATGGCAAACTGGGCGCTCCCAGCATAAACAAAGAGGCTCATCAAGCCCATCTCTACAGGTGTCACATAGGGCGCACCGATAATCCCACAGGCCAGGCCGATACTGACATAACCAAGGGCCGTTGGCATAGCCGCCTGCGCCCCTTCCCAAAATCCTTTTTCTTTCATCTTTCTCCTCATATTGTCTTAATAAGTGGGCTGAAAAGGCTCCAGCCACAGCATGGACTATTATAACACATTCAGGAAAGAGAAAAAAGTCTGCTGATTGTAGCTATCATAAAAAGACTGGCAATCCAGTCTCAAACATATATTAGACAAATTCTCCGCTAAATACTTTCACGAATATTCAAGAGCATGACAAAGGCAACTAGAAGAAATAGCAATAAAACAAAGCTAACTGCCAGAGTTCCAAAGCTAGTAGCAATGGTTACCAAAGCTATTGTAAATAAGCTAGGTAAAACAACCGTAATGGCACCGATAGAAGATTGAACTGCTCCCATTGACTCCTCAGGTATTTGTTTAAAGACGAGTTCTTGCAATCTAGGAGAGAGAACACCTGCGAAAAAGGCATCCAAGGCACTAAAGATGAGAATCCAGTCAAAACGAACTGTGGCAAATCCTACTAGAAGAAGCAACTGGATAACAAGTGAGGCATAGAGAGCTGTTTTTATAGAAATCGTATTTTTCAGATAGCCACTTACAAGGCTTCCGACAATCAGGGCTGACAGTTCAAAAGTGGATAGCAAGGCAAGAGATTGACCTGTTTGTAAATTCAAAAAGGGTTGATTCCTCAAAAATAGAGTAGAAACAGGAACTGTAACATTTATCACTGCTTGACTAATAGAAATAATAAACAAAACCAAGAGCACCTTATTCATATTCCATATCAATTTCGATGATTGGAGCAAATGCTGGCAAAAGGATTTTACAGAGAGTCCTTCTTGATAGCTAATCGTTTTTTCTACTTTCAAGAGGTCAGTTTTTATGAAGAGGATACCTAAAAATGCGATTAAAAAGGTAAGAGCGTTCAGTAAGGAAATAAACTGGATGGATAGAATACCTAGTAAGACTCCTCCTAGGATATTACTGATTGTTTTCACTAAACTAACAGTTGATTGTTTAAACCCAATAGCTTCTGCCAGATGGTCTTGCCCAATAATTCTAATAAAAATCGGAGTGAGCATGGCGCCTGAAAAATAACTCAATGTGTCAGACAAGAGGTTAATCAGACAAATAAAGGCTACTAATAACAAGGAAAAGGACTGCCCTGAAAGGGACAAGGACACTATAGAGTAAAGCAAAAATTTTGCAAAACTAATGACTGTGTATTTCAAGACACGATGATGTTGAAAATCCGCCAAAACTCCCAGAAAGATTTGTAGAACTTGGGGCAGGGTTTCTGAAATCGTGATGAGTAAAATCGCCAAAGGTGCAAAAGAGGCATCTGCCACATAATTCAAAAAAGCCAGATAAAAAATCGTATCCCCAAGTGTTGAAATCCACTGGTTGATGGTTAATTGCCTAAAATCTCTATTTTGAAGAAATACTTTCATCACAACTCCTTTTTAAATTCCAGTTAGAATTTTTATTCCAGTGTATCAAAAATAAGACTTGGTTTAGTATTGAGTTCCAAGTCTCGCTTATATATTTTTCATGTTAGATTCATTCATTATATAACCGTTAATACCGTATTTTATAATAAATCATATCTTAAAAATACCAGACCACACTATTCCCTGCTTGTATTTGGCTTCTTTCTTTTGGACAAATTTTGCTAAATCCAACAACTCTGTCGGCGGTTCACCTTTAAAGTTCAATAATTCTTTAGAGACGGCAAATGAGAGATGTACAGCTAGCAAATCTTCACTACTACTAGAAAACTGTTTCGCTGTTTCTAGCAATTGCTTCCTAAATTCTTCCGTCAAGCTGATTTCTTTATTATTGTACAGGGAATGAATTAAAATTTGTAACTGACTCTGCTTTTCCATCGTTTACCTCATTTTATCTAGGACGCCAAGTTTCACTTTTAGTCCAACTATTTACAATATGCTCAGAATTAAACATATACTGTCCGAATTCCCATCTATAAACCACTTCTGCGACTTAGGATTTGCTTCAAGTACTTTACAAGGATAGTATAACACGGAAATTGGCTTATTTTAGAAAATCGCATATTTGACATTTTTTCTCACAAAAATATCACATTTGCGATTGTTGACTAATCGATAAGTTCTTTGTATTGCTGAAAACGCAATTCGAATAGAGCTGTTAATTGTGGATTTTCTAATACTTGCAGAGATTGGATAAAGTGTTCAATCTCTTTTTGATTGCTTCCTTTAGTTTGAAGAAAGACACTCATTTTCTTTAAAAATTGCCACGATACTTTCTCAAAAACATCGTACGGACGCAACATGCTCTCCAACTCGGCTTCAAATAAAAGTTTCTTCATAGTAATTTAAAACTTTTTACCCAAATCAAATACTCTAAAATTTTCATCTTTTTAAGTCCTAGTGCAATAACATAAGAATCTGACCAATACCATTGTAGACTATATGCAGTCCAATAGGCCAATAAATGGACTTTGTCACTCTAAATAAGACTGCAAATATAAGACCGCCTCCCATATAGACGCAAAAGTCTGTCAAGACCCAACCATGACTACTAATGTGCAAGATTCCAAATAATATAGCTGATCCGAGTACATCCAGTCCCCATTTCTTCCCTTTCTCCAGAGCTGTCATCACTAATCCACGATAAATCATGTCTTCAAAAATGGGACCTGCAATCACAGGATAAAAAAAATACATCAAAAATGACGTAGCTCCTGTAAAAGTAGGAGCAGCATGTTGATAAGAAATTTCATTTCGAGTAGGTGGGAAAAGAAAAAAGGTGACAAAATTCCAAGCAACAAAAGCAAGCAGAGCTAGGAAGGAATAGAAAAGATAGGATCTTTTAAACTTTCTACTGTTGATTTTCTGCCATTTCCCCGACCAAATCATAGCAATAAGAGCAAATAAAACCACAAGAAAATGCAACATCATATCCGACAGATAATAGCCAAAGTCAGATAGACCAATAGCAAAGTCGCTAGATAAAACCAGACCACTAAGGTACTGATAAGCAATGACGAGTAGGAATGCTATAAAAAAGTAATAATGTAAGGTTATCTTTTTCATTCTATTTTCTCCTATACTATGAAATAAAGACAGCCCCTACCCAAGAAAAAGGCAAGGGCTTTGAATATCAATAACGACGTCTAGTCGCAGGAGCTGGAGGAGCAAAGTTAAAGTAGTTTTGCCATAGAGCACCTCCTCCATAACCTCCCCCAATATAAGCCAATGGAGGGTGTTCCTGTCCTCCATAAACTGTCTGCAACTCAGCTTCTGTCAATTCCATCGTTTCTGCAAATTGTAAATTTAACATCTTTTATACTCCTTCAATCGTTTTCTTCTTGTAAACCACTTCTGCAACCTAGGATTTGCTTCAAGTGCTTTACAAGGACAGTATAACACGAAAATTGGCTTATTTTAAAAAATCGCATATTTGATATTTTTTCTTATAGAAATTTCAGATTTGCGATTTTGGTGGATTTGATTATTTCTCTGGTATAATAAAGTTACTACTAACAAGGAGGGATATAATGATGAAAAAAAGAAAAATCCAACTGATACTCCTGCTTATTTCGGAGTGGGTTATCGTCTTCCCGTTTCTAATCAATCGATAAGTTCTTTGTATTGCTGAAAACGCAATTCGAAGAGGGCTGTTAATTGTGAATTTTCTAATACTTGCAGAGATTGGATAAAGTGTTCAATCTCTTTTTGATTACTTCCTTTGGTTTGAAGAAATATACTCATTTTCTTTAAAAATTGCCACGATAATTTCTCAAAAACATCGTATGGACGGAGCATACTCTCCAGCTCTGCTTCAAAGATTGGGATATAGGAGAAAAGCTTGCGCTCCATGAGCTCTGATAAGATATTTAATAGTCCTTGCTTCATATACAATCGATTGTGTACTAACTCTTTAAATTCTTTGGATTTTTCAAGCAAAGAGGTTGATAAAAAAATCAGATCTTGATTGCTTAGGAAGGGCATGGTATTGCAAAAAAGATAGAGTTCAAACCAGGTCCAAGACTCAATAGCATAGAGATAAGTAGTCAAAAACTCCCTATCCTCCTCTGTTAGCAGATAGCTCTTATTTAAGGAATGAATAGCATTTTTAATCACAATGGCATTCAAACAACGATAGGTCTCTGCCATCTGTCCTTGCTCGACTTCCTCCAACAGTTGCTCTAAGCCAGCTATATCTTGGTGGGCAAAGCGATCCACAACCCTCCTACCAATCTGCATATGTGGAGATTCTTGATAGTTGTTGAGTTTGTGCCCAAACTCATCAAAATTCATATTGATCCCTTGGATGGCTAGAATCAACTTATCCGCAGATAGCATAGACTGCCCTAGTTCAAACTTGGACAGCTGAGAAGCTGTTAGTCCAGCACAAGCCACATCTGACTGCTTGAGCTTTCTAGCCAAGCGCAACTCCTTGTAAAATTCTCCCAATTCCATTCTCTCGATCATCTTACCACCTCCTAGCTTTTGCATATTATATCATTATTTTTATAGTTTTGTCAAAATATTCTGACACTTTGGTGATTGAAAAAGCCAGCCTTAAGCTGACTCCATTTTATTCCATGGTATCAAAAGCGAGACTTGGTTTGGCATTGAGGTCCAAGCCTGAGAAGTTTTCTTTGTTCCACTCACTGACGCTGGCATAGGCAATCATTCCTGCATTGTCTCCGCAGAGGCGCAGAGGTGGGATGATGACATTGACATCTGTGATTTCAGCCGCCAGGCGTTCTCTGAGACCTTTATTGGCTGCCACACCACCTGCCACGACAAGGGTTTTAACAGGGTATTTCTCCAAAGCCTTCTTAGTTTTTGCCATAAGAATATCCAAGACAGCTGCTTGGAAGGAAGCACACAAATCCTCTGTGGACAAGCTCGCTCCCTTTTGCTCGGCATTGTGGTGAAGATTGATAAAGGCAGACTTCAAACCAGAGAATGAAAACTCCAGATTATCTTCCTTGATCATGGCACGAGGGAAATCATAAATATCCTGTCCCTGATGAGCTAGCTTGTCGATCTCACGACCAGCAGGATAGGTCAAGCCCATGACACGGCCGACCTTATCATAGGCCTCGCCAACCGCGTCATCTCGCGTTTCCCCAACAATCTTGTAGTCACCAGCCTCCGAAACATAAACCAACTCTGTGTGTCCACCGCTAACCAAGAGGGCTAGCAAGGGAAACTCCAAAGGCTCTACATTTTGAGCTGCCATGAGGTGACCAGCCATGTGGTTAACAGGGATAAGTGGAAGTCCATGTGCCCAAGCAAAGGCCTTAGCAGCTGACAAGCCAACTAGCAAGGCTCCGACCAAGCCTGGTCCATAGGTAACTGCCACAGCTGTCACATCCTCTTCTGTAATCTCTGCTTCTGCCAGTGCCTCCTCGATACAGGCTGTAATGACCTCGACATGGTGACGACTGGCTACTTCAGGCACTACGCCCCCAAAACGTTTGTGACTCTCAATTTGACTAGCAATGACATTGGACAAGAGCTCATCGTCGTTTTTCAAGACGGCAACACTAGTCTCATCACAGGATGTCTCAAATGCTAAAATATATCTATCCTTCATCTATTTCTCTCTTCATAATGATGGCGTCCTCGGCTGGATCATGGTAGTAGGCCTTTCGCTCAGCGATGACTGCCATCTTTTCTTTCTTGTAAAATGCTTGCGCTCGTTGGTTTGACTTTCTGACTTCTAGGAAAATCTCCTTGTCTGTCGGCAATTGAGCAAACAAGGCTGATGCAATTCCCTGACCCTGATAGTCTCCTTTAACAGCGATTTGCAGGACTTCTGCTTCAAAGATATTTTCCTGAACAGCTAGAAAACCAATCACTTCTGCCCCATCATAAGCCAGAGCATACCAAGTCTGGTCTTGAGCCAGGTCTGCTTGGATTTGTTCCAGCGTCCAAGGACTGACTGAGTAAACATCCACCATGACAGCGTAGATGGCTTGAGCCAGTTCAGGCTGTTGTTGGATTCGTTTGATTTCTATCATAGGCGTTTAATGTAAGACTCACCAGACTCTGTGTGGTTCTTAAGCCAGTTTTCCTCAGCCTCGACACGCTTGAGGTAGTTAGGCACAAAGTCGTGCAAGGAGTCTGCTGCCTTGTCCCAGGCCCAGAGAGCTAGATTAGCTGCATTTGGCAAGGTTTCTTTGAAATTAGTCCTTGGCAAGTGTTCTTGAATCTGCTCAACAAAGGGGCCAACTTCTCCGACAAAGGTTACCTGACTAGCACCCTTGATTAGCTCAATCACTCGATCAAAAGGCAGGTGCGCTTCTGGCATGACAGGTTTCGCATTTTCATAAAATCCTGCGTAAACATTGTTGCGACGCGCATCTATCAAAGGGACGAACAAGCCTTCTTGTTGGTATGGCACCAGAGCCAAGAGGCTAGACATACCAACCAACTCGATGTTCAGGGTATGAGCTAAGGTCTTGGCAGTTGCGACCGCAATTCGCAAGCCTGTGTAGCTACCTGGCCCTTCTGCCACCACGATTCGGTCCAAATCCTTGGGCGTCCAGTCCAAACTCTCCATCAAAAAATCGATGGCTGGCATGAGGGTAATACTGTGATTTTTCTTAATATTAATCGTCGTCTCGGCAAGAACCTGCTTGTCCTCTAAAATAGCGAGAGAAAGAGCCTTGCTGGACGTATCAAAAGCTAATACTTTCATAACACATTCCTATCTTTTTGTCTGCTTACTATTATACTACAAAAGCTGGCACATGGGAATTTTCTTTATCCCTAAACAAGAGTGCCCTCACTTAACTAAAAATAATTTAAAAAAATGTTCACTTTTCCTTTTCTTTTACGAATATAAAAGTGAACAAGAAAAAAGGAGGAAAGTTCAATGACAAATTTTGACGTTCTTGACAATCAATTTTTATCCTTATCTGAAAATGAATTATCAGATATTGATGGCGGTCTCGCTCCCTTGGTTATCTTTGGAGTAGCAGTATCTTGGAAAGCTATTGCAGGTGGAACAGCACTTATAGGTTCTGGTTTGGCAGCTGGTTATTTTTTAGGAGGAGATTAATATGATGAAAGATTTGAACAACTATTGTGAAATTTCTAATAAGGAATTGCAAGAAATAAAGGGTGGCTTTGGTGTAGGTGTTGGTATCGCTTTATTTATGGCAGGTTATACCATTGGAAAAGACCTTCGTAAAAAGTTTGGTAAGTCATGCTAGATAAGAAACACATTTTTAGAAGGATAAATTTTATTGTCTTCATCTCTTACAGTTTGCTCAGCATTCTCAATGATTTAAACATTACTACTATCCCTTTACCATTCGATTTATCTGTTTGTATTGTTTTATTTTTATGCTTCAACTCTATTTTTGAGCAGAACAATGACTCCCATAAAAATAATAAGCTCTGAAAATTCCATTGTCATGTCATTTTAAAAAATGCAAAACCGCCTCATCTGGATAGATGGGGTGGAATTTTCGTATAGTAAATCTACTATCTCTTTATCCCCAAACAAAAAACCCCAGCATAAGCGGGGCATCTAAGCATTTAATCCAAAGTAAAATACAAACCAAACGACATAGGTTACGAGGAGGAGAAAAAGCGAGTAGAGAGTCACAAAGGTAATTTTCCACAAGAACTTAGTTTGTCGTCGTTCCATTTTGGCAAATAGAAGATTCCCTCCATAAACACAAGCAACAAAAACGATAAAAGCTACCAAGCGAGCTCCGATAGCAAAAGCAAATAAGTTATACATAGGGCAACCTCCTTGACTTAAAAACTATATGGAATTATGACAAGCAATAAATTTCACTTCCGTTATCAATATAACACATTTTCTTCGTTTTTGCAAGCGCTTACTAAAGGAATTATCCCATGACTTTCTCGTTTCCGTCTTTTACTAATTTTTCATTTTGTGGTATAATTGAAATAATTGTAACGAATCAAGGTCAATCTAGACACAAAATGGAATGAAATCAAGCAAATCTATGCTAAAAGTTTGGAATAAGCTGACCTGTAAAATAGAAAGGAACTATATGATTTACAAAGTTTTTTATCAAGAAACAAAAGAACGTAGCCCACGTCGTGAAACAACACGCGCACTATACCTAGACATCGATGCCAGCTCAGAACTTGAGGGCCGTATCGCTGCTCGCCAACTTGTCGAAGAAAATCGCCCAGAGTACAATATCGAGTATATCGAACTCTTGTCTGACAAATTGCTAGATTACGAAAAAGAAACTGGCGCCTTCGAAATCACGGAGTTCTAATATGGCCTATACTCTTAAACCTGAAGAAGTTGGCGTTTTTGCCATTGGTGGTCTGGGAGAAATCGGGAAAAACACATACGGAATTGAATACCAAGACGAGATTATCATCGTCGATGCTGGGATTAAATTCCCAGAAGATGATTTGCTGGGTATCGACTACGTCATTCCTGACTACTCTTACATCGTAGACAATATCGACCGCGTCAAGGCTGTCTTAATCACACACGGACACGAGGACCACATCGGTGGGATTCCATTCCTACTCAAGCAAGCAAATGTCCCTATCTACGCTGGGCCGCTTGCCTTGGCTTTGATCCGTGGGAAACTCGAAGAACACGGCCTCTTGCGCAACGCCAAACTTTACGAAATCAACCACAACACTGAGTTGACCTTTAAAAATCTCAAGGCAACTTTCTTTAGAACGACTCACTCTATTCCAGAACCTTTGGGGATTGTCATTCATACTCCTCAAGGGAAAATTGTCTGTACGGGTGACTTCAAGTTTGACTTAACACCAGTTGGTGAACCAGCAGATTTGCACCGTATGGCAGCTCTTGGTGAAGACGGTGTACTCTGTCTCCTGTCTGACTCGACAAATGCAGAAATTCCAACCTTTACCAACTCTGAAAAAGTCGTTGGCCAGTCCATCATGAAGATTATCCAAGGCATAGAGGGACGTATCATCTTTGCATCCTTTGCCTCAAATATCTTCCGTCTCCAGCAAGCAACAGAAGCTGCTGTTAAGACTGGGCGCAAGATCGCTGTCTTTGGTCGTTCTATGGAAAAGGCCATTGTCAACGGAATCGATCTTGGCTACATCAAAGCTCCTAAGGGAACCTTTATCGAGCCAAATGAAATCAAAGACTACCCTGCAGGAGAAATTCTGATCCTCTGTACAGGTAGCCAGGGGGAGCCGATGGCAGCCCTCTCTCGTATCGCCAACGGAACCCACCGTCAGGTACAACTCCAACCAGGTGATACAGTTATCTTCTCTTCTAGTCCAATCCCTGGAAATACGACTAGCGTCAACAAGCTGATTAACATCATTTCTGAAGCTGGTGTCGAAGTTATCCACGGTAAGGTTAACAATATCCATACATCTGGACACGGTGGCCAGCAAGAGCAAAAACTTATGCTCCGCTTGATTAAGCCAAAATACTTCATGCCTGTCCACGGTGAATACCGCATGCAAAAAGTCCACGCTGGACTAGCAGTGGATACTGGTGTTGAGAAGGACAATATCTTTATCATGAGCAATGGTGATGTGCTTGCCCTTACCGCAGATTCTGCTCGTATCGCAGGTCATTTCAACGCCCAAGATATCTATGTCGATGGAAATCGTATCGGTGAAATCGGTGCTGCTGTCCTTAAAGATCGTCGCGATCTATCTGAAGACGGTGTCGTTCTGGCAGTCGCAACTGTCGACTTCAAGTCTCAGATGATTCTATCTGGTCCAGACATCCTCAGCCGAGGCTTTGTCTACATGAGAGAGTCTGGAGACTTGATTCGCCAAAGCCAGCGTATCCTCTTCAATGCAATTCGTATCGCACTGAAAAACAAGGACGCTAGCGTGCAATCAGTCAATGGTGCCATTGTCAACGCTATTCGCCCCTTCCTCTATGAAAATACAGAACGTGAACCAATCATTATCCCGATGATCCTCACACCAGATGAAGAATAAATTATAAAACAGCCCCGTCTTAGGAGCTGTTTTTTCTATGCTTTCTTTTCTTGATTTTTAGAAATACTACGATTTTTACCTTCCAGATACACCATCAAAATAGAAATATCTGCTGGGTTTACTCCCGAAATACGGCTGGCTTGGCCGATGGTTTCTGGATTGATGAGTTTGAACTTCTGACGGGCTTCCGTTGCGATAGAATCAATGTCATCCCAGTCTATATTGGCTGGAATGCGTTTTTCTTCCATGCGTTTCATCTTGGCAACCTGATCCATGGCTTTGGAAATATAGCCTTCGTACTTGATTTCTGTTTCAATCAATTCGATAATCTTGTCATCCAAGTCCTCTGCAGCTGGTCCGATGAAGGCCACCACATCTTGATAAGAAACTTCTGGACGGCGAAGGAATTCCTTGGCTGTCACTGCATCTGTCAACGGCTTGAAGCCCATCTCCTCAACCTTAGCATTGGTTTCCTTGACTGGCTTGAGTTTGATGCTGTCTAAGCGTTTCATCTCATTTTCAAATTGATTTTTCTTGATTTCAAAACGAGCCCAGCGTTCATCATCCACAAGGCCAATCTCACGTCCCATCTCTGTCAAACGCATATCAGCATTGTCATGGCGGAGAATGAGACGGTATTCAGCACGACTGGTCAAGAGACGATAGGGTTCAATAGTTCCCTTGGTCACCAAATCATCAATCATCACTCCGATATAACCATCACTGCGCTTCAAAATCAACTCAGGCTTGCCTTGGATTTTCAGAGCCGCATTGATACCAGCGATAATCCCTTGGCCAGCAGCTTCTTCGTAACCTGACGTTCCATTTGTCTGACCAGCAGTAAAGAGTCCTGAGATTTTCTTGGTTTCCAAAGTCGCACGCAACTGGTGAGGCAAGACCATGTCATACTCAATGGCATAACCAGTTCGCATCATCTCAGCATTTTCCAAGCCTTTGATGGAATGAACCAAGTCACGTTGGACATCCTCAGGCAGACTGGTTGAAAGTCCTTGGACATAAACTTCCTCTGTATTGCGCCCTTCTGGCTCTAGGAAAAGTTGGTGACGTTCCTTGTCCGCAAAGCGCACAATCTTGTCCTCAATCGACGGACAGTAACGAGGCCCTACTCCCTTGACCACACCTGTAAACATAGGCGCACGGTGGAGGTTGTTTTGGATAATCTCATGACTGGTACCATTGGTATAGGTCAACCAGCATGGCACTTGATCTTTGACATAATCCTCATCACGTGAAGTGTATGAGAAGTGATTAGGCGCTTCGTCCCCTGGCTGAATCTCTGTCACATCGTAGTTGATTGAAGAAGCCTTGACACGTGGAGGTGTCCCTGTCTTGAAACGACCAATTTCGAGGCCCAGTTCCTTGAGATTGTCAGCAAGGTTAATAGAAGCTAGGCTGTGGTTAGGACCTGATGAGTACTTGAGGTCTCCAATGATAATTTCCCCACGGAGGGCAGTCCCTGTCGTCACGATAACAGACTTAGCAGCATACTCTTGGTGAGTAGCTGTACGGACACCGACAACCTTGCCATCTTCCACCAAAATCTCATCAATCATGGTTTGACGAAGGGTCAGATTCTCTTGATTTTCAACCGTCTTGCGCATCTCCTTAGAGTAAAGTTCCTTGTCAGCCTGCGCACGAAGGGCACGGACAGCTGGCCCCTTCCCTGTGTTGAGCATCTTCATCTGGATGTAAGTCTTGTCAATAGTCTTGGCCATCTCGCCACCGAGGGCATCAACTTCACGCACAACGATCCCCTTGGCAGAACCACCGATAGAGGGGTTACAAGGCATGAAAGCCAGCATTTCAATGTTGATAGTCGCAAGCAAGACCTTACAGCCCATACGGCTAGCAGCTAAGGAAGCCTCAACCCCAGCGTGTCCCGCACCGATTACAATAATATCGTATTCTTCAGTAAAATTATAAGTCATGTTTCTCTCCTATTCCTCAAGATGAATGTGTCTTAGTTGGTCGTCCCAATCTGGTAGGGCTGTTTTTAGAAAGGCTGGAACTAGCTGGATATTCTGGAGCTGGTCCAAGTCAATCCATTCGCAAGGTTGCGTCTTCTCATCTTCCTGCATGGTCAATGGGGCATCTTCAAGCAAATCCACCAGATAATGAAACTCGATATTGTGATAGGAAACACCGTCCTGTTCAAAACGATTTTCAACCACGAAAGCTAGCTGGCCAGCTTGAGCTTTGACACCCAATTCTTCCCTCACTTCACGGACTACCGCGTCTTCCGTGCTTTCATTGACTTGAATCGCACCGCCGATAGTGTAATACTTGCCCTTATCTTTGGTAACTAGGAGTTTGCGATTTTGAAGAATCAAAGCTGTCGCCCGAACGCCAAAAACTGTATTTCCTGCTTTTGTCCGAAAATCTTGTTGAGTCATTTTTGTCCTTTCCTCTAAACGACACAAAAACAGTCAAAACTCCAAAGAAGTGCAGGACAAAAAAGCCTGCAACATCCATGAGCTTTGACCATCATTTCTATTGCTTTTATTATTGTAGCAAATTGAGAAAATTTGTCAATCTAAATGTACTGACAAACTTGTCCGTCGCGGTAAGCATTGTCAATCAAACCACCACCTAGACACTCTTCGCCATCGTAAAAGACAACTGCCTGACCTGGTGTGATGGCGCGTTGTGGTTCCGCAAAGATGACCTCTGCCTTGTCTCCTTTGACATGGACGGTCACCTTAGAATCAGGCTGACGGTAGCGGAATTTTGCTGTGCATTCTAGCGTAAATTCCTCTGGCATTTCACGAGTAAAGTGAACCTGACTGGCCTCTAGGCTGGTTGACATGAGCGAGTCATGGTAGAAACCTTGGCCTACATAGAGAATATTCTTGCTTAGGTCTTTTCCGACAACGAACCAAGGTGAATTGTCACCACCGTGTTGTCCACCGATACCGAGACCTCCACGCTGACCAATCGTATAGTACATCAGACCAGCATGCTCACCCATATCACGACCATCCACTGTCATCATACGACCAGGCTGAGCTGGCAGATAGTTGCTGAGGAAATTTTTAAAGTTCTTTTCTCCGATAAAGCAAATCCCTGTCGAGTCTTTCTTCTTAGCAGTCGCAAGGCCTGCTTCTTCTGCTAGTCTGCGTACTTCCGGCTTTTCCAAATGCCCCAGTGGGAACATGGTTTTTTGGAGTTGTTCTTGCGAAAGTTGGCTGAGGAAATAGGTCTGATCCTTGCCATTGTCCACGCCACGAAGCATGTGAACAGTGCCATCCTCATCACGCGCTACACGAGCATAGTGACCAGTCGCTACATAGTCTGCCCCCAAGGTCATGGCATAGTCCAAAAAGGCCTTGAACTTGATCTCCTTGTTGCACATAACATCTGGATTTGGCGTGCGCCCTGCACGGTATTCCGCTAGGAAATACTCGAAAACGCGGTCCCAGTACTCTTTTTCAAAATTGACAGAGTAGTACGGAATGCCAATCTGGTCTGCCACCGCAGCCACATCCTTGTAATCTTCGGTCGCCGTACAAACGCCGTTTTCATCTGTGTCATCCCAGTTCTTCATGAAGATACCGATCACATCGTAGCCCTGCTCCTTGAGAAGAAGAGCCGTCACCGACGAATCGACACCACCACTCATCCCCACGACAACACGTGTTTTAGAGTTATCACTCATGGTAAGTCTCCCATCTATTCGTTTATTCACGATTGAAGGTCGTGTGTGCTTCACGATTGAAGGTCGCTTGAGCAGTATTCATTATAACACGCTTGGTTGGAGAAGACAAGAAAGAGGCTGTCAATCTACCAGCCTCTTATTCTGAACCTATCAATCTAGCACTTTCTAGCTTCATTCGCTTTCTTAGCGACTGCAATTTGGTATTTCACTTGGTCAAATCCTGTACCTCCCAAGGAATTTCGTCTTTGAACAGCAGTTTTAGGTTGTAAGTAGACATAAATATCCTCGGCAATGAGGGAATGATAGGTTTGTAATTCCTCCAAAGTCCAATCTTGAATATTTTTAGCAGACTTGATAGAGTCTAACACTAATCTTCCCACAACCTCATGAGCTTCTCTAAATGGCAAACCTTTCCCTGCCAAATAATCTGCTAACTCAGTTGCATTTGAAAAGTCCTTCTCTGTAGATTCTTGCATTTTTTCCTTGTTTACCTGCAAGCTGGATAACATACCTGCCAATACATCAAGGGAATTTAAAATCGTTTCGACCGTGTCAAACATTCCTTCCTTATCCTCTTGCAAATCCTTATTATAAGCTAAAGGCAAGGACTTCATGACTGTCAACAGTCCAAACAGATTCCCATAAACTCTGCCAGTCTTTCCTCGAATCAACTCAGCCATATCTGGATTTTTCTTTTGGGGCATAATAGAGGAACCTGTTGTAAACGTATCTGACAAGGTAATGAATTGGTACTCAAAACTACACCAATTGATCATTTCTTCGCAAAAACGGCTCATATGCATCATGAGTATGCTGGCATTGGATAGAAATTCTAAGATAAAATCGCGGTCACTAACAGCATCCAAAGAATTTGTATAAGGTTGCTTAAACTCTAACAAATCGCTAGACAATTGGCGATCAATGGGGAAAGTCGTCCCTGCCAAAGCTGCCGCACCTAGAGGGCATAGGTCTGTATGCTTCTGGTTAAATTCAAAACGTTCACTGTCTCTCTGAAACATATTGTAGTAAGCCATCAGGTGGTGGGCAAAACTAATAGGCTGGGCATGTTGCAGATGGGTATAGCCCGGCATAATCGTCTCCACATGATTTTCCGCCAAGTCTAATAAAACACCCTTGAGATGAGTCAGTTTATCTAGGACATGACCTAGTTGCTCCTTGAGATACAAGTGCATATCTGTCGCAACTTGGTCATTTCGAGAACGAGCTGTATGTAACTTCCCTGCAAGGGGACCGATTTTTTCTGTCAGCAACACTTCCATATTCATATGAATATCTTCGTTTACGATATCAAAGTCAAGTTGACCTGCCTCTAGCTCTTCTAAAAGCTCTTTCAAACCTGCTTGAATCTTTTCTGACTCCTTCAAACTCAAAATGCCCGTCTGACCCAACATCTGAACGTGGGCTAAAGAACCAATCATATCAAATTTAGCTAATTTCTGGTCAAAAGATATACTCGCACCAAAGCGCTCTACCCAGTCTTCGACAGTACCTTCAAAGCGACCACCCCATAATTTTGTATTCTTAGCCATATCACATCCACCTCTCTATCCAATCGTCCTATTTGGCGCTTTTTTGAACCTCAGAATGAACCTTGGTTGGAAGTCCCCACAACTTAATAAAGCCAACAGCTGCATCTTGGTCAAAGGTATCTGCACTGGTATACGTCGCCAAATTTTCATCGTAAAGAGAATTTGGTGATTTCCGAGCTACAACCTGAGCACTCCCCTTATAGAGTTTGACTTTTGCAGTTCCATTGACAACTTTTTGAGTCTCTTTAATATAAGCAATCAAGGCTTGTGTAGCCGGACTAAACCACAAAGCATTATAAATGAGATTTGATAATTCATTTTCTATGATTGGTTTAAAATGAGCCACTTCTCTCACAAGCGTCAAGTCCTCAATTTCCTTATGAGCTGTCAGCAAGGTCACTGCCCCTGGACACTCATAGATTTCTCTTGATTTAATCCCAACCAAACGATTTTCCACGTGGTCAATCCGTCCGACCCCATGTTTTCCAGCTATTTCATTGAGTTTTTGAATCAAATCTGCCAATTTTAGCACTTCTCCATTGAGAGAAACTGGAACACCTTCACTAAACTCAATTTCAATGTATTCTGGCGTATCTGGAGCTTGCTCTGGAGAAGTTGTGATGCCAAAGGCTTCTTCTGGAGCCTGATTCCATGGATTTTCCAAAACACCACACTCATTAGCACGTCCCCAAAGATTTTGGTCAACAGAGTAGGGATTGTCAAGGTCAGCAGGAACAGGTACCCCATTTTCCTTTGCATAATGAATTTCTTCCTCCCGAGACCATTTCCATTCACGAACTGGCGCAATCACTTTTAAATTGGGATCCAAGGCTGCAATCGATACTTCAAAACGTACTTGGTCATTCCCCTTACCTGTACAACCATGAGCAATTGTAGTCGCTCCTGTCTGATGCGCTATTTCAACCAATTTTTTAGAAATAAGAGGGCGGCTCAAGGCAGATACCAAGGGGTACTTTTGTTCATAATAGGCATGTGACTGGAGAGCTACTAGCACATAATCTGTAGCAAATTCGTCCTTGACATCAATGACATAAGATTCGACTGCCCCAACCTTGAGAGCCTTATCATGGATGAAATCTAAGTCTTTCCCTTCACCCACATCCATACAAACTGCAACAACATCATAGTCTTTCTTCAGCCAGGTAATAGCAACTGATGTGTCTAAACCGCCAGAATAGGCCAAAATTACTTTTTCTTTACTCATATTCTTTTCCTTCTTTCTATTTTTCAATGGACGCTTTAAAGGCATCCTCAATGAGTTTGTCTAATTCTCCAGACTCCTTCAACTTTTGAATGGTTTTATCGATTGCCTCTTTCAATTCCTTGCTATCTTTTTTCATGGCGACCGCGTAGGAATCATCTTGCTCTTTTTCAAAATTGAGGTCTGCGATTGCTAAATCAGGATTATTTTCCACAAATCCCTTGGCAACTGGTTCTTCAAAGATAACGGCATCCACTTGTCCTGATTTTAAATCTGTAATTAAATTCCCATTTTTAGGCAGAGATACGAGGGATGAATTTTGTAGCAAATCTTTCGCCATCGTCTCTTGAATCGAACCTTTCTGCGCTCCGACCTTTTTCTGCGCCAAGTCGTTGACAGACTGATAAGTGGCTAAATCAGATTTTTTGACAATGAGCTTATTTTTTGAAGTATAGTAGGGAGTTGAAAAGTCAAACACCTTGCTCCGTTCATCTGTCTTAGAAACACCAGATATGGCAAGATCGGCTTTTCCTGATTGAACACTAGCCAGTACATTGTCAAAACTCATGGGTGATAGTTCCAATTCGACACCTAGTTCTGTTGCGATAGCCTTGGCTAATTCAATATCTGAACCCACAATCTGATTTTTCCCATCAACCACTTTTTGGTATTCAAATGGAGCAAAATCTGGATTGAGGGCTACAACCAATTTTCCTTTGGACTTGATAGCTTCAATTCCAGCCGATTGATTGTTACTACAAGCAAATAGTAGGGGGAGCATCACTAAACCAAACATCGTCAT
The DNA here is from genome assembly GCF_946901985.1 of Streptococcus sp. Marseille-Q5855. Taxonomy (NCBI): domain Bacteria; kingdom Bacillati; phylum Bacillota; class Bacilli; order Lactobacillales; family Streptococcaceae; genus Streptococcus; species Streptococcus sp. Marseille-Q5855. The sequence goes on from NZ_CAMPPR010000006.1 coordinate 440,474, forward strand.
CAACACCTTCTTCATCTTATTCATAACAAAGCCTCCTTTATGTTTATTCTTTTTGGTTGTATAAATAATACTCCTATCCTCATCGTTTGTCAAGCCTAAATTGAAAAATTTTTCAATTTGAAACAAAAAAACCTAGAAATACTACATAAAAATGTCATTCCTAGGCGTATTTATGCTATTTCTCTCTGAAAACATGAGTATTCAGCCAGTCAAAAGAAGCCGAACTAACTCATTCCCCCTTGCCCAATTCAATGACGCGATGACATTGTTGGGCTACATAAGCATCGTGGGTCACAATAATGACTGTTTTCCCCTCTCGATTCATCTCTAGGAGAAACTTCAAGACCAAATCTCTATTTTCAGGGTCCAGAGAACCTGTTGGTTCATCGGCTAAAATCAGCTGGCTGGGTTTTAAGATGGCTCTAGCAACTGCAATTCGTTGTTGCTCCCCACCAGACAACTCGGAAACCTTTTGATGCAAAGTAGCTGACAAACCTACTCTCTCTAAAATTTCTTCCACCTTTTTGAGCTTATCTTTCTTAGACAATTTCACATATTTCAGCGCCAGCATAAGATTGTACTCGACCGTTTCATCATCAATCAGGGCAAAATTTTGAAACAGATAAGAGATATGTTCACGGATTATTGTTTGCGACTTAGCAGAATTGACCGCTAGATTTGTCTGACCAAAAATCTCATACCGTCCGCTATAATCACCATCTATCAAACCCAATAAATTTAACAAGGTCGACTTACCACTACCACTTTTGCCAACAATGGCTACCAAATCCCCCTGATCAATCCTGAGAGATAAGTTATCCAAAATCACTTTTCCCCCAATGGTTTTGGTAATATTTTCCAACTCAATCATAAGATGCCCCCTTTCAATAACTCTACTAGACTTCTTTTCTCCATCCTAGAAGCCAAGGCTAGCACAAATAGTATATCCAAACATGTAAAGCCTGCAAACAGCAGGAGTGGCAAGAGCGCATGGGCAAAGAAAATCAAGACTAGAAGAGGCAGACTATAGCCCAGCAAGAGCAGAACGAGGAGAGGACGGTAGCGATCGACCAGTTTCCACCCCATAAACTTCTTGGTAATGATATCCCTGCGCTTCAACAAGAAAGTGGTAACGAGTAAAAAGTAGGAGACAATCATACTGAGAAGAGCAAATAAGGCAAAAAGAACGTTAAAATTACGAACAGAATCTCGATAGGTATCAACCATCCCCTCTTGAATGGCTTGAATAGATGAAAATTTTAAATAATTTCCATCTGACAATTTCTCAACTAACTCTGTAATCTCTTTTTGATGTTGAACCGTATTTTCAATTTTAATCGGATTATTTAAGCCAGTTGTTGACAGGGAGGCTTTCTCATCCCACATCATATCAGAATCATTGACCAAGCTAATAATTGGATTGGAGAGATTTTCCTTTCGCTCATTATTATAAGGGAAGAAAGACCAATCTCCTTCATAGTAGGCAATTTCTACATCCATATCTTCTATTGTTTGCTTTTGCTGATCTTCATACCTCAGAGAAAGATAGGCGATGGATTTTCCCAAGAACTGATTCTTACCTTCTTGTCCTTTGTCACTGGCTGGCAACAAAATCACCTTTTTAGTGCCGGTATCTGGTAACTTGAATCCCTTGCTCTTTAGAAAATTGCTATTAGCATAGTAAACATCCACCGTATCTGTTAACTGATATTGCTGAATCTGTTCTGATTGGACAAAATTTTTTACAGGAAGACTGCTACTCTGCACATAGCCCGCCTGCGTTTTTTCTACCAAATCCTGATAAAATCGATAGAAATAATCTGTAGATTTCCCTGACCCTGCTAGCTCTTCTTGCCACAGATTATCATTGAGTTTGAAGGTTTCCAAGGTCAGGTAATTACCTTGACTTACCCACTGTTGCTGATAAGCAAGTTCTTTGTTTTCTTGTTCTAAACTTCTGCCCACCCCAATCAGTAAGGCCGTCAGTAAAATAGTTGTCCCTATTTTCATCACATAATTGAAGATAAGACCAAGTTTGACAGATGAAAAACCTTTCAACATGGAACTGACTGTCATTTTCTGAATCATCAGGTAGGTCAGCCAACTGATGAACAAATACAACTGTAAAAGTAGAAATTGGGATAAGAGTAAACTTGGGAACAAAAGTTTTGGTCTATAGTCCAGCACTAAAAATAGTCCCAAGTCAATAACAAGACTTCCACCCAAGAGAAGATAAAAATTAGTCTTTACAAAACCAGCTAAAATCGCCCTGCTTTGAAAACCAAGTAACTTTTGAACCCCCACTCGTTTCATCTCCATCATCGGCTGATAAACTGTCATTAAAATCACAAGCAAGATTGCCAAGATAAAGATAATGATAGATAGTAACAACTCTTGATTTAGCACTCCAACCTGACTTCGGTAAGTGGGTTCTAATAAAATCGTCTTATCTATCTGGAAAAAATCACTCCACTTTTGTAGAATGGTATCACGATCTATCTCTTTGCTGGAGGTAATCATGTAGCGCCCATTTACAGTATGGGATTTATCCTCAATATAGGATCGAAAGGTCTGGAGTCGAATGAGTTTCACCTTTAAAAAGGTGGGAATGGTTCCTAGATTATTGGGAAGGTCCTGGTTGCTATAGACTCCCTTCTCATTCTTTGAAAAATCAAGAGAAGTCAGACCGAACTCCTGATAGGGGAAGGTTTCCTTATTAAAAACACCAGCCTTGACGGCCTCATCGCCATTATCTACTTTGATAATAGAGACCTTGTCTTGACTTGCAACCTCTTCAAAAAACTGGAGAATCGTTTCTGTCGGTTTAGTGACATCTTTCAAGTACAAGTCAAATGAATAAGTTGTCTTGCCCATCTCCTGAATCCGCACTATTTCTCGTGTAACATTTACATTCAGGACAAAAAACGTAGTACACAGCAAGAGCAAGAGCATACAAAGATGACTGATTTTTTTCATAGAAATACCTCCCGTGAAGAGACGAAAGCGAGATAGGTGCAGGTACTTTTTATTTTTTACTAAATTTTAAATAGGTGTAAATAAATCCTGCACTTATAGCCAGAGTTGTCCACCATTTAAAATCAATATTCAAAAGTGAAAAGATTACAAAACTGATGATTAGCGAGGCTAAAAGATAGACAATGATTAAAATTTTATTTTTCATAGGAATTGCCTTTCTAAATAGATTCTAGTATTTACAGCTCATTTGTAAAGTTTACAATAAGCCACTAGAGCAATCGTCTATCAGAATGTTCTTTTATCTGTTAATAATCCGAGAAAATCTTGTCGTTTCAAGTCGGAGAAATGTTTGGTAGAAAGACTTCCTTTTTGAAGTCCATCATCTCTAACCTGTAAATAATAGCTATGTTGGCTTGTTTTAATTGTCAAAAAATCGCCAAATATAAAAACTCTTTTCCAGTTACGAATCTCAAATTCTTTCATCTCTGATTTTAGAATGCGGATAAGTCCTTGCCGCAAATCACGATGATGCTCACTTGTGAAAGTCATCCCATTCCCAAGATTTCTTATCAGTAGTTCATCTGGAGTCACCATCACCAGCGCTATTTTAGTTAAGAAAATTTCAACTGTTGGTGGTAAAATCGCCAAATCAAACCAGGGATGTAGGTAGCGATAGGCTAAGAAATAATGAGGCTCCTCACCCAATCCTAGTTGTTTATATAAGGTCTTGACCTCACTATCTAACCTCGTTTCAAAAGACACATCCGAATGCGCTTCTTCCTTCTTCTGATTAAAATAACGCATCTAGACTAGGAAACCTATAAAGACTAGGACAAATATTCCTGATAAAAGATATTTTAAATTGTAGTTCATCACTTAACCTCCTGATTCACGACTTAATCTAATCAACATAGGGTAGAGACGACTTATATTATAGTATATTGAGGTTAGAACAAGACGAGTCTGGGACAAAAAGATTTTGATTTTACGAATTCTTTATTATAAGTTTTTAAAATCGATAGATTAGACAAAAAAACGAACAAAATAGAATTATGAGTGCCATATAACTTGTTTTTGTTCGCTTTTTATATTTAAGGTTAGACTTTTGTCCCAGACTCAAATATCTTAATTACGTTGTCTCTTCCTAATTCAATCTACTATAAAATACTTTTCCTACTATATGCGAACTAAGTCCCCTAACAAGAGATAGCATTTAATGCTACTCCTGCTACAACAACAGCTACATTAAATTTAGCTAATTGAGATGAGGTAAATTTAGATTATTAACTTTAGTAAACAAGAGAAATTCCTATTTTTTCTTTTTATCATTGAAAAAATAAAAAATAAAATTTTCAATCATCAGTGTTACAATAAAAAGTCCAATTAAATCAGTTAATTTCATCCTCATCCAAAACCAAATAATATAGGCTAAGATAGTGAAAACCGTTACTGTATATTTTATTGGTTTAAACATTTTAAACTATACCATGACAAAGTAGCTGCAATTGCCACACCAGAAGTTTTTACGGTAGATTTTAATACCAATTTTGCAATCTTTGGCCACGCTTTCTTTTGAATAAGTCCTGATAGCCCTCCCAGACCTCCACCGAATATATCTGTTAATAAATTTATTCCCAAAAAGTCTATAGTGGAGTCCAGCATACAACTCATCCAACTCCTAGAATAAAAATCAGACTTCATATTCTGCAGAACTATATCTGTTTCCTTTGGATCCGATAATATTCGAATTCCCTCCGCTATATAAGGAGCTTGTTCTTTACCATAAGTCTGTTGTAAAGCATCCATATCAATCACTCGATTACCATTTTCATCCAAGTAACTAGCAATTTCAAATAAATAACGAAATTCAGATGCTATTTCTCTTTCTTCGGAAGTCAATTGAATACTAGGTGATGAATTGTCATCCGCATAAGCCACAAAGCTAGGTATTGACACTGCGCTCAACATCGTAATAATCATCAACAAACTTAAACTTTTACTCAATCTATTAAACATCTTTCTACCTCCAGTCTATCGGTTATTCTATTCAATTGCCATAAAACTAATTTAAAAATATAATTTTAGTTCCCCTATTATAAATTATTTAAAAATTATCCATTGGACTCATCTTCCTTTCATTTTTGCAACTAGCGCATTATATCGGCCATTTCCATGGGAAAACCGTAGCAATGCTAAATAAGAAAGCAAGAACAACTAAAAAGCGAAAAACTTTTTTATTCATACTTTTTCCCTCCTATCTATATTTTGTATCTATAGTATACCTCTTCTTTATTCTATTTTAAAATTAGTTAACTTTTTTCACACATTATTTTAGTTTTCTTTTTTACTATTCCTGTTACTATGATACAATATTTTTAATCAGTTTCAATTTATTGTTAACTTTTTTCACGAAAAGGAGGAAATCATGCGCTACGATTTTGGAAATGTTTATAAAGAAATACGCGAGTCAAAAGGATTGACCCAAGAAGAGGTCTGTGGAAATGTTCTCTCAAGAACCAGCCTATCAAAGATTGAAAGTGGTAAGGCAACTCCTAAATATGAAAATATGGAGTTTCTTCTCCGTCAAATCAATATGAGTTTTGAAGAGTTTGACTATATTTGCCATCTCTACCACCCAAGTGAACGATCAACTATCATGCAGACTTTTCTAAAAATGGCTTCTATTAGTGGTACGAGCGACTTAAGTAAATTACTCAAAAAATGTCAACATTATCTAAAAACACATCATGATTTCCCCATCCAGCAGTTACAAGATATGCTCGAAATCGTTATCTACATCCGTGAAAATGGGATAGAAAAATTGTCAAGTAAGGTTGACAACATTGTAAATAGATTATGGGATAAGATTGAGAAACAAGATACTTGGTATGAGAGCGACCTCAAAGTCCTTAATACCATTCTCTTTGCTTTTCCTATAGAGTATATTCATCAGATTACCGAAAAAATTCTCGAACGACTAGAGGTTTATAAACACTATAGTTCTATCTTTCAGCTTCGTATGATGTTACTTCTGAATCTCTCAACTCTTTATCTTTACAATGGTGATAAGTTGCTTTGCAAACAGCTTTGCTACACTCTCTTAGAGGAGGCAAAAGCAAGCAAACAGTATGATACACTTGCGTTTGCCTATATTCGTATCGGCATTTGTGCTAATGATGCTCAGTTAATAGAGAATGGACTCTCCTTAGCTAAACTAGTAGAAGATGAACACTTACTAACAGAGCTAGAGCGTGAAGTTAACATCTTTGTAAACTAAAAAGAAAGCCATTGAGACTTCCTTTTCTATATTTTCTTAATACCAGCCGTTGTTAAGCCAGAAGTTTTTAGCGGCTGACCATGAACCGTAACGTCCTGCAACGTAGGCATCTGCTACACGTTCTTGGTTTTCAGCTGAGTAGTCACCGTTCAGGTATGAATCTGTCAATTGGTAACGTCCGATATAACGTCCATTTGTAGCTGTATAGCTACCGCCTGATTCTTTTTGAGCGATCCATTCTTTGGCTTCTGCTTCAGATCCGCTTACAGTTGAAACAACTGTTTCTTCTGCTACTGTTTCACTTACTACTGGAGTTTCTTCCTCTACCTCTGTAGTTTCTGCCACTGGAGCTGAAACAGCCTCATCTTGAGCAGCTGGTGCTTCATAAGTAGTTGGCGCTGGTGCTGCTGGCGCTACAGGACCATCGATAACCAACTCTTGACCAACATAAATCAAATGAATGTTATCAATGTGGTTGTTTTCTGCCAATTTTTCAACTGTTGTGTTGTGAGTTTCAGCGATTTCTGAAAGTGTATCACCTTCTTTAACTGTGTAAGTTGATGATTCTTGAGCAGATACAAATGATGGAGCAAATACTGCAAACAAGGCAGCTACTCCTGCAAGAGTTGTTTTAATCTTTTTAGTTGTTGATTTCATATTTGAAAATTCTCCTTCTTTCTATAGTTCTATCATACCCTTTAAATATTACTGTTTCTTGACACTTTTATGTAGAAATATTACAAAATTATTTTTTATTTCCCTAAATAATGTGTTTTTTGTCATAAAAGATACTATTTTTATGCTATTTGTAGTGTAAAAAGGTTTTCATCCACAATTAAAGCCAAGACCCTCATTCTTTGATATAATAGAGATAAGAATTTTTATAAGGGGAAACTGATGAAATCACTTCGTTTTCAATCTGTCTTTGATATCATCGGACCAGTTATGATTGGCCCATCTAGTAGTCATACCGCTGGTGCTGTTCGTATTGGGAAGATTGTCTCTTCCATTTTTGATGATACTCCGACAGAAGTCGAATTCCAACTTTTTAACTCATTTGCCAAGACTTATCGTGGTCACGGGACAGACCTAGCCCTTGTTGCTGGTATTTTAGGCATGGATACAGATGATCCTGAAATTCCAAACAGTCTGGAAATTGCCCACAAGCGTGGCATCAAGATTGTCTGGACTATTCAAAAAGACAGCAATACTCCGCATCCAAACACAACTAAAATTACCGTCAAAAATGCCCACAAGACTATCAGCGTGACTGGTATTTCTATCGGTGGAGGAAATATTCAGGTCACCGAACTTAATGGCTTTGCCGTCTCTCTCAATATGAATACACCGACTATCATTATCGTTCATCAAGATATTCCAGGCATGATTGCCCTCGTAACAGAGGCACTTTCACGCTATGGTATCAATATCGCCCAGATGAACGTTACTCGTGAAAAAGCTGGTGAAAAAGCCATTATGATTATCGAAGTCGACAGTCGCAACTGTGATGAGGCTATCGAAGAAATTCGAAAAATCCCTCATCTCCACAATGTCAATTTCTTTAAATAGGAGGAAGCATGTTTTATTCTATCAAAGAATTGGTCGAGCAGGCAGAACTGGACTTTCAAGGAAATGTCGCAGAACTCATGATTACTACTGAGTTTGAATTGACCGGTCGCGAACGTGAAGAAGTCTTCCTTCTCATGGAACGCAATCTGGAAGTCATGAAAGCCTCTGTCCAACTTGGCCTCAATGAAAATAAATCTCGTAGTGGCCTGACAGGTGGAGATGCTGCCAAACTGGATCACTACATAAAAAACGGAAAAACCTTGTCAGATTACACGATTCTCTCTGCTGCCCGAAATGCTATCGCAGTCAATGAACACAATGCCAAAATGGGCTTGGTTTGTGCCACTCCGACCGCAGGAAGTGCTGGCTGTCTCCCTTCCGTTCTCACTGCTGCTATTGAAAAATTAGACCTCAGCCACGAGCAACAGCTGGATTTCCTCTTTGCTGCGGGTGCTTTTGGACTAGTCATCGCAAACAATGCCTCTATCTCAGGTGCTGAGGGTGGGTGCCAGGCCGAGGTTGGTTCGGCCTCCGCTATGAGTGCTGCCGCCTTGACCCTAGCTGCAGGTGGGACACCCTACCAAGCCAGTCAAGCTATTGCCTTTGTCATTAAAAATATGCTGGGCCTCATCTGTGATCCTGTTGCCGGCTTGGTTGAAGTTCCCTGTGTCAAACGCAATGCCATGGGAGCCAGCTTTGCCTTTATCGCAGCAGACATGGCCTTGGCAGGTATCGAATCTAAAATCCCTGTTGATGAAGTGATCGATGCCATGTACCAAGTGGGGTCAAGCATGCCGACTGCCTTTCGTGAAACAGCTGAAGGTGGACTCGCTGCCACCCCAACTGGTCGTCGTCTCCAAAAAGAAATTTTCGGAGAATAAGCTTATCAAATAGGAGAAACCATGACCTCTATCTCAGCTATCTTTTTCGATCTGGATGGAACCCTCGTTGACAGTTCTATCGGGATTCACAACGCCTTTACCCATACCTTTAAGGAGCTGGGGGTACCTAGCCCTGATGCCAAAACGATTCGTGGTTTTATGGGACCGCCTCTCGAAAGTAGTTTTGCGACCTGCCTGCCCAAAGAACAAATTTCTGAGGCTGTACAGATATACCGTTCTTACTACAAGGAAAAAGGCATCTATGAAGCTCAACTTTTCCCTCAGATTGTAGAATTACTTCAAGAACTATCCAAGAATTACCCTCTCTACATCACCACTACAAAGAATACTCCAACCGCTCAAGACATGACTAAAAACTTGGGGATCCATCATTTCTTTGATGGCATTTATGGTTCTAGCTCTGAAGCACCCCATAAGGCAGATGTCATTCGCCAAGCCTTGCAGACACATCAACTAGCACCGGAACAAGCCATCATCATCGGAGATACCAAGTTTGATATGCTTGGAGCTCAAGAAACAGGCATTCAGAAATTGGCCGTCACTTGGGGATTTGGAGAGCAAGCAGACTTGCTAAACTATCAGCCTGATTATATCGCTCACAAACCCATAGAAGTTTTGGAGTATTTTCAATAACATAGACTGAGCGACAACCCCATTTCAGAAGAAAATGAGGTAATCTATACATAACAAAACGCATATTACCAAGGTTCTTATGAACAACTTGATAATATGCGTTTTTCTTTTTTATTCAACGTGGGTTGTTTGATTGGCAAAGGCGATAATGGCTTGTTTCAACTCATCTCCTCTGAGAGTTCGGAACTCTTCAATCTTTTTATCGATGGCTTCTAGAGGCATGACATTAACCTTACCAACGAAAATCTTATCCATAACCTGATTATCAACCAGTTCGGTGGATACCAAGAGTTCTTCGTAGAGTTTTTCACCTGGACGGATTCCAACTTCAACGATTGGAATTTCGCTCTCAGTGTGTCCACTTAGAAGGACCATTTTCTTAGCCAAGTCATAAATCTTGACTGGTTTACCCATATCAAGGATAAAGACTTCTCCATCCTTGGCATAGGCACCAGCATGGATAACCAAACGGCTAGCTTCTGGAATGGTCATGAAATAACGGGTCATGCGGAAGTCTGTCACCGTTACAGGCCCACCTTCAGCAATCTGGCGTTCAAAGACTGGAATGACACTACCACGGCTACCAAGAACATTCCCAAAACGAACCGCACAGTAGGTTGATTGGCTACGTTGGTTAAAGCCAGTGACAATCAACTCAGCCACGCGCTTGGTTGCTCCCATAACATTTGGTGGATTAACCGCCTTATCTGTCGAAATCATAACCATTTTAGGAACCTTGGCTTCATCAACAGCCTTAGCAACATTGTAGGTTCCACGAATATTGTTTTTGAAGGCTTCTTTTGGATTGCGCTCCATCATAGGAACATGCTTGTGGGCAGCCGCATGATAAACAATAGCTGGCTTGTACTGCTCAAAGACTTGCAAGAGACGGTCATAGTCTTGAATATCGGCAATAACTGGTACATAATCAATCCCTTGGAACTTGCGAATCAATTCATGATAAACAAGGTAGATTGAGTTTTCCCCATGCCCGAGCAAGACGATGCGTTCAGGATTGAAGCGACTAACTTGGCGACAGATTTCAGAACCGATTGAGCCACCAGCACCTGTAACCAAGATCGTCTTACCTGTAAGTTCTGCGCCCAGACGCGATTCATCAAGACGAATTTCTTGACGTCCCAAAAGGTCCGTAATATCAATTTTTTGGAACCCAGTAGCTGCTTGGTGAAGACCTTGAACAACCGTTTCAACCTTAGGCATCTTGTAACATTTGACACCCAGCTTATTACACATCTGCAAGATACGCTCATATTCTGATGGGTCAAGCGACGGAATCGCAACGATAACACGTTCGATTTGGTGGCGTTTGGCTAATTCTGGCAGATCATCATATGAACCCAAAACAGGGATTCCACCAAGTTTTTGACCCTTTTTCTTAGCATCCTTATCCAAAATACCGACCAGTTCCAAATCACTGGTTGGATGTTGGTAACTATCCATAAAGAGGGCCCCACCATCACCAGCACCAATCAAGAAGGTTCGACGGTGTTCTCCATCGCCACTTCCTTTTTTGCGTCTAGAGTAGATTAACTGCCAAGTAATCCGTGGCAATAAAATCAAGAAGGTACTCAACAAGATAAAGAGAATGATGAAACGGATTGAAAAGAGTGGCAAGAAGGCATAGCAGATACTATATGACAAGACGCTGCTCGCAGTCACACCAAAAAAGATTTTCATAAAATCCGTAATCTTGCTGTAACGACTAATACTAGCATTCAACCCCCAAAATCCAATCATCAATTGATAGAACAGGAAGGCCAAACTCGTATAGATAATGTAGTCAACAGGTGCTGGATTAATCAGCCCATAAAATAAAATATAAGATACAATGATGGAAACCACCATACTCAAAATATCAAATATTCCCCAGAAAACCTGTTTTTGTTGTTTATTTAAAATTTCCACCAGATCAATCACATAATCTGTGAGTTTTTTATTCATAGAAATTTACTCCTCCTTAAAAGAGCTGGATGATTATACTCAATGAAAATCAAAGAGCAAACTAGGAAGCTAGCCGCAGGATGCTCAAAACACTGCTTTGAGGTTGTAGATAGAACTGACGAAGTCAGCTCAAAACACCGTTTTGAGGTTGTAGATGGAACTGACGAAGTCAGTAACATATACCTACGGCAAGGCGACGTTGACGCGATTTGAAGAGATTTTCGAAGAGCATTATATTGTTATTATAACACCTTTTGTCCCGTTTACGATTTGCTACAATCTTTTACTTGCTTTTTCGTAACAGTTTCATAAAAATAAACTGTCGGACAAATCCTGGACAAAGAGCAACAACCATCTGAATGGCAACACTCTTGGCATACTCCATGTAAGAAATTTGCCCTCTCTTCAGCATGCGCTGACGAGCCTGACGATAGAGTTTAAGGTAACGCAGTCCCCCACGACGCTCAAACATCCCTGCTCCAACACGAACCTTACACAAGATTTGATCCAGATTTCCAGTCTTGGCTCCTGCAGCAATCATATTGAGCCAGAGGAGGTCATCCTCCATATAAAGGCCATCCTCATAGTTGCCTGCCTTGAGAACCATGTCCTTCTTGAACATGACAGTCATGTGGTTAAAGGCACTTCTCATCCTTTGATAAGCTACAATATCTGCATGTTGGGTTGGAACACGACGGTAAGAAACAATCTCATCAGGATTATCAATAAATTCTGCAATATGGCCACCTAATAGGTCAAGATTGTCCTTCTCCATTAACTGAACCTGTTTCTCAAAACGATCTGGAACAGCTATATCATCCGTATCCATACGGGCAATAATATCATACTGACACTGCAAAACACCCTGTCGAAGAGCCAGACCCAAACCTTGATTCTGCTCAAGAGGATAGCGTTTCACTGGAATATCAGACTCAGCTTCAAGCTGGTCTAATACCTGATAGAGCTCAGGTGTCAAAGGCCCATCCTCAACCAGAACCAACTCGCTCGGTTTCAGGGTCTGATTTTGAACACTCTCAATAGCATCCTTTAAAAATGTCGGATTTTCCTTGATATAGACCGACATCAATACGCTGATTTTTTGCTTTTCAGACACAGTTTTTCTCCAATGTATAGATTTCCTTCCACTATTTTATCATAATTTTCAAGACTTTCCCATTTTTATCTTGAAAGCCAGAAACCTTACTTGACATTATAGTGAAAAAGCCTTAAAATAAGCTGTTATTAAAATCAACTAGAAGAGGTATTATATGAAAAAGCAATCACTCTTTTTTGTTCCAGGTATTATACTAATTGGTGTTTCCTTGCGGACTCCTTTTACTGTTTTACCCATTATATTGGGAGATATTTCGCAAGGGCTGGGAGTAGAAGTTAGTTCGCTTGGTGTCCTGACCAGCCTGCCTCTCCTTATGTTTACCCTCTTTTCACCATTTTCTACCCGACTGGCTCAGAAAATTGGCTTGGAGCATCTCTTTACCTACAGCCTCTTCTTCTTAACCATTGGCTCACTTATTCGACTAATCAATTTACCCCTCCTCTATCTAGGAACCTTGATGGTTGGGGCAAGCATCGCAGTCATCAATGTGCTGCTTCCTAGTCTTATCCAAGCCAATCAACCAGAGAAGATTGGTTTTCTGACCACCTTATATGTAACCTCTATGGGGATTGCAACGGCTCTTGCTTCCTATCTAGCCGTGCCTATTACACAAGCCAGTTCTTGGAAAGGACTTATCATCCTCCTTACCCTGCTCTGTCTAGCAACTTTTTTGCTCTGGCTCCCAAATCACCGCTATAATCACAGACTGGCTCCACAAACCAAACAAAAAAGCAAAACAAAGGTCATGCATAATAAACAGGTCTGGGCAGTGATTATCTTTGCAGGTTTTCAATCCTTGCTCTTTTACACTGCTATGACCTGGCTACCTACCATGGCTATCCACGCAGGCCTATCCAGTCACGAAGCTGGCTTGCTGACATCTATCTTCTCGCTGATCAGCATTCCTTTTTCAATGACCATCCCAAGCCTGACAACCAGCTTATCAACTCGCAACCGTCAGCTCATGCTCACTCTGGTTTCACTGGCTGGCGTGGTCGGCATTTCCATGCTCTTTTTCCCAGTCGGTAATTTCTTTTACTGGCTTGCCATCCATCTCCTCATCGGAACCGCAACCAGCGCCCTCTTCCCTTATCTCATGGTCAACTTTTCGCTCAAAACAAGCTCCCCTGAAAAGACAGCTCAATTATCTGGTATTTCTCAAACAGGAGGCTATATCCTAGCAGCCTTTGGGCCAACCCTCTTTGGTTACAGTTTTGACCTGTTCCACTCTTGGGTACCAGCTGTAGCTGCCCTCTTGCTCGTCGATATTCTGATGACTGTAGCCCTCTTTACAGTAGACAGAGCTGATAAAATTCTCTAAACTTCTAGTTTTTCCTAGAAGTTTTTTTATATATAAAAATTTTACACATTTCTCTTGACAGGGCTTTCTTTTAGATGTACAATGTATGTGTAGAAAAATTATATATAAAAATCCTACACATTAGAAAAGGAGGTTTCCCATGTACTTTCCAACATCCTCTGCCTTGATTGAATTTCTCATCTTGGCCGTACTGGAAAAAGGGGATTCTTATGGTTATGAGATTAGCCAAACCATTAAGCTGATCGCTAATATCAAAGAATCCACACTCTATCCCATTCTCAAAAAATTGGAAGGCAATAGCTTTCTGACAACCTATTCTAGAGAGTTCCAAGGTCGCATGCGCAAATACTACTCCTTGACAAATGGTGGTATAGAGCAGCTCTTGACCCTAAAAGATGAATGGACACTCTATACAGACACCATCAATGGCATCATAGAAGGGAGTATCCGCCATGACAAGAACTGAATACCTGACTCAGCTAGAACTTTATCTCAAAAAACTGCCTCAGGCTGACCAAATTGAAGCCATGGACTATTTCAGGGAACTCTTTGACGATGCTGGAGTCGAAGGAGAAGAAGAACTCATCGCTAGCTTGGGAACTCCCAAAGAAGCAGCCCACGAAGTTCTCTCTAATCTTCTCGATAAAAAAATCAATGAGGCACCTGCTCAAAAAAATAACCGACAAATTTTGCATATCGCCTTGTTAGCCCTCCTTGCAGCACCCATCGGTATTCCTCTGGGAATCGCCATCCTCGTGTCCCTGTTCGCAATCTTTGTGGCAGCCTTGACTGTCATCTTGGCTTTCTTTGCGGTTTCCATACTGGGTATCATCGGCGGATTCCTATTTTTAGTTGAAAGTTTCACTGTCCTAGCCCAAGCCAAATCAGCCTTTATCTTGATTTTCGGTTCTGGTTTACTGGCTATCGGTGCTTCTTCACTAGTCTTACTAGGTATTTCCTATGTAGCTCGCTTCTTCGGTCTACTCATTGTTCGCCTGGTGCAATTTGTTCTCAAAAAAGGAAAGAGAGGTGACCAGCATGCGTAAATTGACAAAAGGATTTCTCATTTTTGGTGTGGTGACTACCATTATCGGCTTTATCCTGCTCTTTGTAGGGATCCAATCTGACGGGATTAAGAGTCTGCTTGCCATGTCCAAGGAGCCTGTCTATGATAGTCGGATGGAAGAGTTGACCTTTGGCAAGGAAGTCGAAAACCTAGAGATTACTCTCCATCAACACGCACTGACCATCACAGACTCTTTCGATGATCAAATCCACATTTCTTACCATCCATCTCTTTCTGCTCACCATGATCTTATCACAAATCAGAACGATAAAACGCTGACCCTCACTGATAAGAAACTGTCTGAAACTCCATTTCTCTCTTCTGGAATTGGCGGGATTCTCCATATCGCAAGCAGCTACTCTCGTCGTTTTGAAGAAGTTATTCTCAGACTGCCAAAAGGGAGAACTCTAAAAGGAATCAACATCTCAGCAAATCGCGGTCAAACCAGTATCACCAATGCCAGCCTTGAAAATGCGACCCTCAATACAAACAGCTATATCCTCCGAATTGAAGGAAGTCGTATCAAAAACAGTAAACTCACAACGCCCAATATCGTCAATATCTTTGATACAGATTTTACAGATAGTCAGCTAGAATCAACAGAAAATCACTTCCACGCTGAAAATATCCAAGTCCATGGTAAGGTTGAACTGATTGCCAAAGATTATCTCCGAATCATCCTAGACCAGAAAGAAAGCCAACGAATTAATTGGGACGTCTCAAGTAACTATGGGTCTATCTTCCAATTCACAAGAGAAGAGCCTGAATCAAGAGGTACGGAATTAAGCAACCCTTACAAAACTGAAAAAACCGATGTCAAGGATCAACTCATTGCGAGATCTGATGATGATATTGAACTAATATCCACACCAATCAGACGTTGACAAAAACGCTTACATCTGCTACTATGGAAACATATTTATCTAACTAAAAGGAGGTTCTACCATGAAACAAGAATGGTTTGAAAGTAATGATTTTGTAAAAACAACAAGCAAGAACAAGCCTGAAGAGCAAGCTCAAGAGGTTGCAGACAAGGCTGAAGAAAGGATAGCCGATCTCGATACACCAATTGAAAAAAATACTCAGTTAGAGGAGGAAGTCTCTCAAGCTGAAGTCGAATTGGAAAGCCAGCAAGAAGAGAAAATTGAAGCTCCTGAAGACAGTGAAGCGAGAACAGAAATAGAAGAAAAGAAGGCATCTAATTCTACTGAAGAAGAGCCAGACCTTTCTAAAGAAACAGAAAAAGTCACTATAGCTGAAGAGAGCCAAGAAGCTCTTCCTCAGCAAAAAGCAACCACGAAAGAGCCTCTTCTTCTCAGTAAATCTTTAGAAAGTCCTTATATCCCCGACCAAGCTCAAAAATCTACAGATAGATGGAAAGAGCAAGTACTTGATTTTTGGTCTTGGCTAGTGGAGGCTCTCAAATCTCCTACAAGCAAGCTTGAAACAAGTAGCACACACAGCTACACAGCCTTTCTCTTGCTCATTCTGTTTTCTGCATCTTCCTTTTTCTTTAGTATCTACCACATCAAACATGCTTACTATGGACATATAGCAACTATGCATAATCACTTCCCTGAACAATTTGCTTCATTAAATCTCTTTTCGATTATCTCTATCCTAGTAGCAACAACACTCTTCTTCTTTTCATTCCTCTTGGGCAGTTTCGTTGTGAGACGATTTATCTACCAAGAAAAGGACTGGACGCTAGAAAAGGTTCTCCAACAATATAGTCAACTCTTGGCAATTCCAATCTTCCTCACTGCTATTGCTAGTTTCTTTGCCTTCTTTGACAGCCTACGATTTACAGCCCTCTTGTGTGTGATTAGCATTGGAATCATTCTACTTGCCAGTCTCCATATCATTACAAGACCAAGTCAAGCAAGTGAAACCGACTCCTTCTATCAGTTATTCTTGTCTGTCCTTGTGAACGGAGTCATTATCCTCCTCTTCTTTGTAGCTGAGGTGGCACTGATTGGAGATTATCTTCGTATCTTGGCCTTTCTTTAAACTTCATACTCTTCGAAAATCTCTTCAAACCACGTCAGCTTCGCCTTACCGTAGATATATGTTCCTGACTTTGTCAGTCTTATCTACAACCTCAAAACAGTGTTTTGAGCAGCCTGCGGCTAGCTTCCTAGTTTGCTCTTTGATTTTCATTGAGTAGCAATCCTGTCATCCTTGGCAGGATTTTTTCTATGTCAAAAAAGCAAGTCGATTGACCTGCTTCTGCTTTACTTTTCTTGTGCTAATGTTTTAAAATCTTTGTCCTAGGATGGGTTTTATTCCTAGAGTTCAAAGTATGATAGCGTTGCTATAAAGTTCGTTATTCCAAATATTATGCAAACTAGTTATATGTAAAATTAAGATTAGAAACCACCAATCTCCATTTATTAACTTTTAATGAAATTCGTCCATATTAATAACTTTACTTGCTCTAGCAATAACATCCTTGTCATGAGTCACGACAATAACAATCTTTTCCTCGTTCACTAATTTCTCAACCTCGTTTAGAAATAATTCAGTTGAGTTTCTGTCCAAATTTCCTGTAGGCTCATCGAATAAATAGATATCCTTTTCTTGCGATAAACTCCTCATGAATAGAATTTTTTGTTTCTGACCTTGCGAAATATTGGTGGCTTTCCCATCAATCTGATGACTCAGAGCTATATTGAGATTCAGACTATCAAGATTATTTGATTCATAGTTTTCCTTATTAAATAGGGTGAAATTAATATTTTTTGTCATGCTTCATCACCTCCAGATATAGTATTAAAATTTTAGATCAGTTGACTATCCGTGTCGAATCTTTCATAGAAACTCTTGTTATTATAGAAATAAATAACAAATTATTAGTACATGAATAATAAATCTGATACAATGGTGACTATAATTGATTTTATTTCCACTAATCTTTCTATCGTAGAGCAAGCTCACTGAAAGTAATATTAAAAAGATTGATATTAATAATTTCAAATAGTTAATTGAATAAAATAAGTTAAACAATGTCGAAGTACATAAACATAAGTTTATAAGTATTGATACAACAGATACTCCAAGCTTTTTTTTATATCCAAAATAAGCTGAAAACATTAAAATAATAGAATAGGCACAAATAATATAATTCATTTATTTTTCCTCCAAAGTCAAATAATAAATCTAATACCACTATATAAAATATACAATAATCCAATTATAGAAATAATAAAAAATAAATCCCAAATATACGTTTTTAGGTTATTTCTCTTTACTACTTCTTGCAATTTTAGATTATTTCTTATTCCAATACAATAAAAAAGGGTTTTAAAAAATAATGATCGTATTTTATAAATTCCAAAAAATTCTTGATAAAGTATATAACCATCTGTCTTTAATAAGAATGGATAAGCATTAATAAATGCAAAAATCAATGTCCCAACAGCATAGATGCTCGTATAATATGCTGCTGTATAAAGTTTTAAATACTGTAATAAGTAAAATATCATGAAAAATATAGCAGATAAATAAAAAATACTTATCATAGAAAACAGGAACATCGTTGTTCTAAAAACTTTCTTTTCACTATAACTAGCACCCCATTCTGTTCCAAAAGATATGACTACGAGATAAACAATTCTAATATATATGCGTCCAGGTACTCTCCCTGACTTCAAATAATATATCATTATTAATAGCTCGTGTATAATAGCTACCACGCTTCCTACTAAAAATGTGATAATATTTCTTGGAACTTTTGAAATGTTTAGTTGAATATCATAACAAGCATAACAAAGAAATAAAGCTAAAATAGGACTACAATATAGCATTACTTTTGTAATTAGTACAGGATTCGGAAGGAAAGGTATAAATTTAGATTTTTTTTGTCCAATATAATCATTTAATTTTTGTGGAATATAGAATCTTGTCAATCTGCGATATATTGACAAAAACTTCAACCCATTATCATCAAATGAATTTTTCTTAACAAGTATTCCTTGTTTGTAAAAATAATCAATAAATTGGTCTATGGTATTACTAGTATAGCAGGAAAACTTTACATATATTTCCTCTCTTTTTTTAGCGTTTTTATTTAAGTATCGTAAGAGTTCAATCTGATTTTTGTTAAACATATAGTAGGTATTATTAACTTTAGCTAATAATCGTCCTGAGCCTAAAGCATCATATTTTTCAAGATAGCACAAATATTTTGATTCATCCATCCTAAATTATCTCCACATCAAATTCTGTGCATTCTCGTTTGACATCTATTTCATTAATATTATAAACAGCTATGATTAAACTAATATTATTTATAGCATCTTCAAGACGCAAATTATTAACTTCATCATTTTGTATATATATACTACTCAAAGCGTTATATTTCATTCTTCCAAGTGGATTATCTAGTTTTATGTCTGACCTAGTTTCTAATCTTTCTAAATATTCTTCTAACCTCTGCTTGTTAAGGTTGAAAATATCTTTCTTAGTTTTTTTTAGTATATCAGCTATGCATTTTATAATGTTTAAATAACTAATCTCATCCGCTATAGAAAAAATAAATTGATTCTGTATGAAGGTATTTGTCTGAACGACACTACAATGTATTCTGTATGTCCAACCAGTTTTTTCTCTAAACTCATAATTGAGATTACTTGAAAACATATCAATGAACACTTTAAAATATTTGGATGCTTCTCTACTCACACTAAGTCCAATACCATAACATTGATTAAAAGTATGGTCATCATTCTTTACTACCTTTATTATTCTTTTACTATGTTCTAAAAATCTATTTCGGTTTCTGCTTCTACTGCTTGTAGTTACAATCTCACCATTTGAATCTACCAAAGAATAATTTTTCTTGATATTATTAACATAATCAATGATATCCAATCTAGTAATAGAAGAAACGGATTCTTTAGAGCCTAGAATCGCTAACGAACTTCTATTTCCTACTAGAATATTACTGACTACCTCTATTTTATTTTGTAAATAATACTCAATTTCAGAGAGAACAATCTTTTTTTCTCTTTCAAACTCTTCTTCAGTAATTTCAAAGCTAGAGAGTATAGATTGACAAAAATTGATCATTAATTGTCTATCATCTTTTAACCCTTGACAGTAAAAGAGAATATACTCGTATGATGTAACCCCATTATAAAGAATTCCTTTTTCATCAAAAATTTTTAAAAAGTTTTTTACTACCTTAGAATTAAAAAGTAGATGCTCGACAAAATGATTCATCCCCTTTATAGAATCATCTAAAAAACCAAATGGCAAAACTAAACCGACTGCAATAGTTTCTTTCATAAATTAACTCCTCATGAATTTATTTTATATAGAGTGGAACTTTTAAAAATTCTTTGGTTGTAGATATTACAAGTGGGAAATATCTTTTTACATTATTCAAGTAAATTTTCCCAGGAAAGTTACTTAGATACTCCATTAGTAGAGAAATTTTATTGTCCTCATCACTGACTAACTGAAAATTTTTAGAACTAGTACCTTTAAGATATATAATGCGATTAATTGACTTTAACTGTTTTTTTGATTTTTTTGATATTTTGTAGATTTTTCTCTTCAAGCCATCAAAATTCTCATCAAAATCTTCATCATTCCAACAATAACTCTTATAGTATAAATAGAATGGTATTATTTTATCCTCTCGGAAGAAGCAATACTCATCACCGATTAATTTTAAATTTTTATTACCTATAAGATAACTAGTTTTACCACTTCTTGACTCTCCTAAAACTAAACACACTTCATTAGTCTCACAATTAATTCCAGTAGAACAGTGTACAGGGAGAAATCCATTTGTTAGAAAATATTCGATAATTATTGATTCGATAATTTTTATAATTATTGGATAAGCATGTTTTAAATCATCGAGATTTAAATAATAAATATTAGTTAAGCTACCAGCATTATCTTTTTCTACATAGATACAATCATCTATGTAAAACACTGTATTTTCATTAGTATTTTTCCCTACATAAACTGATGCGTTTTTATAAGTAAATAGGGAATCATATTTTAATTGCGTTAAGTCGTCTATTTTTTTAAATAAGAATAAATGAATTTGGGAAAAATTTTCTAGTTTAGAATCAAAATCAAAATATTTATACAGATAATCCAAAATCACTACCTCTTCACTAGAAAATAAAAGGCTTAAATTATCGATACGAGACATAAATGTATAAGATTTAAGGATTTTCTTTAAATTGATTGCGAATGAAAAATTTGCATCAAATGCTTCTATCACTTTTGTTTTAAAAATTATAGGACTTGTTTCAAATTTCATAATTATTGACCCACTCTAATATTTGTTTTAATTCTCTCAAGTCAGGAGTTTGCGAGAATCTCAAATTATAATAGTATTTTGAAATTTCTTTATCAAAATATTGTGCAACATAATATGGAAACCATTTTTGATTTAAAAAGAAGATATTGTTTTTTAGAAGAAATCTACAAATTAAAGTATCGACAGCATTTTGTATACATATCAAATTTATATATCTACTATTCGTTGTTGCATCTTTTAACTGACTAATCATTTGATAATGTAATTTCTTATCTAAAATAGACTTATCTAACTCAATAATATTACGTGTAATAATAGAGCTTATTTCATTCCCTTTTTTTTCCCATAAAATATCCCCAGACATTATTCTTCCACTTAACGAATTATAATCAAAAATTCTAGTTAAAATTATATTGAAAAACTCTTCTGATAAACTTTCTAAATACTTCTTCTCTCTGAATATGATATGATATTTTTCCCCATCAATAATTTCTACGATGTCTTCATATTGTCCAGTTTCAGTAACTGCTACTATATCTAAATCACTTTCTTGATTTTGAATATCTAATGTCCTAGAACCATGTAGAATTAGACAAATAATCTCAATGTTTCTAATTTTAATAATCTCTCTAATTTTTGTTATATCAAATTTGTTCATTGTAAATTTTTTTCTCTAGCTCTGAAATCATCATTACTTCAATTTTTGTATCGAGAAGTGTTGATAAATTAATACCATCAAGCTCTTCATTAACAAAAAATTGGCGTTCGATAAGCTCATATTTTTCACTTTTAGATAAGTGAATTTTATTATTTCCCTGAGGAATTAATACTATTATCTTATCTAAATGTTTAAATCCTTCTTCATTATTTAATAATTTTAAATCAAGCATATATTTAGGAACGTCATTTAGCTTGGATTGTATTCTCTTCCAAACAATTTTTCTTAGTTCAGGAAAATAATGTTCAATTGAATATTCATCTAAGGATAGATTACGCCCAACGCTATAAATTTTATCATTCTTAAAAAATACCATTTCATCTGTAAAAATTTCTCCACCATTTCTGTAGAAATATAAAGTAGAAGATGTTTTTCCACATCCTTTACTGCCAATTATTAAAAACAATTTGCCTTTAAATCGTACAAGAGCTGCATGAATAAAAAAATCATAATCAACTATACTCTCCCTTAAAAATTGCATAAAGCCACTTCTGTGAACTGAATAATCGGTACTCTTATCAATACTAAATTCATCCATATAAATTTCAACATACTCTGAAAACATCTGGTAATCTTTTTTCAAATCTTTTTGCAATTGCTCCATAGAAACACTCTCTTTTCTATATCTATTCTAAAAAACTCAATTCCTACAATTGAGAAATTGAGTTAATATTAATTCAACAATCATTTTTAAGCAACCTAGTTCAGCTCAAAATCCATTCAGCGAGCTTGGTCATTAGGTAATATTTTTTAGCAAGGAAACTACTTTCCCCATTATCAAATTCTTCAATAACATTAAAATTTAAAAGTTCTTCGGCTGAGAATTGTGTTTGTGTTTCTTTCATTAGCGGACTCCTCCTATAAAATTACGATTAGATTGCATATATCTAGTGATTGTCGAGTTAATGAAATTATTGTATACTATATTCAAAATATTGTCAACAAAAAAATAGAAAATTTTCTGATAATTTGTGATTAAAACCAATACCATACCTCTCCCATCATTGAAAAGCGCAGTCATTACTTAAAAAGTCACTCGTTTATGTTATAATAGGCTCCATAATATCCATAGGGGATTTACCCACTACAAATATTATAGAGCCGATTTTCATTGAGTAGCAATCCTGTCTTTCATGGCAGGATTTTTCTATGCCAAAAAAGCAAGTCGATTGACCTGCTTCTGCTTTACTTTTCTTGTACTAATGCTTTAAAATATTTGTCTAAGATGGGTTGTACTTCTAATTGATTGGCGTCTAGTTGGTGGTAAGATGCTGATGGTAGTGACTCTAGGAATTTTGCATAGTCCAAGCGAGCGATGGCTTCATAGTCTTCTGGTTTAGAGCCGTCTCCTGTGATTTGAACCAAGTCAATCTCCCACTGGACTTCCTTATCCACCAATTGCTCAATATAGGCAGCAGGTACAAATGGTTCTCTCGGTAAAACAGTCTTGACCCCTTGAGCCAGATGGTAAACACCGTGCACTTGGGCTTCTCCATCCTGATAGAAGGAAACTCTTGCAAAGTAAGCATCTGTCTCTTGAACCGCACGCACACACGCTTCAAACTGAGCCAAACCATCTTCCTCTAAAAAGCTTTCCAAGTCCTCATGACTAAAGAAAACAGGGTTAAAAATTCCTTGGCAAATCGTAAAGCGGGCTGCAGTGTCTGTCAGATGGGCTTGAATACTTGCTTGGAAATAAGCTCCAAAATCAAAACCATCTAATCCTTCAATCTCAGTCCCTGTGTAAGCAAGCAAAGCATCTAAAAATGATTTAATAATCAGCCAGTCTGTCTGCGTTAGTAGGTCAGGAAGATCGATACGATATGCCTTTTGACCATCAGCATAACTGACCTTAAAAAGAAATTGTGATTGCCCCACTATCGCACACTCGATATACTCGAGACGGTTAAGAGGCTGACGGAGATAGACTGAATCATAACTATGCGACTCCAAGCCATCTACCAAGGCTAAGATAGACTTGGCAGTCAAAATCTCCTGTTCTCCTAAAATGCTCTGTTTATTTGGAATAAAAAATGTTTTCGCCATAACTGGACTCCTTTTGAAATCGTTTACATATAGTATACCTTATTTTTCTGAAAGATACAAAAACAAACTTTATACTCTTCGAAAATCAAATTCAAACCGCGTCAGCTTCGCCTTGCCGTACTCAAGTACAGCCTGCGGCTAGCTTCCTAGTTTGCTCTTTGATTTTCATTGAGTATTAGATTTTTGAGTACAAAGCATAGAAAAACAGCCCCTGAGGACTGTTTGATCTTATACAGTAGCTGCTTGATCCAAGCTTTCACCGATAGCGGCTAGGCGTTCGATCACTTCTGCTTGTGTCAATTCATGTTCTGAAACATAGCGGTTACGTGGGTGAACACGACACTCGTGTGAACATCCACGAAGGTACTTGTCTTCATTTTCTTCTGATGTCAAGATACGACGGTTACAGAATGGATTTCCACAGTTGACATAACGTTCACATGGTGTTCCATCAAACCAGTCTTTCCCTACGATGGTTGGGTTGACATGGTTGACATCTACGGCGATACGCTCGTCAAAGACGTACATTTTTCCATCCCAAAGCTCACCTTGGACTTCTGGGTCTTTACCGTAAGTTGCGATTCCTCCGTGCAATTGGCCGACATCTTTGTAGCCTTCACGTACCATCCAGCCTGAGAATTTCTCACAGCGAACGCCACCTGTACAGTAAACCACGACACGCTTGTCCATGAATTTTTCCTTGTTATCACGAACCCACTGTGGCAACTCACGGAAGTTGCGGATGTCTGGGCGGATAGCCCCACGGAAATGTCCTAGGTCGTACTCATAATCGTTACGTGTGTCAAGGACAACGGTATCTTTATCAAGAAGGGCTTCTTTGAACTCTTTTGGAGACAAGTAAGCACCTGTTGTTTCAAGTGGGTTAATGTCATTGTCAAAGTCGTTGTCTTCCAAACCAAGGTGGACAATCTCTTTCTTGTAGCGAACAAACATCTTCTTGAAGGCTTGTTCATTTTCTTCGTCAATCTTGAACCAGAGGTCTTCCATACCTGGGAGGCTGTGAACGTAGTCCATGTATTTTTGAGTTGTTTCATAATCACCTGAAACTGTTCCGTTAATTCCCTCGTCAGCGACTAGGATACGGCCTTTAAGACCGATTGATTTACAGAAAGCCAAGTGGTCTGCAGCAAATTGCTCTGCATTTTCAATTGGAGTATAAAGGTAGTAAAGTAAGACACGAATATCTTTTGCCATAAGATTTGTTCTCTTTTCTATTCTTAAATTTTCTAAATTTTTTATTTATCCATACTAGTATACCTGCTTGAGAAAACGAATGCAATTTATTTGACTGGAAATTGCTATATTTCAATTTAGAAAAAAATTTCTTGTACACTACACTTAGTATCAATCATATTTTAAAAAATCCTTGGATTTTCCAAGGATTCATTTTTAAACTTTTTTAGCTTTAGCCATATAGAACAGTTGGAGTAGAATACCAAGGATAGCCATGCCGATAACGATAAAGAAGGCCATTGTATAATCTCCTTGGTTTGCCTGTGCAAGACGTGCTCCTAACTGAGGACCAGCAATAGCAGCTACGCCATAAGCAGTAAACATCCATCCATAGTTTGTCCCTACGTATGTAACTCCCCAGTTTTCAGCAGTAATTCCTGGGAATGAACCGAGGAAGCCTCCAAATGACAAGGCAACCATCATAATTCCAAGGATGGCCAAGATGCTTCCAGGACCTTTGAATAAGGCTGTGAGCAACAAACCAGTAGCAACCGCTCCAAACATGGCAATAACGGTAGGATAGCGACCAATCTTATCAGATACCGTACCCCAGAAGATACGACCAAATGTATTAGCGATAGATACCAGCATAACAAAGAGTGTAGCTTCTCCTACAAGTTTATACTGGTCAGAAATTGATGCTGCAGTACCGATAATCATCATTCCACCAGTAGCACCGAGAACGTAAATCAACCATAGAAGCCAGTAATTTCCATCACGAAGCATTTCTTTGTAAGTTTTACCTTCTGGTTGAGCTGTTCCAGCTGCCGGCGCTGCTGCAGGAGCTTTCTCCATTACCAATGAAGAAGTACAAATAACAATTAGAAGAATGATACCTAATACTTTGAATGTTGAGTAAACACCCATAGAAGCAATCAAAGCTTTGGCAACTGGACCGATAATGAGTGGGCCTAACCCGAAACCTGCTGCTGTCAAACCACCAGCTAAACCTTTTTTATCTGGGAACCACTTAGTGGCAACTGAAGTAGACGCTCCATAAGCTGAACCAATACCAAGTCCTAGGACAATCCCGTAAGTGAGGTAAAGGACTGGAAGAGAAGTAGCAAATCCAGTAGCAAACATACCAGCACCGAAGAGAATACCACCTAGGAATACAAATTTCTTAGGTCCTGCTGAATCAACCTTAGGACCGAAAATAATCATACCAACAGGTACCATTGCAAAAGAAATACTAAAGGCCAAAGAAGTTTGGGCTTGAACCCATCCTTGACTAGCATTGGTTTCTAGCAGCGCCTTTTGAAAGACTGACCAGGCGTAACCAGCACCTAGAGATAGATTCGTTAAAATGGCTGCTGCCAAAATTAACCATCGATTGGGTGTTTTTTTCATTTGAATAACCTCATGTAAAATTTCTTGTTCCTAAAAAGAATAGAGAACAACTTTTATCATTTTTTCACCTACCTCGTTTAAATTGATCATTGTATAAATTTTTAAGTATATAGAACTGTGTAAATGACATACATCTATATACGACTGCTTAAAAATTTGTATCTATAGATCTCTTAAATCAGAACAAGATGAATTTTCACAATGTTAAGCGCTTTCATTGTACTCTTATTATAAGCTACTTTATTCTAAAAATCTACTTAAGAAAAATTAATAAAGATATAAGAAATTTTAATATTTTAATCATCTGTTATCATTTTAATATTGTTTATATCATCTAATTCGGATAATTATCTAAATAAAGTAAAAAATCACTGCCCTCCCCCAGATAAACCTGAGGAAAGCAGTGATTCTTATTTTAGGAGTTAGGAATGAATGTAAGGAGCTACATTTGACGTTACTATACTAAAAATCAAAAACAAGGTATAATCTTTATTGAAAACGACCATAAAGATAACCACTTAAACACTAAGTACACCTTCCTACAAGTCATCCTTTACCTCCAATCTCTCTAAAACAAACCATTTTAATAACCAAAATCCGACAACATAGCCAGCCCCTAAGAATATAGCTATAAAAGCTAGCATGGGATTCAGGAAAGAAAAAACCACTACAGATACAAAGGTTAGCACAAAAACATTAAATGCAATGGTGTCAGAAGCCAAGACTAGAATATAGGGTGTCAACCAGTCTAAGATTTTTGAATATGGAAAAAATAAGTGTTTATACATGATACGTTCCTATACAGTATAGAGAGTATAAGCGCAAAGAGATACCCAGATTAATAATTCTATATCCTAACTAAATCCTCTAATGTGGCCATAAAACTGAAGCTGCCGCCCCACCAGCTGCACAAATTAAATAAATCTGCGGAGTTGGGAAGGGGATTGTCTGTGCACAAAGCGAAAGCCCCTCAACTGCACCACCTACTCCACTTAAAAATCTGTCTGCAAGTTGTTTATCACCAGCTGTTATCATTGTTAATTTTTCATCGGATAAAATGATAAAATTATTTACTGATTGTTCCATTCTTTTCACACTTTCTTTGTTAAATTAATTTGGCTAGTAGACAAAAGATAAACTAAGGCATTAAAGACAATGAAAATATTTCCATAAAGTAAAATCAGTCTCTCATCCAAACCAAGATAAAGTTTTACCGCCAAAAAGATGAGCAAAAGAATTTGAAACCATAACGTTTTTCCAAAAATAAATTTAAAGCGTTTTTGAATGTCTGATTCCTTGATTTTTACCGCCAAACCTTTATTAGCAAGAAGGAAAACTCCTGCTTCAAATAAGCCACTGTAGAGAACAATCCACCCAATCGATACATTCGAGATTTTCAAAAATGTACCTAAAAGAATATCCAAAACACTACTCAAGAAAATAATAAGAAATAATCTGTATTTCATATAAATCACCTCCTTTTACTACTATTTCCAATCTACTATATCGCTAAAAGTTTAACTTGCTCTAAAAGCTCCCCAAGCCGCTGTACAAAACTGTGCTCCTAAAACCCCGCCGGCAAGAGTTCCCACAACTGGGATAACACTCCCCAGAGCTGCACCTCCTATTGTACAAATTCCTAATGCTTGAACAACTTCTCCAGCCCCTACTTTATCTCCACCTTCAACACGAGCAAGCATTTCATTATCCATAACAGAAAATTGTGACATTGTTTTTGTATTCATGATGAATACCTCCTTTTTATTTTTAATTTTTGTCTTGTTGCAACCTTGACAACATCAATATATCATAATTAACTGATATCATTTCTTTAAAATCATAAAATGTCTTTTTTTCATCACGAAATGTTTTTCATAAATTTTATCAAAGACCAAAACTAATATATACTATCGTCAACTATAAAAATCAATGGTTCATCTTACTTAATAAAAATTACTGTTCATGACAATATAAATACCGTTTACGATTTAGCAAGAAGTTTTTTAGTAAAGTTTGGCATAATATACCTATCTACTATATGAAAGGAATTGCCAATGACTTCTTATAAACGTACATTTGTTCCTCAAATAGATGCGAGAGACTGCGGTGTTGCTGCCTTAGCCTCGATTGCTAAATTCTATGGTTCAGATTTTTCTCTAGCTCACTTGAGAGAACTTGCAAAGACCAATAAAGAAGGAACGACTGCCCTTGGCATTGTAAAAGCCGCTGATGAAATGGGCTTTGAAACAAGACCGGTTCAAGCAGATAAAACGCTCTTTGACATGAGTGATGTCCCCTATCCATTTATCGTTCACGTTAACAAAGAAGGAAAACTCCAACATTACTATGTTGTCTATCAAACAAAGAAAGACTATCTGATTATTGGTGATCCTGACCCTTCTGTAAAAATCACTAAAATGTCAAAAGAACGCTTTTTCTCTGAATGGACTGGAGTAGCTATTTTTCTAGCTCCCAAACCCAGCTATCAACCCCATAAAGATAAAAAGAATGGTCTACTAAGCTTCCTTCCTCTGATTTTCAAACAAAAATCTCTCATTGCTTACATTGTTCTCTCAAGCTTATTGGTCACTATTATCAATATAGGTGGTTCTTATTATCTCCAAGGAATCTTAGATGAATACATCCCAAATCAGATGAAATCAACTTTAGGAATCATCTCAGTTGGTCTGGTTATCACCTATATCCTCCAACAAGTCATGAGCTTCTCCAGAGATTATCTCCTAACCGTTCTGAGCCAGAGATTAAGCATTGATGTGATTTTATCCTATATTCGCCATATTTTTGAACTTCCTATGTCTTTCTTTGCGACACGTCGTACAGGAGAAATCATTTCACGGTTCACAGATGCTAACTCTATTATAGATGCCTTGGCTTCTACCATTCTTTCTCTTTTCCTGGATGTTTCTATTCTGATTCTTGTAGGGGGAGTCTTACTGGCACAAAACCCTAATCTCTTCCTTCTTTCTCTTATTTCTATTCCTATATACATGTTCATCATCTTTTCTTTTATGAAGCCTTTCGAAAAAATGAACCATGATGTCATGCAAAGTAATTCTATGGTTAGCTCTGCCATTATCGAAGATATCAACGGGATTGAAACTATAAAGTCGCTCACAAGTGAAGAAAATCGCTATCAAAATATAGACAGCGAATTTGTAGATTATTTGGAAAAATCCTTTAAGCTCAGTAAATATTCTATTTTACAAACGAGTTTAAAGCAGGGAACAAAATTAGTTCTGAATATCCTTATCCTATGGTTTGGCGCTCAATTAGTCATATTGAGTAAAATTTCTATCGGTCAGCTGATTACCTTTAACACACTTCTTTCTTACTTTACAACTCCTATGGAAAATATTATCAACCTCCAAACCAAACTCCAATCTGCGAAGGTCGCTAATAACCGTTTGAACGAAGTCTATTTAGTCGAATCGGAATTTCAAGTTCAAGAAAACCCTGTTCATTCACATTTTTTGATGGGCGATATTGAATTTGATGACCTTTCTTATAAGTATGGTTTTGGACGAGATACCTTAACAGATATTAATCTCACGATTAAACAAGGAGATAAGGTTAGCTTAGTTGGAGTTAGTGGTTCTGGTAAAACGACTCTAGCCAAAATGATTGTCAATTTCTTTGAACCTTACAAAGGACATATTTCCATCAATCATCAGGATATTAAAAACATTGATAAAAAAGTCTTGCGCCGTCATATCAATTACCTACCTCAACAAGCCTATATCTTTAATGGCTCTATCTTGGAAAACTTAACCTTGGGTGGTAATCATATGATTAGCCAAGAAGATATTCTAAAAGCTTGCGAATTAGCTGAAATTCGTCAAGACATTGAAAGAATGCCTATGGGCTATCAAACTCAGCTCTCTGATGGAGCTGGTCTATCAGGAGGACAAAAGCAACGAATAGCCCTCGCTCGTGCTCTTTTAACTAAAGCTCCTGTTCTAATACTAGATGAAGCTACTAGCGGTCTTGATGTCTTGACTGAGAAAAAGGTTATAGATAATCTTATGTCCCTAACTGATAAAACCATTCTCTTTGTAGCCCATCGTCTCAGTATAGCCGAACGAACCAACCGTGTCATTGTTCTTGACCAGGGGAAAATCATTGAAGTGGGTAGTCACCAAGAGTTAATGCAGGCGCAAGGCTTCTACCATCATCTATTCAATAAATAAGGAGAATGTCATGAATCCTAATCTTTTTAGAAGCGTCGAGTTTTATCAGAGACGTTACCATAACTATGCGACAGTGTTAATTATACCTCTTTCATTACTGTTTACTTTCATCTTGATTTTCTCCCTTGTTGCCACAAAAGAAATTACTGTTACTTCCCAAGGAGAAATCGCCCCTACAAGTGTCATTGCATCCATTCAGTCAACCAGTGATAATCCTATCCTTGCTAATCATTTAGTGGCAAATCAAGTAGTTGAAAAAGGTGACTTACTCATCAAATACTCTGAAACAATGGAAGAAAGTCAGAAAACTGCCTTAGAAACTCAATTACAAAGACTTGAGAAGCAAAAAGAAGGACTTGGAATTTTGAAACAAAGCTTAGAAAAAGCGACTGATCTTTTTTCTGGCGAGGATGAATTTGGCTACCATAATACCTTTAGGAATTTTACTAAACAAGCTCATGATATTGAACTGGGTATCACAAAGACTAACACTGAGGTTTCAAATCAAGCTAATCTTGCCAATAGCAGTTCATCAGCCATCGAACAAGAAATTACAAAAGTTCAACAACAAATTGGAGAATATCGAGAATTGAGAGATACTATCATAAATAAAAGGGCTCGCTTACCAACTGGCAATCCGCACCAGTCAATTTTGAATCGTTATCTTGTAGCCTCACAAGGACAAACACAAGGAACTGCAGAGGAGCCATTTTTATCTCAAATTAATCAAAGTATTGCAGGTCTTGAATCATCTATCGCAAGCCTCAAAATTCAGCAAGCTGGTATCGGAAGTGTAGCAACTTATGATAATAGTTTAGCAACCAAAATTGAAGTACTCCGCACTCAGTTTTTACAGACAGCTTCTCAGCAACAACTAACCGTGGAGAACCAATTAACAGAATTAAAAGTACAGCTAGATCAAGCGACACAGCGCTTAGAAAACAATACCTTAACCGCCCCAAATAAAGGTATCGTTCATCTGAACAGCGAATTTGAAGGTAAAAATAGAATTCCAACTGGTACAGAAATTGCTCAAATATTCCCTGTCATCACAGATACAAGAGAAGTACTAATCACTTACTACGTATCTTCTGACTATCTACCTCTACTAGATAAAGGACAAACTGTAAGATTAAAACTGGAGAAGATTGGAAATCACGGCATTACCATCATCGGCCAACTTCAGACAATTGACCAAACTCCTACCAGAACAGAGCAAGGAAATCTCTTTAAATTAAGCGCTCTTGCAAAACTATCTAATGAGGATAGTAAACTTATCCAATATGGCTTACAAGGTCGCGTCACTAGTGTAACTGCAAAGAAAACATATTTTGATTATTTCAAAGATAAAATTTTAACCCATTCTGATTAATTTTCAGATAACACTCTATAACTATTTATTATCTTATCAAAAAGGAGAATCATAACATGGATAAGAAACAAAACCTAACTTCATTTCAAAAACTAACAACTACTGAACTCAACCAGATTACAGGTGGAGGATTGTGGGAAGAGCTATATGAAACTATAATAACACCATTAAAATTACGGACTACTTTCAAACCATAAAAAATCTATAGAATTATAAAAACGCATAATATCAGATTTCAAAATGACTGATACTATGCGTTTTATCATGAAAAGATTATAGAAGATACAAGTCACCCATCCCCACCTATACTTCTATCTCTAAGACTTGTTTAAATCTAAAATTAGAACTTGTAGTTTTTAGAATGATATTTGGGTATTTTGTCAAAATACTATTAACATTAGACAAACCAACTCCTCTATTCTGCCCTTTAGACGACATTCCTCTCTCAAATATTTTTGTAACATCAATCTCTCTATCTAGGGTCGGATTTTGGATAATTAAAACTTGCTTATTATTTCTCATATCTTCAAAAAAACAAACACTTAGAGGTTCCTCGACAGTGGCGCTTGCAGCGGCCTCTATCGCGTTATCTAACAATATAGAAACAACTGTTAAAAAATCAATTTCCTCAATCTTTTTGATAACGATTGGTTTTTCTATTTCCAAAGAAACTGGCACTAGTAAACTCTGAGCCTCGGATAATTTTGAGATTAATAAACTCTTCAAGGATAAATCCTCTATATTTCTCAATCTCACTACATCAAATTTTGTATCTTTTAAATTTTTCCCTGAGTCTTTCAAGACACTGTCATAAATTTGAGCAACTAAATCAATATCTTTTCGGTCTATCCCTATCTTTAAACTTGTTAAGATATTTGCATAATCATGCCTAAAGCTTCTAACCTCTTGATAAAGTCCTTCTACTTGTTTACTATAGCTCTTAAGATTTTGAAGTTGAATCTCTTTTTGAAGTACTAAATCTTTTTGCAATTCCTCACGTACATTTCTGTCCAGTATATTGACAAAATAGATAAATAAAAAGAAATAGATTGCAGTTATAGCTCCTTGATAATGATTTACAGATAAATTCAGGCTGTTTTTAATGTAACCAATAAAAGGAATAAGGATAAAATAACCCAACATTGCAGCATTAGCAATCCTCATTATTTGAGCTAAATGTTTATCCAACACTTTACTTCTTAGATAGCTAAAATCATACTGAAAAACTTTTATTATAAGCAAAGATAGGAGACTTGCTAAAATTGAGAAAATGGTAGCATCGTAATAAACATATATGTCTGTTAAACTAGCAAAATTAGGAATAATAAAATCAACAAAGAAATCATAGATAATCGACCAAAATGTGATAGGAAACAGAGCATAAAAAAGTGTCAATATCAGACTGTACTTCTTTTTATCCAACAAAAATGTGTAGATAATAAAAAAGATGGGATAATCTAGTACTGTAATAACAACAGGGATATAGAACGTCTTAATCAAGATTAAAAGTAAAAACTCTAATAAAAAATAGAAAAGCAATAACTCTAAAGATCTCTTTATAGTCAATTGATAGCCATAAATTTTTGCATGAAGAAATAAAAGTATGTAAAAATTCAAAGATACTAACACAAAAGACATTTACTACTCCTTACTATCATGTAAATCTTTAACTATATTCAGCAATTCCCTCATTTTTAACCTAGATACTAGGCAACTTGACCCGTTCTTCAAATAGACTAGTTTTTCTTCCTTATCTATTGAAGAGATATTATAAGGATTCACAATAAAAGAGCGATGACACTGAACCAATCTTGGTTCTTGCTTCAATATATCAGAAATTTTACCGTAAAACTCTATTCTTTCTCTCATAGAATAAAGAACTAGCTTATGAGGAATCATTGACGTTTCTATATAAAGCAAATCCGAAAATGGAACCTGAACGAGTGCTTTAGAATTTGTAAACACAAAAGAATCTTCAGTCATTAGTTGATGTTTATTCTTGTGAACATAAGCGATTGCCTTTTCCACACGTTCCTTAAAAGAGCTTTCAGGTAATTCCTTATCAATAAAATCTAAAGCTGATACTTGATATTGAAAACTAACAGGCATAAATTCTGAATGAGTTGTTACAAAAACAATGACTGCATTTGGATCTCTATCTCTGATTTCCAAAGCAATATCTAACCCTTTTCTAACATCGTTTTTAATTTCAATATCCAAAAAGAAAAGTTGATGACCTCCACGTTCCATCATATCTTCTAACAATTGATTCGGTTTACCATAAACACCACAGTGCTTTACTTCCCAACAATTCTTCTCTAAAATATCATACACCAGATTTTCCATCCTAGTCTGCTGTATAAAATCATCCTCTAATATAAAGATATTCATTTCTCGTCTCCTTTAGTATTTAACCATCTTTCTTTTACAGTTTTAAAATATCTTCTAGAGCAGATAATATCTGATACTCTTTCATCCATAAATAAAATAGTCTTCGTTTCATACTTCAATCCTATTACTTTGGATAAGTTAACAAGAAACTTTCTATGACACCTGAACAATTTACCCAGACTCATTTCCTCAACTCTAGCTAGGCTCATATACTTCTCAAATACTCCATCAGCTGTAATAAAAATAACAGCATGTGCCTTCGTAGGATGTGTTGTCACATAGTAAACCTTAGAATGAGGCACTTTAACAACTGCTCTACCTTGGCTTAAAATATATTCTTGCATATTTTTCCTCCTTACTCTCCTATATCATATCAAAACTAGTATCCTATGATGGAAAAAATCTTAAAAGGTATCTGAGTTATCATAAATGGTTATTTTTCAACATTTCATGCTAACAGTTATACAATCTAAGATTTCGACATCTTCTATCGGATATTTTTGATATGATAGAGTAAGAGGAGAAATATGGATACCATTCAAATTCTACATTTTTCATTATTAGGATATATCATCACAAGTGACATCAATTCTTATATTAAAGAAAACTTATCAACAAAAACGAGAATTATAGCTTCTAGGCGTATCATCTATTCCTATAACACTACTACCTATTTTATCATAAAATCAATGTTTTTATCTTCAGATACAATGTATTCTTATATAGAAGATATGCGACTCCGTTCTGAATTTGCCAACATTATTATCATAGGAAGTTACATTGATTATGATAAACTTTTCCGTAATCATTACAGAATATTCGGTGTCATTGATACAGCTAGAAATCATTCTTTACAATCTATACAACAAGAAATTCACTCATATTTAGATAGTATTTATAACAACCTGAAATAAATTAGGTTTGATAGTCTTTATACATTTCCTCAGCATACATGGCTTCAAAAACTTTCAAAAAACCACTGCCTCCCCCAGATAGGCCTGAGGAAAGCAGTGATTCTTATTTTAGGAGTTAGGAATGAATACACGAAATCAATTTAGCTGATTATTTTTTGTTTTTCAAAAATTCGTCGTATTGTTTTTGCATTTCGTTCAATACTTTTTCGTAGGCACCTTCAGATTTCAATTTTTCCATCAATTCTGGAATAGCTTTATCTGGGGCTACAGTACCAGTGTTGATAGCTGTATCAAATTGTTGCATTGTGTTAGCAATAGCTGAGATTTCAGATTTCACATTGTCAGTATTAAAGATAAATCCAAGCGCTGGAGATTCTTTAGCTTCTGCCAATTCTTTCTTAGAATTTTCGATTTGTTGGTCTGTAACGTTTTCGTTGATGTAAAGGATCCAGTTGTTACCAGTGTTCCATCCACCCATGTGAGTGTTTCCTTTGTAGCCATCAAGAACGCGAACACGGTTTTCTTTACCTTCAATTTTTTCCCAGTTCTTGCCTTCTGGACCGTAAACAAGACCGTTCAAGAGTTCTGGGTTCGTATTCAAGAGGTTCAACACTTCCATTGATTTTTCTTTGTTCTTAGAGTTGTTTGAGATGACAAAGTTAGCAACTTGTGTTGTTTGGTTTTTCTTGATGAAGTTAGTAATTGGTTTGATTTGGATATCTTTGTTGGCAACACGTGAAAGCAAGCTGTTACCGTAGTCAGCTGGTCCTACTGTTTCTTCACGAACGAACCAAGTATCTTGTTGAAGATCAAATGAAGTATCGCTTGTTGCGACATCTTTTGGAATGTAGCCAGCTTCATAGAATTTGTGAAGAGTCTTCAAGTGTTCTTTGAAACGAGGCACTTCGTAACGGTTTACAACTTTAGTAGTATCGCCTTCAAGGTCAATAACGAATGGAAGCCCGTTTGCTACTGGGTAGTCAAAGTTATCAGATGGGATGAAAACTTTACCAATGGCAAATGGTACTACGTCTGGAGCTTTTTCTTTGATTTGTTTCAAGACTGGCTCAAGAGTTTCGTAAGAAGTAACACCTGAAATATCGATACCATATTTGGCAAGGAGAGTTCCGTTGAAGGCAAAGTTTTGAGATGATGCAACGTTGGCTGCAACTGGAACAGCGTAAATTTTACCGTTTACAGTATTACCTTTGATGTAGGCTGGGTCAAGTGCTTTGTAAAGGTCTTTACCTTCTTTTTTGTACAATTCTGTCAAGTCAGCGTAAGCACCTTTTTGAGCATTTACAATGTAGTTATCTGCAAAGGCAATATCATAGTTTTCACCAGATGATGTGATAACTGACATTTTCTTACCATAGTCACCCCAGCCAAGGTATTGGATATCTAATTTGGCACCAACTTTTTCTTCGATGATTTTGTTGGCATTTGCTAACAATTCATCCAAGTTGTCTGGTTTGTCACCGATTTGGTACATTTTGATAACAGGTTTGTCACCTGAATCAGCAGCTTTTTTGCTGTTACCTGTCAAATTTCCACAAGCAGCAAGACCTGCAGCCAAAGCGACTACACTAGCAGATGCAAAAGCATATTTTTTCCAGTTTTTCATGATAAAAACTCCTTTTTTTATTTTTAAACTTATAAACAATGTAATGATCTTAACTTCACGCAAGGGAAGTTGGGAACTGAGAAATGTTCTTTCTCAATAAGCACTATTCTTTCACACCACCGATAGTCAAACCTTTTACAAAGTAGCGTTGGAAGAATGGATACAAAATCGCGATTGGAAGGGTTGCAACCACAACCATGGCCATACGACCTGTTTCTTTCGGTAGAGCAACTCCCAGTTGACCAGTCAAGCCGACCGCTTTGGCAATGTAGTCCATATTTTGTTGGATTTGCATAAGCAAATATTGCAATGGATACAAGTTGTCACTCTTGATGTAAAGAAGGGCGTTGAACCAGTCATTCCAGAAACCAAGTGCTGTCAAAAGCGTGATGGTTGCGATACCTGGTAGTGACAATGGCAAACAGATTTGGAAGAAAATCCGAGCCTCACTGGCACCATCGATACGAGCTGATTCTAGAATGGCTTCTGGAATGGTCTTCTTGAAGAAGGAACGCATCAAGATGATGTTAAAGGGTGAGAGAAGCATTGGAACAATCAAGGCCCAAACAGTATCACCAAGCTGAAGGACACGAGTCACCATGATATAACCTGGTACCAAACCAGCGTTGAACAACATACTGAGCAGAACGAAGATGGTAAAGAATCTGCGATACTTAAAGGTTGTCCGTGAAATAGCGTAGGCATAGGTTGTTGTGATAAAGACATTTGTAAATGTCCCAACTACGGTTACAAAGACAGAAATGAAGAGGGCTTGTAGGATTTTATCCTTAAACTGTGCCAAGAACTCAAAACCGTCTAATCCAAATTGGGATGGGAAGAAGCTGTAGCCGTATTGGAGGAGGCTTTTCTCGTCCGTCACTGAAATAATGATAACGAATACGAAGGGTAGGATACAAGAGAGGGCAATCAAACCCGAAATGATACTGAAGAAGATATCTGCTTTCTTACTGAAGGAGTGAATGCCGACATTATCAATTTTTTCTTTTTTAATTTTCTTTTCTGCCATATTCTCCTCCTTTTAGAACAAAGCTGAGTTTGGATCAACTCGTCTTGCAAGTAAGTTTGATAGAACCACCAGAATCAAGCCGACTACTGATTGGTAGAGACCTGCTGCTGAAGCCATCCCAATATCCGCTGTCTGGGTCAAACCATTATAAACATATACGTCCAAGACGTTGGTTACGTTATAAAGCTGACCAGCATTGTGAGGGATTTGGTAGAAGAGACCGAAGTCTGCACGGAAGATATTTCCGACTGCAAGGATGGTCAATACAGTTACCAGCGGTGTCAACTGCGGAATGGTGACATTGCGAATGCGCTGCCATTTGCTGGCTCCGTCCACTGTCGCTGCTTCGTAGTAGGTTGGATCAATTCCCATGATTGTCGCATAGTACATGACACTGCTATATCCAAAACCTTTCCAAATACCTAGGAAAAGTAGGAGATAAGGCCAGATACCCAAGTCAGCATAGAAATTGACTTCTTTGAGACCAAGACTTTCCAATAAATGGTTGAACACCCCTTTATCAATATTTAGGAAGGCATCTGTAAAGAAACTGATGATAACCCAAGACAAGAAGTAAGGGAACAACATAGAAGTTTGGAAAATCTTCACCATTCTCTTAGAACGGAGTTCACTGAGAATAATGGCAATCCCTACAGATACAACTAAACCTAGAAAGATAAAGCCAAGATTGTAGAGGACAGTATTTCGTGTGATAATAAAGGCGTCTCTTGAACTAAATAAGAATCTGAAATTATCGAGTCCGACCCATTTACTATTTATGATACTATCTATGAAACCATTACTGGTCATGTGGTAGTCTTTGAAGGCGACCACGTTCCCAAATACTGGAATGTAGAAGAATAGAATCAACCAGAGTGCCCCTGGCAAAACCATCAAGAGAAAGATCCAGTTGTCTCTCAAGGTTTTTGAAAACTTATTCATAATTTCCTCCCTTTTTATTTTGATATCCATCTAAAAATTCCTTTTTAGACTTTTGATAACGATTACATTATTAGTATACTCCTATTTGCAGATTAGGTTAAACTCCTAATTATAGAAAAAACTCCACAAATTATGTAGCAGATTTAAAACTTTATCACCACTATCAAACAAATGTCCTAAATCAATTGTTTATTTTATCTCTATTAGCCCAGTGATGGCGTCACTCTGTTATAAGCGTCCAACAACGGGGTATATTAAAAAATCTCCAGACTAGGGAACTCAGCGATAGTTCCTAATCTGGAGATTTTTAATATGTTATTAGGCGTTTGCTTTCAACTTAGCAATAACCTCTTTAAGATTATCAATCAACTCTGCTTCAGTATGCTCAGAGCCTTTTTCATCTGCTAAGAAAGAAACTGCATTTTGAAGTTCTTCTTGAGAGTTTTCAAGGACATCCTTATCTACTGTTTCAAGGTTTGAGTCTTTAAGAAGTTTACTTAATTCCTTGGCTAATTTCTCGAGTTCTGATTCTTTGTTGCGACGAGCTAGGAGGAAGAAGAGGAGACCTAAAAGCACTAGGATACTTGCTGCAATAATCCCTACTGGGACTTGAGTTGGGACTACAGGCTTATCTGCTTCTGGTGCTGACTCAGAAACTTTTTGTTCTCCAGCCTTCGTTGCTGACTGACTTTCCTTAATGGACTCTAGGGAAGCAATCGCATCTTTGACTGTTTGCAAGATATGGCGTAAACCTTGCTCTGTCAAACTATCATCTGCCAGATCTTTCTTAGCCTCTGCCAAAACCAGACGTGCTGAATCTGTAATAGGATTTGATACAGCTATCAACGATTTCAAAAGATTTTCTAAGGTTTGAACCTGCTTACTTAGTTCTGACTTGTCTAAAGTTCCTTGACCCTGAGTTGCTGAACGAACAGTATCGTCTTCTCTATTCGCTGTATTTACAGCAGGTTCCGTAGTTGTCACTGGAGCTACAGACGAACGAGCAGTGGTTGTTGAGCCACTGTCAGTGCTTCGTCCATCTTGTCCAGAATTTGCTTGCCCACTATCTGATGGACTTATTGGAACAGAAGGACTTGCTGGTTCTGTAGTGTTCACATCACCAGCATTTCCAGGTTGATTTCCATCTAAATCACTAGGTACTAGACTATTAGTATTTCCATTGTCTGGCACTGGGATAGGACGAGGAAGTGGAGCCGGTCTATATATAGGCATTTGCGCACTACCTTTACCACTCAAGTCACTATTGCCTTGTTTAGATTTCGCAGTAACGTTTGAACCAGCCACTACAGCTGTATGAGATACTGTAACTTCACCAGTTTGAGCATTGATGCTGACTCCTGCTGGTGTTTCGTCTAAGCTCCATGTGCCATCTTGACCCTTACTTGCTGTCAGTTTCTTCGCACCACCATCAGTCGTAAGACCAATTTCAACTTTATCCGCTTCTCCTACTGGTTTCACAGATACGCTAGCTGTTGGCTCATCTGCTGTCACAGTTGGTTGGCTTGGGGTGGCTGTCTTCGCTGGAATCGCTACGCTTGATTCTCCACTCAAGTCACTATTGCCTTGTTTAGATTTCGCAGTAACGTTTGAACCAGCCACTACAGCTGTATGAGATACTGTAACTTCACCAGTTTGAGCATTGATGCTGACTCCTGCTGGTGTTTCGTCTAAGCTCCATGTGCCATCTTGACCCTTACTTGCTGTCAGTTTCTTCGCACCACCATCAGTCGTAAGACCAATTTCAACTTTATCCGCTTCTCCTACTGGTTTCACAGATACGCTAGCTGTTGGCTCATCTGCTGTCACAGTTGGTTGGCTTGGGGTGGCTGTCTTCGCTGGAATCGCTACGCTTGATTCTCCACTCAAGTCACTATTGCCTTGTTTAGATTTCGCAGTAACGTTTGAACCAGCCACTACAGCTGTATGAGATACTGTAACTTCACCAGTTTGAGCATTGATGCTGAC
Source organism: Streptococcus sp. Marseille-Q5855 (assembly GCF_946901985.1). NCBI lineage: Bacteria > Bacillati > Bacillota > Bacilli > Lactobacillales > Streptococcaceae > Streptococcus > Streptococcus sp. Marseille-Q5855. The sequence continues at coordinate 481,409 of NZ_CAMPPR010000006.1, forward strand.
TCCTGCTGGTGTTTCGTCTAAGCTCCATGTGCCATCTTGACCCTTACTTGCTGTCAGTTTCTTCGCACCACCATCAGTCGTAAGACCAATTTCAACTTTATCCGCTTCTCCTACTGGTTTCACAGATACGCTAGCTGTTGGCTCATCTGCTGTCACAGTTGGTTGGCTTGGGGTGGCTGTCTTCGCTGGAATCGCTACGCTTGATTCTCCACTCAAGTCACTATTGCCTTGTTTAGATTTCGCAGTAACGTTTGAACCAGCCACTACAGCTGTATGAGATACTGTAACTTCACCAGTTTGAGCATTGATGCTGACTCCTGCTGGTGTTTCGTCTAAGCTCCATGTGCCATCTTGACCCTTACTTGCTGTCAGTTTCTTCGCACCACCATCAGTCGTAAGACCAATTTCAACTTTATCCGCTTCTCCTACTGGTTTCACAGATACGCTAGCTGTTGGCTCATCTGCTGTCACAGTTGGTTGGCTTGGGGTGGCTGTCTTCGCTGGAATCGCTACGCTTGATTCTCCACTCAAGTCACTATTGCCTTGTTTAGATTTCGCAGTAACGTTTGAACCAGCCACTACAGCTGTATGAGATACTGTAACTTCACCAGTTTGAGCATTGATGCTGACTCCTGCTGGTGTTTCGTCTAAGCTCCATGTGCCATCTTGACCCTTACTTGCTGTCAGTTTCTTCGCACCACCATCAGTCGTAAGACCAATTTCAACTTTATCCGCTTCTCCTACTGGTTTCACAGATACGCTAGCTGTTGGCTCATCTGCTGTCACAGTTGGTTGGCTTGGGGTGGCTGTCTTCGCTGGAATCGCTACGCTTGATTCTCCACTCAAGTCACTATTGCCTTGTTTAGATTTCGCAGTAACGTTTGAACCAGCCACTACAGCTGTATGAGATACTGTAACTTCACCAGTTTGAGCATTGATGCTGACTCCTGCTGGTGTTTCGTCTAAGCTCCATGTGCCATCTTGACCCTTACTTGCTGTCAGTTTCTTCGCACCACCATCAGTCGTAAGACCAATTTCAACTTTATCCGCTTCTCCTACTGGTTTCACAGATACGCTAGCTGTTGGCTCATCTGCTGTCACAGTTGGTTGGCTTGGGGTGGCTGTCTTCGCTGGAATCGCTACGCTTGATTCTCCACTCAAGTCACTATTGCCTTGTTTAGATTTCGCAGTAACGTTTGAACCAGCCACTACAGCTGTATGAGATACTGTAACTTCACCAGTTTGAGCATTGATGCTGACTCCTGCTGGTGTTTCGTCTAAGCTCCATGTGCCATCTTGACCCTTACTTGCTGTCAGTTTCTTCGCACCACCATCAGTCGTAAGACCAATTTCAACTTTATCCGCTTCTCCTACTGGTTTCACAGATACGCTAGCTGTTGGCTCATCTGCTGTCACAGTTGGTTGGCTTGGGGTGGCTGTCTTCGCTGGAATCGCTACGCTTGATTCTCCACTCAAGTCACTATTGCCTTGTTTAGATTTCGCAGTAACGTTTGAACCAGCCACTACAGCTGTATGAGATACTGTAACTTCACCAGTTTGAGCATTGATGCTGACTCCTGCTGGTGTTTCGTCTAAGCTCCATGTGCCATCTTGACCCTTACTTGCTGTCAGTTTCTTCGCACCACCATCAGTCGTAAGACCAATTTCAACTTTATCCGCTTCTCCTACTGGTTTCACAGATACGCTAGCTGTTGGCTCATCTGCTGTCACAGTTGGTTGGCTTGGGGTGGCTGTCTTCGCTGGAATCGCTACGCTTGATTCTCCACTCAAGTCACTATTGCCTTGTTTAGATTTCGCAGTAACGTTTGAACCAGCCACTACAGCTGTATGAGATACTGTAACTTCACCAGTTTGAGCATTGATGCTGACTCCTGCTGGTGTTTCGTCTAAGCTCCATGTGCCATCTTGACCCTTACTTGCTGTCAGTTTCTTCGCACCACCATCAGTCGTAAGACCAATTTCAACTTTATCCGCTTCTCCTACTGGTTTCACAGATACGCTAGCTGTTGGCTCATCTGCTGTCACAGTTGGTTGGCTTGGGGTGGCTGTCTTCGCTGGAATCGCTACGCTTGATTCTCCACTCAAGTCACTATTGCCTTGTTTAGATTTCGCAGTAACGTTTGAACCAGCCACTACAGCTGTATGAGATACTGTAACTTCACCAGTTTGAGCATTGATGCTGACTCCTGCTGGTGTTTCGTCTAAGCTCCATGTGCCATCTTGACCCTTACTTGCTGTCAGTTTCTTCGCACCACCATCAGTCGTAAGACCAATTTCAACTTTATCCGCTTCTCCTACTGGTTTCACAGATACGCTAGCTGTTGGCTCATCTGCTGTCACAGTTGGTTGGCTTGGGGTGGCTGTCTTCGCTGGAATCGCTACGCTTGATTCTCCACTCAAGTCACTATTGCCTTGTTTAGATTTCGCAGTAACGTTTGAACCAGCCACTACAGCTGTATGAGATACTGTAACTTCACCAGTTTGAGCATTGATGCTGACTCCTGCTGGTGTTTCGTCTAAGCTCCATGTGCCATCTTGACCCTTACTTGCTGTCAGTTTCTTCGCACCACCATCAGTCGTAAGACCAATTTCAACTTTATCCGCTTCTCCTACTGGTTTCACAGATACGCTAGCTGTTGGCTCATCTGCTGTCACAGTTGGTTGGCTTGGGGTGGCTGTCTTCGCTGGAATCGCTACGCTTGATTCTCCACTCAAGTCACTATTGCCTTGTTTAGATTTCGCAGTAACGTTTGAACCAGCCACTACAGCTGTATGAGATACTGTAACTTCACCAGTTTGAGCATTGATGCTGACTCCTGCTGGTGTTTCGTCTAAGCTCCATGTGCCATCTTGACCCTTACTTGCTGTCAGTTTCTTCGCACCACCATCAGTCATAAGACCAATTTCAACTTTATCCGCTTCTCCTACTGGTTTCACAGATACGCTAGCTGTTGGCTCATCTGCTGTCACAGTTGGTTGGCTTGGGGTTTGAGCTTTCAAGTCATCTCTGCTATCAACAGCACTTTTTAACACAGAAAGATATTCAGAATTATTTTTCAACTCATTCGAGGCTAATAATTCTTTAATTTTAGCTAACTTTTCTTGGTAAGCACGGACACTGTCTTCAGTTTTTCTATGTTCGTCTTTTTGTTGGTCTTCAAGCAGTTTATCATAAGCCTGTTTCAACAATGCCTTCGCTACTTGTTTAGTATCTTGGGTAATATTAAATTCCAGTCCTGTTACAGGTAAGGCGTAATGTTGCCAAGGCACCTGATAACCCATACCTAATTTATTGCTATCAGCAGCACTAATACGAACAGTATATTCAGTTACATCTGCCGGTAATACTACTCCCTTACTTGTAAATGTCCCATATTTAATTCCCAAATTAGATTTATTGCCATCTTCACTTAATTTTTCATTTAATTGCTCCCTAGTAGGCTGGGGGGTCCTATTGGTATTAAAATATTTAATACCTGCAGCATTAACCGGCGTCACTGTCTTCTTATCACTATTTGTATTATCAGATGGTCCAAATGTTTCGGTATAAATAATCTTCGTTTGTCCTGCACTATCCTTAGTCAAAACCTCCACTTTATAACGCGCTTTATTCCCATCAATATCCCCTGTAAATCCAGTTCTAAATGATACTGTCACCCCAGAACCTGTTGACTTTGAATATGCCTTAAACGTTTTTTCTATACCTTTAAAGCTCGCTAGACCTTTACCTTTATTTCCATTAGTTCCATTATCAACTTCCCTATATGAACTTCCGTCGCTTACTGTTTCACTCTTATTTGCTTCCGTTCTTACTTTTCCTAAGAGGAGGATATATTCTTGAGAACGATCGAACGAGCTTTCATCTAGATATGTTCGATAAGGTCCGTAATTTACTTTTACAGTATTCGCCGTTTCAATAGGAAATACTCCCTTTTCCGTCTTTCTAGCTAAACCAAATTTACCTCCTTCTACTGCTTTCCAGCCACCAAATTCGCTTATATCTATAACTCCTCCTGACTGAACACCTTTAAGGTTTCCAACTTCATTGATAGAAGCAAGTTTTGTTTCATTAATTATCGTCGTTGGAAGAGTTTTTAAGGCATTAACCAACTCCTCCACACTAGCATTCGCACTTGGTGCTGTGTAAGTCTGGTGTGCATCTGGATCAGTATCCGTTGTTGCCCCATCTGTTCGGAATGGATTGTTTCTATCTAGGGCTTGCCCATTACGTGAATCATGTTTGCCTGAGTTTGCGATAGAGTTGCTTTCCGTAGCTCTCTCAGTATTGTTGGCTTTCTTACCGACAGTCGCTTTTCCTTCTGTGGTATCTAGTTTAGGACTTTCCACTTGCGCTTTAGGCTTACTACGTAAACCGCTGCTCGCTGTCATAAAGAGTCTTCTATAGGCTTTCGTCAACTCGTCTTGACTTTTGGCTGTTGTTAGGGCAAGTTTTGCTAATTCTAAATGTTCTTTAAGGGTTGCGACACTTTCATCTGTCTTAGTCGCATAGCTACCTGAGGCTAATTTAGCATCAATTTCTGCTACGTAATCTTCCAGCTGTTTTTTATCCAAGTCAGATGTAGCCTTTTCTTCTACTTCTTCTGTTGCTGAAGCAGTAGCTGACTCCACTGATGTTGAGCTTGAGTCAGCAGGTGTTGGAGTAGTTGTTTCTTCTTGACCTTCCGGAGCAGTAGTCTCACTGCTACCAGAATTTCCATCCAACTGACTGACTACTGGAGTCGCCCCGTAGGTTCCATTCTGGACATCTGGGTCTTTCAGTGGTGAGCCTTGTCTTCCCTCATTAGTTGGGGTTACACCTTGCTCTGTGGCAGACACTGTCCCATTTCCTGGAAACATGAACAAGGCTGCTACTGCAACACTAGCAGCACCAAAACTAACCTTACGAATCGAAAACCGCAAGCGCTTTTCTCTATCTTCATTACCTTTATAAAACATATATCATTTTGCTCCTTTTCCGATAATTATCGGTTAATATATAATGGAAGGACAAATAAAAAGCCCCCCCTAAAATATTTATGCATATTTTAGACTGGCTTAATTTATTATACTCTTTTTTATTTTATAAATCAAATGTTATTACCTAAGCTTGATATGATGCATCTTATCCAATTCTTCTGTTTCACGCGAAACACCCTGCGCCAGGCAAGGTGTTCTTGTTTTTATACTCAATGAAAATCAAAGAGCAAACTAAGAAGCTAGCCGCAGGTTACTCAAAACACTGTTTTGAGGTTGCAGATGGAAGCTGACGTGGTTTGAAGAGATTTTCGAAGAATATTAAACCCCAAATTATTCATATCTCACACTAACCAAACAATTCAAAAACCACCAGAAGAGCCTTAAAATACTGCCCTTCTGGTGATTTTCATTGATAGCTGAGTCTCGAAGAAGGTAGAGTTTAAATTGAAACTACTATCATACAAAACTCTTTGATCCTATTTATTTTTATCACAATTTTGATTTATAGTTCTCCGAATACCTTTTAAATGTGAAAGCATTTCATTGGAGCTTTGAAAAATACATACACTGTTTTTATTCGTATGTTAACTTGATAGAATCTTTGTCTTCAAGCATTTTTTTAATGTTAACGACAGGCAATATGAAGTTGGGGAACTCATTACCCCGAGTAATCATATCAGATACGATAGGCCGAATATAGGACCAAAGAATTGCTAAGCCATTCTCTTTAAGAAAAGTTTCAAAATCAATATCAAATTCTGTCTCATCATATATAAATGAAAATTCTCCAACAATATCTACAATAAGCTCAAAAGCAGAATCATCTGAATCTATATTTCCTTGCTTTGTTATCAAGTTAACATAAGCAAGGTTTTCAGATTTTCTTATTAAAATCTGTGCAGACAATTCAGGATGTAAATTAATAGTACTATTTGTTTGGTCAAAAGTAGGATTTCTTCGGTATGATACTTCATTTAAAAAATAATCTTTAAATTGTAAAGAGGACATTAAGCTGCCACCTCACTATTTTCTTTTGTTGTAATTAAGTTTTCAGAATCTATTGGTAAATATGAAAAACATGACTTCTTGTTTTTTATATTATATTCAGGCATTGCATTTACTTTAGTTACAGAATTCAAATCATCAAACTCTTTTTGATTATTTAATTGAGGAGTAAAATGGATTTCATCTTTATATTTTTTAAGACTTCCTGATATATTCAAATCATAAGCAAATTCATTGTTTACTGAATAAATTTTGTTGGCCTTAATATTTTCAACTAATTCTTGGAACATTGGAGAATCCATCAAAGAAAATTCTTCAGTTCCTAAAAAGTTTGACAATAAACTCATAAAAGCCTCCTTATTTATAAAATGTTTGTAATACAATTTAAATCACGGATACAGATTTCTTCTCCATTCTTTCCGTCAATTACTGGTAAAGATGGAATAGCAGTATATGTTTTGGACTGCACTGCTTCATAATTCTTCCCATGCTGAGACGCTAAATCAAGCAACAGTTCAATAATTAATCCTTGATTTTGGTTAAGAAGAGTAGCTCTATTTTTGGCTCCGCTACCTGAAATACCTGCAATCTCACGTTCAATTTGAATAGATGCCGCTTGCCGATATTCCTCTAATAACCTTTGGTTTTTTGGGTTATCTAAAATAAAAATCTTATCTATAGATTTTAGGGTGATTTCAGCATGAATTAACTCAGGCCTAACCCCAGGTTTGCTTAGTTCAAATGACTTATACTTTGCGACATAAGCAGAAGCAATCGTTTTACCAGTATCTTTGTCAAAAGGTAGAAAAAAGTAAATACCATTACCCAAGTCGTTCGGATGTCTCTGTTTATGAATACCAGGTTTATATTTCTCATAAGAAAACCCAGCAGATAGAATCTTTTCTTTTATTTTATTGGTGGTGCCGTGCCACCCACTATATTGTAGCATAGAACCTCCTGATGAAGCTACTAGCTTAATTATACTGTTAAAGCTTAGATAATTCAACTATTACGGGGTTTTTTGAAAAAATTCTAGCGATTTCCAGAATGTAACTGAGCATTAAGACAATAACTACCTCACCTTATCATGCCGAAATTATCGGATTTTATCAGAATTAAAACCCCATAAAATCGGGATTTTTTGAAGAATAGAGTGAATTGGAACTAGAACAGTACACTGCGACTACTAAAACATTGCTAGAAATTAATTTGACTTTCCTAATCAATTTGTTCAAATCTTATTTCAATCTACTATAAAAAACACAAGCCTAAGCCTGCGGAAACATTATCTATTCTAAATAGTCTTTTTCTGTTATGACTCTTAATCTAGTAGAATAATTCTGGAATGTTGAGAATTTAAAGCGTTTAGGATCTTCAAGTTTGTTTCTATCGTTCATTTCTAAAGCACGGTTATAGTCTATAATAGCTTTCACTAACTTATTGATTATAGCTTTATCATTATCCATTACTTTATAATAATCTTCGACTTTCCGAAGGCGAAAAGTGGTATTTAGTAAATAACTTTTATCTTCTAAAATCAATGTTTTACCAATATCTAATCCTTCAACATATCCTTCTTTTGCTGAATTTCTAAGCTTATACTTCAATTGATACTTTTTAGGAATGTAACTTCTAAATGGAATCAAGAAAGTTAGCCCCTGTATTTTGACAACAGTTACCGCAAATCCCCTTCCTTTATTCATTACTTCCTTCGTCTTAAAGTCATAGTCCATCGCTTGAATAAGGTCGTAATCCTTGCACATTTTTAAATCAATTTGACCTAATTTTAATTTTTTGCTTTTCATTTCTATTCCCTAGATAAAAAGCTCACTAAAAAGTGAGCAACATTTCCAATGAGATACTTCTGTTGACGAGCGCGTCTCTCCGCCCCCTCATTGCCTCACGAAAAGGCTAGACGAATCGAAAGGAGGTGAGTTTTCCTGTTTTCAATTCTACTTATTCTTACACATTTTTTTAATTTTGTCAAACAAAAAAACGCAAGCCTAAGCCTGCGGTGAGTGTAATCTATTTTGAAATTTTTAAATAAAAAAGGAGCATTTAAGCCCCTCCTTTGAAATAACGGACCCTTTGGCTGGTCGGTGTACCCAGCATCTCAGATACCCTTTTGCAAGGTGTGGCAGGAACCTTTCTGCCCTCAAATGTCTTTCGTTAATGTTATTCTAGCACTATCTAATTTTTTGTCAAGTTTTCTCAATCTACCAGACTTGATACGTATTAGCTACACGCTCAACAAATTTATACTCTTCGAAAATCTCTTCAAACCTCCTCAGCTTCCATCTGAAACCTCAAAACAGTGTTTTGAGCAACCTACAGCTAGCTTCCTAGTTTGCTCTTTGATTTTCATTGAGTATTAAAAAACTCTCTTATCTGAAACCATCACAAAAAAACACTTGTTTTACTAATTTTAAGTGTACCACAATACCTCCAATTGCTAATCGATAGAATTGCTCTTAGGAAACATTCCCTTTCTGCTATTTTAGCATAAGTTTGTCTAACTGTGGCATTTGAAACTAGATAATTCTTCTGTTTCACGCGAAACACCCTGCGCCAAGCAAGGTGTTCTTGTTTTTTATGTCGTATAAATCGTTGAAGCTGTCGCAATGGTATGCCATTGGTTGGCTGTTGTAGCTGCGAAGTCCTTGTCTGCGTAGAAGTCGTTAAATGGCAGAATTTCCACTTCTAACTCGTCGATACGGTCAAGCTGCCCAGCCAGATAAGCCTCGATACGGCTTTCTGCTCGTTTGATGCGTTGCAAGAGTCCGCCCATACGGATGTCAACTGTATCCAAGCCAAAGACCTTGTTTTCCTTCAGCCATTGATGGCTAAAGAGGGCATGGAAGTGTTCGATCGCGCTTCTGAGTTCTGGTAATTCTTGTCTTGCGATTTCTTGCAGACTTTCCTTATCGTTTATTTGATAGGCCTGACGAATGCGTCTTCCCACATCCACTTTGCTACTTAAAATGGCATTCAACTGGGCCTGAGTTTCAAAGAGGTAAGCATAATTTCCTGCTTTTTCTTTAATGTCAGCAAGGGTCTCAGCAGCCTGAGCGAAGTGCGGTTTGTCCTGTTCAGGTTTCATGTGTCGGTCAAGGATCGGACAGAGAACATCCTGATAAAAGACATAGCGGTTGGGATTGATCCCGCTGAGATTACCTGGTAGGTCTGGTAAAAGGTTGGCAAGGTCAATCTGCATAAAATCTTCAACCGATAAACCTGTATTGGTCTGGAAGTGTGCAGACAAACGGTCTAGGTCATTGCGATAGCTGAGTTCTGCCCAGATTTGCAGACTTGGTAGGATAGAAAACTGGGCTGTTTCCCCACCATTGTCTCCCCAACCAGTCACGATGACTTCTTTGATGTCATTGGCACGACAGGCTTTATTTGCCTCAATAGCCACTAGACGGCTGAAATGGTTGTGAGGCGTAAAGCCAATCCACTTCCAAGCACCACCTGCAAAGGCAAGGTCATGGCTAATCTTGTGATGATTACGGAAATTGCGATTGTATTTTTCCTCGCTATCCTGATAATAGTCCCAGTAAACCAAGGTCACACGGTCTTTTAGACGGTCTAGGTAGACACGAGTGTCTTCTGGAATTTCCACATCACGGTCGTACTGGCCATCCGCTGACATAAGTTTAAAGAACATATCGCTCCACATCTGGCAGTGGAAACCATATTTATCAGCAATATCCAGCACGCGCTCCAAGTGTTGGCACATAAGGAGACTACGGTCCACAACACCGTTCAATATCAAGTAACGTCCCAAGCCAACCAAGTGGGCTTCGTCCATCCCGATATTGACCTTGCGAGTCCTCAGTTTAGATAGAGTAGCAAACATGCCGTCAATCAGGTCATAAACCTTTTCTTCGCCAATGAGGAGAATGTCCTCTACATCACGGAGTTCTTGCACTTCCTTGACACCCCATTTGACGAAGGCCGACAAGTGGGCCAAGGTCTGAATGCAAGGCACAAAGGTCATGTCAAACTGTTGGGCATAGGCTTCGATTTCCTGCAACTCCTCAGCTGAGTAGGCTCCACGGAAATAGCCAAAGTAAGGCTGTCCTTCAATCTGGTAGGTGTCTTCCATGTAAAGCTCAAAGATTGAGTAGCCCATGAGAGCCAAGACCTCAATCATCTGCTTGGCAGAAGTCACATTTAGCACCGCATTGCGCGAACAGTCAGCCATATAGGCTAAATCTTCGTAAGCTGCTTGTTCCTCAATCTCTACTTTATCACCTTCTACTAGAGCTGTTGCCAACAAGGACAAGGCACGATAAAGTTGGTGAGGTTTGCGGTAGGTCAATTGATAGTGACCATCCTCACCCTTGATAGAGATAGAAGCTTGATCAGACTGAGTGACTAACACCTCAACATCTGGTAAAGAAATATGCTTTGTCAGCAAGTCGATTGCCTGAGTTTGTTTGGGACTAAGCCCTGTAAATCTTACCATTGGTTTTCCTCCTGTAACCAGTTGACAAAGGCACCGTAGAGATTAGCATCTGCATGATAGGTGCAGGCTTGGATGACAGGTGCGACCGTGTATTCTTCGTAGGTTTCGACAAATTCATCGACAGCTTTTTTAATCCCTTGAATAAAATCTGGATTTTGACTGATAGAGCCTCCCAGACTGATGACATCTGGATCGATGAGATACTGGATATTGAGCAAGCCTTGCGCCAGATTACGGTTCATGCGCTCAATAGCTTCTTGGCAAAGGGCATTTCCTACTTCGGCCTCTTGGTAAATCTTGCGACCGTTCCAATTAGTCTGACCAGATTTTTCAATCACGTATCGCACCATATTCCCAGTTGACGCTAGTTGCGACCAGTTGTTGAGCTTTTCAGCAGGGGCAAGGGTGGTCATGTAGCCAAATTCTCCACCCAGACCGTGGCGACCTCGATGAAGTCTACCATTGATAATCATGGCTCCGCCAATCCCTGTCCCAATCACGACACAGGCTGCATTTTCAAGTTCTGGTTGAGCCAGTAATTCACTGAGTCCCACGCAGTTTGCATCATTTTCTAAATGGATAGGTAGCTGATAAGAGCTAAACACCTCATACCAAGAAAAGCCGTGGATATAAGGCACCGCACTGAAGCCATCAATCACACCTGTCTCTTGATTGACCGCACCTGGAACGCTCATAGCAATCCCACTGTAATCCTGCTCTGACAAGCGCTGGTCTAGCCAAGCTAATAAATCCTCCAAGCTTTCTGGTGTTGGAATGCTTGTCTTATCTAGTATTTTCCCATCAGGAGTCAGACTGGCAAACTTAATCCCAGTCCCTCCGATATCAATCGTTGCAATGGTCATTTTTTTTACCATAAAAAGGGGCAAATCAGCAGTTAATTCTTACCTTTTCGCCCCTCCTTTCTTTTGATGTTTACTTTTTGAAATTAAATTTCTTCTTTTTTAATCAATTCTGTACGAATCTCTTGTGGTGAAATGAAGCCTCTATGAACTGGATATGGTTGTTCAAGTAGGTCAAGGAAGAGATGTTGACTTTCCGGTACACGTACATTTTCACTACACATATTGTAGTAACGAAGTACATAGCCTTCTTCATTTTCAGCTACCTTAAAGGCTGTTGGACAGATTTGCGGTATGCTAAGAACAGAATGGCTCAAGAGGCTACCAGTCGCAGCCACGCTTCCTTCTTGTCTAGCAAGCTGAAGGCTGGTAAACGGTGTCTGCAAGGCTTTAGCTCGACGATAAGCTGAGAAGCGTTCTTGGGCTTGGTGGCACTCAAGCGCAAACTCGACTTCAAATTCACGCAAGCATTGTGCTTCTGGTGTTGGGAAGTAGCCCCAGTCACCTAGCTCACCTGATGCACGCAAAATAGTCACTGCAATGGTGTCGTCTCCAAGGATTTCGTATTCATTCAATCCCTTGTTGGATACGGTCACACCTTTTTCATCGTCATACAGACTAACAAAGGCTTGTTGGTGTTGAGGATTTTCAGGATTTTCCCATGAAGCAGCTGGTTTGTTTGGTCGTGTCACCACCTCATAGATGCTTTCAGAATCATTGCTTGGACGCGTGTTGTGAGTCTTAACCAAAAGACGGATACGGTGATCTTTGGCAGTGTTAGTAAAGCGAGTCTTGCAACGGATTTGTGGATTATCAACGAAGACAGTCAACTCAGTTTCCAGAGGAATGCTTGTCAACTCTTCTGAACGTCCCGCCTCACGCTTCATAAACTCGATGATGCCTTTTTGCTCTTCTTCTAGCTTTTCATCTGCACTGACAGGCACGGTCAATTCATGTTTGAGCAAAATCTTAGCGTAGCGAGCTGTGTTTTCCAAGACCTCGTAGCTCTTAAGCTCTGCAAAGATTGGCTCTGTTCCTTTTGGTTGGAAATAGATATACTCGTTTCCGATGTCACCACGGTCTTCGAAGCGGATAAAATCTTCGTAGGCTTCGTGAGTTGTCTTGTCATAAACTGTGATAGTGTCATCCACACTCACCGTTACGAATGGTGTATCAATCACTCCGTTTTGGTAAATACCCTCACGGTGTTCTTGCTCTCCTTCCAGCAATTGGAAAGTTGTCCAAGAAAGCGGCGCTAGGTGAACTGGAATGGTCACGCGCACTTGTCGAGCGATACGAGCTTGGCGGAACTTGTCTTTTGGTAAATCGTACTCAAAATTAGCCCCAAGATCCTCGATTTTAGCCTCTACAGGACGCCCATCTAAGTCCTCCACACGGTAACTTGGCAAGGTAAGAGCAGCCATCTTCTTGTAACCTTCTGTTGGGTGCAATTCCTTGAAATCACAAGTCGCCACATCAATCACTGTGCTGACAGTATCGACCTTATCATGCAAGCCTGTGTTAATGACAGTAAAGAGATAATCACTTTGAGCCTTAGCTGTAGCGATTTTACCCTTCCATTCGTTAAGAAGATTGCTCTTAACAAAGTTTCCTACTTGGTTGACCTTGGCAAAACGAGTTTCCATCTCTCGGTGAACTTCGTCCACGCTACAGCCACAGATGCTATCATGCGGCGCATTCTGCAAAAGAGTTTTCCAAGCATAGGTCAACTGGTCCTTGTGGTTATGACCCCCAGTGATAATTGTCAAGGGTTCTACAACTTGCTCTAGGAGGTTGCTATTTTCTTGGAAGGCTTGTTTGAGATAAATACGAGATGAAGAAGTGTTGGCAAGTGTGTACCAGCCGTCTGTTTCCTGACTGGTCAACTCACCTATAACCGTTGATAATTGCTCTGGTAGGGCACTTTCCACGGCTTGGACATATTCATCAAAAGAACTATGAACAAAGGTTACATCTGGGAAGAGTTCATTTGCCACACGAATGGCTTCACTCAGATTTTTCTGGACAGGCTGGTGGTCACATCCGTTCATCATCAACCACTGGTTGGTCGAAGCGTAGGCACGCACATCTGACAATTTTTGTTTCCAGAAGGTCAAGGCCTCGTCTTTATCAACTGGAATTTCATTCCCATTACTGTACCAGTTGGCAAAGAGAATCCCGAGGACACGACTTCCGTCCGCACCCTGCCAGTACATTTCTGAAAACTGGGAAGTAAACTGCTCATCTTCGAGAACTTGGTTATCAAAGCCAATCGGTTTCACCCCACGACCAAAGGCCGCCACGTGAATGCCTGATTTTTGAAGAATTTGAGGCGCTTGTCCCATATTTCCAAAGGTATCTGGGAAGTAACCAATCTGGGTTGATTTGCCCCATTTTGCACATTCTGCTTGACCAATCAAGGTATTGCGGACGTTGGCTTCACTTGAAATCAAGTAATCATCCTGCAAAATGTAAAAAGGACCAATCTTCAATTTTCCTTCGTCAATGTAGCGTTGAACTTTGTCGCGATTTTCAGGACGAATCTCCAAGTAGTCATCAAGGACAATGGTTTGTCCATCCAAGTGGAAACTCTTGAACTCAGGGTCATTTTCAAAGAGATCAAAGAGATTGTCAAACAATTCCACCAACTGCATACGATGGCTTTCAAAAGGCAAGTACCACTCACGGTCCCAGTGACTATGTGAGATAATATGTACGACAACATTTTCCATGAAGTAAAACCTCATTCTAAATTTAAATTTTTATTGTTAACGTTTTTGGATGTAAATTTGTGATTCTTTCCAAGAATCAGTTGCGCTAAAGCATGTTCCTTAGCGAATATCTAGGTAATCCAAGACCAATTCACAGAACATCATGTTGGCCCAAGAGAACCATTCACGAGAGTAGAGAGTTGGGTCATCCACGTGGAAGCTTTCGTGCATGACACCTGTACCACCATCGCAAGCAACCAGCTGATCCAGCAAGAATTTCTTCTCTGTCTTATCTCTTGTTGTCAGGCCTTGGATAGAAAGGGCGATTGGCCAGATATAGCGATAGAAGGTATGAGAACTGCCGAGGCCACTAGCGTATTCTCCTTGGTAGAAATATGGATTTTCAGGGCTCAGAATGGTACGACGAGTGGCTTGATACACTTCATCGTCAATATCGCAATAGCCCAGATAAGGCGCAGCCAACAAACTTGGTACGTTTGGATCATCCATGATGCTGGCATTTCCTAGACCATCCACTTCAAAGGCATAAATCTTTTCGCCCTTGCTGTTGCTTGTATAGGCGTAATTTTCGATTCCTTCTTGGATTTCAGCACGAAGACGCTTAGCATCAGCAATAATGCTCTCGCTATCAGCTAGTTTTAATGCTGCAAAGATTTCTTGCACATAACCCAAGACTACTACAGCAAACATATTTGACGGAATCAAGTAACTATACTGACAACAGTCATCACTCGGACGAAAAGCGGACCAAGTCATACCTGTCACTGCAAAATCAGGGCCAAAGCCATCATTTACCAAGGTGTCTTCCTTGCGGTCCGTATCTCGGACAAAACGATAAGGAGAGTTCTTGTGGTCTTGTTCCACCGTCCAAAGATGGAGAATTTCCTTAGTCGCTGCGACAAAAGTCTCATCAAACTGGCTAGTCTCGCCAGTCTCTTTCCAGAGGAGATAAGCCAACTGCAAAGGATAGCAAAGCGAGTCCACCTCGTACTTGCGTTCCCAAATCCAGCCATTAAGGTCGGTGTGGTCGGTCTCGTGGTGCCCCTTCCAGTTTTCCTCAATGTTGAAGGAGTTGGCATAAGGATCCTTGAGCACCAAGGTCATCTGACGTTTGACTAAACCTGCAATGGTCTGACGCAGGAGGGCATCTCTTTTAGCCACATGTAGGTAGGGTCTGAGTTGGGCTGTCGAATCTCGAAGCCACATAGCAGGAATATCCCCAGTGAGTACAAAGGTTGAACCGCCTTCTAGGATTTCAACCGTATTGTCCAAGGTATCGGTGTAGCAACGCTCGAAAACATCCACCCACTCTGGATGGTCCTTAGCCCGCTCTGCCACTTCATCTAGCCATTCTCTAACAATTTCTTTCGAATAAATCATCGTGCAGTATCCTCTTTCAAACAAGTTTCATTTTCAGTATATAGCTTTTGAGACAGAAAATACATACACAAATGATAGTCATTTTTCTACAAAATAGTTATCTTTGAAACTCCTTTTCTATAGGCTATCTTTTTCTGATATAATGTAGAAAAACAGCTAAAGGAAAGACTATGAAACCACTACTTGAAACCATCGATACCCGCTTTGGAACTGCCAGCAAGCATGCCTTCTCTCAGGGAAATACCCTGCCATACACAGGCGTGCCTTTTGGGATGAATTACTTTGTACCCCAGACCAGCGACCAGGAGGGATCTTGGTTTTTCGACCCACATCTGCCTATCTTTCAGGGGATTCGATTAACTCACCAGCCCAGCCCTTGGATTGGCGACTACTCTTGGCTCCTCCTGACACCTGTCACCGGTCAACTGGGTGGAGACAGCCTCTTTCACCGCCAATCTTCCTATGACATAGATAAGGCCTCTTTCCAACCTCATTATCTGAAAATTTTCTCCCTGCGCTATCAGATTGAAAGCCAGCTTACACCGACTTGCTACGGTGCTTCTATTCGTTTGGAGCAAAAGCAAGGCAAAGCCCTCTCCCTCTACCTTCACGCAGCAGATGAGCTGACAGTAGAGCAAGTAGATAAGCGAACTCTTGCCCTAAGACAAGAAGGAAAAACTGAAACCAACAAAAATTCGCTAACGATGTTCACTGCCCTGCAAATGAATACGGATATTCTTGCTATCAGCCAAGAAGGCGAAGACTGGCGAATTGACTTAGCAGATAGCCATGCTGAGATTCAGCTAGCGACTTCTTTCATCTCTCCTTCTCAAGCACTGCTTAATCTACCTCAAGAAGATTTTGATAACTGTAAAGTAAATGCCCAAGCGGACTGGGAAAATCTTCTTCATCATTTTGACATTATAGAGACAGGGGAGGCGGACCGAACCTTCTTTGACCACTGCCTCTACAGACTCTTCCTATTTCCTCAAACTTTTTATGAGATTGATGAATCAGGGCAAGCCATCCACATGGATCTGGCCACTGGCACTGTCAAGCCCGGTGTCCTCTTTAGCAACAATGGCTTCTGGGATACCTTCCGCACCATCTTCCCCCTCTTTGCCCTTGTCATACCAGAGCATTATCGTCTCTTTTTAGAAGGCTTTCTCAATAACTACCGCGACACTGGATTCCTTCCAAAATGGCTAGCCCCAGATGAACGGGGTATGATGCCAGGTACACTTTTAGACGGCATTATCGCAGATAGCGCCTGCAAGGACATGGCCCCCGACCTAGAAGAAGAACTCTTCCAAGCCATGCTTGAAACAGCCAGCAAGTCCGACCCTCTCGGCATCAATGGTCGTCACGGACTAGCCCAATACCAAGAACTGGGCTACCTCTCTACCGACCACCACGAAAGTGTCAGTCACACCCTTGACTATGCCTATAGCGACTTTTGTATCGCCAGCTGTGCCAAAAAACTAGGGAAAATAGAGATTGCTGAGATTTATAAGACTACTTCACACAGTTACCGACATCTATTTGATACTGAAACAGGCTATATGCGTGCGCGAGACAATCAAGGCAACTTCCGCCCTGACTTCTCTCCTTATAGTTGGGGACGTGATTATGCCGAATGTTCAGCCATCCAAGCAACTTTAGGCGTTCTCCACGACATCCCAGATTTAATCCAACTTATGGGTGGAAAAGAAACCTTCAGCAACTATCTTTTGAAAACCTGTCAAGATGCTCCCCTCTTTGAGACAACAGGCTATGGTTACGAAATTCACGAAATGAGTGAAATGGCTACCGCTCCATTTGGGCAAATCGCCATTTCCAACCAGCCGAGCTTCCACATTCCTTATCTCTTCCGCTACAGCAATTACCCTGACTACACTGCCCTTCTTATCAAGACTCTCCGTCAGAAAGCCTTTCACCCAAGTTGGGAAGCCTATCCTGGAGATGAAGACAATGGCAGTCTCTCTGCTTGGTACATCTGGTCAGCTCTCGGATTTTATCCTACCTGTCCAGGAAAACCAAGCTATGATCTCGGAATCCCTCTCTTTGACCACCTCCGAGTCTACCTGGCTAAAGAAGATAAATGGCTAGATATTCATACTGAGCAAAACCACAGCCACTTCAACTTTGTCAAAGAATGCCGACTGGACAAAAAACAAGTATCAACTATTCAACACCAAGACCTCCTAAAAGCTGAGCAACTAACCTTTACACTTAGCTGGTTGCCAAGTCACTCATCCACTTCCTGAAATGCAAAAATCTCCTAGCAGACTTTCCTGCTAGGAGATTTTCTTATGAGAGGTACTTGTTTAAGCTTTGAAAATCGGACTTATCATCTGATAATTATCAAATAATCTACCAATTAAGCTTCTTCGTCTTCTTTACGACGACGGCCTGCAAGACCAAGACCAAGTAAGGCACTTGCGGCTGCTGCTACCATAGCTACAGTAGAATCTGCTGTACCTGTATTTGGCAATTCTTTAGCTGCTTTACGCGCGTTTGCTGCTGCTTGGTTGGCATTTGCTGCTTGAGCAGTAGCTGGAGCTACATCTGATGTTTGAGCAGCTTGGTCCTTAGCTGGGCTTGTAGGGTCAGTTGATGGAGCAACTTTCGCCATAAAGTCTTCGATACGTTTCACCATTGCATCCACTTCATCTTGGCTTGCTTTCGGATCTGCAAATACTTTCTTAGCGTCTGCCAATAAGTCAGTCGCTTCTTTTGCAGTTTCTGCATCAAGCTTAGCTGATTCTTGGATGAACAATTCATCTAATTGATGGATAGCACCTTCTAACTTAGCTTTATTCACTTTTGCGTCAGTGTTAGTAGCTCCGTTATTACCTCCAACATTTGATGGTACATATGGACGTTGTTTGAATGCGTCATCTCTTGGAATTGCTAATACTTGACCTTCTTTTGTAACGATTGTTACATTTCCGGCTTTATCAATGTTAATAGCTAATTCTTTCTTACCATCTTTTTCGACTGTTGCATTACCATCTTTGTCGATTGTAATTTTCACTTTACCATCTTTAGATGTGTAAACTGTATTTCCGTCTTCTGTTGACTTAATGTAAGCATCAAGATCGAATTCTTCTACATTAGTGATAGCACCTAGAACTTTGAATTGGAATTTAGCTTTTTCTTCTGGAGTAATATTTTCAAGGTCTTTTACCTCTACTTTACTCAAGTCGATATCAAGATTATCTCCACCGTGTTTAGATTTAGAAACAGCTTCTTTATCTTTCACTAGTTGTTCTTTAGAAATTGTTGCTGTAGAACCGTCTGGCATTGTTACTGTTGCGTTTCCTTTATCGTCTACTACTACAGTTGCGCCTGGGTTGACTGCTTCAACAGCTTTCTTAACAGCGTCTTTTTCGTCTTTTGTTAAGTTTTCTTTATTTCCAACTAATGTACGGATAGCTGGTGTTTTCACTTTAGCATTTGTTGCTTCATCAGCTAATTTTTCTGCTGGGATGACTAAGTCTGAAGCTGGGATGTTAAGAACTGTTCCGTCACCTTTGGTTACTGTTACGTTTCCTTTATCGTCTACGACTACAGTTGAATCTGGGTTGACTGCTTCAACAGCTTTCTTAACAGCTTCTTTCTCTTTGTCTGTAAGTTTAGTTGAATCTGCTACTACAGTCTTAGCTGCTGGTGTGTTCGCATCGTTACCGCCATTAGCTTTGTTAGCATCGTCTTGGACTTTAACTAAGTCTGTTGATGGGATAACTGAAACATTACCATCTTTGACTACTGTTGCATTTCCTTTTTCGTCTACTACAACAGTTGCGCCTGGATTTGCTGCTTTAACTTTGTCTTCGATGGCTTTCTTCTCAGCTTCAGTTAAGGCATTTGGATTTGCGACTTTTGTCTTAGAGGCTGGTGTAACTGCATTGTCTTTAGCATTTGCATCTTTTTCAGATTTTGTTAAATCTGATGCTGGGATAACTGCTGTATTTCCGTTTGGAAGAGTTACTGTTGCATTTCCTTGGTCGTCTACTACTACAGTTGAACCTGGATTGACGGCTGCTACTTTAGCTGCAATTGCTTCTTTCTCATCTTTTGTTAATGAGTCTGGATTTGCAACTTTTGTCTTAGAAGCTGGTTTAACAATGTCATTTCCTGCTTTTGGTGCCTTTTCTGCATCTGCATTCTTCGTTAAGTCTGCCGCTGGAATGACCGCTGTCTTACCATTTACTGTTACTGTTGCGTTTCCTTGGTCGTCCACTACAACTTCAGCACCTGGATTTACTGCTTTAACTTTAGCAACAATTGCATCTTTTTCGTCTTTTGTTAATGAGTCTGGATTTGCTACTACAGTCTTATCTGCTGGTTTAACGATGTCGTTTCCTGCGTTTGGTTTAGCTGCGTCTGATGCTGTCTTAGTTAAGTCTGATGCTGGAATTACAACTGGTTTTCCATCTTTAGGTGTAACTGTTGCATTTCCTTGGTCGTCTACTACTACAGTCGCATCTGGATTTACTGCTTTAACTTTAGCTGCAATTGCATCTTTTTCGTCTTTTGTTAACGATTCTGGATTTGCTACCACAGTCTTATCGGCTGGTTTAACTACGTCGTTTCCTGCGTTTGGCTCTTTAGCTGAATCTGCTGTCTTAGTTAAGTCTGATGCTGGAATGACTGCTACTTTACCATCTTTAGTTGTTACTGTTGCGTTTCCTTGGTCATCTACAACTACAGTTGCTCCTGGATTTACAGCTTTAACCTTGTCTTCGATTGCTTTCTTAGATGCTTCTAAGTCATTTGGATCCAAGACTGTCTTATCTGCTGGTGTGTTGACATCGTTTCCTGCGTTTGGCTTAGCGGCTTCTGCTGCTGTTTTCACTAAATCTTTCGCTGGGATAACCACTGTCTTACCATCTTTAGTTGTTACTGTTGCATTTCCTTGGTCATCAACAACTACAGTTTTAGCTTCTGGATTCACAGATTTAACTTTAGCTGCGATTGCATCTTGCTCATCTTTTGTTAATGATTCTGGATCTTCTACAACTGTCTTGTCAGCTGGTTTAACTACGTCGTTTCCTGCGTTTGGTTCTTTAGCTGAATCTGCTGTCTTAGTTAATGCCGCCGCTGGAATGACCGCTGTCTTACCATTCACTGTTACTGTTGCGTTTCCTTTGTCATCTACTGCTACAGTTGCACCCGGGTTAACTTCTGCTACTTTAGCTGCGATTGCTTTTTTCTCATCTTCCGTTAATGGTTTAGTAGAATCAACCGCTACTTTATCAGCTGGTGTATTGACATTGTTTCCTGCATTTGGTTTAGCTGCTTCTTCTGCTGTTTTCACTAAATCAGTAGCTGGAATTGTTGCAACTTCTCCATCTTTAGTTGTTACCGTTGCATTTCCTTTATCGTCAAATGCCACCTTAGCTTCTGGATTTACTGCTTTGATTGCTTCTGTAATCTTAGCTTTATCTTGGTCTGATAAATGATCTGGATCGCTTACAACTACTTTATCTGCTGGTGTGTTAACTTTGTTTCCTGCATTTGGTTGTTTAGCTTCTTCTGGACTTGTTACTAAATCTGCCGCTGGAATTGTTGCTGTTTCCGTATTACCATCTTTATCTTCTATAGTTACCGTTGCATTTCCTTTATCATCTACGAAGATCGCTTTTGCATCTGGATTTACTTCTTTAATCTTAGCTTCAATCGCTTTTTTCTCTTCTGGAGATAATGGTTTAGTTGGATCAGCTACTACTACTTTATCAGCTGGTTTGTTAATGTTGTTTCCTGCTTTTGCATTTTTAGATTCTTCTGGAGTTTTCACTAAATCTTTTGCTGGAATTACAAAGCTTCTACCATCTTCTGTAGTTATCGTTGCATTTCCATTGTCATCAACAACAACCGTTGAACCTGGGTTCACTTCCTCAACAGCTTTCTTAATAGCTTCTTTATCCACGTTAGCTGGATCTGTTACTAATACCTTATCAACAGGTTTCTTAATTAAATCTTGTTTCTCAGGTTTTAATAGATCTGCTTTTGGTTTCGCTAAAGCTTCTACAGGGATTGTTGCGATGTCTCCATTTGCATTCTTAACAGTCGCATTTCCTTTTGCGTCAAATACTACTGTTGCTCCTGGGTTAACTTCTAAGATGTTTTTCTCAATTTCTTGAATATCTTCCGCTGTTAATTTATCTCTATCTTTCACTAACACTCTGTCTGCTGGTGAATTGATTTTATTTCCTGCATTCACTTTAGCTTTATCAGCGTCAGTCTTCGTTAAATCAGCTACTGGAATTGTTGCAGTTTTACCTTCTGGTGTTGTTACTGTCGCATTTCCATTTTCATCTACGAATACTGTTGCTCCTGGATTTATACGTTGAACTTTAGCAGCGATTTTTGCTTTAACATCATCCGTAATTTGTCCATCTTTAACAAACACTCGATCTGCTGGTTTGTTGATAAGGTTACCTGCTTTTGCATCGCTTAATACTTCATCATCAGTTTTCACTAAATCATCCGCTGCGATTACAGCTGTCTTACCATCTTTAGTTGTTACTGTCGCATTTCCTTTTTCATCAACTACTACAGTTGCTCCTGGGTTAACTTCTGCAACTTTAGCTTTAATAGCTTTACGGTCTTCATCAGTTAATGCATCTTTATTAGCAACTACTGTTTGATCGATAGGTTTCTTAACTGGGTTTTGTTTAGCTGGATCCAATAGATCTTTTTCAGCATTTGATTTCACTAAGTCACTTACAGGGATTGTCGCTGTAGCTGTAGTTCCGTCTTGATTTGGTACTGTTACTGTTCCGTTTCCTGCTTCGTCAAATACAACTTTAGTTCCTTCAGGGTTTACCTCTTGAATCGCTGCAGTAATCTTAGCTTTTTCAGCATCAGTTAATTCAGCTGGATTTGCTACTACTGTTCTTTCTGCTGGAGTGTTTACTTTGTTTCCTGCTGATGGAGTTTCTTTAGCTGCTGGATCTTTCAATAAGTCTTCAACTGGGATTGTTGCTGTCTTACCGTCTGGTGTTGTGACTGTTGCGTTTCCTTTGTCGTCAACGAATACAGTAGCACCTGGGTTTACTGATTCTACAGCTTTTTGGATTTTAGCTTTAACTTCATCTTTATTCGGTCCAACTAAATCTGCCGCCGCTGCTGCTACTTTATCCGCTGGCTTGTTGATGTTATTTCCTGCTTTTGCACCATCAACTTCTTGTGGAGATTTCACTAAGTCTTCTTTGGCGATTACTACAGTTTTTCCTTCTGGAGTTGTTACTGTTGCATTTCCTTCGTCATCAACTACGATAGTTGTCTTCGGATCTCTATTTACCTTAGCGATTTCTGCTTTGATTGCATCTTTTTCAGCTGGAGTTAATTTACCTGCTTTCTTAACAAGTGTTTTATCTGCTGGTTTCTTAACTGCATCTTGCTTGTCTGGGTTCCTTAAGTCAGCTGCATCTTTTGCTAAATCAGATGCTGGAATTGTTGCCACAGCTCCATCTTTCGTTGTTACTGTTGCGTTTCCTTTTTCGTCAAATACAACTGTTGCACCTGGATTCACTTTAAGGATTTCTGCTCTAATCTTATCTTCATCAGCCTTGATATTAGCAGGATCTGTTACAACAACCTTAGTTGCTGGAGTGTTTACTTTGTTTCCTGCATTTGGTTGAGTTGTATCTTTGATAAGATCTTCAACAGGGATTGTCGCTGTTTTACCATCTGGAGTTGTTACAGTCGCATTTCCTTGGTCGTCTACGAATACTTTTGAACCTTCTGGATTCACTGCTTCTACAGCCGCTTTGATTTTAGCTTTAACGTCTGCTTTCTTCGCATCATCAGCTAAATCAGCTTTTGTTGCTGCTACTTTATCGGCTGGTTTGTTGACGTTGTTTCCTGCTTTTTCATCTTTAGCTTCTTCTGGAGATTTCACTAAGTCAGTTACTGGAATTGTTGCTGTCTTACCGTCTGGTGTAACTACTGTTGTATTTCCTTTTGCATCAACTACTACTGTTGCATCTGGATTTACTGCTTGAACTTTAGCCTTGATTGCTGCGATATTTTCAGGAGTTAAGGCATCTTTATTAGCAACTACTTTGTCTGCTGGTTTGTTGATGTTGTTTCCTGCTTTAGCAGTTTCTTTGTCAGCTTCTTTCTTCACTAAGTCAGCTTTTGGAATAACGACAGTTTTTCCTTCTGGTGTTGAAACCGTTACTGTACCATTATCATCAATTGTCACAACAGCATTAGGGTTTACTTCACGAACAGCTTTTTTGATGTTTTCTTTATCTGCATCTGTCAAACTTTCAGGATTTCCAACAATCACTTTATCCGTTGGACGGTTGATGTTGTTGCCACCACCATCTTTTTCTAAATCGGCTTCAGATTTTGTTAAATCTTCTTGTTTTAATGTTTCAGGTGCTTGCTTCCCTGGTAAGGTTACTTCAGCACTTCCATCATCCTTAACAACTACCTTAGTTCCCGGAGGATTTACTGCTTTAATAGCATCTTCTAGTTTTTTCCGTTCATCCTCATTTAAGGCTGATGGATTTTCAGCAATTACCTTGTTCGCTGGTAAACGAGCAGAGTTAATGGCTTTAATCGCTGCTTCTGCTGATTTCTTAGCGTTATCAACATCGGCATTTTTCTTAGCACCATCGATTGCCTCTTCCGAAGCTTTCTTAACAGCATCTACCTCAGCTTGAAGTTTTGCTCTAGCTTCTTCAGTCAAGGCTGCGTCTTGAGCAATCTCTTGCTTTTTAGCAGCGGCTGTAGTTTCTACCGCTGTTTTAGCTTCTGGTTTTTTAGCAGCAGGTTTGGTAACACCCTCTACTTCTGTTTTTCCAGTATCGCCTGCTGTATCGATTTCACCTTGCTCTCGTGTAGCTGCTTCAGGCGTTTCTGCATTATCATTTTTCGCATTGATTTCAGCTTTCTTAGCATCAGCAAATTTTTTAGCTTCTGCCTTTGCGTCTGCCTTTTCTTCCTCTGTTAGGTCAGTGCGGGCATCCATTTCTGCTTCTTTAGCTTTTAAGGCTTCATCGATTTTGTCTAATGCTGCTTGTTTACCGATTGGGTTGATTTTAGCAACTTCTTTGGTTCCTTCAGCTTGTTTATCGTTTACAGTAGTTTGAGCTGCTGTTGCCGCATCTGCTGTTTCTGCTGTTGCTGGTTGTTTTTCGATTTCAGCAAGGGCTGCTGCTGCCTTGTCTTCAGCATCTTTTTTAGCTTTTTTCCTTCTCGGCTTGTGTTAAGCTATCATTGTTCTCAATAGCCTCCTTCTTAGCTTCCAAAGTCTTAGCGATTTCTTCTTTAGCTTTTTCTTTACCGATTGGATTTACTTTCGCTACAGCACCAGTACCTTCATCTTTACCTGCAGTTACATCTGTTGCATTTGTAGCATCAACGATTTTTTCTAATGCTGCTGCTTTATCTTTTTCTACATCAGCAATAGCTTTATCTTGCTCAGCTTTTGATAAGTTATCATTACCTTTAATAGCTGCAATTTTCGCATCTGCTTGGTTAGTTACTTCCTCGATTGCTGGTTGTTTATCTAATTTCACAACTTTATCGACAGGAATGGTGTCTTTAGAACCATCTTTATATGTTACTACTAAGTTTTCACCGTCTTGAACAAGGTCTTTTACAACCTTCTTAGCATTTTCTGCTTCGACTGCTTTTCCTTTTTTGTCTTCTAAGTTCTTATCTTCATTTTTCTTAGAGTATTCTAATGGAAGACTTTCTTTAAGCTTAGCTAATTCAGCCTCTGGAATATGAGCAATATCTGTTACTACGGTCTTATCAGCATCAGCTAATTCTCTAATGTCATATTTTGCTGTTTGAGCTTTTAGTTTGATAGTGAATGAACCTGGGTCAGTTGCATATGAAGAACCTTTAGCAACATTATGGATTTCTTTACCATCTGTATCTGTCGCAGTTGCATAACGAGTTACAATTTTAAGTTCTTGATTTGCTTCTTTAGGGAATTTGCTCTCGGCAATTCCAGAGTTATCTTTTGAAATATTACCTTTAATTTTTACAATAGCAGGCTTTTCTGCTGTTGCTACTGTTTCAGTAGAAATTTTTTCAACTGTTGTATTGTACTCATTATCTAAAATATCAGGATTAGATTCATCTTTAGCTGGCGAATCCTGATTCCCACCACGTTTAATTGTCGCAGATGCTATTTTCCCTGAATCATCTGTATATTTAATAGGAATTTCAAAATCTTCATTTGCATATACATATACATCTTTTTTACCGTCTACAGAATAAGGGATTGTTACTTCTGGAGCATTGTTTGTACGTGCAAAATCAGTCAATGGTCTAGTATCTGTTGAACCATCTTTATAGGTTACAACTAGATTGTTATCAACTTTTTTAATGCTTGCGATACGGTCTGCTTGATTTTCTACAGCTTGACCTTTTTTATCAGCTAGACGAGCATCGATGTTATTTTTAGAGTACTCAATCTTAAGCTTTTCTTTAATTTTATTAAATTCTGCTTCAGTTACTTCCGATGCATCATCCACTGCTACTTTATCAGCTTCTGCTGGTGTTTGAATGTCATACTTTTGAGTTTGAGGTTTAAGCATAACTCTAAGTGACATGTTATTAGCAGTTTCTTTTCCAGACCCTACAAATTCTTTTCCTTCAGAATCGACTACTTTTAAGTAACGCCATCCTAAAGCTACGCCTGGAGGGTTCTCTCCTTTGGTTGCAGCCTCTAATTTAGCTTGTGTAAATGACCCTTCTGGAGCTGGGGTACCTGAGTATGTAATAACTGCTGGCTTAGCTTCTGTGGCTGTTGTTTCAGAAGAAATAACATTAGCTGTATATCCATATTGTGTATTGACTTTATCTGTTTCACCTGCTACAGGTTTAAACGGATTACTTCCCCATTGTAATAAAGTCGCACTTTTAATCTTATCCGCATCGTCTTTAATTTTGATGTCGAATGAGTTTTCTTCTGCTCCGTACACATAAATTTCTCGTTTAGGTTCATCAGAGAACGGGAACTCCACTACAGGATCCAGATCCGTACGTGCCACATCAGAAATTGAAGCTGTGTCTGTTGAATCATCGTTATAGGTTACAGTGATAGTTTGTCCATTTACGTCAATACTTTTCACTACAGAAGCTTGATTATCTAAATCTTGACCTTTTTTAGATTCAAATCTAGCATCTTGGCTTGTTTTAGAATATCCAATTTTGATTTGGTCTTTAATTTTCTGAATATCAGTTTCCGTTAAGTTGTTAATATCTGAAACAGCAATTTTATTCGCATTGTTTTCTGGTTGTTGGATGTTGTATTTATATGTTTGAGGTTTAACGACAACATAAAGAGCGCCTGGTTTGTCATCTCTTTCATCTATCGCTCTTAAACCATTCCCTGCTTTATCTGTCGCCTTAACATAACGCCAACCTAGATTTAATCCTGTAGTTCTAGCATCTTCTAATTGTTTTTGATTTAATGTACCACCAGGAAGACCTGTATAATGAATAACAGCTGGATTAGACTCACTCGCTGGAGTTTCTGTTGAAAAGACATTTGCTTTATAACCAAATTCCACGTCAAGTATATCTGTTTCACCTGAAACAGCAGTAAATGGCTGATTACCTCCTCGTACAATAGTGGCATTTGCAACAACTCCAGAATTATCTTTGATTTTTATATCAAACCCTTCTGATTCTCCACCATATACATATACATTCCTACCCTCGGAATATGGTATTTCTGCCACTGGACCTTCCGTATCAGTCGCTTCTGTACGGAAAGCATTCTCTTTATCAATCTCTTTATCGTTACGTGGGTCGTTTAAACCTGTGTTTTCGATTGCGTTAGATTCTGATTTTTTCTCAGTGTTTTCTGCTTTTTTACCTACAGTTGGTTGTCCGTTAGTAGTATCTACTTTCGGAGCGTCTTTTGAATCTTTTGGTTTGTTTTTTAATTTTGAGCTTACTGTAGTGACAAGGTTTCTGTAAGCTACGTTCAATTCATCTTGACTAGTTGCAGAAGCGAGTACAGACTCAGCAGAAGCCAATTCACCATTCAAAAGAGCAAGGCTCTCCTCTGTTTTATTAGCATACGTACCTGCAGAAAGTTTTGATTTAACTTCTGAAATGTAGTTTTCAAGTTGCTTTTTGTCCAAAGCTGGAGTTGTTACTTCTGGTGCAGCTGGTTTTGCTGGTTCTTCTACGACTGGTTGTGCTGCTGGAGTTGATTGGGCATCAGAAGCTGGTGCTACTACCGAAGCACTTTCTGCTTCTTGTGGTCCCTCATGTTCAGAGGCTAGCCCTGGAGCTGCTAGAGATGTCTCTTGTTTGCTTAACTCATTAGCTGATACAGCTCCATTTCCCAAGAACATGAACAGGGCAGCAACTGCTACGCTGGCTGCTCCAAAACTATATTTACGGATTGAGTAACGTGTGACCTTTTCACGGTGCAAGCGTTCAACACGACTCATAGGCGATTTCTTCTCCACTTATTGTGTTCTCCTTAAAAATATTTTTTTATCTCCATATCTACATGCAAAGATTCCTCGCCATGGACGAGGTTTTGCATATGATACTTTACTTCTTCATTGTACATGATAAGTGATATATATGCAAACTAAATGCTCATCAAATTTACTAAAAAAAAAAAAACATTTTCAGACAATTTTCACAATTTGTTCGTTTTTATAACCAAAATTATGAATTTTTTAACTTTAAAATCAGGAAAATATTTTGGTTTTCTGCATGTTATTATATTGTGTTAAAACCTGAAATTCGGAAATGAATTTGGATAAAATCTTTTTATTTTGAAAAGCAGATAACTTTGATACCTAAAAGGAACTATTCTACTATTTTTAAACAAAACATTCGTAAAATAAATATACAAAAATTTTTAGGTTTTTAGCTTTTTTTCTTCCAAAAAAGAGAACCTATCAGTTAAATGCCCAGATTCTCTAATAGCTTTCTAGCAGAGCCCAACAGAACCAGACCCTATCTCTCATATGCACTATTCTCTTAAAATTCAAAGGCAAAATACGCCAGAGTCGCCTCACCGTAGAAATATGACTGACTTCCACATCCTAATTACGACCTAAAAGTGTTAGCATTCTCTGGCTGGTCTGCCTGTTGCAACTAACAACTAAAGCTAAAATAAAACATGCTACCTCATTCTGGCAACATGTCATCTGTTCCTATTTACAGCAATGCCTCAAACTCAGCCACAGTCATACCCAACTGCTGACTGGCAACCTCAGATAGCAGCAGACCTTGGCGAGCGAGATTTACTAGACCTACTTTTAATCCCTCTTCAATGCCTTCCGCTCTAGCTGTTTCCAAGGCATAGTCCTGCGCTAACAAGGCCTGTTCTTCTCGCATACGTAGTTGGCTAAACATCTTCCTGTCCTCCTCGGACCAGCTCTTGTAGTCTAGCAGTTGGTCTGCTTGGCTGATGGCTCGCTCGGGTTGCTGGGTAAAGGGCTTATTCCCGAAAAACTCCAACCATGGTTTACGAACCTTGTCTTTGCTGGTTTCTCTGTATTTTTTTAGTTCCAAGAATGCCATCTTGACTAGATGGTTTTCTTGTCCATTGTTTGTGATGGTTAAGACCTCACCTGTCGTGTCCTCTCGCATGCTGAAACTGTGGAAGGCCAAATCATCTGAAAAGTAATTGCTGTCCACGATTGCGATAGCGTATACTGGTGCGATATGTTTGTAACTCTGGTGGGTATCATCTTCTCGTTGGCGAATTTTTTCTAGGTTTTGATTAACCTGACTACATAGGTAAGCCCATAGGCGATTGATGAAAAAATTCTGATGATGAACCTGAATCTCAATAATAACTTGCGTACCATTATCCAACTCCGCCAAGACATCTATGCTAGTGTAGAAATCTTGGGCTGAATAAGGCAGGGAAGGTAGTACATGAATATTGCTCCCCTCCAAAATGGTTACATTTTTGGCAGGCAAGTCCAACATATCGCGGATAAACTGACAAGTGATTTCTGGGTTGCTAAAGATTTTCTTAGCAACCAAATCATTGGTCGGGCTAATGCCCGGATGTCTTAAAGTCATCCATTTCCTCCTTCTATTATACCATATTTTTAAATCTAATTTTGCTAGATTCGATGGTTCTATCTATTTATTCGAAAAGGAAATGAATTGTGAAGATATTTTATCTCGTTTCAACTAAAATATGAGCTTGATCAATCAGTTGTCCATCAACAGTCAGATTCAGATAGAAATCTAAGGTCTTATCAGCAGCAAAGTGCAGAGTTGGTAGGCACAAATCTTTTTTATTTTCCCCTGCTTGGAATTGAAGGACTTGAATCTCATCCTGATAGGCGACACCATGCACACCTGTCCCCGGTTGAATCGAAATCTTAGCCTCTAAAGAGGAGCCACTTTCGCTACGTTCAATCCTAAAATGAAGAGCCTCTCCCTTTGTCACAGTTAAACTTTTTTCTGCAAATGCTAGTTCCTGAACAACTTCTTTTTTTGATAATCCAGGAGTTTTATAGAGGGAAATCTTGGTCAATACAGGTAAATCCTGTGACTCTGTAATCATCACGCGCACCTTCTGTGCCTCTACTAGTGGACCTCGCAAGAGGCGCTTATGACCAACTGTAAAGCCCATGCCAAATTCCTGCCAGACACCATCCACCTCTACTTGCATATGAAAAGCAGCGATTCGTTGCCCTAGCTTCAAATCTTCTCTTAACTCAATTACATCAAAAGTTTTAGGAGATCCTAAGTCTAGTTCTAACTGGATAGGCAAGCCTACATCGCTTGCCCAAGAGCTGGTCTCAAGGCCATCTGTCAGATGGTGACAAGCAAAGTCTGCGGAAAGAGCTGGACCAGATACCTCAGCTCCCAGAGCCAAATCTTCTTTATAGAGCTCATTGCGATAGGTCGCAAATTCATAAAGTCGTTCAATATCCTTTGCATCAAAGAGCCCATCTTGATTCGGCGGAATATTGAGTAAGAGAGGTGTGCCCCTCCCCACCGAGTGAAAGTAGATTTCGACCAACTCCTCAAGAGACTTAGGATCCTGATCCTCATGGTAAAACCAGCCCGGCCGGATAGAAACATCTGCCTCACCGATTGAAAAAATCGTGCCCGAGAGATCTCCGTGCTGAAGATAGTCCAGCTCTGCTTCTGTTCCTAGTTTGTCAGGATTCACCTTTTGCCACAGGGGATCACCTGCATACCCTCGTTCATTGCCAATCCAGCGTATACTGGTGCCTTCTGTTGAAAAAATTAAGCAATCGCCCTGCAGTTCACGAATGGTTTCAAACCATTTTTCAAATTCATAATTGACCTTTTGAGCACCCTCTCCTCTGGCACCATCCATCCAGACCTCAGCAAATTTTCCTGCATTACCATAAGCAGGATTTGATAAGATTTCCTGCAGCTGAGCCAGATAATAGGCATTATAGTCCGCCTCTCGCTCCACATGATAGAGAGGACTGCGGGCATCCCAGGGTGATAGGTAGACCCCCATATCCATATCAAACTCTGTGGCAGCTTGGGATACTTCAAGGAGCAAGTCCCCTTCTCCATTCCTCCAAGGACTGGCCTTGACCGAATAATCTGTGTGAGCTGTCGGATAGAGGACAAAGCCGTCGTGGTGCTTGACCACCAAAATCAACTTCTTAAAGCCCGTTTCCTTGAGCACACGAACCCACTCACGCGCATCTAACCTTGTCGGGTTAAAGCGTTCAGGATCCTCCTGACCTGTCCCCCATTCCTGGTCATAAAAGGTATTGGGCCCAAAATGTATAAATGCTGCTAGTTCATCCTCTAAATAAGCTAGCTGGGCCTGACTAGGCAAGGGGCCATGCGGTTTTATTTCTCTTACCATATTACTTCCTATCTACATTTTTCTTTACTTTTTTTGCATACACTTGCAATTCTGTTAACGCTAGAGGACTGCTCAAGCCTTCAAATCGAAGACGAAGGGCATAAGTCTCCACCTTGTCAAATTCAAAACGAAGCTCCTCATCCTTGTCGCTTGACACTTTTCGAATGCCTGATACAGGTTGCCAATTCTCCTCTTGCTTGAGCAGGGAATCCTTATCCAAATGATTTGGAGTCCGAGGCAAGGCAGGCTCATTCCCTACATAATAATCAATAAAAGTAGGCTCCATCGCCACATATTCTTGATTTTCAACATAATACAAGGTCAGGTTAT
Organism: Streptococcus sp. Marseille-Q5855; assembly: GCF_946901985.1. Lineage (NCBI taxonomy): Bacteria > Bacillati > Bacillota > Bacilli > Lactobacillales > Streptococcaceae > Streptococcus > Streptococcus sp. Marseille-Q5855. The sequence continues at coordinate 513,020 of NZ_CAMPPR010000006.1, forward strand.
CCACAAATCGCGGTTTTAAAATCCCTGCATCTCCAAAAAGAATGCCCACGCTGGCTTGCTCTGACTTGGTAATCCAAGTATTGGCTGTCGATTTTTTCCGAGCAATGACCTTGTCATTGAGGTAAGAGGCTGGGTGATTTGGCTCTGAGTGAGAAGCAAAGACCAGAGGCAGGTTGGACCCTGTCCACTGATTGGAAATAACTTCCCCATCTACACTGGCATCTGTCACATGAATGGTGACTGTTGCTGGCAACTCACAGCCCGCTACTTGCCCTGTGAGCACACATTCTCCTACCTGAGCATAGACTTGAGGGTCGAGTTCATCCCAAGTCACCTTGGCCGTATCTCTTCTGCCATCTGATAAGACTAGCTTGACTCGGTCTGGTAAATGTGGGACTTCCTTGACAAGCGTCCAAACCCTTTCAGGCTCAATAGCGCAAATCCCTTGGACACAAATCTGAGCAGAAGCCTTTAAATCCAAACCCTCTAGCTGGCCAGATACCGTAAACTCATGAAATCTTGCCAAATCTTCTTCAGGAATCTCCTCCCAAACAACCTTGACTCGTTTTGCATCGCCAGACTCATAGTCCACCAAGACTGAAGATGGCAGCTGTGGATAAGTCCCCTTAGCTGTATACAAGCGAAGTGGTCGTACAGAAACTGCCTGCCCTAGTGAGGTATTTTCTGCGACCTGCAAATGAGTTTGATAGGTTTTCCCTTGATAAATAGCACTGATAACCAAGTCTCCTGCAGACAAGCAATGAAGTACTCCCTGCTTTATAATAGCATGGGCACTACCACTTGTCTCCCAAATCACTTCACTATTCCCCACCTTGTTCACAGGGTTATCCACAGTTTGTGGATAAAGTCCAATAGCTGGGGAATCTCCTTCTTGTAATCCTGCCTGCTTGTCCACTCGAATCTCAAATAAGCGCTTATTTTTCACTGGTTGGGTAGCCAAATCCTCTCCCACTAAATCAAAACTTGCTGGCTCTAGTCCTCTAGCACTAGCCTTTACTCTCACTTGACCTACCTGCTCTAAGCTCTGAACTAAGAGGACACCTCTGCCATGAAAGGCTTTCCTCTTAAACCGACCATTTTTCTGAGCCTTGTAACGTTCACGACTGGCCTGCCTGCCATTATCCACACCCACAATGCGAGCAGGGCCCTCAATTTTAAAATGAATCTGATTGGAAGCAGTCGGCACCCAATTTCCATCCTTGTCCAATACATCAAAATAGAGATAAAGGAGGTCTTGTCCATCTGGTTTAAGTTGTGTTTTTTCGGCATGTAATCCGATTTTGGCTGGCTTACCTGCAGTCACCACCCTATCTTCTGCCACAAGCTGACCTTGACGGTCATAGGCCACAGCACGCAATTCTCCCGGTTGATAGGGCAAACGCCATTCAAGATAGAGCTGGGCATAACCTTGTCCCTCTTGGTATTTTCTGCCATCTGAAGTCCATTTTTCCTGAAAAGTCTTCCTGCCTTTGGATTTTCCATTTAGAAATAGCTCTACAGAACCAGCATTTGAATACACTCGAACAGGGATACCCCCATACTTATCCACAACTTGTTGATAACTCTTGTGGATTTCCCAATTCCAGTGGGGCAGGATATGAACCATGGGATGCTGATTTACGTCCACCCACTGACTTTGATAGAGATAATAATCATTTTTAGGAATCCCTGCTGTGTCCACAAGCCCAAAATAGGAACTCTTTACAGGCGTGTCATTTTGATTGTGCCAAGGAGTCGGCTCACCGATATAGTCCACTCCTGTCCAGATAAACTGACCCGCATAGTCTAGCCGATTTCTATCTGCTATCCAAGAAGCCGTCGCTGTCTTCCCCCAAGGAACCCGATCATTGCCATAGTCTGACTGTTCAAAATTCCGCACGCGGCGATTATCCCCAACCCATTCCTTATCTGGACGAAAATAGCTATCACGCGTTCGGGTAGCCGATGAGGTTTCAGAGCCGTAAAGTCGCCACTTGGGATGTCTTTTGCGAATCGCGTCAATATTATCTTCCGAGTAATTCAAGCCCACCACATCCAGCAAATCAGCAATCTTTTCATGACCTCCAGACCCATCTCCAAAACGGAACTGATCCATTCCCATGGTCACAAAACGGCTATCATCAACCTCCTTAACCCTTTCTAGCAAGCGTTTGATAGTTTTCAATGAATGGGCATCGCCATTTGCTTCACTAACTTCATTTCCTAAGGACCACATAAAGATGGCTGGATTGTTCTTACCACGCTCAATCATGATGCGCAAATCGTAATCTGACCAGAAATCGCCTGCTTTCGCATCTGGGTGAGTCGTTTCTTCCTCAAAAAAGCGACCATAGTCATATTCTTTCTTGCCTCCATACCAGGTATCAAAGGCTTCTTCTTGGATGAGTAAGCCCATTTTGGCAGCTAGATCCAGCAAAATGCTACTGGCTGGATTGTGGGTAATTCGGATAGCATTGACTCCCATTTCTTTCATCTGGCGCAAGCGTCTCTCAGCAGCTGACCTATTTTCCACAGCTCCCAGAGATCCATAGTCATGGTGCAGACAAACTCCATGAATCTTCAACCAGCGACCATTTAGAAAGAAGCCCTTATCCGCTTGCCAATCCATACAACGGTAACCAAAAGTCTCCTCTTCTTCATCAACCAAAATGCCATTTTTGTAAAGGCGAGTCTTCAATTGGTAAAGGTGAGGATGATCAATATCCCAAAGCAAGGGTTGAAAAATTGATATTGCTTGTTGGAAATGATGTTTGTCCCCAGCTTCAATCACTACAGAGTCTGTTGCCTGCCAGTCTGAAACCTGTTGTCCATCATACCAGATACCCTGTTTCAAATACACCGACACAGACTGAGGTCCATCATTTGAAACCTTACTTGTAAGCTGAGTCTCCACCCATCCATCTCTTTGTTCCTTTAGCTTGGGACTTTCTATCTTAATCCCATACAAATCCAGATGAACTGCATCTGTAATCAACAATTTTACTTCTCGGTAGATACCACTACCCGAATACCAACGACTGCTAGGTTGCTGATTTTCCACAAAAACCGCAAGCTGGTTGGCCGTCCCATCATTTCTTAGATAAGGCGTGATATCATAAGAAAAAGGTGTGTAGCCATTGGGATAATAGCCCAGCACTTGCCCGTTTATATAGACTTGGGCATTCATGTAAACCCCGTCAAACAACAAACGCACCGATACAAGACTGGCATCTTCTTCCAAGTAAAACTGTGTCCGATACCAGGCCTGACCCCCATTTAGCTGGCCACCCTCATTTTGCGCTGGGGAATAATGGTCAAAATCATTGTAAATACTCCAGTCATGCGGCACTTGAATGGCCTGCCAATTTTCCCTCTGAAAATCCGGTGCCAAGGCTTCTTCTTTCCCCACCTCTTGGCTAAAAAACCAGTGATTTCGTAAAACTTCTTCTCTTCTCATACAAACATTCCTCTTTAAACGACTCGATTTACTTGACTATAGCATAAAACAAAAGCGCTTTCAAGACTTCCTCTATCACTCCCTAAATACTCAGAAAAGATTCTATAATTTGTGGAAAAGTCTGAAAATCACTCCATATTCAAGCAAACTGTCATTTTTAAGAAATAAGGTCAAATCTTACAAGAGCGCAAAAAACACCTCTCTGAATGTTCATTCCAGAGAGATGTCCCTTTTGTCTTAACTATTGTAAATCGACTGTCTAAAGTCATCTGAATCTTTGAGATAAGCTTTATAAATTGCTTTTTTCAGTTTTTGAACTGGGGTTTCGATAAAGCTATAGGTGCTAGCAGTTGTTTTGCCTGCCTTAATCTGTTTCAACTCCTCTTGGACAGCTTTCTGCATCAATTCACTTAACTTCTGACTTGTCAGACTTATTTGCTGACCTTCATATTGGATTGTCAAAGGTTTCAATTGATCAATCTTAGCTACTCTTTCCTTGAACTGTGCTTTTTTGAACTCAGCATAGCTCTTACCATTCAAAATTTTATTGAAAATGTAAGTATCAGATAGAGGCTTGTTCTCAGCCTCTGCTGCTTGTTTGTATTGATTTGACACATAAGGTACAAATCCTTCATAATAGCCCAAAGCAGCCATCAATTCAAATGCTTGTTTTCTAAAGGTGATGTCCCCACTCATACCAGTGTCATTTTGACTAACACCATAAATGGTATCAAACATATCCACTAAATAATATCCATTAGCTTGAATAGTACCTTTATCAGTAAATCCTTTTATAATGTAACGGTTCACTAAAATATTATTATCAATCAAGCTATTGATATCCGTTAGTTTTTCCGCTTCTGCCAGTGTGATTTCTGAGATTTTTTCACTCTTGTGCGTAGCTTGAACTGCTGGATTTGTGTATGTTACGGGTGTTCTAGTCCCAGTTGAAGTAATCGGAGTTATTTTCTTGAAGTATTTAGTTTTATCTGCCGCTGAAAGTTGTTTTGTTGCTTCCGCTTCTAAATAATCTAAACTATATAACACATCAAAACTTCCATGCATATAAGATTTCAAATCTGCAGCTGTTTTGAATCTATCTGGTGTTTTGTTGTAAAAGCCATTTTTCTTACTTTCATCGTAAACGAAGTTTAAGTTGAAATATGTATCTGTCTCTGGTGTGTATGAATTCTCGAAGATTCCTCTAGCATAAAACTCTGCCGCTGTACCATCTCGACGACCATGATTATTAAACAGTACTGTTCTGTCTAATAAATGCGTCATTTCGTGAGAGTAAGTCGCTGAACCTCTATCATCCAGAACTCTATCTATGAAGTAACGGACACCCACTCCATTCGCTTCTGCACCTACATTTTGCGATGGTGAATATAGCCCTAATGGCGTCATAAAGTCCTTAACCCCTTTATCTGCTGTAGGACCTGACTCTTTAGACCATGTTGTCGCTATTCCAGCAAACTCATTAGGCGTATATTTTTTCATCGTATCTACAATCACTCTACTTGTAACTAATTTAGAACGATTTTCTTCTTTTGTTATTCTGTATAAAGTGTCAACATAATTAGCCTGTCTTGTCGCAGTTAATTCTATCAATTCTTTAACCTTATTAAGCTCTTCGGTATACTTAGCTTTATTTGTTTTCTTTAAAGAAGTATCCATATACGTTCCGATGTTTCCGTAGGTTACCGTCGCTATGTTAGTTATAGCATACACGCTTGGTTCTTTAATATTTACCAAACCTAATAATGTAGCTACATTTTGTTGTCTTCTACTTTCAATTTGAAGATTTTCAGCTCCATATTTCTCAGGAGGAGTAGTTAATTTTGTATATAAGTCTACCTTTTCATCAGGTTTTTCTTTCGATGATTTTTCAACTATGATAGCTTTAGTCGCTTTCTTCAACCACGTATCCCCATCCATATCAGTAAATGTCATTCTATTGTAGTCTAAGAAATCTAATAGCGTAGTCTTATTTGTTATTTTACTAAAGTATTTCGCAAATGTTTTTGGACTATTAGTTAATCTTAATTCATCATAACTCATAGAACCAAGGTGTTTTAACCAATCTAGAGAAGTAACCTCTTTCTTACCAAATGAACTTGGATTATAAGCTAGAATATCACGAATATTGGTATCTCCAAAATCAATATTATAAAAACGATTGATATAGGATAACCCTAGTAATATTTTCTCTTTATTAGCTTCAATATCACCTTTTACTTTTTCTCTATTTTGTTGATTGTCACCTAAAATACTCAAGGTATGCGCCGCAACTTTTTTCAAACTAGCTTCTAAATCTGTTTTAGTCGCATCGAGTGTTTCTTTAATCGATAATTTTTCAAGATATTCTTTTCGTAGAATTTCTTTTACTTCAGACTCTGTTATATTTGGATTAGTTTTTCGTAATTCGTTTCGTTTTAAGAAGAAATCTCGATTTATTTCTATATCTGATGGAGCTAACTGCGCTTTTAACTTCTCATTTGTCAACAAGTCTACAGACTTCATTTCTCTACTAGCTTCCGTCACATCCACCGCATTTTCTAACTCGCTATTTTCTGGCAATAGATGTGGTTTGTCTTCTTTAGTACCAACCAAGATTACTTTTTGTCGCATAGCTTTAGTTGTTTCAGTTTTTTCTGTTGGATTTGTTAACTCTCCTGTCTCCGGATTAACTTCATAAGTTTTAGTGACGGTTGTTTCCCCTTGCTCACCTGCATCTTCAACCTCTTCTTTTCCTTTTGGAAGTTCAGGGTTATCTTTTCTCAACTCAGTGATTTCTATAGGTGACACTATCTTTTCCACATTTCCAACTTTTACTATTTTGTCTTTAGCTGGAGTGTTTTCTGTTGTAGTTGCTTCTGAGATAGCTCCTGTTTCTTGATTTACTGTGTATTTTGTAGTTGATACTGTACGCCCTTTTTCACCTGGTGTTTCTTCTTCTTGCACATTGTAACTTAAATCTGGCGATGCTTTATAAATTGTCTTAAAAGGAATTTCTTGTGATTGAACTGTTGGTTTTGTTCCTACTGCCGTTATTTTCGCTTGCATTGGCTTAGCGACTTTTGTCGTTACATCTGGTTCAGTCAAGTCTCCTGTTTGTTCATTTACTTTGTAAACTTTTATTGTTGTCGTTTCTTCGTCCTGACCTTGATTTCTGACTTCTTTGACACCTTTATCAAGTGACTCATCCGCGACAAACTGTTCACCTCTTTTGGTTGTTGAGGTTGTTTCTTCTACATTTCCAACCTTAACAACTCTATCTACTGGATGTTTTTCTATCTTTGTTGAAGTGTTTTCTACTATTTTCCCAGTACTTTCATCAAAACTGTAAGAAGTAGTTGTCACTTCCTTACCATTTTCGCCTGCTACTTCTACTCGTTGCTCTTTGTAATTTAAGGCTGGTGAAGCTTTATATGTTGTTTTATAGTCCAGTACTTTTTCTTTCATTACTGGACTTGGGACAGTTGGTTGCTCTTGGGGAGCTAAAGGTTCAGGCTGAACAGCTGGAGCTGGTTCATTTCCTTGACTTGGGTTGACCTCTGGAGATGGAGCCGTTTGTTCTGGTTGTTTTTGGGTTTCTTGTGGGGCAGACTCACCAGCATCTTTTGCCCCCTCAACTGGATTCTCCAGCTGGTTCTCCTCACCCTTTTGTTCCGCAGGAGATTGATCTTCTTCGCGTCCTGATTCCACGGCTGGGCTTGCTGGTTCAGAATCTTTGGTCTCAGCAGTTTCTTTAGATGGTTGATTGGACCCAGTACCTTGTTGGGCAAGAGTTTGATTCTCCTCGCCCCCTGATTCCACGGCTGGGCTTGCTAGCTCTGGTTGCTTCGGCTCGGCTTCGGGTTTGTCAGGTGTTTGTTTCTCGCCCGGCGTTTCTTCTGCTCCTGGTGTTGGTTGTCCTATTCCATCAGCTGGTTTTTTCTCTGTTTCATTCTCTACTATTGGAGTTTTTTCAGGTTGAACTGGTCTACTTTCCTCAGATTTTGGTCCAACTTCTTCCTTAGTCCCAACTGCAATCACCTTGTTCACCGGTTCTTTTGTGATTATATTTTCTATAACTTTGCTAGATTTTTCCCCGTTAACGATAGTGACTTCCGTATAGGTGGTGCGTTCACCAACAACACCTTCTTGAACAACTTTAGTTTGCCCTTTAGCTAAGGTTGCATCTTCTTGTTCTATCGTTTGGAAAGCAACCTCCTCTGTAGTGACTAGCAATTCTGGTTTCTCTACTGTGGCATTTAACACACCTTCCTCAGGACTTGTTTTATAATCACTATTATCTTCTGCTTTCGGTTGTTCTACTTGGGGATTTCCTGCAACTTCCTCCTTAGTCCCTATGGGCACAATTTCATCAGGAGCTTGTTTGCTTACAGGAGCTTCAACAATTTTCTCAACTGCGTAGGATGGTTGAGGAGATTGCACAAAATCTTCAGTCGAGCTAAAATGAAATACAGTCTGTGGTACAATCTTCTTAGATTGAAGTTCTGAACTTTCCTCCTTTTGAGATAATGCTGGCGACTCTACCTTATCAACAGTAAGTTCCTTGCTACCACTATCTCTTACCAAATAATATCCCGTAAATTCATATCCTTGAACTCTTTCAGGACTTGGTAAAAACTGACCTTCTACTCTCTTAACAAGGGCTGGTTGCAATTCTACCAGATTTTCTAAAGCAGAGATGGATACTCCCCATCCACCAACAGCAAAGACGCTCACAAGGAAGTAAGACGCTCCCTTTTTTCTCTTGATTAAAGTGAAGGAAAGCAATAATAATCCTGCCCCCAAGATAAACATCCCATCATTAGAAAACAGACCTGTTTCTGGTAATCTTGTAGCCAATTTTCGATAGACAAAATAGTATTCTTTCCCCTCTTTTACCTCAATCTTATTTTCTTCAAACCATTGCAACTCAGATTTCAGCTTTTCAGGTAAATTCTGCTCATCCAAATAATGACTTGAAATTAGTGTTGAAGTCGTTTCTGCAGCCTGTACGGGTTGAGCACCCATACCAGCAAAAAATAAACTCGTTCCTAGCAAGACTGAGCAAGCTCCTATTGCATATTTCCTCAAAGAAAAACGCTGCTTTCTCTCAAATTGAAATTCTTTCATCCCATCTCCCATCATTCATTATTACTGTATATTTAGTATATCAGAAATAGTCTGTATTCACAAATCTTTCTAGTTATTCCCTTATCATTCCTAATTAAAGTAGACAATATACAATAATTTTTAGTTAAATGTATATCAATGTTCTTTGTTTTTCTTAACAAACGTAATACAAAAAGAGCCTGTTGCCAAGCTCTTTAATCTATTATTTCTTCTCAGCGCGAAGGGCTGACAAGATTTGTGTACGGATATCATCTACACCATTTGGTGTATTTGGTAAAAAGATCGTTTGATTACCTTTTGCAGCAAAAGTATTCAAAGTGTCCAAATACTGGTTGGTCAAGAGGATGGACATGATTTGTTCTTCTGTCATGCCAACATTGGCTTCCTTGAGTTCGGTGATAGACTCTGCCAATCCATCCACAATCGCCTTTCGTTGTTGGGCAATCCCCACACCATGAAGGCGGTCTTTTTCTGCTTCGGCTTCAGCTGCAGTGACGATTTTAATCTTATCGGCTTCTGCCAATTCTTGCGCTGCGACCCGCTTACGTTGCGCCGCATTGATTTCATTCATGGATTGCTTAACTTCTGCATCTGGCTCCACCTTAGTAATCAAGGTTTTCACGATAATATAACCGTAAGTTGTCATTTCTTCCGCCACTTGGTGTTGAACTTCAAGGGCAATCTCATCTTTTTTCTCAAACAATTCATCCAAGGTTAATTTTGGAACAGAAGAGCGAAGAGCGTCTTCGATATAAGATTTAATCTGAGATTCTGGACGCATAAGTTTATAGTAGGCATCTGTCACGCTCTGCTCGTTGACACGGTACTGGGTCGCTACATTCATCATAACGAACACATTGTCCTTGGTCTTAGTCTCAACCACAATATCACTTTGCAACAAGCGCAACTGAATCCGAGCTGCAATCGAGTCAATCCCAAAAGGCAAGCGAATATGAATACCGCTATTGGCAACCTTTTGGTATTTCCCAAAGCGTTCAATAATCGCCACCGACTGCTGACGAACCACATAAACTGTACTCAGTGTGACTATCAGCAATAGGAGCACACAAACAATCAGAAAAATCATGAAAAATATTGCCATAATGGAACCTCCACAAGTATTTTTCTAGTATTATAGCACATTTAAAGAAGGCTGTGCCGTTTTTACTGCGATTTTTCCTGAAATGTCAATAATTAGAGGTGAATTGTCACATTGTCGTCTAATCCTTGCTAAAATAACTGGTAAGGAATTAAGCGCACCATGCTAGTTCTTTCCAGACCACCCTTATTTCTATTTTAAACAATTAAGAGTCAAACTGGAAACAGACAGATATTGAGCTAATGTAAATCTGTTTGTGACAAATGTTTTTAATATAATGTTTTATCCTTCAAGTTAATGAAGAGAGTTGTTATATATAGCAATTTTACTCACAACGTAAGTTAGTTTTAATATACAAGCTGCCATACTTCAAGAATTAAGCAATGTTGATGATCTGAATGTAGTGTGATATACTATTTTTGTCATCGGTTACCGATTACGTTCCTATGGGTTCGTGAGAGGAGGTGAAACTAATGAGCCTTATCATAGAGCTCGCTCTTACTATTGTAGCGGATGTTATAGCTGGAATTATCTTGTATTTCGTCTGCAGATGGCTAGATAGTAAGGAGTAGACCGAGTGACTAGCCTATAAACACCCGTTAAATCGCTAAGATACGTCAAAAAAGCCCTTAACTACGGCAATAGTTAGGGGCTTTGGTGTTCTAATGAACCTTATCAATTAACTATATTCTAGCATATAATCTACAATAGTTCAAGCATTAAGTGACCTTGATGATCTAAATTTAGTGTGGTATAATACTTTTGTCATCGGTTACCGATTACGTTCCTATGGGTTCGTGAGAGGAGGTGAAACTAATGAGCCTTATACCAGAGCTTGCTCTTACTATTATAGCAGATGTTATAGCTGGAATTATCTTGTATTTCGTCTGCAAATGGCTAGATGGTAAGAAGTAGACCGAATGACTAGCCTATCAACACCCGTTAAATCGCTAAGATACGTCAAAAAAGCCCTTAACTATGGCACTAGTTAGGGGCTTTGGTGTTCTAATGAACCTTATACACTAACTACATTCTAGCATATAAGTCCTAATATTTCAAGCATTAAGCAATGTTGATGATCTAAATTTAATGTGATATACTATTTTTGTCATCGGTTACCGATTACGTTCCTTACGGTTCGTGAGAGGAGGTGAAACTAATGAACCTTGCCCCAGAGCTCGTTCTTACTATTGTAGCGGACGTCATAGCAGGAATTATCTTGTATTTCGTCTGCAAATGGCTAGATGGTAAGAAGTAGACCGAATGACTAGCCTATCAACACCCGTTAAATCGCTAAGATACGTCAAAAAAGCCCTTAACTACGGCCATAGTTAAGGGCTTTGGTGTTCTAATGAACCTTGCCTATCAATTTTATTCTAACATACAGGTCCAGATATTTCAAGAGTTTTATTTATTTTTTTAAAGTGCCTTAGGTATCTGAAAGGTCTATAATGAAGTTATATTCAATGAAAATCAAAGAGCAAACTAGGAAGCTAGCCACAGGCTGCTCAAAGCACTACTCTGAGGCTGTAGATAGAACTGACGAAGTCAGCTCAAAACACTATTTTGAGGTTGCAGATAGAACTGACGAAGTCAGTAACCATACGCACGGCAAGGCGACGTTAACGCGGCTTGAAGAGATTTTCGAAGAGTATTACCATCTAGTACCCCAAAAACCGACCAGCTCTTATGAACTAGTCGGTTTTTTCATCAATGCGCCAACATTTCTTGGGCGATTTCTTGGCCAGATAGGTTATCTGGATAGTAGGTTGGCCAGTTGTTCATTTCTTCAAAGAGGGCTTCTTGGCTTGTGCCTCCAAAGAAGATATGGAAATGTTCTGCCTTAACTGGGGCGATATTGTGGTCACTAAACTGAACATACTTGAATTGTCCAGCATCAGCATCTGTGGCTTCAAAGAGGAAGCGTACTCCACGATTGCCTTTCTTGTAAGTCAAGATTTTCTTGCCGACATACTTGTAGGTGAATTTCTTACTTTGTCCACCTTGAACAAATTCCATAGTATTATCAGTAATGTTGATCTTAGTGACATCCGTCTGATAGCCTTTTGTATAGTAAGCCTTGTACTCAGCTTGGGTCATCTTACCAGTCAACTTAGCCTTGTAGTCAAAGACTTGGTCAAAAGTGCCATCTTCAAGGAAAGGATAAACTGATTGCCAGTTACCTGCATAGTCACTCAAGGTGCGGTCCTTGACATCTGCATCCTCAAAGTAACCATTTTGAACTGTCTTGGTATCCTCTGCCTTTTCAGGCTCAATTGCTGGGCCTTCTTGGTCCGTTGTTTGTTTCAAAGACTTGAGGTTTTTCTCCATGATAGAGATATAATTTTCTCCCGCCTTGGTATCTTCTTCTGTCAGACTTTCTAAAGGATTAAGGACATCTGTTTTGACACCTGCCTCTTTTGAAAGTGTGTTAGCAAGGGCTTGTGAGGCATTTTCTTCAAAGTAGATATAGGCAATTTTATTTTTCTTGACGTACTCTGTCAATTCTGCCAGACGTGCAGCTGATGGCTCTGCATCTGGAGAAAGTCCTGAGATAGCGACTTGTTTGAGCCCATAGTCTAAAGCAAGGTAGTTAAAGGCTGCGTGCTGAGTCACAAAGCTCTTTTGTTTAGCTTGAGACAAGCCTTCTGCATAAGCCTTATTCAAGGCTTGCAATTTTTCGATATAGGCAGCCGCATTCTTCTCAAAGGTCTCTTTTTTATCAGGATAATCTGCTGACAAGCTATCACGGATGTGCTCTACAAGTTTAATGGCACGGACTGGTGATAACCAAACATGGGGGTCAAACTCATGGTGATGGCCTTCTTCTCCATGGTCATGGTCTCCCTCTTCTTCCTCACCACCTGGCAAGAGCAACATATCGCCTGTCGCCTTGATGGTTTTCACCTTTTTCTTATCCAAAGTATCTAGCAATTTAGGGACCCATGTTTCCATGTTTTCATTTTCATAAACGAAGGTATCTGCGTCTTGGATTTTGGCAACTGCCTTGGCAGACGGTTCGTATTCATGGGGTTCTGTACCAGCACCGATGAGGAGTTCTACATTAGCAGTATCTCCTGCGACTTGCTTGGTAAATTCATAGACAGGGTAAAAGGTTGTCACAATATTTAGTTTGCCATCTGCCTGCTTTTGATTGGAACAAGCCACTAAAAACAAGGCACATAGACTGGCTAGTAATAAGCTAATTTTTTTCATCTTAGTCTCCTATTTGATAAAACGTCTTACTAAACTAATGAGCAAGAAAACAGTTACAAAAATAATAGTAATACTTGCACTTGCAGGTGTTTCTGCATAGTAGGAAATGTAAAGTCCTGCTACCATTCCCAAAAATCCAATCGCACTGGCAAGCAGCATAACCGATTTAAAGTTTTTCCCCAGACGCAGGGCAATACTAGCTGGCAAGACCATGATGGTCGATACCAGAAGAGCTCCTGCTGCAGGAATCATAAGGGCAATAGCCACTCCTGTAACCATGTTAAAAAGAATAGACATGGTACGAACTGGCAAGCCATCCACAAAGGCCGTATCCTCATCAAAGGTCAAAATGTACATCGGACGAAGGAAGAGGAAGGTCAAAATCAAGACAACCGCCGCAATGACAAAGAGGGAAATAACCTGCTCCTCGCTAATCGTCACGATTGAACCAAAAAGATACTGGTCCAAACTCATAGAACTAGAGCTTTTTCCCTTGCTCATGACAATCAGAGAAACAGCCAGACCTGTTGACATGAGGATAGCTGTCCCGATTTCCATAAAGCTCTTGTAAACCGTACGGAGATACTCCAGGAAGACCGCCGCAATCAAGACAATAGCAATAGTAGAAACAGTTGGAGAAATCCCTAGGACCAACCCAAAGGCTACACCCGAAAGCGAGACGTGGCTGAGGGTATCACTCATCAAACTCTGACGGCGCAAGATAAGGAAGGTTCCAAGAACTGGCGAGAAAAGACTCATGGCAATAACAGCCAGAAAGGCACGTTGCATAAAGTCATAAGATAACAAACTAAGCATGGCCCACCTCCTGATCATTCTCATGAACGTTGAAACAACGCCATGGCGAGTCTTGGTTACGGACTAGATGAATATTGCGGTCCGCATAATCCTTAACTTCTTCAGGGTCATGGGTAATCATCAAAACAGCCTTGCCATGATGATGGGCGCTGTGGTGCATAAGTTCGTAAAATTCATTTTTACTTCCTGCATCCATCCCCGTTGTCGGCTCATCTAGGATAAACACATCTGGGTCCGAAGCAAACATACGAGCAATCACCGCTCGCTGCTTTTGTCCCCCAGATAGAGACCCCAAGCGTTTGTCTCGGTGTTCCCACATACCAACTGAGTCCAAACTAGCCTTGATATGCTCCTCATCATGAGCATTCAAACGACGGAACCAGCCTTTTCGCGGATAGCGACCCGACTTGACAAATTCATAAACCGTACTTGGAAAACCAGCGTTAAAACTGGCAATCTGTTGAGGAAGGTAAGCTATTCTCAATTTCTTACCCTGCGTATTTGTCTTTGAAATGGTCACCTTTCCAATGCGTGGCTGGAGGATTCCAAGACTGGCCTTGATGAGTGTCGTCTTAGCCGCCCCATTTTCCCCCGTCAAGGTAACAAATTCCCCACTATCAACACTATAATTGATATGTTCAAGAACGGGCTCCTTATCATAATAGAAGGATAAATCCTCTACCGTAATATATCTCATTATTTGATTTCTCCTACTAAAGCAGTCAAAAACCGCTGGATCACTTTTTGTTCATTTGGAGTAAACTGAGTCGCCACTTGTTCATAGGTTAAAAGTGTATGCTCATGGTGATGATGGTGCTCCTCAGCGATTGGACGAGCCAAATCAGTCAACTGATAAAAAATCACACGCGCATCCTTAGGATCTTTAGATGTTTCCAACATCCCTTCCTTGACCAAAGACTTAATGGCCTTGGTAACTGCCGCCTGACTGACATTGAGACGACGAGCCAACTCTGAATTTGTTAAAGATTCCTCCGACAAGAGCATGAGGATATGCTCCTGGGTATTGGTCAGAGCTACCTCGCTAGTACAATGACCTATTAGGATTTCATGTTGGTTTTCTGCCTGTAAAATCACCTCATTCAAAAAAGCATCGATATCCTTCGCTAGCTGTCTCATATCTGACTCCTTTCCTTTTAGACTTCTCTTTTTTAAAAGAAAAATACTATTCTTTGAAAAATTATTTACTGGTTAATTATATCACAACCAAAAAAAGAGTCAAGAAAAAACGTGAAAACTAGTTTCATCCTTGAACTCTTCTATACTATTATCTATTGAAATGCCTTGACATCTCCATCATAAGTCGCCCAGTCTTTACTGAAAAAGCGCTCATTCAGATGGTACGTCGGAGCTGGGGTGGGATTGGATAGGAAGGGATCAACGGCCTTATCAAATGCCAACCAACCTAACCAACCAAGGTGAATGGTGTCCTTCATAAAGAAAGGCTCCCCGCCGTCCTTAGAAAAATCTGCTATATTGGTAAAACCTTGACTTTCTAATTGGTAGCGAATCTTCTGCACCGTTTGTTGGTACATATCCTCTCGTAAACCAGCGTAGTCCATCCATTTTTTATTAACAGGTGGAATGATAAAAATCGGGTTTACCCTAGATTTAGAAAACTGTGTTAAAACCAACTGCAAGTCATTATACTCTGGCGACTTGAGATAGGTAAAGCTTTTCTGAGAGTCCTTTAATTTCTTCAAATCCTTCTTGATCTGCGTATTATAGAAATAATTTTCCATTCCCAGATCATTATTGGAAGTATTCTTTTCAGCATCTGCTTTAACAATATCTTCTATGGCTTGATAAGAAAACTGGTCTGGCAAGGTCTTTAAATACTTAACTACATGCTTATCATAATTGACATAGCCTCTAACTGAAAACTGACCAAAAAAGGAAGCTTGGCGTTCATTAAACCGAGCCAATAATTCAATCATTTCATTGTCTGCCGTCGACAATTCTTCTTTACTTGCCAACTTCTGAACCAAATCCTTCATAGCTACGTTTGGGAACTGCTGTAGTAAGCGAGTCGCCGCATATTGACTAGCCTGATCTCCAGATTGATGTTCCAGAAAACTGGTCAACTGGTCTCCATTAAAATACTGCTGGAAGGCTGCTGGCTCATAGCCGTTTTTACTGAACCACTGAGGTGAGATAACATACACAACTTGTTTATTCTCCAGTTGTGGCAACATCTGTTGCATTCCAAAATACTGGTTAAGCGATGCAGCTCCCCTCTGTCCTAAAAGATAAGGACGGTAGGATCGATTGTATTTCTCAGCTAATACCGCAGGATGAGCACCGTCAAAACGAAGCCATTCACTAGAGCCAAAGAAGGGAACAAAACGCATATTTGGATCAGATAGTGCTCTGACTTTTTGACTTCGCTCCTTAAAACTATCGATAGTAGTAGCCACCGCTGAACGCTTTTCAGCTCCTAGATTATGATGCATCTCAGTAGGATAAAAGAAAATGAGCAGAAAAACCAACAAACCAGCTATCAAGACCGGTCCGAAGATCATCCATAAGCGTTTAAGCATTTTGTAGCTCCACAATACCAGCTATGATTTTATTAGCTGTATTCCAGTCGTCGCGACCAAACTCTGTCACAGGGACACGAATGTCAAAACGGTTTTCAATCTCCACAATCAACTCAACCGTTCCCATACTATCCAAGACACCTGCATCAAAAAGATCTTCATCCATCATGTCAGAAACATCTTCCATAAACAACTCATCAATAATTTCGATAACTTCTGATTTGATATCCATATTTTATTTCCTTTTATTTTTTAAACCATAAATCATTCAAAAATCCAGAAAAGATTAAGAATGACAGCATGACGACATGGAAGGTGACAACCATGCCAAGCAACTGAATCCAGCGATTCTCAGGTAGAGCAGCTTTCCCTGCTTTTTTCCGTTCCTTATTGAGCGTTTTTTTCTTACGAATCCAAGCGTCATTGATAACCAGTCCAATCCCATGAAAGAGTCCATAGGCGATATAGTACCAGGTCACACCATGCCAAAATCCCATAATCAGCATATTTACAATATAGGCCACACTTGAGGTTACATTACGATTTTTAAAGATCTTCTTTCTGGTCAACACCATCACCATTCGCATAAAGACAAAGTCACGGAACCAGAAAGAGAGGCTCATGTGCCAACGATTCCAAAACTCTTTTAAATCCCTTGATAAAAAGGGCTTGTTAAAGTTGATAGGGCTACGAATTCCCATCAAATTTGAAATGGCTAAGGCAAACATAGAATAACCTGCAAAGTCAAAGAAAAGTTCCAGACCAAAGGTATACATAACTGCCAAGGCATAGAGATTAAAGAAACCACCTGACTGCAAGGCTAAATTCTTCAAAGGAGGCAACAAGGTCTCTCCTAAAACATGAGCTAAGATAAACTTGTACAAAAAGCCCCACATGATATAGCGAACAGATTCATCCAGCATATCCATCAACTCATCTCGCTCAGGAATGGTCTGATAATTTTCATTAAAACGCTTAAAGCGATCGATTGGGCCACTTGAAAAAGTCGGCATAAATAGAAGAAAGCGGAGGAATTCCCAGAAGGTAAAATCCTTAATCACTCCATCTCTCAGCTCGATGATAATTCCAACCGAACGAAAGGTCAGGTAAGAAATTCCCAAGAACCCAAGCAAAGACTGCGTTCCATTGATAGCCGGCTGCACCTTGACAAAGATAATCGGAAGGAGGGATAGAAAGCTAACTAGGTAGAAGACCCACTTGCCATCCTTACTTTTTCGATAGTGCTTGTAGAAGAGTACGAGCAATATTTCCCAGCAAAGGTAAATACCCAAGGCAACCAACTGATTGGTCTTCCCACCTACCAACATGGTGACAATAAAGAAGAGGCTAACCAGCACTTCATACCAGGCAAAGCGTTTCTTGAAAAAGAGGCCGATAAAGATGGGCAAGGTTGCAGCAATCACATAGACAAAATACTGAGGATTGCCATATGGCTCTAAATGAGGAAGCTGTTGAAAGAACTCCATCATCTCTCATTCACCTCGTTAATCAATCCTTTGATGTCAATTTTTCCATTTGGAGTCAGTGGCAGACTGTCTCGATAAAGGAATTTAGACGGCATCATGTAGGACATCATGATATCTGTTAAATCTTCCTTGATAGCCTTGGTAATATCAATATCTCGCTCAAACTGCTCACGCACACCATCTTTTAAGATGACATAGGCCAACAGATTTTGCACCTTATGATCCTTGTTATAACGTGGAACAGCAACAGCAGATTCGATAAAACGAGACTTGTTGAGGTTTTGCGAGACATCTTCTAACTCAATGCGGTAACCGTTGAACTTAATCTGGAAGTCCATGCGTCCGCCGTAGAGAAGCAAGCCCTCATCTGTCATGGTTCCCACATCGCCTGTGTGGTAGGCTGGCAGTCCTTCAAACTCAAAGAAAGCTTCCGCTGTTTTTTCAGGATTGTTCATATAACCTTTTGAAACGGCTGGTCCAGAAACAATGATTTCTCCCTGTTCGCCATTTGGCAATTTATTGCCGTCCTCGTCAATGATAAAGGTTGGAGAATCAGCCTTGGTATAACCGATTGGTAGGCGTTTGAGAGTCGCTAGCATCTCATCTGTCACGGCAACTGCGGACAGGGCCACTGTCGCTTCTGTTGGGCCGTAAGCATTGATAATACGGGCATTGGGGAAACGCTCACGTAGTTTTTGAGCTGTTTTGACCGTCAATTCTTCACCATCAAAGTAGAAATGCGTGATGTCAGGCATTTTTTCGCTATTAAAGTCTTCAGACAACATGGCCATATCTGCAAAAGAAGGGGTTGATGTCCAGATAGCGATTGGCAATGAAAAGATGGTCGTAAAGAGTTGCTTAAAGTCCTGAGTAATAGCTGAAGGAAGAGCGAAGAGCGTACCACCTAATGCCAAGGTCGGAGCCCAGTACATGACAGACAGGTCAAAAGAATAAGGTGGCTGAGCCAGCATTTGCGGACGACTTGGCGTCGCAAATTCCTTGTCCGTAATCATCCAATTGGTAAAGCTGAGGAGGTTATCATGTGAAATCTGCACTCCCTTTGGCTTACCAGTTGTACCAGAAGTAAAGATGATGTAGTAGTTATCATCTCCCTTGACTGGATGCGTGATCTCATATCTAGACCCTTGAGCAAAGGCTTCTTGAACCTGAGCTAGAGTCATCATCGGTGTAGAAACCTGCTCCAATGAAAAGTCTGAGATAGCAATAATCAAACTTGGCTCCGCTACTTCTAAAATAGCCGAAACTCGCTCCAAGGCCGAATGACTATCAATTGGAATGTAGGCATGTCCTGACTTAGTCAAGGCTACAAAAGTTGCCAACATTTCATATTCTTGGCCACCAAAAACGACCACAGGAGACTTCTCAGGCAATCCTAGTTGGTCAATGGCTGCAGCCAAACTATCCGAATCAGCCTTTAAATCGCCATAAGTGTGTTCCTGACCCAAAACATTGTAAACAGGATAGCTAGGCTGTATCTGAGCAAAATGCTCAATGGTTTCAATCATATCTACTATTGGTTTATTTGACACAATAGGAATTCTCCTTCAAGTTAAAATTCATTATAGATAAAGCTTCCTTGACCCTGACCAAGATAGCTAAAGAAGTAAAGCAGCCCTAGAAAGATAAGAAAATACAAGGCTGTCCGACCAAGAAAAAGGTACAATTCTTTTCTCTGTTTCATCAAGAAAAACCATTCATTTCTGTAATTTTTGCTAAATAAGAGTGATTCTTACTAGCTTATTTTTCTACCATTGTACCACTTTATATAGTATTTTTTCAATTGTTTACCGTATGTTTTCAATAGATTTCAGCTTATTTTAAGGATTATGCGGTTTTTCTATGTCTATTTCAAAAGAAAAAAGCCTGAGATTTCCATCTCAAGCTCTATCATCATAATTGTTTTCTAATACTCAATGAAAATCAAAGAGCAAACTAGGAAGCTAGCCGCAAGCTGTACTTGAGTACGGTAAGGCGACGCTGACGTGGTTTGAATTTGATTTTCGAAGAGTATAAACTAGAAAAGTGAGAATACAAGCACTGCCAAGGCTGCACCGATAACAGGTCCCACAACAGGAATCCAAGCATAAGACCAGTCTCCGTCTCCCTTGTTTGAAATTGGAAGGATACTGTGCATGATACGAGGTCCAAGGTCACGCGCAGGGTTCAAGGCATAACCTGTTGTCCCACCTAGTGATAGACCGATACCGACAATCAAAGTCCCCACTGCAAAGGTTCCGATACCTGCCTGAAAATCGTACAGCCCCAAAGCAAAAATTGTCAAGACCAAAACAAAGGTTCCAAGGATTTCGCTGATCAAGTTAGAAACTGTATCCTTGATGGCCGGTCCTGTGCTGAAAGTAGCCAAAATATTTCCTGCATTTTCTTCTGCCTCATAATGCGGTTTGAATTGCAACCAAACCAAAATCTGACCCAGCATAGCCCCTGCAAACTGAGCTAGGATGTAAGGGAAAACGGAAGCCCAAGGCAAACCACCTTTTAAGGCCACACCGATGGTCACAGCTGGGTTTAAATGAGCTGGACTGAGTTTGCCAGATACAAAGACTGCAACTGCAACTGCAATCCCCCAACCCATAGTAATCACAATCCAACCTGAGCTGTTGCTCTTGGTTTTTGGAAGAACCACACCTGCAACAACACCATTTCCTAGAAGAATCAGGATTAAAGTTCCCAAAAATTCTCCAAATAATTCATTCATCATCTTTCTGTCTCCATTAAAAAGGAGGAGAGGGTAGACTAGGAGTCCTGCCCGCCACCTCTTTGATTTTTTCTTAATTTTTTAATTCTGCTAAATCATTATTAGCAAGAGCTGTTTTTACATCAGCACGGTAAGTTGCTTTTTCTTCTTCTGTCCAGTCATAGAATCGTCCCATTTCATCCAAAACTGGCTCAACGATACTATCCAAACTATCACGCATAAAGAGCATATGGTTGGTACGACGAAGAAGGAAGTCAACTGGGCTAAGTGCCAACTCATTGCGCATTGCATAGTGAAGGGACAAGGTATCTGCCAAGCTGAGTCCTGGTGCTTGTTCCAAACTATGAGCAAGAGCAAAGACCTTCGGTGCATTTGAACCGTAAAGATTTGCTAGGTAATGAGCTTCCTTGCTATCCAATCCACGTGACACTCCAAGTTGTGCAAAGGCTTCGATTTCTGAATCTACATTTGCTGGGTTCAATTCCCCACCTGAAACAGGATAAGTCTTCGAGTTGATCAGTTTAAAGCTACGGTCAAATTCTGCTTTGAGGATGTCAACCACGCGCTCCATAGCTCCTTCAGCCATCTTACGGTAGTCTGTGATTTTACCACCAGCAAGGGTCAAGAGACCATTATCATCTCGGTCCAAGCTAGAACCGCGAGAAACTGCAGATGGGTCCAAATGTTTCTCAGAGGTACTGCTTTCAAGCTTGCTGACAGCAGACTCAACATCTTCACGCGTTTTTTCCTTAGAGAGATAAGATTCGACAGTAGCGATTAAGTTGTTAAAGCTTTCATCACTGATGGTCCCGTTATTTCCTCCATTATAGTCAGAAGCACTATTGCCTGCGATCAATGGACGAAGACCTGCCCAACTGCTTTCAATATCATCAATGGTGATGTTGGCTTCTGGGAAGCGGTTGTTGACAATGCCAAGTAGGTAATCTACATCTTCCTGCGTCACTTTTGGATGTTCCAAATCCCCTGTGTAGTCTGTATCAGTTGTACCGAAGTAAGTCTTGTTTTCACGTGGGAGAACAAAGACCATACGGCCATCACCCAAACCTGTATCAAAGTAAACTGGCTGTGAAACCTTGATTTTGCTTGAATCCACTACCAAGTGAACTCCCTTAGTTGGACGCATTTGTGAGAATTGGGTTCCCTTATTAGACAAATTGCGTACCTTGTCGCTCCAAGGGCCTGTTGTGTTAATCACCAGACGGGCCTTGATTTCAAAGACTTGGTCTGTCAACAAATCACGAGCTACAACACCTGTAATCTTGCCACTTTCGTCAAAGAGGAAGCCTTCTGCCTTCACGTGGTTGGCAATGAGGGCACCGTCTTGGTTGGCACGTTTGATATTTTCAATCACGAGACGCGCATCGTTGTTACGGAAGTCAAGGTAAACCCCACCTCCTACCAAACCTTCTTTCTTCAAGTTTGGTTGGCGTTCCAAGACTTCTTCCTTGCTCAAAACCTTGTTTGCAGCAGGTGTGTTGTTCACACCTGCTAAAAGATCGTACAAATCCATAGCTACTTTAAGGCGGAAGAGGCTAAAGGTCGCTCCATCTTCTTCATAAACTGGTAAGAGCATTGGGTCTGGTTTTGGAATGTGAGGTGCAATTTGTTGTACCACTGCACGTTCTGAAACCGTATCTGATACCACTTCTACGTCAAATTGCTTAAGGTAACGAAGACCTCCGTGAACCAATTTTGTTGAACGGCTGGATGTTCCTTCTGCAAAGTCTTGCATTTCAATCAATCCAGTCTCAAGACCGCTAGCTGCCGCCTGCAAGGCTACACCAGCACCAGTGATTCCTCCACCGATAATCAAGAGGTCCAGGGTGCGTTCCTGCATTTTTTTAATTGATAATTCACGTGTTTTCTTTGAAAATTCCATATTTACACACTTTCTAAATAAATCGCTTTATTCTGCCAGTATTAGTCGTCTACTTCCGCAAAGACTTGCGTTGCTTTCACAGCCTTCTTCCAGCCCTTGTAGAGTTGTTCCTTGCGCGATTCGTTCATAGATGGCTCAAAGAGTTCTCCTGTCTCGTTCAAGAGTTTCAACTCATCCAAATCCTTCCAGTAGCCTACTGACAAACCTGCTAGGAAGGCTGCTCCTAGAGCTGTTGTTTCCAAGTTTTTGGCGCGTGCGATGTCAATTCCCAAAATATCAGCTTGGAACTGCATGAGGAAATTGTTCATAGCTGCACCACCATCTACTTTCAAGACTTGGATAGCTGTCTGAGCATCCACTTGCATGGTGTCGATAATGTCACGCACTTGATAAGCAATAGATTGCAAAGTCGCCTTGATAAAGTCTTCCTTACTTGTTCCACGAGTCAAGCCAAAGACAGAACCCCGAGCGTTTTGGTTCCAGTATGGAGCGCCTAGACCTGTAAAGGCTGGAACGACATAAACTTCATCATCATTGTGAGAATCACGAGCGTATTTTTCAGATTCTGGTGAATTTTCCACCATGCGAAGACCGTCACGAAGCCACTGAATAGCACTTCCTGCGATGAAGATTGAACCTTCCAAGGCATAGTAAACCTTGCCGTTAATTCCGTAACCAATGGTTGTCAAGAGGTTGTTTTCAGACAACTGCATTTCTTCCCCAGTATTCATGATGATGAAAGAACCTGTTCCATAAGTATTTTTAACCATACCAGGTTCAAAAGCCAACTGTCCAAAGAGGGCTGCCTGTTGGTCCCCAGCCATACCAGATATTGGCACTTCTCCACCGTAGAAATGGAATGGCGCTGTCTTACCATAGATTTCAGAATTAGAACGAACTTCTGGAAGCATAGCCTTAGGAATGTTGAGGATTTCCAAAATCTCATCATCCCATTTGAGTTCTTTAATGTTATAAAGCATGGTACGAGCTGCATTTGAGTAGTCCGTCACGTGAGCCGCACCGTCAGTCAATTTCCAAACCAACCAAGTATCGATGGTACCAAAGAGCAATTCCCCTTTTTCTGCTCGCTCTTGAGCGCCCTCTACATGGTCCAAAATCCAACGAACCTTGGTAGCAGAGAAGTAAGCATCAATAATCAAACCAGTCTTTTCATGGAATTTTTCCACATAACCTTGGCTTTTTAGTTGTTCAGCCAAAGGAGCAGTTTGCCGTGATTGCCAAACGATAGCATTGTAGATAGGAAGCCCTGTTTTCTTATCCCAAACGACCGTTGTTTCACGTTGGTTGGTAATCCCGATTGCCTCGATTTGATTTGGCTTGACACCACTTTCGATGAAAGCACCCGCAATAACTGACTGAACAGAGTTCCAAATTTCATTGGCATTGTGCTCAACCCAACCTGCCTGAGGGAAAATCTGAGTAAACTCTTTTTGGCTCGAGCTGACCTTTTCTCCTTTTTTATTAAAAATAATGGCACGAGAACTTGTTGTTCCCTGGTCAATAGCCATGATGTATTTTTCTTGTGACATGTGCTGTCCTCCTGATAAAGATCTTGAGGATGTTTCCTCTTTACACTTACTAGTATATAAAATAAAGCGCTTTCTTGTTCATCAACTTTTTTTAATTTTTAAAAAAATGTGAGGAGATTGTGTGAATTTCACAAAAAAGACCTGGAACAACCAAGCCTTTTAAGTGAATAATAACTGACGAATCCCTGCCAAATCTTCCATATCCAAGTCGTTTTTTAAATAATAGACTGGGGTCTGTTCTTTCTTATGAATGGGGTTATTGGTAACCAGTAAATCATAATGCCGAGTTCGGTCATAGGCCTCAATGGTAATAAAACGGTTGTATTCCAAATACCGTTTCAAAATGGCTGCCATCCTTGAAAAGACAAGAAAACCAGATGTCAAATCCAGACCAATCCGCATATGCTGGCCACCGTTTTCAGCCATATATTCGATTAACTGGAGCCATTCCCAGAAAATTTTCTTATCTAAGTCTGTCCCCTGATGAAAAGCAGGTAGAGCATGAAAAATCTCTTCTGCTGTCTCTTTAAAATCATGTTCCATCAGCAAATAGGGATGACGATTCTCCAACTGGTACTTGTAGCGATCCTGTAAAATATAGCCCTTATAGAGATAGACTTGAGCACAAAGCTGACTGAGTTCATAGGTGACATGGTCCTCTGTATAACCGCCCAGCAACTCCTCCTTTTTCATTTCTTGAATCAATTGCGTCAGTAAATCTACCAACTGCCCTCCAAAACCAAGGATATACTCCATAGTATGAAGAGGAAGAATACGATGAGATAGGAGGAAAGAGAAGAAAATCATCATCTCACCATCCTCAGTCCCCAAAGGAATGTGTTGCCCAGCAAAAAAGGACGGAGCCTTTCTCAGCAAACGAAGGTAGAAAATATTGTCAAAATACCCTCGCATTTTCTCTTCTATGACTTGAAACTGACAGGCGTTGACCCGAAGACGCTGTTGACTGATATGAGCCCAGAGAACCAAGTCCAATTTCTGCCCCGCAGACAAACTTGCACCGCAGATTTCTTCTAGTGTAGCAATCTCCTGCTTTCTCTCTGGCTTCTGCATATGGCCTTCCCATTCCTGACTGGACCAGACCTTGCGGAAAAGACAGAAATAGAAGTAACGAATCTGATGCTCTGGACCTCGCCAACGGCCATTTTGGATGGATAAGTCAAATTCTGACAAAATCTGATTTAAACCAGCTAAGTGGCGACCAAGTGTTGCCTCGCTAATCATCAATTCTTGAGCCAGCTGATGGGCTAAAAACTGTTGGTGGTAGAGAAGATAGACCACAATCTGGTATTTAACAGCATTCTCCAAAAACAGGCTCCGAATCTCTCTCCCCTTGGTAGCTGCACCGATTGACAGATGCAAATTTTCATCTTCTAAGGAGATGTTCAGCTCTAAGCCACTATCCAAAGCCTTGTCATTGAGCAGGGTGACATATTTGGTTAGGGTTGCTTTTGAAAATCCTGTTTCCTCCATTACAGCCTTGACAGTCGTCTGAGACTCTTGTAATAGAAAGGAAAGGATTGAAAATTGACCACACTCGGCTTTCTCCATCAAATCTCCTAAATACATTTGTTACCCCTTTCATTTTCTACCTTAAGCATAGCATAAATCTTACAAATGCTGAAATAATCTGTTTCTCTTTTTATTTACCTGCTGATTTTCTGGTCCATTATCCTGAAAATCAGCAAACACACGGCTCCCCCTTTGGGCATTTTTATGCTAAAATAGTAGCTATGGATAAAATTATTAAAACTATATCAGAAAGCGGAGCCTTTCGTGCTTTTGTCCTTGATAGCACGGAAACCGTCCGCACTGCTCAAGAAAAACACAAAACCCAAGCTAGCTCAACTGTAGCGCTTGGTCGAACTCTTATAGCTAGCCAGATTCTCGCAGCCAATGAAAAAGGAAATACTAAACTAACAGTTAAGGTGCTGGGTTCTAGCTCTCTAGGGGCCATTATCACGGTCGCAGATACCAAGGGGAACGTCAAAGGCTATGTTCAAAATCCTGGCGTTGACATCAAAAAGACCGCAACTGGTGAAGTTCTAGTCGGACCTTTCGTTGGAAATGGTCAATTTCTCGTTATCACAGACTACGGCATTGGAAATCCTTATACTTCCTTGACCCCACTCATCTCTGGAGAGATTGGGGAAGACCTTGCTTTCTACCTAACAGAAAGCCAACAAACCCCTTCTGCAGTCGGCCTCAATGTCCTTTTGGACGAAGAAGACAAGGTTAAGGTTGCTGGTGGTTTCCTAGTTCAAGTCTTGCCGGGAGCCAAGGAAGAAGAGATTGCTCGCTTTGAAAAACGCATCCAAGAAATGCCAGCTATCTCAACCCTTCTCGAAAGTGAAGACCATATCGAAGCCCTCCTCAAAGCTATCTACGGTGACGAGGCCTACAAGCGTCTTTCTGAAGAAGAGATCCGTTTCCAATGTGACTGTAGCCATGAGCGCTTTATGAATGCTCTTGCCAGCCTTCCAAGCTCAGACTTACAGGAAATGAAAGAGGAAGACCACGGAGCAGAAATCACTTGTCAATTCTGCCAAACTACTTACAACTTTGATGAAAACGACCTGGAGGAACTCATTCGTGACAAATCTTAATACACCTTTTATGATTGGCAATGTTGAGATTCCCAATCGAACCGTTTTAGCACCCATGGCTGGCGTGACCAACTCAGCCTTTCGGACTATCGCAAAAGAGCTCGGAGCTGGACTCGTTGTCATGGAAATGGTCTCTGACAAGGGAATCCAATACAACAACGAAAAAACACTGCACATGCTTCATATCGATGAAGGCGAAAACCCTGTTTCTATCCAACTATTTGGTAGTGATGAAGACAGCCTCGCACGCGCAGCAGAATTCATCCAAGAAAACACTAAGACCGATATCGTCGATATCAACATGGGCTGCCCAGTTAATAAAATCGTGAAGAACGAAGCTGGCGCTATGTGGCTCAAGGATCCAGACAAGATCTACTCTATTATCAACAAGGTCCAATCTGTCCTTGATATTCCCCTTACTGTCAAAATGCGTACCGGCTGGGCCGACCCATCTCTTGCAGTAGAAAATGCCCTCGCTGCTGAATCAGCAGGTGTTTCTGCCCTCGCCATGCATGGCCGTACCCGTGAACAAATGTACACAGGCCACGCAGACCTTGAGACCTTGCACGACGTAGCTCAAGCTCTGACCAAGATTCCCTTCATCGCCAACGGTGACATCCGTACAGTCCAAGAAGCCAAACAACGTATCGAAGAAGTCGGTGCTGACGCAGTCATGATTGGCCGCGCTGCCATGGGAAATCCTTACCTCTTCAACCAAATCAACCATTACTTTGAAACAGGAGAAATCCTACCTGATTTGACCTTTGAAGATAAGATGAAAATCGCCTATGAACATTTGAAACGCTTGATTAACCTCAAAGGAGAAAACGTCGCAGTTCGTGAATTCCGTGGCCTCGCTCCTCACTACCTCCGTGGGACATCTGGTGCAGCCAAACTCCGTGGAGCCATTTCACAAGCTAGCACTCTGGCAGAGATTGAGGCTCTCTTGCAATTAGATAAGGCTTAAAATGGTTCATACTGCTCTACTGATTATCGATATGCAAAAAGCATTTGATAACCCTATCTGGGGAGAACGGAACAACCCTCAAGCTGAACAACAAGCACTGAGGGTACTGGCATACTTTCGTAAGCACGCTCTTCCAGTCTTACATGTTCAACACATATCTGACAATCCCCAGTCGAAATTTCATAACAAACAAAATCAGGTGTTTAAAAGTGGATTTGAGCCAGTTACTGCCGAACCTGTCTTTCAAAAAACGGTTAATAGCGCCTTTATTGGAACAAATCTTGAAACATATTTACGAAAAAATCAGATTTGTCATTTAGTCGTTGTTGGTTTGACCCTGCCTCATTGTGTATCTACTACGACACGAATGGCAGCAAATCTTGGTTTTGAAGTCACTTTACTAGCAGATGCTACTGCCAGTTTTACCCTATCTAACAAAAACGGTCAGGCCATCTCTCCTGAGACTATCCATGAGATTAATCTCCTTTCTCTACAAAATGAGTTTGCTCAAATTCTTACTACAGAAGAATTTTTAACCCAAGTACAAGTATAAAATAATCCGTCAACTCTTATTGAGCTGACGGATTTTCTTTGATTGTAAAAATTCAAATACTGAGGGTTATTATTGACTCAAAGCAACACTGGAAACCTTACCATCCGCTCCTGTTGTAATTTGGATGACTTTTCCTCCACCAATTTTGGCATTATACTTGCCATCATCAAGAGTATAAGAGTAGCCTCTGATAGAGTAGTTTTCTTTCTTTCCATCAGCAGATTCTACTGTGAATTGACCTCCTGATGAAACTGTGATGGTTTCGCCATTGGCTCCCTTCCAGTTGCCCGCTGCTGCTGAAAAATCACCATCCACCATTGTTAGAACACCCTTGTAGCGTTTATTTTGCTCTACTTGCTTGTCTTGAAGTTTACGGTCAGTTGTTGATTGGTTAGACTGGGCTTGAGGAGCCTGAGCAGGTGTTTGTTGATTAGACACCTCTTGACCATGTCTTTGCTCTGGTGCAGGTGTTGTTTGTGATGGTGTTGTAGTTGCTGCAGACTGGTCGGTAGACGCCTTAGCCTTTTCAGATGAAGCTGAACTTAAGGATTTCTGAGTCTTGCTTTCTTTGCTAGCAGAAGCTGCTTTAGAACTTGATGATTGGCTTGTCTTAGCAGAACTGCTTGCTTGAGTTGTTTCCTTTTTATTTCCACAAGCTCCCAGTAGCAAGGTAGAAGCCAATACAGTTGCTGCCATCAATTTGATATAAGTTTTCTTTTTCATTTTTCTACTCCTTTGTAATATTTTAGTAATATAAAGAAATCTTTTTGTAATGTAATTGTAACATTGGGATTTAAATATGTCAACAATTTATCTAAACTATTTTAAAAATCTTAAATACTTTAGATACATTTACTCCTCCTACTCTTCTATTCGTAATAAAACAGAAAAACAGGAGATTTTTCTATTAAAAATTTGAATTTATTTTTTGTAATCGCTTGCATTGCGTTGGACAAAGGAATATAATAACATTGAAATAGAATATAGGAGATGCACTCTTATGCTAAATAAGTATTACAAGTATCTTCCTTGGTTGATTTTGGGAGCTATTGGCTCTTATCAATCAGCAACTTACTATTCGCGAACTGCATTTGATGTCTTCCATCTGACTACACTCTTTATGATTGTTTATATAGCTTTGCTATTCCTACACGAAAAATATCTCAAGTATCGATACAAAGACTTCTTTACTCACATATTGAATAATCCTAAGAAAGATAGGCATCCCTAAAAGCAGTCGTAACACAAAACCATCTCATTATGGTACATAAAGAGGTCGGGAACTTTGTCCCGACCTCGTTTTTATGCAATATCAAATTTTAACTGGCCAGCTTTGACACCAATCTTAAGTGTGCTGCCTGCCTCTAATTCTCCCTTAAGAAGAAGTTCTGCCAACTTGTCCTCCACTTCTGTTTGTAGGGTTCTGCGAAGTGGACGAGCTCCCATCTCTGGGTCATATCCTTGATTGGCCAACAATTTCAGTGCGGAAGCTTGTAATTTCAAGTCAATGCCTTTTTCAGCTAAACTTGCCTCTAAAGGTTTGACCATAATCTTCACCACTTCCTGCATATGGTCACTAGACAGGCTATGGAAGACCACCTTTTCATCAATACGGTTGATAAACTCAGGTCTATAAGCTTTTTTCAGCTCTTCGAACATGCGTTTTTCCATATTTTCCTGATCAAAACGAATATCCTTAGCTCCAAAACCGACGGTCTTGTCATCCCGAAGGGCTGTCGCACCAAGGTTTGACGTCATGATGATAATGGTATTTGAAAAGTCAACCTTGCGCCCCTTGCTATCTGTCAAGACACCATCATCCAAAACCTGTAAGAGAACATTAAAGATGTCTGGGTGGGCTTTTTCTACCTCATCAAAGAGGAGAACAGAGTATGGTTTGTTGCGAACCTTCTCGGTCAACTCCCCACCTTCTTCATACCCCACATATCCTGGAGGAGCTCCGTTGAGACGACTGGCTGCGAATTTTTCCATATACTCACTCATATCAAAGCGGATAAGAGCTGATTCGTCGTCAAAGAGGACTTCTGCCAGAGCCTTGGCTAATTCAGTCTTCCCGACACCTGTAGGCCCTAAGAACATAAAGGAGCCAATCGGACGCTTGTGACTGCGAATCCCTGACTGATTGCGGCGAATGGCACGGCTAATGCTTGAAACTGCTTGATCTTGACCGATAACACGTTTGTGCAATTCAGCTTCCAAATTCAAGTATTTCTTGGCATCAGTTTGAGTCAGTTTTTGGACTGGAATACCTGACAAGCGACTCAAGGTGGTCAAAATATCAGACTCTGTCACCAAGTCTTTATAGACAGGCACTTCCTCTTCTTTTGCGATTAGCTGAGCTGCCTGTTTCCACTTGCCATCCATCAAGGCCTTGTCAGCTGGACTCAAGTCAGAATCGTCTGCTTTTACATGCTTTGATTTATTTTGCACTGTTGCTGCTGCCTCATCCAAGAGGTCGATAGCAGAGTCTGGCAAGTGACGGCTAGTCAAGTAACGATGAGCCATCTTGACGGCTGTTTCAACCGCCTCATCTGTGATTTGCACACGGTGATGTTTCTCATAAGTCGCCTTCAAGCCTTGCAAAATGGTCATGCTGTCTGCCACACTTGGCTCTTCAATCGTCACTTTGGCGAAACGACGAGAAAGGGCTGCATCTTTTTCGATATGTTTTTGGTATTCTTCCTGAGTGGTGGCACCAACCGTTCTCAAAGTTCCACGCGCCAAGGCTGGCTTCAAGATATTGGCCGCATCCAGAGTTGAGTCAATTCCACTCCCAGAACCCATGATAGTGTGAAGTTCATCGATAAAGAGGATGACTTGGCCATCTTCTTCAATATCCTTAATGATATTGTTCATGCGTTCTTCAAAGTCACCACGGAAGCGTGTCCCTGCAACGACATTCATCAAGTCAAGCTCTAACACGCGCATCTTAGCCATTTCCGCAGGTACATCACCACTAGCAATACGCTGGGCAAGACCAAGCGCCAGAGCTGTTTTCCCGACACCAGCATCCCCAACCAAGACAGGATTATTCTTGGTTTTCCGGCTCAAGATTTGAATCATACGGGATATTTCCTTGTCACGACCGATGACTGGCTCTAATCTGCCAGAGCGAGCCTGGTCCGTCAAATCATGCGTATAGTCCTCAAGTCCACCACTCGGAGTCTGGGGCATTCCCATCATATTAGCCATAGAATTTTGTTTGTCAGCCACAGCACGATGGCGTTGGCGTAAAGCCTTGAGGTCTTCACGAGTCCAGCCTGCCCGTTCTTCTAAATTTCGACGAAGAGCAGCAATCTTGACCTGATCTTTCTTGTCTTCATAAGAAAAACCAGCCCTCTCCAAGATACGAGTCGCCAAGGCATTGCCATCATGCAAAATCGCATAGAGGACGTGCTCTGTCCCTAGCACCTTAGCATGGACCACTGACGCTACATACTCTGCTTCGTCAAAAAGAACCTGCAAACGACGAGAGAACGGCAATTCCGTAAAGGTTTCATCCTGGCTATAGTCCGTTTCAGTCAGTTCCAAAGCCACCTCTTCCAAACGGTCCATCTCATATGGATAATCATTTAAAGTCGCCCCTGCCACACTATAACTGTGATTGGACATGGCAATCAACAAGTGCCAAGACTCTAGATAACGAGCTCCAAAATGGCTAGCAACCATGTAGGCACTTTCGATACATTCATTCAATGCTTTTGAATAGTTCATCTTACTTCCCTTTTCTATCTACCTCTTGTATGACCTGTCGTAGCATGTTTGCACGAACAACTGGAGCTTCTTCTCCTAGAACTCGATCCAAAGCTACCGCTACCAGCAAATTCATCTCCTGCTTGGTCATCAATTCCTGCTCAACCAAAAGCTGTAGAATATCCTCATAAATTTCTTGACTAACTCGCTCGCCAATCGAATAAAGCAACTCTCGGAGCATTTCATGATGACTAGAAAACTCAATCCGTCCTATACGAATGTAGCCTCCGCCACCACGCTTACTTTCAACCAAGTAGCCTCTACTTTCCGTAAAGCGTGTCTTGATCACATAGTTAATCTGACTAGGAACAACCTGAAAGGTATCCGCCAACTGACTCCGTTGCAACTCCACAATTCCAGATTGATCTAAAATCGCCTTGATGTAGGCCTCAATATGATCCGATGTATTTTTAAATCTCATTACAAACCCACCTCTCTCTTTGAACCTTGACTATCTTTGACTATTATACCGAAATTTTCTCATTTTTAAAAGAAAAAGGGCGCTGGTAAAGGATAATCTTCACCAACTCCCTATTTTTCTACTTATCTAAGCCTAATTCTGCCAAGATTTGACGTTTGTAGGCAATCTTTTGGACTTCCTTGTCCTCATCTTCAGACCAATCTAGTTTAATTTCTGAAACAATCTGCCCAGGGCGATTTTTCAAGACATAGATGCGGTCGCTGAGACTGAGGGCCTCCTCGATACTATGCGTGATGATCAAGGTTGTTAGCTGCAACTGCTTATGAATCTCAAGGTACCAAGCGTGGAGTTCCATCTTGGTCATCTCATCCAAGGCACTAAAGGCTTCATCTAAGAGAAAGAGCTTGTGCCCGAAAAGATAGGTACGAAGTAAGGCTACACGCTGGCGCATCCCACCACTGAGTTCATGAGGGTATTTATCTCTTACAGCTGTCAACTGAAAGGTCGCAAGAATTTCATCCGCGCGAGCAATAGCTTCCGCCTTATCCACCTTTTGAATCAAGAGGGGCAGAATGATATTACCAAGCACCGTCTTGTGCTCCAAGAGCAAGTCCTTTTGCAACATATAACTCACGCGCCCCTTGGGATTTTCTTCACCATCAAGGACAATTCTCCCTGACTGAACTTCTAAAATCCCTGCGATCAGATTAAAGAGGGTGGTCTTTCCTACACCACTTGGACCTAGGATGGAAACCACTTCACCTGAAGTCACTTTCAGATTGATGTCCTCTAAAATCCTCTCCTGACCATAGGCATAACTGACGTGTTCTAGTCTAATTTCTGTCATTATTTCACAAATTCGTTAGTGAAGCCTTTATCTGTCAAGTCTTCTTTAAGGATACCATTTTCTTTATCCCATTTGTAGAAGGCATTCCAGCGAGCTGCATCAAATTGACCCCATTTTTCCTTGTCGCTTGCGTATTCTTTTGACAAGTATTTTTGAGATTCGATGACAAAGTCACGTTTTTCCTTGAGTTCAGGTGCATTCTTAATGAGGATATCCGCAGCTTCTTCTGGATGTTCCATAGCGTATTGGTAGCCTTTTTTGATAGCTTGGATAACTTTGCGAGCTTCTTCCTTGTTGTCTTTCAAATAGTCGTTGTTGGCGATGATGACTGGTGAGTAGTAGTCAAATTCTTTAACGTAGTCTTTCAAGTACATGAAATTAGCATCTACACCTTGAGATTTAGCAAGGATACCATCCCATCCATAGTAGATCCAAGCAGTGTCAAATACTCCATTGGCAATCGGTGTGATAGAGTTTGAATCGTTGTTTGGTACTTTTTCGACTTTATCAAAGTCCCCACCTTGTGACTCTACCAATGTTTTCAACATAGCAAGTTCAGTTGGGTCATTCCAAGTTCCGTATTTCTTCCCAACCAAGTCTTTAGGACTATTGATATTGTCAGACTTACGAGAGATGATTCCTGATGTATTGTGCTCAACAATAGCTGCAACGGCAGTAATTCCTGCTCCTTTTTCCAATTTTTTAGCCATATAGTCTTGGAAATACACTGCAAATGGTGCCTTACCGTTAATGACTAAGTCAGAAGAACTTTCTTCTGGTGGCAATTTCAAATCAACATCCACTCCAGCTTCCTTGAAATAACCTTTTTCCTTGGCCACATAAAGCCCTGTGTGGTTGGTATTTGGTGTCCAGTCTAGGATAAAGTCGATCTTCTTGAGTTCTGCTTCTTTATTGTCCTTAGAAGCAGTTCCTTGACCACAAGCTACAAGCACAACAGCTACAAGAGCTGTTAAAACAGTTAAAAACACTTTCCATGTTTTCTTCATTTCAATTTCCTCTTTTCTTTTTCAGAAACATTCTTATTCTACGAACGTTTCCATTTAATAACATATTTTTCACTAATATCGACCAACTTCATACCCAGAAGACTGATAATCGATACCAGAATAATAATAGCAAACATGGTATCATACTGAAACAGTTTCTTGGACTGAATCATGTAGACACCTAGTCCTTCAAAGCCTCCCAACCACTCAGATACTACTGTTGTGATAAAGGCGTAGGAGACACTGACCCTCAGACCAGCATAAAAGTAAGGCAGGCTGACTGGAATTTTAAAATGCCACAGGATTTGCCAAGACTTGGCCCGCATCAGACTAAACAAGGTCAGCATATCCTTGTCACAATGCCTAAAACCGTCCAAAATGCTGACGATAATTGGAAAGGTTGTCGTCAAGATAATCAAGACAATCTTGGGCAAAATCCCATAACCGAGCCACAAGACCAAGATAGGAGCTATAGCAATGGTTGGAATGGTCTGAACGACCACCATCATAGGGTAAATCAGGTCATTGAGCCAAGTCAAACTATCCATAAGTATAGCCATGAGACAGGCAATCAAGACTCCCAAAATCAGTCCCAATAAAGCCACTCTCAAGGTGGCCCAGCTATGGTGCCAGAGAAATTCTCTGGCACGAACAAAGGACTGGAGAATTTCAAGAGGTGTCGGCAGGATAAACTTGGGGAGAAGTTTAAGAAAACCTGCTAACTGCCAGATTGACAAGACTCCCAGAAAGCCCAATAGACTAATGTGTCGTCTCAGTATACTTTTCAAGTTTCTCATCAATACTTAAAATCTCTCCTACATTTATTTTGACATTGGCAAAGACATTATCTGCCTCCTGCCCTGCCACTTCCAGCGCTTCTTTGAGAATACGCATAAGCTCATCAAACTCCCCTTCCAAGACCGTTTCAAATGGTGTCACCACCATGGTCACTTCTTGAGCTTGCAGATAAGCAATGACCTGATCGATAACAGCAATCCGATCAATCCCCTGTGCTAGGGGTAAAACTTGCAAGGCAATGCTTGCTTTCATAAAAACCTCCTCTTCTCATTTTCCTTTGACAAAAAGAAAAACCTTTACCATATATGGAAAAGGTGCAGAATAGACTAAGTATCGTTCCCTACGCTGGCATTACCCAGATCAGGTGCGGTCGAAGTTTAACACTTCCTCTCAGACTGTACACAGACTCCCATATATTATATAGATATATGATAGCGCAAAATAAGAAAAATGTCAAGGAAACTGCTTACAGAAAAGAGCAGGAAAAATTTCCTACTCCAATTTTCTATACTCGTTCTCCATCACTGTTTACTCTGTAGCCATCCACCGTCGTATTGACAGCTAAGGCACCCGAAGAGTAAGAATAATACCACTTACCAGAAACTTGATACCAGCCTGTTTTCATTGCCCCTGAACTATCCAGATAATACCACGAGCCATTTTCCTTTAACCATCCTGTCTGCATTTCACCAGATGATTTCAAATAATACCAGCTAGAACCATCTTTCAACCATGCCGTTGATTTAGACCCATTTGATTTGAAATGATACCAACTACCATTTATTTTCTTCCAACCAACAGTCAATCCATTATTTGAGCTATAATTAGAGCTATTTCCTGATTGATTCTGATAATTCTGTGAAGAGGTTACTCCCTCTAGCTGGATATAGCGACGACTTCCGTTATAAGCCGTATAACTCAACCACTTGTAGCCGTCTTTTTCGAGAATTTGATCATAATGAACCTTCTCCCCAGGATAATAGTAATCAATCGCAGTTGCGCTAGCTAGGGGTTCAGTTTTGATAGCAGACTTAGACTTGAAATAATGTGTTCCTCCTGTTGAAGAAAGACTAGAATTACCTAGAGGATTTTTATTCACAGCCTCCAATTGAACATAACGATAGCTTCCGTTATAAGCTGTATAACTCAACCACTTGTAGCCGTCTTTTTCGAGAATTTGATCATAATGAACATTCTCCCCAGGATAATAGTAATCAATCGCAGTTGCGCTAGCTAGTGGCTGATTTTTGATAGCAGACTTAGACTTGAAATAATGTGTTCCTCCTGTTGAAACTGAGGTTTGACTATTCCCAACACTGCCACCAGCCAAATCTTTAAAATGAATAAATCCTGTCATCGTATTTGCTTTTATACTTCGTTTATTATAGGCTTCTGTATAACCATAGTTATATTCCTCGATCTCAATCTGATCTCCCATTACATTTGACACCCAGGCAACATGCCCATAAGTTCCTGCAGTAGACCAAGCAATGGAGCCAATCGTCGGTGTATTATCTACACGATAGCCTTCACGACGAGCACGATGCCCCCATTCATTCGCATTTCCATAAGCCCTTGGAATCTCAAAACCATTGACATTACTCAAACGAAAGGCTGCAAAAGAAGTACACTGACGAGAATACATGCGCCACTGATCAATCTCCTGGCTCCCATTTTTATAATAAACAGGATAATCATCCCCTCGCGCAATCGATCCATTTCCTCCAGAATAGGCATAGACACTATCACTCGCTGCTAACATCAATCCTACTACTAAAAAAGGAACAAGCTTTTTAACTGACATCTTCAAGTAATAACTTGTCCCTCTTACTATAAACGGTAAAATTTTCATTCTTCCTCCTTGAAAATAATATAGTACTCAATGAAAATCAAAGAGCAAACTAGGAAGCTAGGCGCAGGCTGTACTTGAGTACGGCAAGGCGAAGCTGACGTGGTTTGAATTTGATTTTCGAAGAGTATAAATCGAAGATTGCCTTCACTTAAACTATTCGGAGAAAAAAGAAAAAGTGAGAAAATTTCTCACTTTAGTCAAGATAATGAATCAAATTCTTTTCTGTAAGAATATCTGAATAAGTAAAGGATTCAACATAAACATTAGCTTGTTTATCTCCTTCAACGTTCCCAAATTCCACAATAAATAGGGATGGATAAACTTCAAT
This sequence comes from Streptococcus sp. Marseille-Q5855, assembly GCF_946901985.1. NCBI lineage: Bacteria > Bacillati > Bacillota > Bacilli > Lactobacillales > Streptococcaceae > Streptococcus > Streptococcus sp. Marseille-Q5855. The sequence continues at coordinate 550,138 of NZ_CAMPPR010000006.1, forward strand.
TAGCTTACCCAATCTATTTTTTTGGCGCTTACGTCCATTTTCCAAAGTCATTTCAATTACATGACCCTCATGTGCCTTGATTTCCTCTTTGATTTTTTTCATCTTAGCTACATCTGTAAATGCATCTGTCATTTTATGCCTCCCTTTTTGAGATACTTGAAAATTTATTGTATTCTTTTTGGAAAATCAATTCCACTGTTCCACGAGCTCCACTACGGTTTTTCTCGATAATAACTTCCACCTTATTATTTGGGATACCGTCCTCTTCTTCACCACCACGCTCATAGTAATCGTCACGATAGAGAAAGGCTACGATATCAGCATCCTGCTCAATAGACCCAGATTCACGAATATCAGACAAGACTGGTCTTTTATCCTGACGTTGTTCTACACCACGAGACAACTGACTCAGAGCGATTACTGGAACCTTCAATTCCTTGGCTAGGATTTTCAACTGACGTGAAATTTCTGAAACTTCTTGTTGGCGGTTTTCTCGCCCAGTTCCCGTGATAAGCTGCAAGTAATCTATCAAAATCAAACCTAGATTGCCCGTTTCTTGAGCCAGTTTACGAGAGCGAGAACGAATCTCTGTAATTCGAATCCCTGGCGTATCATCGATATAGATACTGGCGTTGGCTAAATTACCTTGAGCAATGGTATACTTTTGCCACTCCTCATCAGTCAATTGACCCGTACGGATAGAATGCGATTCCACCAAACCTTCTGCCGCCAACATACGATCCACTAGACTTTCCGCACCCATTTCCAGTGAAAAAATAGCAACCGTTTTGTCTAACTTAGTCCCAATGTTCTGAGCAATATTCAAGGCAAAGGCTGTCTTACCAACCGCTGGACGGGCTGCTAGGATAATCAACTCCTCCTCATGAAGTCCAGTCGTCATATGATCTAAGTCACGATAGCCTGTCGCAATACCTGTAATATCGGTCGTTTGTTGCGAGCGAGCTTCCAGATTTCCAAAGTTGAGATTCAACACATCTCGAATGTTCTTAAATCCACTTCGATTAGCATTTTCGCTGACATCAATCAGCCCTTTTTCTGCCTGAGCAATGATTTCATCAGCTGGTTGCGAAGCCTCGTAAGCTTGATTGACAGACTCTGTCAACTTGGAGATTACTCGCCGTAGCATTGCTTTTTCTGCAACGATTTTAGCATAATACTCCGCATTAGCAGAAGTTGGCACAGAATTGACAATCTCAACTAGGTAAGACAGGCCACCAATATTCTGCAAATCACCTTGATTATCAAGGATAGTACGAACCGTTGTTGCATCTATAGCATCGCCACGATCGGATAAATCAACCATAGCTTGGAAAATCAAACGATGGGCATACTTAAAAAAGTCCCGAGACTCAATATATTCTCGCACAAAAACAAGTTTACTCTCATCAATAAAGATAGCCCCCAAAACAGATTGCTCAGCTAAGATATCTTGAGGTTGTACTCGTAACTCTTCTACTTCTGCCATCAGACTTCCCTTCCTTTTACAATCTTGTCAAGAAGGTGTAAACTTATCCTTCTTTCACACGAAGATTGATTACACTTGTGATATCTTGATAGATTTTCACTGGCACATCAATCAAACCAACCGCTCGAATCGGAGCTTGTACTTGAATATGACGTTTATCAATCTTAATTCCAAATTGCTTTTGCAATTCTTCTGCAATCTTCTTATTGGTAATCGAACCAAAGGTACGACCATCTGGACCAACTTTTTCAACAAATTCTACAATAGTTTCCTCTGCTTCTAATTGGGCTTTAATTGCTTTTGCTTCTGCAATCATCTCAGCATGAGCTTTTTCTTCAGATTTTTGTTTACCACGAAGTTCACCTACAGCTTGAGCAGTTGCTTCTTTGGCTAGATTCTTTTTGATAAGAAAGTTTTGCGCATACCCTGTTGGTACTTCCTTAATTTCGCCTTTTTTACCTTTTCCTTTGACATCTGCTAAAAAGATTACTTTCATTCTTCTTTCTCCTTTTCCTTTATTTCATTTAATACAATCTCTGTCAGTTTTTCACCTACTTCTGACAAGGTTGAATCCTTAATTTGAGCTGCTGCCAAATTAAAGTGGCCTCCACCTCCCAGCTCTTCCATAATCCGTTGTACATTCAGCTTACTACGACTGCGAGCTGAGATAGAGATAAATCCTTGTGTATTCTTCGCAAGAACAAAACTCGCTTCAATACCTGACATAGCTAACATGGCATCTGCTGCCTTACTAATAACAACTGTATCATAGCATTTCGAGTCCGTAGCCTCTGCTATCAATACATCTGAACCTAATTTACGCCCCTGTAAAATCAGTTCATTGACCTCACGATATTCTTCAAAATCTGTCGCAGCGATTTCTTGGATAGCAATACTATCGCTTCCTCTCGTTCTGAGATAGCTAGCAACATCAAATGTCCGACTAGTCACTCGTGAGGTGAAATTTTTAGTATCCAGCATCATACCAGCCATTAAAACACTTGCCTGCATACGACTCAGACGATTTTTCTTAGAATTCTGGAACTGAATCAATTCTGTTACTAACTCACTGGCACTGCTTGCACCACTTTCGATATAAGTAATAACTGCATTGTCTGGAAAATCCTGATCCCTTCTGTGGTGGTCAATAACGATGGTCTGTGTAAACAAATCATAAAATTCTTTTGATAATGTTAAGGCTGTCTTTGAATGGTCTACAAGAATCAACAAAGAACGATTGGTCACCATCCCCATTGCATCCTTAACAGACAACAACTTCGTAACTCCTTCTTTTTCTAAGAATGAAACAGCTCGTTCAATATCTGGAGACATTTGTTCTTCATCATAAAGAGCATAGCTATTTTCAATCACATTGCTGGCGAATAACTGCATACCTACAGCAGAGCCCAAGGCATCCATATCTAAATTTCTATGTCCAACTACAAACACTTGATCCACACTACGAATCTTATCAGATATGGCTGTCATCATTGATCGAGTACGGGTACGAGTGCGCTTGATGGACGCAGCCGACCCACCGCCAAAGTAGACTGGATTTTTCGTTTCATCATTCTCCTTGACAACCACCTGGTCGCCACCACGTACTTCAGCCAAATTCAAGTTAAGCAAAGCAACTTTCCCTATTTCATCATGATTTCCATCGCCATAAGAAAATCCCATACTTAAGGTCAAGGGCAACTGCCTCTGTTTCGACTCTTCTCTGAAAGCATCAATAACAGAAAATTTATCATTCATCAAGCCCTCAAGCACCGTATAGTCCGTAAATAGATAAAATCGATCCATACTTACCCGACGAGAAAACATCATGTATTTTTCTGAAAACTCTGATATAAAATTAGCTACAAAACTATTGATTTGACTAATATCTGACTCAGAAGTTGCATCCTCCAAATCATCATAATTATCCACAGAGACAATCCCAATCACTGGTCGACTTGTTACCAATTCATCTGTTACGGCTTGCTCCCTGGATACATCTACAAAATACAAAACACCGGAAGAAGCATCCATATGAACAGCATAACGCTTCTCACCCAGCTTGGCATAAGTAGACGGATTTCCTACTGAAGCCTTGATAATCGTTTGAACAGCTTCCAAATCAAAATCGCCATCTTCCTTGGTCAAAATCAATTCAGCATAGGGATTAAACCACTCAACCTCTCCAGAAGATAAATTCAATTTCATAACACCTACAGGCATCTGTTCCAATAGAGATGTCAAACTTTCTTCCGCTTGGTGGTTTACATACTGTATCTGTTCTACATCACTCCTTGTATAATGCACTCTCAGTTTCTTAAATAAAAAAACATAGCCTCCTACAAAAAGAAACAAAATTAAAAGCGTCAACAGATTATTATTAACAAAAATAATGAAAGTGGATAAGACTCCAAACGCAATCAATCCTACTAGAATAGGAAAAATTGGACTTACATAAAATTTTTTCATTCCAAACCTCTTGGCACCCATTATACCATAATAACCCTCAAAAAGCGACTTTTAAAGAAGTTTATGGCTATTAGCATTAACAGTTTAGCTGTGAGTTTATACATTCAGTCTCTATTTCTTCTTGATTTGAACATAAAAAATAGAGGAAGAAGTAGTCATCCTCTATTTTCTTCATTAACGATAGTTTCTTTAACTAAAAGAGACTATTCTCCAACTTCTATCTGAAGACCTTTCAATCTTTCTTGAGCTTGGCTTACAATAGACTCTATAATAAACTTACAAGGTTTGATTTCTTTGACTAACCCCGCAATCTGACCACTCATCATTGAACCATTTTCTGTATCTCCTTCATAAACCGCTTTAGAAAGAGATCCGATAGTAATTTCCTCTAATTCCTCACGGTTAGTTCCTTTTTGCTCTAATTCAATATAATGATCAGTCATGGCATTTCGGATGCAACGAACTGGTGCCCCAGCAATCCGTCCAGTAACAGCAGTTGCCGTGTCATTTGCCTCCAAAACTGCTTCTTTGTACTCTGTAGCAATCGGACACTCATCTGAAGCTAGAAAAACAGTTCCCATCTGTACACCTGCTGCTCCTAAAGCAATGGCTGCAGCTAGCCCTCTACCATCCGCAATTCCTCCTGCTGCGATAACAGGAATCGTAACAGCATCTACAATTTGCGGGATAAGAGCCATAGTATTACTTTCTCCGATGTGACCACCTGCTTCTGAACCTTCTGCAATAACAGCATCAACTCCGAGTTCTTGCATTTTTTGAGCATGTTTCACACTAGCAATAACTGGAATAACCTTAATTCCAGCTTCCTTCAAATAAGGCATGACATGTTTTGGTGTTCCCGCCCCAGTTGTAACAACAGGTACTTTTTCTTCGATAATAACTGTAACAATATCTTTGATATTCTTCATCATCAACATAATATTGACACCAAAAGGCTTATCTGTCAACTTTCTTAACTCACGAATTTCTTCACGTAACTGTTCTCCAGTCATCCCACCGGAGGCAATAATTCCCAATCCCCCAGCTTCTGATACAGCTGCAGCTAATTGATAATGAGAAATTTGAGCCATAGCTCCTTGAAAAATTGGATATTTAATTTGTAAAAGTTTTGTAATAGACATGTGAATACTCCTTTATTTTCTGTTGCTTCTTGTTGGCGTATGGGTAGTCATCCCACCTGATCCAAGTCAACAAGAAAATGAAATCATTTGTCTCCTTATATACGACTATCCTAAAAAAATTGGTTTGCGATCTTGCCTATCTGTAAAAGGAATTATTGGAGGTCGAGAGCGTGGCACATAATCTACAAATTCTTTACCTTCTTTATCAAACTGGGCGACTGCTAAAAATTGATCATGATAAAAGAAAAATTTATAGTCATTTTCAAAAGCTTGACGGAGCCACTTCTCTTTTGCCAAGATTGATTTCATAGGGTAATCATCCACTGCAGGAACCCACAGAGAATTCCGATGAACATGTGTCAACATCAAATCTCCCATATGAATCATCGTATCCTTTCCTTGTTTCAATAGAATAATACTATGACCATTACTATGACCACTCGTACGAATCATTTGAATTTCTGGAATCACATTAATGTATTCTGAAAAAGTTGTTACTTGCTTTTCAATTGGTTCCCAGTTTTCTCTAAGATAAGTGCCTTTTGTCCGATTATTAGGATTTCGCATTTCATACCATTCGACATCGTTTACAATGATTTTTGCTTTGGGATACTTGGATACCAAGTCTCCAGAGACATCCCTATAGGTCAAACCACCTGAATGATCATGATGCATATGAGTCATGAGAACAACATCAATCTGACTAGTAGTCAATCCTAAGAGTTCCAAACTCTCCTCAACCCTGCTCTCTGATAAAATACCTAAATTTCGTCTTTGTTTTTCTGATAATTTAGCTGTATCAAAACTAGTATCAATAAGGTAATTTTTCTCCTTATATTGAATCAAAATTGGATCTGTTAGCTCAGCCATCATATTATCCTCATTGGTTGGATAATAGCGCGACCATACAACTTTAGGAACAGGGCCAAAAAGTGTTCCTGCATCAGTTAATTTATCTGCACCACGTAGCCAAGTCAACTTCATATCATGGAACTGGTATTCCTGTAGTGTGAGATTTGTCATTCTTTACTCCTTTAGCCACTGACAGGCAATTCGCTTGCGAATCGAATCTCCTGATTTACCATACATTTCAAGCGTTTTAGCATCTTTTAAATACCGGTCAATGGGAATATCTTCCACAGTATGCAGAGGGCTCATCAACCGAATAATATCCTCAGAAATCTCCAAGGCAACTTTTGTTGTATAAAGTTTAATCTGACATACAAACAAAAGTGCATCTCCCATGTTATCTTGATACGAATTAAAATACGCTTTTGCTGAACACAATTTTGTATACAAGTCTGCAAACTGATACTGATAAACAGTTGCATCTAGTAAACGCTTGCCAAATCCACGTTTAACTTTCACAAAAGACAATCCTTTTTCAAATGCACCTTCAGCAACTCCGAGGGAGACTGCACTAAGACCAAGCTGTAATTTTTGAAGAATATCATTCAATTGTTCAGCACCTGATAAGCTCAAACCCAATAATCTGTCTTGCGTCAGAAGCACATTGTCAAAGGCAACAGAACTGATGGGTAACCCCTTTAGACCTGGTTTACTAATGTCATCACCAATAACAACACCTGGGTCTCTTGTATCGACTATGAAAAAACCAAAAGAATCTTTTCCCCCATCTGCTTCTATCTTCGCAAGGATCAATAAAATATCAGCAAATCGACAATTAGACACAATTGATTTTTCACCTGATAAACGCCAACCAGTAGCTGTTTTCGCAGCAGTAGTTTCAATTACTGACAAACTTTCCATGGATTTTCCTTCAGAGAATCCCAAGCCTACTAATCTCTCACCTTTGACTAATGATTCAAGATAATGAGACTGCTGGTCTATGGTTCCAAAGCGCATAAAAGGGTAGATTCCATAGTAAGCTTGAGTCAATAAAATTGTAGAAAATGCTGGAAAATACTTTGCAATCAGACGAATAAGAGTTAGAAAAGGTACAGTCGCCCCATCAAGCTGACTATCTACACAAGAGGAAAAAATATTATATTTATCAATAAATTTAGAGAGTAACTCTCTCGGAAATTGATTTTCATCCTCCCTGTTCCTCAAATAGGGTAAAAGTAAATTCCGTAACTCTGCATCCAGTTCATGCTCCAAGGCATTATTATCAATCATCATCTTCACCTCAATTTAATTATCAGCAACAGGTTGGTAATAATCCCTCAATAGCTCTTCGTAAACATATGATTCAACCTCACTATAGGAAGATTTATATGGTCTACAAAACCAAATATTAAATGGAATCGGATCTTTAAAAGTCACTGCTTTAAAGCGACTACTATCTACTAGATGGCTAATCGGTTTAGGTAAAATCGCGATTAAGTCCGTTTGGTAAGTTGACTCAACCAAAAAGTCCCATGTAGAGGAAAGATAAGCAAATTTAGGAGAAATTCCCTGTGAAGCGAATTTTTCAGTAACCAAATCATAAGTAGTAAAGGACTTATTAAAGGTTGCTATCTCATAGTCAGATATATCTGACCATTCCAGCAATCCTTTATCTGAAAGTGGATGATTTTTATCCATATAAGCAACATACTCATCCAGTTGGATAACATGCTGATCAAACTTCTTTGTATCCAACAAGGTAGGCTCAATCAAAAATGCTAGGCTCAAATCTCCTTCCGTCATTTTTTGACGAATTTCTTTTCCCCCTCCTTCTGTCACTTGTATATGGATATGAGGGTTATTTTTGAAAAATTGTGGAAGCAAACTAGCAAAATACACACGTAAAATCAAGGATGGAATTCCAAGGTTTATTGTCCCTTTTTGTTTTTGCGCTTCACTATGAATCATGGAAAGCATTTCTTCATGACGATTCACAATCTCAGTAGCAAACCGATAAATCTTTCTTCCAGCTCCAGTGAGACTTTCTAATCTCCCATTTTTTCTATGAAATAACTGAACCCCTTCAGTCGCTTCAAAATTTGTTACAAACTGACTTAAGGCAGACTGACTGATGTGGATTTTTTTCGCAGCAATGGAAAGATTACATCCACATTCTATAATATTGATAAAATAATTCATTTGAATAATATCCACTGGCCAATCACCTCTCTTTCCTTCGCTACTATAGATACTATCTTTTTCACCAAACTTATACGCAAACAGGAAACTCTAAACTAACACAAGCTCAGTTCTATCTCCGTTATTTATACAAGCTACCCAATAATTAAATCTTATAGCAAATCATATAATTTAGAAATCTTTCAACCTCTTTTCATTAGGTATAGTCTGTTAGATAACTATTGCACTCTCATTTATAAATCGCTTACAAAAGTTATCAATATATATCATACCACACTATGAAAAAAATAGCTTCCTAACGATTGCTCATTATCAAATAGGCATGATTTTCAAATCATCTGAAACAATAACATCTCCGTCTGTCTTTTCAAGGACTTCCTCTAAAGTCACACCAGGAGCTAATTCCTTCAATAAGAATTTACCATCTTGGATTCCAAAAACAGCTAAATCAGTAATAATCAAATCCAATACTCCTTTAGCTGATAAAGGAAGGGTACACTCTTTCAACAATTTTGATTGACCATCCCCTGTCGTATGTTGAATCGCACCAATAACACGTTTTGCTCCAACCAGTAAGTCCATAGCACCACCCATACCTGGGGCAAACTTACCTGGAATAATCCAGTTTGCGATACTACCGTCTTGGCTCACTTCAAGTGCACCTAATACTGTAGCATCCACATGACCTCCACGAATAATCGCAAAAGATGTTTGCAAATCAAACAAGGCGGCTCCTGGCAACAAGGTGATTGGGGCACCTCCCGAATTTGCCAAGTTTGCATTGTATCCATCTTTGGTAGGGGTTTCCCCAAAACGAAGAGCTCCATTTTCTGCTTGAAGAATGACATTAACTCCCTCAGGGATATAATCGGCAGATGCATTTGGAATACCAAAGCCCAGATTCACAACATCCCCATCTTTAAACTCAAGCGCCACACGTCTTGCAATAATTTCTTTTGCCTTCATTTTAGTTTACCCCCGCAAGTTTCTTAGTCTCTGTCCACAAATCACCCATCATTTTATGATGCTCTTCTGGAGACAATCCCTGAACAACATAATCGACAAGGATACCTGGGATGTAAATATCATTAGGATCAATTTCTCCCACTTCTAACAACTCATTAGTTTCTACAATGACTGTATTAGCTGCCAAAGCTAGCTGAAGTGAAATATTTTTTGTCGTACCGTCCAAGTATAAGTTCCCATACTTGTCTGCCTTCGTAGCCTTAATCAAAGCTACATCAATCTTCAATGGATCATAAATTAAATATTCTTTTCCATTGCGAGTAACCTTCTCCTGATCTTTTTCCAAAATAGTACCTACACCTGTTGGTGTCAATACTGCTCCTAGACCAGCTCCAGCTGCATGTAATCGTTCAACAACAGTTCCCATTGGAGTAAATTCAACTTCCATATTTCCACTGAAATACTCGTGTTGAGCTGCTGCAGACGTTCCTACGTGAGCTGCAATGTATTTTTTAACTTGGTGATTTTCACAAAGACGCCCCACACCGACTTCCTTACCAGGTTGAGATGTTACGACTGATACCAATGTCAAATCTTGCTGGTTTTGAGAAACCAATTCTTCAATCAATTCAAGTGGTTCCCCTACTCCAAGAAAACCTGAAATTCCTACTTTATCTCCTGAGTGAATCAAGGAAATTGCATCCGATAATGTTACAACTTGCATCTTCTATCTCCTCTTTCTATTTACGCTGAAACTCAGCTTTGCGTTTCTCAACAAAAGCGCGCATTCCTTCTACCTTATCTTCTGTTGAGAAGAGGAGAGCTTCAGCTTCTGTTTCTAATCGAATCGCATTTTTCAGTGGGAGTTCTGATCCAACTTGAATAATATGCTTGGCTTTTTCAACTGCCAAAGGAGCGTTTTTCATAATAGAGACTGCCAATTCCTCAGCTGCTGTCAACAATTCCTCGGCTGCCACCAATTTATTCAAGATGCCTAATTCATAGGCTTCTTGACCTTTAACCATTCTAGCAGTAAAAATTAGTTCTTTTGTCTTGCTGGTACCAATTAAGCGAGACATTCTTTGTGTTCCAGCAAATCCTGGAATAATACCTAGGCCTACCTCTGGAAATCCTACAGTGGTCTTTTCGTAACCAATACGAATATCTGTTGATAGAGCTAATTCCAAACCACCTCCTAAAGCATAACCGTTTAGAACTGCAATAGTTGGTTGCGTTAGTTCAGATAGACGGGTAAACGTATCATTAGCATAGGTCATATAATCATGTGCTTGGATAGGAGACATTTGATCCATCTCTTTGATATCCGCTCCTGCAACAAATGCTTTTTCACCTTGTCCAGTCACAATCACAACACGAATATCATCACTTGCTTCAATTTTGTCTAAAACATGATTTAAGTCAGTCAAAACTTCTGAACTTAAAGCATTCAAAGCTGCTGGACGATTTATTGTAAGGTAACCAATCCCATTCTTCTGCTCTAATAAAACTGTTTTACTCATTATTCTGCTCCTACTTAATTTTTTTTGAGTACAGAGTACAGTGTCAACAAATACCGATACCAAATGTAAGAGCTTACATTTTTATGATAACTCATTTAAATCAATTCGTCTACTTAATCTTAGTTTATAATTCTATAAGTACAGCTTATAGTTTAATTTTGCTTCAAATAATCCCCATCAAATGAACGATAGCAATCACATAAATACATATATGAGCATTAAAAAATAGTTCATTTCAACAATATCAACTACCTTAAGTCTAGGAAAATATATAGCGAAGTGAATCTGGACTAGTGCAATATCGTTTCTAAACTAATTGATTTGAATTCAAAAATTAAATTGTTAAATTCTTGTTTCACTTTAATATAGAAGTTACTTCTTAAACGCCTTTTCCTAACAGCTCTACTACAATTCTTATCCAGCAGACTTAGATCTTAATTTAATCTATGTTCCATGGCTGCTACTAACTTACACTATCAAAAATACCTTATCACGCAGCATCATGAAGAGCATGCGTGATAAGGTATAAGAATTATCAGTTTCCAAATAAAACTCTATTTAATAATGGTATATTAAAAGAAAGACACACGACATAAATAGTTCATTAGCGTTCAACGATAAGAGCTGTGCCCATACCGCCTCCAATACATAGAGTCGCTAATCCAGTTTTGGCATCGCGCTTCATCATCTCATGTACAAGAGTCACTAGGATACGACAACCTGAAGCCCCGATTGGATGACCAAGAGCAATAGCACCACCGTTAACATTGACAATATCTGTATTGAAACCAAGCGTTTTACCAACCGCACAAGCCTGGGCGGCAAAAGCTTCATTTGACTCAATCAAGTCAAGATCATCAACTGTCAAATTGCCTTTTTCAAGAGCCTTGCGTGTCGCATAAATCGGTCCACATCCCATAATCTTAGGATCCAAACCTGCGCTTGCATAAGAACGAATGCGAGCAATCACTGGAAGTCCTAATTCTTCAGCTTTGTCAGCACTCATGACCAAGACAGCTGCTGCTCCATCATTGATACCAGAAGCATTCCCCGCCGTAACAGAACCGTCTTTTTTGAAAACAGGACGTAACTTAGACAAGCTTTCCAAGCTGGCATCTTTTCTAGGAAATTCGTCTGTATCAAAGACAACCGGATCTCCTTTACGTTGCGGAATGACCACTGGAACAATTTCTTCTTTAAAGCGTCCAGATTCTATAGCTGCCACTGCTCTTTTTTGTGATTCTAAAGCAAGAGCATCTTGATCATCTCTGCTAATACCATATTCTTCAGCCACATTCTCAGCTGTAATCCCCATATGATATTCGTTGAAGGCATCAGACAACCCATCTTTAATCATGGTATCAACAACGTTAGAGTCTCCCATGCGTCCTCCCCAGCGGAAGTTTGGCAATACGTATGGAGCTTGACTCATATTTTCTGCCCCACCAGCTACGATAATATCAGCATCCCCACACTGAATAGCTTGAGCAGCCAATTGTACTGCCTTCAAACCTGAACCACAAACCTTATTGATAGTAAAAGCTGGTGTAAATTCAGGGAGTCCTGCATGAATACTCATTTGGCGAGCCACGTTTTGACCTAAACCTGCGCCTAGGACATTCCCCATGATCACTTCATCTACCTGCTCTGATTTAATATTCGCTTTTTCCAAAACACTCTTAATTACCAAAGAGCCCAATTCGACAGCTGAAATATTCTTCAAGCTTCCTCCAAAGGAACCCAAAGGAGTACGTACCGCCGATACAATAACTACATCTTTCATGACTACCTCCATTTTTTCTAGTAAGTAAAGAACCCTTCTTTTGACTTACGTCCCAATTTTCCAGCCTCTACCATTTTCTTCAAAAGAGGAGCAGGACGGTATTTTTGATCACCAAATCCTTGGTTCAAAACACCCATAATTGCAAGGCAAACATCCAATCCAATCAAATCGGCCAAAGCTAAGGGACCAATAGGATGATTCGCACCTAGTTTCATTGCCTCATCTATTTCTTCAGCACTAGCAACTCCTTCTCCTAAGATATAAATAGCTTCATTGATCATAGGAATCAATACACGGTTTACTACAAATCCATAAGAATCTTTAACATCAACAGGAGTTTTTCCAATTTTCTTTGTAAGTTCACGGATTTCTGCCACTACTTCATCCGAAGTCTGCAAAGCTTTAATCACTTCAACTAATTTCATCACTGGAGCAGGATTAAAAAAGTGCATTCCAATCACACGTTCTTGGTTCTTAGTTGCGGCTGCAATATCTGTGATAGATAGAGAGGAAGTATTTGATGCTAGAATTGTTTTAGAATCTGTGATTTCGTCCAATTGTTTAAATATACTGAGTTTAATATCACGATTTTCAGTCGCAGCCTCGATAACCAATTGTACATTTTTCGCATCTTCATATGAAGTAGAAGGAATTAAATTGGCAACCACTTTGTCTTTCTCATCTGCAGATAGACGTCCTTTTTCAACCGAACGTTCCAACTGTTTTGTTATGTTATTCAATCCTCGTTGAACAAATTCTTCTTTGATATCATTCAAATAAACCGTAAATCCAGCTTGAGCAAATACTTGAGCAATACCACTTCCCATCTGACCAGAGCCAATTATCATTACATTTGAGATCATTTTTTCTCCTTTTTATTCTAAGTAAATCACGTTATGAAGCAAGGACGATTGAAAACAAACCCTTCAATCGTCCTAGTTCTATTAAACAAATGCACCCAATCCAGTAATTTCACGACCTACAATCAAAGCATTGACTTCGTGCGAACCTTCATAAGTATAGATTGATTCCGCATCTGCAAAGAATCGTGCCACATCTGTTTCCAAAGTAATACCATTACCACCACATGTTTCACGCGCAAGAGCTACTGTTTCACGCATTACTAAGGAGTTATGCATTTTCGCTAGAGCAGAATTGAGCATCAACTCATTACCCTCTTCCTGCATTTCAGCAATACGAGTTGAGTAAGCAAGAGCTGCTACAGCATTAGCTTGCATTCTAGCTAATTTTTCTTGAACAATTTGGAATTTGGCAATCGGACGCTTAAACTGTTGACGATCTTTTGCATATTTAAGAGCTGCCACATATGAACCACATGTTACTCCCATAGCAATATGCGCTACATCGGCACGAGTAAATGTTAGAATACGTGCTACATCTCCAAATCCATTGATGTTAACCAAACGATCTGAGTCTGGAACTTCTACATTCTTCATTGTAATATGACCATTGCGGATACAACGCAGTGCAATCTTATGTGGAATAGGCTCTGCATGGTAGCCAGGAGCACCTTTACGGACAATAAAACATTTCACCTTACCGTCTGCCACATCACGAGCAAATACAGGAACAACATCTGCTGTATCTGAGCCACCAACCCAACGCTTTTCTCCGTTCAAAATCCACTTATCTCCAACACGCTCAGCAGTTGTTGATAGACCACCAGCAATATCAGATCCAGAAAGCGGTTCTGTTAAGGCAAAACATCCTTGCCAGTCAAATGAAGCCAACTTAGGAAGAAATTCTTTCTGTTGTCTTTCATCCCCACCCAATAAAATAGTGTTATAGCAAAGTCCTCCATGAACTGTATAGAACGTTGCGATTGAAGCATCGAAGCGAGCTAGTTCCAAATATAAAAATGTGATGTACAATTCAGATGGCTTATAGCTTCCTTCACGACCTTCAAACAATTTTGGATTGTTCATGATTTGAGCACCCTTAGCGACAGCATAAAATTCTTCAAATGGGAAATCAGGTTTTTCCCAGTATTCGTTGATAACTGGACGTAGATGTTTTTCAATCAAACGACGAGTTTCTTGTAGTACTTCAGCTTCCCCTAATGTTAAACCATCAGCGTAATGAAAAAGATCTTCAGGATATAGTTCACGTAAAATTTCTTGTTTTGTTGCCATAGTAATGACTCCTTCTTTTATTTTAAGAACGCTTACATTTTATTGCTCGCTATTTGTTGACAAATCCATTCTATCTCTTCAACCAGTATTTTGTCTACTTAATAAAAATGAATAGAGCTATAAGTTGAATTTATAGATAGTTCTTCCACTTACTTTTTGAAAATTTATCCATAGCAACAAATCAGCCCTATCTTATATAATCAATAACTGTTTTCTTCCAAACTTCCATTCTACAATCTACATACCCTCTAATGTCTCAGTAATTATTTAGATATCTATTACTCCTCATAGCTACTTGTATTACAAAAGACAAAATAGATAAAAAATACTTAAACTAGACATAATCGCTTTATATAGTGAAATAAAATCTAAACAAATTGACTAGGAAATTCAATCCAATTACTAGCAATATTTTAGCACCCAATACGTTCAACTTTAATTTCAATTAGCTACACAAACTCTCTCTTTCTTGAAATATAAAAAGTGATTTACCCGAAAGTAAACCACTTTTTATATTTCATTTTTCTTAAGATTCTTTAACTTCTAACAAACCAATTTCGCCATCCTCACGACGATAAATCACATTGGTTGTCTGATCTTCAACATCCACATAGATAAAGAAATCATGTCCTAACAAATCCATTTGTAGAATAGCTTCTTCCAAATCCATTGGTTTTAAATCAATTTGTTTTGAACGAACAACTTTAGACTGGACAACATTTGAATCTTCCACCAAGGCATCTGTAAATAATTGACTAGTTGCTACCTTATTTTTATTTTTACGCTCTATTTTTGTTTTGTTTTTACGAATCTGACGTTCAATTTTATCAGTTACAAGATCAATTGAACCATACATATCTTGAGACACATCTTCTGCACGAAGAGTAATAGAGCCAAGCGGAATCGTTACTTCCACTTTAGCAGTTTTTTCACGATACACCTTCAAGTTAACTCGAGCATCCAACTCTTGTTCAGCTTGAAAATACTTTTCGATCTTTTCGAGTTTAGAAACTACATAATCACGAATTGCTTCTGTTACTTCTAGGTTTTCACCACGGATACTATATTTAATCATATGAGTACCTTCTTTCTAAACATTTTTGTTTTTATGATTTTATTATAACGCTTTCATTCTATTTTTGCAAATTTTTTCCTCATCTTACAAGGGAAAATGTTTTTACATCCTCAGCACCAGCTTCTTCCAGCAGTTTCTTCACACGATTTATAGTTGTTCCTGTAGTATAAATATCATCTATAAGTAGGATTTTCTTAGGAATAGTGACTCCACTTTTAATAAAGAAAGGAAGTTCTGTCGCCAAGCGCTCTGAACGATTTTTAGAAGAACTGGCTCTCTCTTCTCTTTTTCCTAGTAAATCCAGATACTCAAAGCCTGCTGCCTCTACCAAGCCCTCAACCTGATTAAATCCTCTGTTAGCATATCTATCAGGACTTAGGGGAATGACTACAAATTGATACTCTTTGTACTTTTTTAACTCCGCACTTAAAAATGAAGCGAAAATTTTTCTTAAAAGGAAATCTCCATCAAACTTATACCGACTGAAAAAATCCTTCATAGCTTGATTGTAAGTGAAAATCGCTCTATGACTGACTTCAACTCCTTCTTTACACCAAAGTTGACAATCTTGACACTTTGTTGACAAACCTGTTTTCATACAATTTGGACAGTTCTCTTCCCCAATTCTTTCAAAAGTAAAATCACAGTCTGAACAAAGACAGGAGTCATCATTCCTCAGAAGCAAGAGACTACTAAAAGTTAAAACAGTCTTCATAGTCTGCCCACATAACAAGCACTTCATAGACCAGCCTCCTTATTCATCATCTGAATTTCCTTAATCGTCTTCTTGATTGAATCATTTAACCCATCATGGAAGAAAAGTAAATCTCCTGTCGGTCTATCCATGCTTCGTCCAACTCGTCCACCAATTTGAATCAAACTAGACTTGGTAAACAAATGATGATTGGCCTCTACTACGAAAACATCAACACAAGGGAAGGTAACTCCACGCTCCAAGATTGTCGTACTGATAAGTATTGTCAGTTCTCCATCTCGAAAAGCTTGTACCTGCTCTAATCGATCCTCTGTTACAGAAGATACAAAGCCAATTTTCTCATTTGGAAATTGCTCCTGTAAGATTTCTTTTAATTGCTCCCCTTTCTTAATTTCTGAAGCAAAAATGAGTAACGGATAAGCTGTCTTTCTCTGCTTCTCAATATAGGACTTTAACTTTGGTGACAACCGATTTTTCTCTAAACAGTGATTAAAATCCGATAACCAGACAGGTTTAGGAATAATCAACGGATTTCCATGAAACCGTCTTGGCAAACTCAATCGTTTTAGTTCTCCTATGCGAACCTTCCTATCTAACTCATCGGTCGAAGTCGCTGTTAAAAAGATTCTCAATCCATTCTCCTTTACACTATTCTTGACAGCGTGGTAAAGCGTGGGATTGTCAACATAAGGAAAAGCATCTACTTCATCCACTATCAGCAAATCAAAAGCTTGATAAAACTTCAATAACTGATGGGTCGTCGCAACAACTAGTGGTGTTCGAAAATAAGGTTCCGATTCTCCATGTAGCAAAGCTATTCCGCAAGAAAAATCCTGTTGCAGGCGCTTATACAGCTCCAAACAAACATCTATGCGAGGACTAGCCAAACACACTGCACCACCTCCATTAATCACTTTAGCCACTACTTGATAAATCATTTCTGTCTTTCCAGCTCCTGTTACCGCATGAACTAAGGTTGGCTCCTGCTTGTCTACTGCTTGAATCAGTCCCTCTGACACCTTCTCTTGAAAAGGAGTTAATTGACCACGCCATTTAAGAACATCTTGCTTCGGAAAATCCTCCTGTGGAAAATAGTATAAAGCTTGATCACTCCTGACTCGCTTCATCAGTAAACACTCCCTACAATAGTAAGCACCGATGGGCAAATACCATTCATCTAAAATAGCACTATTACAACGTTGACAGAAAAGTTTCCCTTTCTCCTTTCTCATTGCTGGAAGTTTCTCCGCCAACTGACGTTCTTCTTCTGTTAATTCATTCTCCGTAAACAAACGACCGAGATAATTTGGATTTACTTTCATACTTCTTTATTCGTAAAAACCTAGCGCTTTAGATGATTTTTTAGTACAATTAAATCATGGAATTTAGAACAATTAAAGAGGACGGTCAAGTCCAAGAAGAAATCAAAAAATCCCGCTTTATCTGTCATGCCAAGCGTGTTTATAGCGAAGAAGAGGCTCGTGACTTCATTACTGCTATCAAAAAAGAACACTACAAAGCTACGCATAACTGCTCTGCATTTATTATTGGGGAACGTAGTGAAATCAAACGTACAAGTGATGATGGCGAGCCTAGTGGCACTGCTGGTGTTCCCATGCTTGGGGTACTAGAAAATCACAATCTCACCAATGTCTGTGTGGTCGTGACACGCTACTTTGGTGGTATTAAACTAGGCGCTGGAGGACTAATTCGTGCGTACGCAGGCAGTGTTGCCTTAGCCGTCAAAGAAATTGGCATCATTGAAATAAAGGAACAAGCTGGCATTGCTATTCAAATGTCTTATGCTCAGTACCAAGAGTACAGTAACTTCCTTAAAGAACATAATCTCATGGAGCTAGATACAAATTTTACAGATCAAGTCGATACGATGATTTATGTTGATAAAGAAGAAAAAGAAACTATTAAAGCTGCACTGGTGGAGTTTTTTAATGGAAAAGTCACTTTAACTGATCAAGGTTTACGCGAAGTTGAGGTTCCTGTAAACCTAGTGTAAACAATAGATAATACAGTGTTTCACTGATATTTTCACCGCTACTTTAATTAGCAACATAAAAAGGTTCTTGCCAAGAGTTACTAGAAAATGAAGCAATTCAAAAAGAAAACTGATAACTTTCTTCTTTACACCTATTTACTAAAATTAACTTATCACAATCGCTTAAAAATTAATGGCTTAGACCTGTGATATAAAAAAATCCTATCACTTCGATAGGATTTCTATATTTTACAAATGGTATAGATAGCGTTATACTAGATATATCTTATACAAAGAGGTATTCATATGTCTATTTATAACAACATTACTGAACTAATCGGTCAAACTCCGATTGTTAAACTAAACAACATTGTGCCAGAAGGTGCTGCAGATGTCTATGTAAAACTTGAAGCATTTAACCCTGGTTCTTCTGTAAAAGACCGTATTGCTCTTAGCATGATTGAAAAAGCTGAACAAGACGGTATTCTGAAACCTGGTTCTACTATTGTTGAAGCAACAAGTGGAAACACTGGTATTGGACTTTCATGGGTAGGGGCTGCTAAAGGGTATAAAGTTGTTATCGTTATGCCTGAAACTATGAGTGTGGAACGACGTAAGATTATCCAAGCTTATGGTGCTGAACTCGTCCTAACTCCTGGTAGCGAGGGAATGAAAGGTGCTATTGCTAAGGCTCAAGAAATCGCTGCTGAACGTGATGGTTTCCTTCCTCTTCAATTTGACAACCCAGCTAATCCAGAAGTACACGAAAGAACAACAGGAGCTGAGATACTAGCTGCTTTCGGTAAAGATGGATTAGATGCCTTTGTTGCTGGGGTTGGTACCGGTGGAACAATTTCTGGTGTTTCTCATGCACTCAAATCAGCAAATTCAAACATTCAAGTTTATGCAGTGGAAGCTGATGAATCTGCTATTCTATCTGGTGAAAAACCTGGTCCTCACAAAATTCAAGGTATCTCAGCTGGATTTATTCCTGATACACTTGATACAAACGCCTATGATGGTATTGTTCGTGTAACATCAGATGATGCTCTTGCACTCGGACGTGAAATTGGTGGAAAAGAAGGCTTCCTTGTAGGGATTTCTTCAGCTGCAGCTATCTACGGAGCCATCGAAATTGCCAAAAAATTAGGTTCAGGTAAAAAAGTCCTTGCTCTAGCACCAGATAACGGTGAACGTTATCTCTCTACAGCACTCTATGAATTTGAAGTTTAGTCTCCTAAATACAATTGGCCCTTATTATAGGGCTTTTTATTTTTACCTTGAAAATAGGAAGTTCTCCCTATAAGGATCGACTGCATAGAAAAAAGGAAGCAAATTTACTTCCTTTCTATAATTAGTTATTCAAGGCTGCTGCCATTGTAGCTGCAACTTCAGCTTCAAAGTCGTTTGCAGCTTTCTCAATACCTTCACCAACTTCAAAGCGAGCGAACTCAACTACTGAAGCGTTAACTGATTCAAGATATGCTTCAACTGTCTTGCTGTCATCCATGATGTAAACTTGTGCAAGAAGTGTGTAAGCTTGGTCAACTTTAGTATTGTCAAGCATGAAGCGATCCATTTTACCTGGGATGATTTTGTCCCAGATTTTTTCTGGTTTGCCTTCTGCAGCCAACTCAGCTTTGATGTCAGCTTCAGCTTGAGCAATAACATCATCAGTCAATTGAGCTTTTGATCCATATTTCAAGTGTGGGAGAGCTGGTTTGTTAACCATTGCACGGCTTTCGTTATCTTGGTCGATAACGTGGTTCAATTGTGCCAACTCATCTTTAACAAATTGCTCATCCAATTCTTTGTATGAAAGAACTGTTGGTTTCATAGCAGCAATGTGCATTGAAATTTGTTTAGCAAGTGCTTCGTCTCCACCTTCGATTACAGAGATAACACCGATACGTCCACCGTTGTGTTGGTATGCTCCGAAGTGTTGTGCATCTGTTTTTTCAATCAAAGCAAAGCGACGGAATGAGATTTTTTCTCCGATAGTCGCTGTTGCAGATACGTATGCAGCTTCAAGAGTTTCACCTGAAGGCATAGTCAAAGCAAGTGCTTCCTCATTATTAGCTGGTTTTCCTTCAACGATTGCTTTAGCTGTTGCGTTTACCAACTCAACAAATTGAGCGTTTTTCGCAACGAAGTCAGTTTCAGCATTTACTTCAACAACTGCTGCAATGTTACCGTCAACATAAACACCAGTCAAACCTTCTGCAGCAACACGGTCAGCTTTCTTAGCTGCTTTTGCCATACCTTTTTCGCGAAGCAATTCAATCGCTTTTTCGATATCGCCTTCCACTTCAACCAATGCTTTTTTAGCGTCCATAACACCGGCACCAGATTTTTCACGCAACTCTTTTACAAGTTTAGCTGTAATTTCTGCCATTTTTATTCTCCTATATTTTTTAAAAATAGGAGAGCCGGGCTAAGCCCCGCCCTCCTAGGTAATTACTATTTATATGAATTAAGCGTTGTCGCCTTCTACAACTTCAACGATTTCTTCAATTGAATCTGCTTGAGTTTCTGAAGCTGCAAATTCTGCTTCAACCGCTACTGCATCTTCACCTTGACGTCCTTCAATGATAGCGTCAGCCAATTTAGCTGTGATCAATTTAACAGCGCGGATAGCATCATCGTTAGCTGGGATGATTACATCGATATCATCTGGATCAGTGTTTGTGTCAACCATCGCTACAACTGGGATTCCCAATTTCTTAGCTTCTTTAACAGCGATTTGCTCTTTATGTGGGTCAACTACGTACATCACATCTGGAATACGAGGCATATCTTCGATACCACCCAAGAATTTTTCAAGACGTGCACGTTGTTTGTTAAGAAGTGCAACTTCTTTCTTAGGAAGAACTTCAAAAGTTCCATCTTCTTCCATACGTTTGATTTCTTTCAAACGAGCGATACGTTTTTGGATTGTTCCCCAGTTTGTAAGAGTTCCACCCAACCAACGGTGGTTGATGAAGTATTGACCTGAACGTACTGCTTCTTCAGCAACTGCATCAGCTGCTTGTTTCTTAGTACCAACGAACAATACAACTGCATCGTTAGCTGCTGCATCACGCATGAAGTCGTATGCTTGGTCAGCGTATTTTACAGTTTGTTGCAAGTCGATAACGTGGATTCCGTTACGCTCTGTAAAGATGTATTTAGCCATCTTAGGGTTCCAGCGACGAGTTTGGTGACCAAAGTGTACACCAGCCTCAAGAAGTTGTTTCATTGAAATTACTGCCATGAGTATTTCTCCTTTTTGTTTTTTTCCTCTTCTTGACTTCAACTCGCAAAACGACCCAAGGGCAACTGCTTCACAATTCATCAAGAATGAGTATTATCGTTCACACGACAATTTTTATTCTACCATACTTTTTCGATATTTTCAAGCTATTTTGATGGGATTTTTAATCGTTATTGTCCCTGTAACTTCTCAAAGTAACTTCCACTTGCCTGACCAAAGTGGAAATTAGTCTAAAACGGATTTTTATGGTGGAATTAAGTGTGAGACGTTTGAGTTAGAAACGAGGTCTACTATGACAAAACATAAACACCTTACCCTTTCAGACCGTAATGATATCCAATTAGGTTTAGAGCGCAGTGAAACCTTCAAAGCTATTGGACAATCCATTCTAAAAGACCCGACTACTGTTTCTAAAGAAGTCAAACGAAACAGACAAATCCGAGAGTCTACATGCCATAACCTTCCTTGCCCTCTACTCGACAAATCTCCCTTTGTCTGTAACGGCTGCCCTAAAAGAAGACAGAATTGTGGCTATAAGAAGATCTTCTACCTCGCTAAGCAAGCTCAAAAACAATACGAACAAACTCTTGTCGAAGCTCGTGAAGGAACTCCTCTTAATTCTCAGACTTTCTGGGACATAGATAAAGTCATTTCTGATGGGGTTAAAAAGGGACAACACATCTATCATATTCTGAAAACTCATAACCTCGATGTTAGCTCCTCAACTGTCTATCGACACATCCGAAAAGGGTACCTGTCTATCGCTCCTATTGACCTAGCCAGAGCCGTTAAATTTAAAGAAAGAAGAAAAAGTAAGCTACCTTCCATTCCTAAAGAAGCCCAAAAAGGCCGCTCCTATGAGGATTTCCAAAATTATTTATCCCTTAACCAACTAGACTCTTGGTTGGAAATGGACACCGTTATGGGCAGGATAGGATGTAAAGTCCTACTCACCTTTAATCTATCTTTCTGTAACTTTATCTTCGCTAGGCTTCTGGGGAATAAAACTGCCCTTGAGGTTACCAAACACCTCTATGCCATCAAGAACACTCTTCATGAAGCGGATAAAAATTTCTTCCAACTCTTCCCTGTCATCCTGACAGATAATGGTGGAGAGTTTGCCAGGGTTGATGACATCGAAATGGATGTGCGAGGAGAGAGTAAACTCTTCTTTTGTGACCCTAATCGCTCTGACCAGAAAGGGAGAATTGAGAAAAATCACACGCTGATTCGCGACATTCTACCTAAAGGAACTTCTTTTGACAATTTAACTCAAGAGGACATCAATCTCGTCTGCTCTCATGTCAACAGCGTCAAACGTGCTGCTTTGAATGGAAAGTCAGCTTATGAACTCTTTGCCTTTACTTATGGAGAAGAAATTCCTAAGCTTCTCGGCATTTCTAAAATACCTGCAGAAGACGTCTGTCAGTCTTCTAAATTACTCCAACATAAGTTCTAAAAACTAACCTAAAACCCTATTCAAACGTCTCACACTAACTTCCACCATAGCGGAACTTAATCTGAAACGCTTTCAGATAAGAGGATTTTGTGCGCTCTTTTTTTCGATTCATTTTGGCTACAAAAGCAATAAAATCAAGCATTAGTAAAACCAGTGGAACTTACCCTGACATGGATTTCCACTGGTTTTTACAATTTTTATCAGATTAACTTCCACTTCTACTAGCGGTGGAACTTAGTTTGGGAATTTACCTCGTTATTGTCCCTGGTAAAAACTGAAAAAGAGGGCTCTATTCGAGTCCCTCTGTAATTAGTCTGCATAAATATATGTCACAAAACCTTCAGAAGTCGTTGTTGGATTAAACCATCCACGGTGGTTTCCAAGTGTGCGATTACCTGCATAGTTTGATTCTGATACTTGGATACGTGTTGTTGATTCAACAGCTGTAACAACCGCTACGTGTCCATATCCACCATCGTTCCAACATGCAATTGCTCCAACTTGAGGTGTCGATCCTGTACGGAATCCTGCTGCTGCTGCACTTGTAGCCCACTGTGCTCCATTACCCCAATAGTCTCCAGCCCAAGGTGCTAATGTTTTAACTCCCCAGGTACATTCTCCAATTGGATAAGTTGAGGCATCCGTGTTATATGTTGGACGTACTTTAGCCTGAACAGGTGCTACTGCAGATTCAGATACTGCTTGTACCTGTGCTGTTAGGTTTGTATTACCTGAAGCAAGTACTGATTGTTGTTGGCTAGCTTGTTTTTCTTTATAAGCTGCTTCTGCTGCCGCAGCTGCACGTGCCTCTGCCTCAGCTGCTGCTTTTTGTTCCAATAGACTTGCTTTTTCCCCTTCAGCTGTCGCTTTCTCAGCAGCAAGACTCAATTCAGCAGCTTTTAGTTCTGCCTGTTTAGTAGTCAATGCTTGAGCATCATCTGCCAATTTTTGTTGATTAGCAATTACAGTATTGATTGCTTCATTGTTTGCTACTTGTTTTTCAGAAATAGCTTTTTTATCTGCCTTTTGTTGTTCCAACATTTTGTTGTTGGCAGATACGATTTCACTCATTGCAGCAACACGTGAAATAGCTTCTGTAATTGATTTTGAGTTTACAATGGTATTGATATAGCTAGTTGCGGCTCCATTTGTTTGAGCACTACGAGCTTGTTTTTCCAAAGATTGGTTACGAGAAACAATGTTTTTAGAAAGTTCTGTAATCTCACCCTCGAGTTTCTTAGATTCTGCTTGTAATCTATCATTTTCAGATTGCAAGTTAGATTGCTCTGCTTGAATAGCAGATACTTGCTCCTGAATTTGATCAACTTGTTTTTGTGCTTCTTCTTGTTGTGCTGTTAAGTTACTAATTTTATTATCTTGAGCAGCAATTTTGTCATCAGTCGTTTCTGCATGGGCAGTCGTCAATACTGCTGCCTGGGAAACCATTACTGTACTTAATAAAAGCGAGGCTAAGATTTTTTTCTTCATGGTTAATAAATACTCCTTCTGTTTAAGACAATACTAGTATACCAAAAAAAACTCCAATAAATATTACGCCTTTGTTACATTTATATGTCGTTCTTATAGATAATATTTTTCAAAAATAAATTGAAAAACAGTAATCCATAAAAAATTTAAAATCATCGTCGGTACCAAGCTATAGACTATAAAAATCGACATGTTATCCACTGTCAGCCCTACCATAAAAGCCAAAAGATAACTACCCATTTCAAACAGGAAGGTCAGGACAATCATAGAGAGCATTCTTGTCCAACGATTCAATAAAATAACACTATTCAATTTATGAAGAAAGGCTCCCAATAAGATAAATAAGAGAGTTGCAATCCCTATTAGATGGAAAAAGTAAACATCGTAAACCAAGCCTATCACAAAACAATAGACTAGGTAGAGATACTCTGATACTTCTATCGTCTCAAATAAGAGAAATAGAAAAAGAAAATGACTAGCCAAATGTACATGGGGGAAAAACGAGCCCAGAAGCTGGCTAATATGGGCGTCAATTAGAACAAAGAAAGGAAGCAATAAAAACACTCCAACCCGCTTCAACTGTCTCATTATGAATTCCCCACTAATTCTATCACATCTACATTATGAGTATCTGCACTCAATTTAACAGTTACTTCTCGTGTCAAATAGTCTGTACTATGAGTTGTGGCAACCACTTCACCAACAGGAATATCCGCAACGTTAAAGTTTCCTAATCCACCAGTGGTCACCTTATCTCCTGCACTAATATCGCTACTACTATTTAATTGACTAATTTTGAGAACTTCATTTTCCTTGTCATAGCCAACAATAATCCCATAAATTGTGGTAGTGCCGTGTTGAATTTTAACAGAAATCTTATCTGCATTTTCCGTATTTGTCAAAAGGTTGATCATAGTAGAGTTCTCCTCTACTTTTGAAACACTCCCAATCAAGCCACCATTTGCAATAGCTAACATGTTCTCAGAAGCCCCTTTTGATTTACCTACATCTAAGGTCAATTCCTGCTTCCAAGATACCGGAGAACGCATAATAACATCTGCTGCCAAAGTCTTTGTAGCTTGCAACTTGGACTTCATATCAAGCAATTGGCGCAGTTGTTCATTTTCCGTCTTTAAACTTTCCGCCTCATTTGATTTAACTTCTAATTGGTAAATCTGTTTCTTCAAACTTTCATTTTCATTATATGTTCGTGTCAAATGAGCCAAATCTGATTTGACAGAATCAAACCACCGAAAAGGTTTTTGCACAACTCTATCAACCAATGAGATTCCATCTCCTAATTTTGTCACAATTGTACTTGAATAAGTCGTCGCTAAGAGAGCTGAGACAAGCAGAACAGTGACAAAAATAATAATGACATATTTCGATTTTTTAAAACGGTTCATATCCCTACCTTTATATCAAAAACTGTTACAGTAACTTTTTTATAAATTCCTGAAAGCTACTAAGATTTTAAGAAAAATAAGCAACAACCAAGTACAAGAATAACAAGAATGGTCAGCGTATCCTTTCGCGTCCATTTCAATTGTCGGTATTGACTTCTACCTTTTCCACCCTGATAACCACGCGCTTCCATGGCGATAGCCAAGGAATCCGCACGTTTTAAACTTGTCGCAAAAAGAGGAATCAAAATGGGAATCATCGCCTTTACTTTTTGAACAATGCTTCCTTCACCAAAATCCACTCCACGCGCTTTCTGTGCATTCATAATCCGCGTCGTATCATCCATCAAGGTTGGAACAAAACGCAAACTCATAGACAGCATCAAACCGATTTCATGAACTGGAACTTTCACACGCTTTAAAGGCGCTAACAAAGCTTCGACAGCTGATGCCAAACTTAAGGGCATGGTCGTTAAGGTTAACAAAGTGGAAAAGAAAATAATCAATACAAAGCGACAAAAAATAATCCCAGCTTGTTGCAAAGCATAATCTGTGATTCTCACAAACGAAAACTCAAATAAAACATTCCCATTAGAAATGAAAAACAGTTGAAAAATAGTTGTGAAGGCAATCAAGAAAAACATAGATTTCAAGCCCTGAATAAAAAATGAGAGAGATACTCCTGACAAGGCAATAAATATCCCTGTCGCTATAAAAAGAATCAGATTCGTCAAGGGATTATTAGCCCAAAACACAATCAAAATCAGTAGCATCATAGCAAGCAATTTGCTACGTGGATCCAACCGGTGAACAATCGAATCCCCTGGGATATAACGCCCCAAAATCATACTATCCATTTAGCGACTCCTTGAACTCATCTATCTTAATCGGTAATCGTTTAAATAACACTCCTCTATCAGCCAATCGTTTACAAAAAGCTGTAAGTTTAGGTACTCCCAACTGCACTTCTTCCATAAAGACAACATCTTGAAAGACATCACTTGGTTTACCACCCTTAACTAAACGTCCCTTTTCCATCACATAGACTTGATTTGCATATTCAGCAACATCATCCATCAAATGCGTTACCAAGACAATGGTCATCCCTGACTGGTGGAGTTTTTTGAACAAATTCATCAGCTCTTTTCTTCCCAAGGGATCTAGGGCTGCTGTGGGCTCATCTAAGACTAATATGGCTGGTTCCATGGCAAGTATGCCTGCAATGGCGACACGCCTCATTTGGCCACCTGACAGCTCAAACGGACTACGATTATAAAGTGATTCATCAATTCCAACCAGAGCCAGTTTCTCACGCGCAATCTGCTCCGCATCTTCTTCAGAAACTCCAAAATTTTGTGGTCCAAAAGCAACGTCTTTCAATACTGTTTCTTCAAAAATTTGATTTTCAGCAAACTGAAATACCAAACCAACCTGTTTTCTAATTTGACGAATATCTTTATTTTTAGAAGTCGAGGTGATTAAGGTATCAAAAACCCGCACGCTCCCTTGACTTGGAACCAATAAACCATTTAAGAGTTGTAAAATAGTTGATTTGCCACTACCTGTATGGCCAATTAAAGCCGTATAAGAACCATCTTCAATCGTCAAAGAAACATCCGACAAAGCTGTTGAAGCTAAAGGAGTCCCTTCTTGATATGTAAAACTCACATTTTCTAGAGCAATTCCCATAGCTTATCCTCTAGCTCACTTTCTGTCAAATAATTTTCAGGCAAATCATAGCCATTCTGGCTCAAAGAATGTTTTAATTGATTGGCAAAAGGATCGTCTAATCCGATTTGATCTAAATCATTTCGAGAGAAAAGTTCTCTTGGACTACTAGTTGATTCAATTTCCCCTTTTTTCATGACCAATACGCGGTCACTCATGGCAACTTCTTCCAAATCATGTGTAATGGAAATGACCGTCATATCATAGTCTTTCCGAATTCCTTTTACTGTCTCAATCAGTTCTCTACGACCCTCAGGATCCAACATACTCGTTGCCTCATCTAGGATTAGAATCGCTGGTCTTAGGGCTACAACACCTGCAATAGCCACACGTTGCTTTTGGCCACCTGATAGACGCGCTGGCTCTCTCTTTTTAAAGTCCAACATGCCAACCAAATCCAGAGCTTCTTCCACTCTCTTTTTCATTTCTTGACGAGAAAGTCCCTGATTTTCCAAACCAAAGGCAACATCATCCTCAACAGTCGCTCCAACAAATTGATTGTCTGGATTTTGAAAAACCATACCGATTTGACGGCGTATGTTCCAAACATTTTCCTCACTTAGCCGTTGGCCATCAATTACAATCTCTCCGGATTCTGCTTCCAGTAAGCCATCAATTAAGCGAACCGTCGTTGATTTACCACTACCATTATGCCCTACAATCGAAAGCCATTCCCTACGTTTCACGTGAAACGTAATATCTTTCACATCATAATATTCCTGACTTTCCTTATAACGAAAAGAAAGATTTTTTACATCAATTATTGATTTCATTTCGAACCAAATGTCCCTTTAAATACATAGGCACTACCCTTGAAATAATCATAGCCAGAGTAGATAGTGAAAAATAAGGCTATATAAAGTAGAACTTGACCAAGCAAAGTCCAATGTAATAGCAAGAAAATAATCGCAAACATCTGACTGAAAGTTTTAATTTTTCCAGGCATTGCTGCTGCTAAAACTGTTCCACCAGTTTCAACCAATAAAAGCCTTAAACCTGTCACAGCTAACTCACGACAGATGATCACTGCAACAATCCAAGCTGGAGCCATACCTAACTCAATCAACATAATAAAAGCCGACATAACTAGTAACTTATCCGCCATAGGATCTGCGAATTTACCAAAATTACTGACCACATTCCATTTACGAGCTAAATATCCGTCTAAATAATCTGTAATACTGGCAATCGCAAAGATAATAGCTGCTACTATATGACTCTCTATCGAATTTCCTACTGTTAAAATAAAGATAAAAATAGGTATAAAGAGAATTCGACCTATTGTTAAGAGATTGGGAATTTGTTCTTTTTTCATTCGTTTTTCCTTAATTTTTAGTAAAGGTTACAGTGATTTGTCCAGTTTGAGCTGTTAACTTCGATAAATCAACAGTCTGATTATCTACTGTCAAAGTAACACCTTTTACAACACCTAACGTAATGGTTACAGGACTTTTAGTTGCAACTGTTGCTTCTGCACTTTTATTATCCGGTGATAAGGTTACACCGCCCTCAAGTTCGCTTTCTGAAACGCTGACCCAACTTGTAACATCTGAAACTGCCAATTGCAGTTTAACTGTTTCCTTACTTGTCTTATAAGCGATTTCTACATGATTTCCTTCACCTGATACACTTATAGCTGATTCTATACTAGATGAACTACTACTTGAGGAGTGGGGAACAGAGCTAGTTGAACTTATCGAACTTGTTGATTGAACCACACTGTAATTAGAAAGAGAAGGCCCCTCTGGTTGGGTTTGAATATAGTTCCAAACATAATAGGTCACAAAAATTAAAATAGATAAGGCAAAAAGGATAAAATAAAATAAAGGTAAAAAGGATGTTTTTTTCTTCTTTTTCTTACTTGAACGTCTACGACCTGTCAACTCGTCTTCATCAACATCTACTTCCTCATAAGTAATCATACTCCCAGAATCATAAGCATCCAAGACAATTTGGTCATCTAACTCAACAGCCCATGCATATTTTCTCAAGAAAGAACGCGTGTAAAAAGGACTTGGAAGTTGATCGAAATCGTCTGCTTCCATTGCTTCCAACATATCTAACTGGATTTCTGTCTTTTTCTGCAATTCATCTAAACTCAATCCCTGATTGATTCTAGCTAATCGTAAAACCTCTCCAATTGTTTTTTTTCTCATACTTGTCATCCCTTCTTTCTAGTGTCTATTATGATAGGTTACTACGATGGGAATATTGTAAAATCAACTATGTCACCATCATCTATTAAATGATGTCCAGCATCAAGGACATCCTCTAAAGTAATTTCCTGTAAAATTTTCGGCAAATCAAAAATTGTCTCACCATGTTCAAAAGCATCATATTGCGTTGCAATAAATTCAAGAGAGTTCATGCTACTGAAAAATTCGCCAAACATCTCTCTTTTGATAATATCTAAATGTTCCTCTGTAATATCTAAATCCTTTGTAAAATTACGAATGGCCTTCCTAAATTGATGAGATAAAGCAACTGGCTCTTTCGTATCCATTGTCAACATGACAAAATGAAAGCGACTTGTTACTTCAATTTCAAGAGATAAGGAAGCATCTATTTTACCTGATTCATATAACTTTTGAAAACGATCCGAAGTCCAACCAAACATCATTGCAAACAATAATTTTAATAAAATATGATATCGATAGCAATCCGCCTCAGCAACTTCTCGCTTACCTCTAATCCCAATCGCTAATTTAGGAGAAGACACTTCCATTCTCATACTGTCTGTTTGCTTTACATCTTGTAAAACAAACTTTTCTCTTGCTACTTCCTGAACATCTAAATCTTTACGTTCTTTTCTTTCAAAGTAGTCCTGTACTTGATCCACATCAAAATTACCAACTAAAAACAGAGACATGTTTACAGGTTTGTAAAATCTTGTAAAATTTTCTTGCAAATTAGTTAGATTGATTTGGAAAATGGACTCCTCACTACCAACTATATCAGTTGCTAAAGGTGTTCCTGGATACAAATTCGCTAAAGTTGAAAAGAATAAACACGAATCTGGATCATCTTGATACATTTCTCGTTCTTGCTGGATAATATCCTGCTCTCTCAGAATGGAGTCTTCAGTAAAGTGTGCTGATGTTACCAATTCATCAAGTAAGTCTAAATTTTCTAAAAAATGATCCGTTGCTGAAAAAAGATAACTTGTTTTTGTAAAGCTTGTAAAGGCATTACTATCTGCACCTAGACTCGTAAAAGCCGACATCAAGTCGCTAGAATCTTCTCTTTCAAATAATTTATGTTCAAGAAAATGAGCAATTCCTGCAGGATATTGTTTTACAGCTCCGTCAACTCCTGTGACAAGCGCATCTGCTGAACCAAACTGAACAGTGACACTCCCGTAAACCTCTTTAAATTCCTTTTTAGGCAAAAGAGCAACTGTCAATCCGTTGGCCAAACGAGTCCGATAAACCATTTCTTTTACAGCTGGATAGTATTTTTCTTCAAAAATAACCTTTGTCATTCTATTCCTTCCATAAAGTAAATCGCCTGTAGTTTCACATTATTAGCTGCTCTACAAATATCATCTTTGGCAACTTGCTCGAGTTTTGCAATCCAACTTTTAAAGTCTGCCGAAAATTTTCCAAGTAAGGCATTTTGATAAGCACGTTCAATCAATGAAGATTGATTATCTTGAGAAAGTAACAAAGACCGACGAATCATTTCCTTGGTCTGCTCTAACTCAAGCTCTGTAAAATATCCTTTTTTTAAATCAATCAGTTGATTATTCATCATTTTACGAGCCTGGTTACGATTTTCTCGATTGATACCAGCATACATCCTCAAGAATCCACTAAACAAATCAAGCTGACTTGAAATAGTATAAGCCAATCCAGCATTTTCACGGACATTTGTAAATAGTTTAGAGTGAGCAAATCCACCAAGTAAACCATTCATTACAATCATGGGGAAATGTTGCTCATCACCATATTCAGCAGAGCAATGATATCCCAACTCTAAAATAGACTGTCCCACATTTTTCCTAACCATGCCTTCTTGCAAGATATTGGAATAAGGTTGGCAATATTGAATCTTCACATCCACTTCTCGACCTTTAAAGGCAAATGATTCTAATACATTTTGAATTTCAACCTCATTAAAATCACCTAGGAAAAAGAAATCGATTCGATCATTGGCCAAAAATTCTTGGAAACAAGAATAAGAACTTTGTGGAGTTTCAGCTAAAATACGATTTCGTAAATCACTATATTCCAATTGGAGACGTTCATCATGAAAAAATAATTTATCTAATTCTTTATGTGCGAAATAAAAAGAATCATCCATATCAGCTGCTAAACTTGCTAGCAATTGCTTTTTCTCAATTTCAAATAAGGCCGAATCAAACCCATTATCAACTACTACGGGTGAAAAAAGAGTTTCTTTTACAAGTTCCAAAACCTGAGAAGTTAGCATATTTTTCCTACTTAAAAACTCATCACGAACATAGGTAAATGTCAATTCTACAATGTGACTTTGCCCTCTTCTGAAACAATTGGTTGACATATCTGTACCGTATAGACTGGCTAAATGTCTTCTCAAATCTTGAGAAGTGGGGTACATCTGATTAGCAGTCTCTAGCATACTCGCACTCAACATGCGACCTGCAATCGTATCGAGGGATAATGGAGTGGTAAAACGCACGGCGATTTTGTTCGTTTTAAACTTTTTTGATTGGATAAAATGTGTTGAAATTCCATGCACTAACTCCATGATTTACCTCCTTATATACAGACTTCTATTATATCACGAAAACCTGAAATTTTCTTGTTCTCTGTAACACTTTTGAAATAAAAATCGCTTACATTTCTCCCTGTTTCTCTCACTATTTTTAGGAAAATATGGTATAATACCAAAGATTGAGGTGAATTATGGAATACAAATTATTTGAAGAATTTATTACTCTCCAAGCACTACTCAAAGAACTTGGAATTACACATAGCGGAGGAGCTATCAAATCCTTTCTCTCTGAACATTCTGTTTACTTTAATGGGGAATTAGAGAGTCGTCGCGGTAAAAAACTTCGTATTGGCGATAAAGTTGACATCCCTGACATGAATATTGACATCTTGTTGACACAACCTACTTCTGAAGAACTAGATGAATACCAAGCTGATAAAGTTGAAAAAGAACGAATCGCTAAACTTGTTAAGGAGATGAATAAAGGAGTAAAAAAAGACAACTCTAAACCTACTTCATCACCAAAAAGCAAACAAGCTCCGCGATTCCCTGGTAGATAATCATGTGGCTACAACACCTATCTCTCAAGACTTTTCGTAATTACAAAGAGACGAAAATAGACTTTAATCCTAAATTGAATGTCTTTTTGGGACGTAATGCACAAGGAAAAACAAATATGTTAGAGGCTATCTATTTTTTAGCCTTAACGCGTAGTCATCGAACTCGAACAGATAAAAATCTCATTCATTTTGATGAGGAACAACTTCATCTTTCAGGTCTTGTTCAGAAAAAAACGGGATCTATTCCCCTCGAAATCGAACTAACACAAAAAGGACGTGTGACAAAAGTTAATCATTTAAAACAGGCACGCCTTTCAGATTATGTAGGACACATGAATGTTGTCTTATTTGCTCCTGAAGATTTACAACTAATTAAAGGAGCACCTTCGGTTCGACGAAAATTCATTGATATGGAACTTGGACAAATCAAGCCAATCTATTTATCTGACTTAACCAATTATAACCACATCCTAAAGCAAAGAAACACTTACCTAAAATCAGCTCAAAAAATAGATGAAACCTTCCTTTCAGTCTTAGATGATCAGCTAGTTGATTATGGATGTCGTGTAATGAATCACCGCTTAGATTTCATAAAAAAACTAGAGCATTTTGGTTGTAAGAAACATTTTGAACTTTCTAATCAGATTGAAGAACTGTCAATATCCTATCAATCTTCTGTAAAGATAACTGACAAGGAAGACTTATCAGAATCTTTCAAAATTGCTTTAGAAAAAAGTAGGACCAGAGATTTATTTAAAAAGAATACTGGTGTTGGGCCTCATCGAGATGATATTTCTTTTTATATAAATGGGATGGATGCTAGTTTTGGAAGTCAAGGTCAACATCGTAGTCTCGTCCTCTCGATAAAATTAGCAGAAATCGAATTAATGGAAAACATTACTACAGAATCTCCAATATTACTGCTTGACGATGTTATGAGCGAACTTGACAATACTAGACAACTAAAATTATTAGAAACGATTTCTCATTCAATCCAAACCTTTATCACAACAACAAGCTTAGATCATCTTCAAAATCTGCCAGAAAATCTAAGTATCTTTACTATTCAGGATGGTAAAGTTAGTGTAAATTAAAATTGACAATATCGTAAAAGAACTCCTGTTTTCACGGGAGTTCTTTTCATTGTTTTTTACATAGAATAATTTGGTGCCTCATTAGTAATTTGCACATCATGAGGATGGCTTTCTTTCAAACCAGCACCAGACATTTCAATAAATTGAGCATTATCATGTAGTTCTTTAAGGTTAGCCGCACCACAGTAACCCATACCAGATCGGATACCGCCAATCATTTGGAAGACAATATCAGCTGCCGCTCCTTTATAAGCAACACGACCTTCAATTCCTTCTGGAACAAGTTTGTTTGCTTCATTAACAGAACCTTGGAAGTAACGATCGCTTGAGCCTTTTTTCATAGCAGCAATTGATCCCATACCACGATAAGTCTTGAACTTACGTCCTTGGAAGATTTCAGTTTCACCTGGAGCTTCATCAGTTCCAGCAAACATAGATCCAAGCATAACTGCATTTCCACCTGCAGCAAGGGCTTTTACAATATCTCCAGAATACTTGATTCCACCGTCAGCAATGATCGTTTTTCCATATTCACGCGCAACAGCTGCAGCATCGTAGATAGCTGTTACTTGCGGAACACCAACACCAGCAATCACACGAGTAGTACAGATAGAACCTGGTCCAATCCCAACCTTGACAACATCTACACCTGCTTCGTAAAGGGCACGTGCACCTTCAGCAGTTGCAATATTTCCAGCAATCAAAGTACGATCTGGGAAGTGAGCACGAATCTCAGCAATTTTACGCAAGACACCTGCAGAATGACCATGTGCAGTATCAATAACAATCGCATCCGCTCCTGCTTCAAAAAGAGCCTCTGCACGTTCAAATGTATCTGAAGTAACACCTACTGCACCTGCAACTAGTAGACGACCAAACTCATCTTTAGCAGCATTTGGAAACTCAATAACTTTTTCAATATCTTTGATAGTAATCAAACCAGAAAGACGACCTTCTTCATCTACCAACGGAAGCTTTTCAATACGGTGTTCTTGAAGAATGCTCTCAGCTATTGCAAGATCTGTACCCACAGGAGCAGTCACAAGATTTTCACTAGTCATATGGTTTGAAATTGGTTGATTATAATCTGAAATAAAACGAAGATCTCGGTTTGTCAAAATACCAACCAATTTACGATTTTCAAGTGTTTCAACAACTGGAACACCACTGATGCGGTAACGACCCATAAGCTCATCTGCTTCAGCAATTGTATGTTCAGGCGTCAAGAAGAACGGATCAATAATAACCCCATTTTCAGAACGTTTTACCTTACGAACCTCGTCTGCTTGTTGAGCAATTGACATGTTTTTATGGATAACTCCGAGACCACCTGCACGAGCAATAGCAATGGCCATTTGACTCTCTGTAACTGTGTCCATGGCAGCGGTAATAATTGGGATATTTAAAGTCAGATTATCTGCCAATTTAGTTGTTAAATCTGCATCGTTAGGCAACACATGACTTTCAGCTGGAATAAGCAATACATCATCAAAGGTAAAACCTTTTTTCAAAAATTTAGTGTCCCAATTAGACATTCGAAGTTTCCTCTTTTCTTTCTTTTTGAGCTTGACTCTTTTTATATTGTATCTATCATACCATTCTATAAAAATTTGTCAAATGTTACAGGGGTAAATAAAAAACTATCTTTTCTTTGAGATAGAAATGATAGTTTCTTATAAAATAAACTTAGTTAAAGTAATGAAGTCCCATTGCCCCTTTAACCTCAGATAGGGTTTGACCCGCAACTTCACGCGCTCTTTCACTACCTTTTTGAAGCATATTATAAACTTCTCCCATATCCTTAGCAAATTCGATACGGCGCTCACGAATAGGACCCAGTTCACGTTCTAGTATTTCAAGTAGATAACGCTTGGTCTTCACATCACCAAGACCACCTCGTTGATAATGTTCTTTCATGTCAGCAATTTCTTGAGCATCTTCTGGGCGACCAAAAACATCTAGATAATGGAAAACCATATTTCCCTCAATCTTACCTGGATCTTCCACTCGAATATGATCTGGATCTGTATACATACTCATTACTTTTTTACGCAAAGTATCCGCATCATCAGCTAAATAAATACCATTATTAAGGGATTTAGACATTTTAGCATTTCCATCTAAACCAGGTAAACGACCCGCTCTCTCATTTTCTGGATAAATACCTTCCGGTTCTACCAAGACATCACAGTTATATGCATTGTTAAAAGAACGAACAATTTCACGAGTTTGCTCAATCATTGGCTTCTGATCTGTCCCAACAGGAACATAATCAGCTTTGAAAGCTGTGATGTCAGCTGCTTGAGCGATTGGATAGACTAAGAAGCCTGTCGGAATACTTTCTCCAAAGCCTTTCTGAGCAATCTCTGTTTTTACTGTCGGATTTCGTTCCAAACGTGCTAATGACACCAAATTCATATAATACATAGACAACTCAGCCAATTCTGGAATTTGACTTTGAATAAAGATAGTTGATTTACTTGGATCCAATCCAACTGCAAGATAATCCAAAGCCACATTTCCGATAGACTCTACAATTGTTTGAGGGTCTTTAGCATGATCTGTCAAAGCTTGTTGGTCAGCCAAGAACACAAACATATCATACTTATCCTCTTCCTGTAATAATACTCGATTTTTGAGACTTCCAACATAATGTCCAATATGCAATTTTCCTGTTGGACGGTCTCCTGTTAAAATAATGGGTTTAGTCATTTTATTCTCCTTCGATATGGTCCCTTCAATTATAGCATTTTTTTAATGAAATAACCGCAATTTATCAAAATAAATCAACCTTGCTATTTACGGATTTGTGTAAAGTATGCTGTAAATGTAATTTACACAAAATTGACAGATAAAAATTTGAATATTTCCGTATTTTCTAGTAGAATAAATATATTACACATATAGGAGAAAAACATTGCTTACAGTATCTGATGTTTCACTACGTTTTAGTGATCGCAAACTTTTTGATGATGTCAATATCAAATTTACAGAAGGAAATACTTACGGATTAATCGGTGCTAATGGTGCCGGAAAATCAACCTTTTTAAAAATTTTAGCCGGAGATATCGAACCTACTACTGGTCACATCTCTCTTGGTCCAGATGAACGTCTCTCCGTTCTTCGTCAAAATCACTTTGACTATGAAGATGAACGTGCCATTGATGTCGTTATCATGGGAAATGAAAAACTTTATAGCATCATGAAAGAGAAAGATGCTATCTACATGAAGGAAGATTTCTCAGATGAGGATGGAGTGCGTGCTGCCGAACTCGAAGGAGAGTTTGCCGAGCTTGGAGGCTGGGAAGCAGAAAGCGAAGCCTCTCAACTACTTCAAAACCTAAACATTCCAGAAGAATTGCACTATCAAAACATGAGCGAATTGGCCAACGGTGAAAAAGTAAAAGTTCTCCTCGCCAAAGCACTTTTTGGTAAACCAGATGTTCTTCTCTTGGACGAGCCTACCAACGGTTTAGACATCCAATCTATTACTTGGTTAGAAGACTTCTTGATTGACTTTGATAACACCGTTATCGTAGTATCCCACGACCGTCACTTCTTAAACAAAGTATGTACTCACATGGCCGACCTTGACTTTGGAAAAATCAAACTCTATGTCGGAAACTACGACTTCTGGAAGGAATCTTCTGAGCTCGCTGCTAAATTGCTAGCAGACCGTAATGCTAAAGCAGAAGAAAAAATTAAGCAATTGCAAGAATTCGTAGCTCGTTTCTCTGCTAATGCTTCTAAATCAAGACAAGCAACATCACGTAAGAAAATGCTTGATAAGATTGAACTTGAAGAAATTGTACCATCTAGTCGTAAATATCCATTTATCAACTTTAAAGCAGAGCGTGAAATCGGTAATGATCTCTTGACAGTAGAAAATCTAACTGTAAAGATTGATGGTGAGACTATTTTAGATAATATCAGCTTTATCTTGCGTCCAGGTGATAAGACAGCGCTTATTGGACAAAATGACATCCAAACGACTGCATTAATTCGTGCAATCATGGGAGACATTGATTATGAAGGAACTGTCAAGTGGGGAGTAACTACTAGCCGTTCTTACTTGCCAAAAGATAACTCGGCAGATTTTGCAGGAGGAGAGTCAATCCTTGACTGGTTGCGTCAATTCGCAAGTAAAGAAGAAGATGACAATACTTTCCTACGCGGTTTCCTTGGCCGTATGCTCTTCTCTGGAGATGAGGTTAACAAACCTGTCAACGTCTTGTCAGGGGGAGAAAAAGTTCGTGTCATGCTTTCAAAACTCATGCTATTAAAATCAAATGTCCTTGTCCTCGATGATCCAACCAATCACTTGGACTTAGAATCTATCTCAAGCTTGAACGATGGATTGAAAAACTTTAAAGAATCAATCATCTTTGCCAGCCATGACCACGAGTTTATTCAAACTCTAGCTAACCATATCATTGTCTTGTCTAAAAATGGCGTCATTGACCGTATTGATGAAACCTATGATGAATTCCTAGAAAATGCAGAAGTACAAGCAAAAGTTAAAGAACTTTGGAAAGACTAAATAAAACTTCAAAACTCAGTTGGGTTAACCAGCTGAGTTTTATAACATTTTATGAGGTAACATGAAATTATTTTTTAAAACATATTGGACCTATTTTGTTTCTTTCATCATTCCCATAATCATTATGATAGGAGTATATCTATCTCAAGGTATCTACTGGAATAGCGACAACTCTCCTCTATTAGGAGATGGCTTTCATCAATACGTTATTTTTGATGTAGCCTTACGAAATATCCTACATGGAAATGGTAGTCTGTTTTACACCTTTACAAGTGGCCTTGGATTAAATTTCTATGCCCTATCTAGTTATTACTTGGGTAGTTTCCTTTCACCACTAGTTTACTTTTTTGATCTAACTAATATGCCAGATGCTGTCTATCTGACAACTCTCTTAAAATTTGGATTGATTGGACTGTCAACTTACTTTAGTTTAAATAAATTATTTCAATCGATTCCTAAGCCTTTAAAACTAGCTTTATCTAGTTCCTATGCTCTGATGAGTTTCACAGTTAGTCAACTAGAGATAAAAACCTGGATAGATGTTTTTATCTTGATTCCTTTAATTATAACTGGTTTACAGCTACTTATCACTGAAAAGAAATTCCTATTGTACTTTACAAGTCTGTCAATTTTGTTTATTCAAAATTATTATTTTGGCTATATGACAGTATTGTTTCTTATTTTCTGGTATCTCTGTCAAATTTCTTGGGACTTTAAAACTCGAAAATCATCTTTTCTTGATTTCATAATCACCTCCGTTTTAGCTGGTATGGCTAGTTTGATTCTGACTCTGCCTACTCTATTTGATTTACAGACACATGGGGAAAAATTAACTGAAATTACAAAGTTTCAAACTGAAAGTAGCTGGTATCTTGATCTCTTTGCTAAACAATTCATTGGTTCCTTTGACACAACAAAGTATGGGGCCATCCCAATGATTTTTGTTGGACTACTTCCCTTTATTTTGACCATTTTATTTTTTACGCTGAAATCTATTAAGTTTCACGTGAAACTTATCTATGCAATCTTCTTTGCATTTCTAATTGCAAGCTTTTATATTGAAGCTCTTGATTTATTTTGGCAAGGCATGCATACTCCAAACATGTTTTTACATCGCTATGCTTGGATTTTCTCTACCTTGTTAATTTACACAGCAGCAGAAGTCTTAAAGCGTCTGAAAGAACTTAAAGTCTGGAATTTTTTAGTTTCGCTTTTTCTTATAGTAACAGGATTTTTAGCTACCATCTATCTAAAATCACATTATTCTTTTTTAACAGATTTGAATATTCTGCTTACTCTTGAATTTTTGGTTGTCTATTCGCTTTTACTCCTTGCAGTTATCAAAAAGTTTATCTCTGTAAATCTATTTGCCATTCTAATTTCTTTATTTATAATGGTTGAAATAAGTTTAAATGCTTCATCTCAAATAGACGGAATTGCTAAAGAATGGGGTTTTGCTTCTCGAAGTTCATATAATCGAGATATCCCAGCTATGGGATCTTTCTCAACATATATTGGGAATCCATTTACTCGTACTGAGAAACTAGAGACTCAAACAGGAAATGACAGTATGAAATTCAACTACAATGGAATCTCTCAATTTTCATCTGTTCGAAATCGTTCAGCAAGCTCTACTTTGGATAAACTTGGTTTTAAATCCTCTGGGACTAATCTAAATCTCCGTTATGCCAATAATAGTATTTTAGCTGATAGTTTATTTGGTATCCAGTACAATATATCAGAAACCCCTATTGATAAGTATGGTTTTAAAGATATCTATCAAAAAGATAATCTTACCCTATATGAAAATCAATACTCTCTTCCAATTGCATTTGCTAGTCAATCTGTTTACAATGATGTCAAGTTCAATGAACATACCTTGGATAATCAGGCCTCGTTTTTAAATCAACTTGCTAACGTCGATTTTGATTATTTTTCTCCAATCCCTTATGACAAAACAGAAAATACTAATGATTTGATTAGTGTCACAGGTTCTTCAAATGAGGATGCAGCAATCCAGTATCAAATTGAAGTGCCAGAAAACAGTCAAGTTTATCTTTCTTTCACAAACCTTCACTTTTCTAATGACAAACAAAAAAAGATTGACATCCTTGTAAATGGAGAAAAGAAAACTTTTACAACTGATAATGTCTTCTCCTTCTTTAATCTAGGCTATACAAAATATACAAAAACTTTCAATATTCATGTTAGTTTCCCTGAAAATTCACAAGTATCATTTGAATCTCCTACCTTCTACCGTTTAGATACCCAAACTTTAACTGAGGCAATTCAAAAAATTAAAGAACAACCTGTAACAGTATCAACTTCTAAAAACAAGGTTTTTGCTACATATGATGTCCAACAAGATACATCTATTTTCTTCACCATTCCTTATGACAAAGGTTGGTCTGCCTACCAAGATGGTAAGAAAATAGAAATTAAACAAGCTCAAACTGGTTTTATAAAAGTTGACATTCCTAAGGGAAAAGGAACTATTACACTTTCCTTTATTCCCAATGGGTTTGTTGTTGGAGCAATCTGTTCCTTTACTTCTCTTTTACTATTTGGAATCTATAATCACAAACGAAAGTCATCTAAGACATAAAAAAATCGACCAGTTGGTCGATTTTTTTAATCTTCTTCCATTTTCTTAGGTCGATAGGCTAGCATACCTAAACCAGTAAATAGGGCTAATATCACAGCAAGGAAAATGACTTGATGATGAATATTTCCTGTCATAGAAATTGTTTGTCGTAATCCAGAAACCGAATAACTCATTGGTAACCAAGGATTAATAGCTCTAAAGAAATTATTTGTCAAAGCAAGTGGATAGGTACCTGCACTTGATGCTAACTGTAATAAAAGCAAAATAAGAGAAAAGAAAGCTCCTATACGGCTATTCCATGTTGTTAAAGCGGTTACCATGGACATGAATACTAAACTTGTTAGGATAATGAGAATAAATGTTCTCATTTCATGATTAGCAGTTAAACCAATAAGATGAACTCCTCCATATACCAAAATTCCTGCTAAAACAGCTATAATACCATTTATTTCAGCTCGAGATTTCAACCAAGCCCAACGACTCTCTGGATGACGTCCTGAAGGCAACTTCGCAAAGATCATATTCGTTGATATTGCTGCAACAAAGAGAGCAACTGATATCATATAAGGAGCCATTGCGATTCCATTTACAGGAACTTGGTCATTGTCTGTTTTGGAAAGATTGAGTGGATTTGACAAAATCTCTGCATTTTTAGATTCCGTTGATGCTGATTTAAGTTGATCACTAGCATTACTTAGTCCTTGTCCTAAAGAAACAACTCCTGTCTGTAAACCTTCCAATCCAGAAGTTAACTTTGTTCCACCTTCTGCTAGTTTCCCAGCTCCATCTGCCAATTTATTAGCTCCACTTTCTAATTGAGAAGCACCTGAAATTAACTGACTGGATTTGTCAGCTAGTTGGCTAGATCCTGACTGCAATTTATCAACTCCTGCTATCAATTCTTGACTCTTTCGATTCAATTGATTGGAGCCAGTTGATAATTTTTCAATACTAGACACTAATTTTGGAGTTTTTTCAACTAATTGACCAACTCCTGCTGTCAAGTTAGAAGATTTTTGTGTCAAGGTAGTTGATCCTGAAACTAATTGGTTCAAACTACCTGTCAAGGTGGAATTCTTTTCACTTAGTTGACTTGCGCCTTGAGAAACTTTATCAATACCTGCAGTATATGCATTTACACCTGATGCAATTGACTGACTGGCAGGAACTAATTTGCTAGTAACAGCTCCTTGTATCTCTGTTAATCCACTTGACAATCCTGTCAAAGAAGTAGAAGCAAACGGTAATACTTGATTAGCTTGATTTTTTAAAATCGAAAGATTAGATGATTGATTTTGTAAGTTTTCTAAACTTCCCTGTAAACCTTTAACTAAAGCTACAATTGACTGAGCCGATTGAATACCATCAGTTGAATTTTGAGATACAGAAGCTCTTATCTCAGCTTGTTGCTCACTTGTCAATGATTGATAAGCTGCTGTCGATTGAATATTGGCTAATGTAGTTGTTTTTTCAGACTGAGCACTTGCTAACATTTGATTAGAAAGAGATGCTATACTTGATAAAACAGAATCTAATTGTTTTGTATCTCCAACATCAATATTTTGAATAGCTTTATTTAACTGATTTAGACCTGAAGATAATTGATTAATTTGATCTTTTTTCCCAGACGAAGCATCTAACTTGCTAGAAAGTTGTTGGATCCCTTCACTTAATTGCTCCACCCTCATTCGAAGTGTAGCTGATTGATTGGATAACTGATTAGCACCTGTTGCAAGATTTCCCACTCCGTTTGTATAAGCACTAACACCAGATGAAAATTGATTAAGACCAGCATTAAGCTGAGAAACACCGCCAGTATAGGATTCTACACCAGTATATAACTGATTGATTCCCTTTACTAATTCAGGACTTTTAGAAGATAATTGACCTAACCCGCTATCTAATTGACTCACTGCACCAGTATATGTAACTAAACCACTATTAAAATTTCCTAAGCCAAGATGAAGTTGTTCGACACCAGAAACATAAGAGGATAATCCTTTAGTAAACTGCTCCGTTCCATTTGAAAATGTTAAACTTGAAGCTGCTAAAGAGTGTAGGTTGGTAGTTAATGTTTGACTTCCTGCCACTAACTGATTCGCTCCATCAGTTAATTTTTTACTACCAGAAGCTGCTTGACTCATACCATCCTTTAAATCGACCATTTTGTTAAATAAAGCTTTAGTATAGGTCTCAGTTACATGGGTAGAAACATTCTGCTTCAATTGTGTCATCGCAGAATCGCTCATCTTGCTGGCAATAAAGCTATGACCACTTGAAGTCTGATAATCAATTTGCATTTGCTCTGGATGATCCGTTAAAATAGAAGCTGCTTTTTCAGATAAATCACTGGGTAAAGTCACTACCATATAGTAATCGCCATCTTCCAATCCCTTCTTTCCTTCATCTTCATCCACGAAATGAAAATCCAAGGTTTTATTTTCTTTTAAATTGGACACCATGTCTTTTCCTATTGCCATAGTATTACCATTATAGGAAGCCTCTTTATCATTATTGACAACTGCCACAGGTAAGTCAGACACTTGACCATATGGATCCCACATTGAGGATAAAAATATGATGTTGTATAAAGCAGGAATAAGAGAAATTCCTATCATGACAATAATAAAGGCTGGTTTTTTAAAAATTGCTTTCCATTCTTTAAACATAGTTTCTCCTTTTTTAAACATATTGTCTAAAATTTTGATATAATAGATTATACATTAAAAAATCTAAATTACAAGATAAAAAATCAATTTTTAGACACATAGTCTAATTTGTTCACAAGGAGGAAATATGAAAGAAAGTAATAAACGCTTAAAAACAAAGCGAACTATTGAAAATGCTATGGTACAATTACTAATGG
Organism: Streptococcus sp. Marseille-Q5855; assembly: GCF_946901985.1. Taxonomy (NCBI): domain Bacteria; kingdom Bacillati; phylum Bacillota; class Bacilli; order Lactobacillales; family Streptococcaceae; genus Streptococcus; species Streptococcus sp. Marseille-Q5855. Next base: position 594,176 of record NZ_CAMPPR010000006.1, read on the forward strand.
AACAGCCATTTGATCAAATTTCTACTGTCAAGTTAGCAGAAAAAGCCGGAATTAGTCGTTCCAGCTTCTATACTCACTATAAGGATAAGTATGATATGATTGAGCACTATCAAAGCAAGCTATTTCATACATTTGAATATATTTTTCAAAAACATGCTCATCACAAAAGAGATGCTATTTTAGAAGTATTTGAATATCTAGAGTCAGAACCACTTCTGGCTGCCCTTCTTTCTGAAAATGGGACCAAAGAAATCCAAAATTTCTTAAGAAATAAACTTCATATCATGCTCAGTACAGATTTACAAAAGCGATTTATGCAACTGAATCTTAATACCACTGAATTAGAATATAGTAGCATCTATCTAACTCATGCACTTTTTGGTGTCTGCCAAACTTGGATTGCACACGGAAAAAAAGAAAGTCCTCAAGAAATAACAGACTTCCTTATGAAGATGCTTGGTGATACAAATTGATACAAAAAGAGGAACACAGTTGTGTTCCCTTTTATCTATACTCCGCCAGTAGGACTCGAACCTACGACATCATGATTAACAGTCATGCGCTACTACCAACTGAGCTATGGCGGATAAAATAGTCCGTACGGGATTCGAACCCGTGTTACCGCCGTGAAAAGGCGGTGTCTTAACCCCTTGACCAACGGACCTTCTATCTGTAGCAGATATAACCATTATATCAATTTCTTACTAATTGTCAATCACTTTTGAGATTTTTTCTCTAAAATATCTTTCAATTTTCTAATTTTTAACCTTGAAATAGGACAGCGATGATCTTCATAGAAAACAACTTCTAGATTCTTTCGGTCAATTTCTCTAATATTGCCTATATTTACCAAAAATGACTTATGAGGAGAATAAAATCGCTGAGCATGTTTATCCTTTTCCTGAATATCTGTCATGGTACCATAAAATTCTTTTGCAAAATTCTTACCAATAATGCGCAATTTATGAGAGACTCCTGTCGTTTCAATATATAGAATGTCATGGTAAGGAATTTTTAAATCATTTCCCTTGTAATTGTAGTCAAAATAATCTACCACATCTTCATTTTCAAGTAACATACTCTTAGTGTAGAAGATATTTTGCTCAATTCTCTTCTTAAATAACTCATCATTGATATCCTTATCAACAAAATCTAAGGCTGATACCTGGTATTTATAGGTTAGAGTCGCAAACTCTGATCGACTGGTAATAAAGACGATAATAGCATAAGGATTGTGATGACGAATAAACTGGGCAACTTCAAACCCTTTTTTCTCAATTCCATGAATATCGATATCTAGGAAATAAAGCTGATTTACTTCATCGTTTTCAATGTATTCTTCAAATTCACGAACTTTTCCTGTTGTCTTGTAAGAAATAGGAATATTCGATTCTTTCGAAATTTCATCCAATATTCTCTCTAGTCTCACTTGATGTTCAATAACATCTTCTAAAATTAAAACTTTCATTCAAATTCCCTCTTAAATCTAATGATTTGTCTAAATGTACTGCCTTCCATCTCTGTTTCTAAAATAATATTGTTGTACTTATCTAGTAGTTCTTTCACATTATTTAATCCTACCCCGCGATTTCTTCCCTTAGTGGAGAATCCTAAAGCAAATAGATCTCCTGAAGGAGTCATCGTCATTTTACATGAATTCTGAATCACAATAACTGTTTCAGTTTCCATCTTAATAACTGCTACCTCCATCTGCTTTTTATAACTATCAGCCGATCCTTCGACAGCATTATTCAATAAAACGCTCATGATACGAACCAAATCCAATAGTTCAATTGGGAGTTTGGTAATCGTATCTTTTACTTCCAGTGTAAACTCTACACCATTATTTCGAGCATAGACAATTGACTGAGCAACCAAACTTCGTAAAGCTGAATCTTCTATGTTGTTCAAATCAAAGTAAGTGTACTTATCTGAACGCAATTTGTGATTTGCTTTGACCAAAACTTCATTGTAAACTCTGTCAATTTCCTGTAAATTACCACTGTCAATTGCCATCTGCATACTGACAAGCATCCCAGCATAGTCATGTCGAAAACCACGGATTTCATTATACAGTCCAACAATTTCATCTGTATAATTCTGTAAATGTTTCTGTTCAAATTTCTTCTGCTTCAAAGCAATCTCTTTCTCCATTTGTTCTTTATGCGAATTCATTGCAAAAAAGGTCAAAAGTAGAGAAATAAAGACAATAGATGATAAAATACTTCCAAAACTATTCAAATGTTTAATCGTACTTACCATATCTGAAACAAAAGATACTATATGTAGCAGTAGTAAGGCAAAAAATAATTTTTTCAAAAAAGGATAGAGGTAGTCTTTGTCAAAATAGGCTAGTTCCAAATGGAAATAATGAATGATTTTTAAGACAACAAAATAGGTCAACACCGTTACAACGAAAAAGAATGGGTCATGATATTGTGAAACAAAGTTATCTCCTGTTATAGAGGAGAAAGTTACGGACAGAAAGTTATGAGTGCTCTCATATAAAAGAGATAGTAGTAAACTTAGGAATAGTCCTCTATCCCTCTCATACTGTTTAATCCATCGAAAATAGGAATATAAGCCCAAAGGAAATAAAAATCTTTCAATCACTATTTCATCTAAATATAGAAGATAAAAGGAAAGTTCAAGTACTGCTTCTACTAGTAATGTATAGATACCAAAAAAATATAGTTCCTTTGATTTTATTTGATCTTTACAAATTAAACGGTAACTGTGACTAATAATTAAAAAATGACCAATAACTGTCCCAAATCCAAATAAATTCATTACTCTTTCCCCTTATTTTATTACTTTTTTCTTGGGAAAATAAAATCACGGAGGATTTTTGGCAGTCTCATCTCCCCACCTTTAATCTCCTGCAAGTCTTTTTCCTTCAAGGCTACAAACTGTTCCAATTTAACTGTGTTTTTCATAATAAAATCTCCTAAAATGTTTTTTCTTGTAAGCTAACTTACAAAAACCATTATACAAAATGGAATTTCGTTTTAGATAAAATTCTCTCAACTGTCATTTTTTTCTCCTCAAGTGTACTTTTTTAAGAAAAAAGCCGGGAAAATTCCCAGCTTTACTACTATATTGATCCCAGCAGGATTCGAACCTGCGACCGTTCGCTTAGAAGGCGAATGCTCTATCCAGCTGAGCTATGAGACCTAACACAATTATTCTACCAAAAATTCAATTAAAAGTCAATTTTCTATTTATGATAGGGGGAGCCTTGCTGAATCGTAAAAGCGCGATAAATTTGTTCAGCAAGAACTAGTCTCATTAACTGATGGGGCAAGGTTAAGCGACCAAAACTGACAGAAAGATTAGCTCTCTTTTTTACAGCTGATGATAATCCTAAACTCCCTCCAATAGTAAAGGTAAGAGTAGAAAATCCTTTTATAGGAGCTTCTTCTAACTGCTTACTAAATTCTTCTGAGGAGAAAGTTCTCCCTTCGATAGCCAACACAATAACGAAATCACGGTCACCAACTTTTGATAAAATTCTCTGACCTTCTATTTCTAAAATCTTTTGATTTTCTGACTCACTGGCCTTATCTGGTGTTTTTTCATCTGCTAGCTCAATCATTTCAAGCTTAGCAAATCGAGAAATTCGTTTTGAATACTCCGCGATACCATCTTTTAAATACTTTTCTTTCAGTTTCCCAACTGTTACAACTTTAATTTTCATGACTCTATTCTAACATATTCTTTATTTTTTCACATCTTATTCACAAAATAAAAGGTTAATTTTCACCTAGAAAATCACAGATTTTTAAAAGTTATCCACAATTTGTGAAAAACTTTTGTGTTTAAGTTATAATTAAGCTAGTCAGTTTATACTTTCAGTAATTCAAAAATATGGAGGCAAATATGAAACATTTAAAAACATTTTACAAAAAAGGGTTTCAATTAGTAGTCGTTATCGTCATTAGCTTTTTTAGTGGAGCCTTGGGTAGTTTTTCAATAACTCAACTAACTCAAAAAAGTAGTGTAAGCAACTCTAACAACAATAGTACTATTACACAAACTGCCTATAAGAATGAAAATTCAACAACGCAGGCTGTTAACAAAGTAAAAGATGCTGTTGTATCCGTTATTACTTATTCGGCAAATAGACAAAATAGCGTATTTGGCAATGATGATACTGATACAGATTCTCAACAAATCTCTAGTGAAGGATCTGGGGTTATTTATAAAAAGAATGACAAAGAAGCTTACATTGTCACCAACAATCACGTTATAAATGGTGCTAGTAAAGTAGATATTCGATTATCAGATGGGACTAAAGTACCTGGAGAAATTGTCGGAGCGGATACTTTCTCTGATATTGCTGTCGTCAAAATCTCTTCAGAAAAAGTGACAACAGTAGCTGAGTTTGGTGATTCTAGCAAGTTAACCGTAGGAGAAACTGCTATTGCCATTGGTAGTCCGTTAGGTTCTGAATATGCAAATACTGTCACTCAAGGTATCGTATCTAGTCTTAATCGAAATGTATCTTTAAAATCTGAAGATGGACAAGCCATTTCTACAAAAGCCATCCAAACTGATACTGCTATTAACCCAGGTAACTCTGGTGGCCCACTTATCAATATCCAAGGACAAGTTATTGGAATTACGTCAAGTAAAATTGCCACAAATGGAGGAACATCTGTAGAAGGCCTTGGTTTCGCAATTCCTGCAAATGATGCTATCAATATTATTGAACAGTTAGAAAAGAACGGAAAAGTGACACGCCCAGCTTTGGGAATCCAGATGGTTAATTTATCTAATATAAGTACAAGCGACATCAGAAGACTTAATATTCCAAGCAGTGTAACATCTGGTATAGTTGTTCGTTCTGTGCAAAGTAATATGCCTGCAAATGGTCACCTTGAAAAATACGATGTTATTACAAAAGTAGATGACAAAGAGATTGCTTCATCAACAGACTTACAAAGTGCTCTTTACAATCATTCTATCGGAGACACCATTAAGATAACTTACTATCGTAACGGTAAAGAAGAAACTACATCTATTAAACTTGACAAGAGTTCAGGTGATTTAGAATCTTAATTGACATCTATGTAAAGAAAGCTTTACATAAGAGAAAAGATGTGTTAGTGTAGAATCATGGAAAAATTTGAAATGATTTCTATCACGGATATACAAAAAAATCCCTATCAACCTCGAAAAGAATTTGATAGAGAAAAACTACATGAACTAGCACAGTCTATCAAAGAAAATGGGCTCATTCAACCGATTATTGTTCGTCAATCTCCTGTTATTGGTTATGAAATCCTTGCAGGAGAGAGACGCTATCGTGCTTCACTTTTAGCTGGTCTAAGGTCTATCCCAGCTGTTGTTAAACAGCTTTCAGATCAAGAGATGATGGTCCAGTCCATCATTGAAAATTTGCAAAGAGAAAATTTAAATCCAATAGAAGAAGCACGCGCCTATGAATCTCTCGTAGAGAAAGGATTCACCCATGCTGAAATTGCAGATAAAATGGGCAAGTCTCGTCCTTATATCAGCAACTCCATTCGTTTGCTTTCCTTACCAGATGCTATCCTCTCAGAAGTAGAAAATGGAAAACTATCACAAGCTCATGCGCGTTCTCTAGTTGGGTTGAATAAGGAACAACAAGACTATTTCTTTCAACGGATTATAGAAGAAGATATTTCTGTAAGGAAGTTAGAAGCTCTTCTGACAGAGAAAAAACAAAAGAAACAGCAAAAAATGAATCATTTCATACAGAATGAAGAAGAACAGTTAAGAAAACTACTCGGATTAGATGTAGAAATTAAACTATCTAAAAAAGATAGTGGAAAAATCATTATTGCTTTCTCAAATCAAGAAGAATATAGTAGAATTATCAACAGCCTGAAATAAGGCTGTTCTTTTATTTTTTTATCTCACAAGGTTATCCACTATTTTTTTCGATAAAAAGCTTAATAAATCAATAGTTTCTGACTTTATCCCCAACCTGTGGATAAAAGATGATAACATTGTGGATTATTTTTCACAGCTTGTGGAAAATTCTTACTATCTATGGTAAAATAAGTCTAGTATTAAACTTTTAAATAGTAAAGGAGGAGAACGGATTGAAAGAAAAACAATTTTGGAATCGTATCTTAGAATTTGCTCAAGAAAGACTGACTCGATCCATGTATGATTTCTATGCTATTCAAGCTGAACTCATCAAGGTAGAGGAAAATGTTGCCACTATATTTTTACCACGATCTGAAATGGAAATGGTCTGGGAAAAACAACTAAAAGATATTATTGTAGTTGCCGGATTTGAAATTTATGATGCTGAGATTACTCCCCACTATATTTTCACTAAACCTCAAGATACGGCTATCTCACAAGTTGAAGAAGCTACAAATTCAACTCTTTATGACTATAGTCCAAAGTTAGCATCTATTCCTTATTCGGATACTGGGTTAAAAGAAAAGTATACCTTTGATAATTTTATTCAAGGGGATGGAAACGTTTGGGCTGTATCAGCTGCTTTGGCTGTCTCTGAAGATTTGGCTCTGACCTATAACCCTCTTTTTATCTATGGAGGACCTGGACTTGGTAAGACTCACCTGTTAAACGCTATTGGAAATGAAATTCTAAAAAATATTCCAAATGCTCGTGTTAAATATATTCCTGCCGAAAGCTTTATCAATGACTTTCTGGATCACCTAAGACTTGGGGAAATGGAAAAGTTTAAAAAAACCTACCGCAGTCTTGATCTTTTGTTAATTGATGATATCCAGTCACTCAGCGGAAAAAAAGTTGCAACTCAAGAAGAATTTTTCAATACCTTTAACGCCCTTCATGACAAGCAAAAACAGATTGTCCTAACGAGTGATCGTAGTCCAAAACATCTAGAAGGGCTCGAGGAGAGGCTTGTCACGCGCTTTAGTTGGGGATTGACACAAACTATCACACCCCCTGACTTTGAAACACGTATTGCCATTTTACAAAGTAAAACGGAACATTTAGGCTACAATTTCCAAAGTGATACTCTAGAATACCTAGCTGGGCAATTTGATTCAAATGTTAGAGATCTTGAGGGAGCCATCAACGACATCACTTTAATTGCCAGAGTAAAAAACATCAAGGATATCACTATTGATATTGCTGCAGAAGCTATTAGAGCTCGCAAACAAGATGTTAGCCAAATGCTCGTCATCCCAATTGATAAAATCCAAAATGAAGTTGGTAACTTTTATGGTGTCAGCGTCAAAGAAATGAAAGGAAGTAGACGCCTTCAAAATATTGTGTTAGCCCGTCAAGTAGCCATGTATTTATCTAGAGAACTAACAGATAATAGTCTTCCAAAAATTGGGAAGGAATTTGGTGGTAAAGATCACACAACAGTTATTCATGCCCATGCTAAAATTAAATCTTTGATTGATGAAGACGATAATTTACGCTTAGAAATTGAATCAATCAAAAAGAAAATCAAATAACTTGTGGATAACTTTCGCTTTTTTATCTTTTTTATCCACATTTTTTAAACAAGCTAAAAAACTTGGTATTCCTTACTTTTAGTCTGTTTTCCACAGATTTCACAGACTCTATTATTACTATTATCCTTCTAATACTAAAAATAAATAAAGGAGAATCCATGATTCATTTTTCAATTAATAAAAATTTATTTCTACAAGCCTTAAATATTACTAAGAGAGCTATTAGCTCTAAAAATGCCATTCCTATTTTATCAACAGTCAAAATTGACGTGACCAATGAAGGTGTTACTTTAATTGGTTCAAATGGTCAGATTTCAATTGAAAATTTTATTTCTCAAAAAAATGAAGATGCTGGTTTGTTAATTACTTCTTTAGGTTCGATTCTTCTTGAAGCTTCTTTCTTCATCAATGTGATATCTAGTCTACCTGATGTAACTCTTGATTTTAAAGAAATTGAACAAAATCAAATTGTTTTAACCAGCGGCAAATCAGAAATTACCCTAAAAGGAAAAGATAGCGAACAATATCCACGAATCCAAGAAATTTCAGCAAGCACTCCTTTGGTTCTTGAAACAAAATTACTCAAGAAAATTATCAATGAAACAGCTTTTGCTGCAAGTACACAAGAAAGTCGTCCAATTTTGACAGGTGTTCATTTTGTATTGAGTCAACACCAAGAGTTAAAAACAGTTGCAACAGACTCTCATCGTCTAAGTCAGAAAAAATTAACGCTTGAGAAAAATAGTGATGATTTTGATGTTGTCATTCCTAGCCGTTCTCTACGCGAATTTTCAGCGGTATTTACAGATGATATTGAAACTGTAGAGATTTTCTTTGCCAATAACCAAATTCTATTTAGAAGCGAAAATATTAGCTTCTATACTCGTCTCCTAGAAGGAAACTATCCTGATACAGATCGCTTGATTCCAACAGACTTTAACACTACTATTACTTTTGATGTTGTAAACTTACGCCAGTCAATGGAACGTGCTCGTCTTTTATCAAGTGCTACTCAAAATGGTACTGTGAAACTTGAAATTAAAGATGGGGTTGTTAGCGCCCATGTTCACTCTCCAGAAGTTGGTAAAGTAAACGAAGAAATCGATACTGATCAGGTTACTGGTGAAGATTTGACTATTAGTTTCAACCCAACTTACTTGATTGATTCACTCAAGGCTTTAAATAGCGAAAAGGTGACCATTAGCTTTATCTCAGCTGTTCGTCCATTTACTCTTGTTCCAGCAGATACTGACGAAGATTTCATGCAGCTCATTACACCAGTTCGTACAAATTAAGTGAAAGAGGTTGAGCCTGGCTCGCCTCTTTTATGATATAATCGAAAAAGAAAAGGAGAGTAGTATGTATCAAGTTGGAAATTTTGTTGAGATGAAAAAACCACATGCTTGTACTATCAAGTCAACTGGTAAAAAAGCAAATCGTTGGGAAATTACACGTGTAGGGGCAGATATCAAAATCAAATGCAGTAATTGTGACCATGTTGTCATGATGGGACGCTATGATTTTGATCGAAAAATGAATAAAATTATTGACTGAAAACCCTTAGTTAGAGGGTTAGCAAGTTTTCCCTTTTTGTGTTATAATATTAGGGATTGAAATGAAAACGGAGAATGAGAAAATATGGCTTTAACAGCAGGTATCGTTGGTTTGCCAAACGTTGGTAAATCAACACTATTTAATGCAATTACAAAAGCAGGAGCAGAGGCAGCTAACTACCCATTTGCAACGATTGACCCAAACGTTGGAATGGTAGAAGTTCCAGATGAACGTCTACAAAAATTGACTGAAATGATTACTCCTAAAAAGACAGTGCCAACAACATTTGAATTTACAGATATTGCAGGGATTGTAAAAGGAGCTTCAAAAGGAGAAGGGCTAGGGAATAAATTCTTGGCCAATATTCGTGAAGTAGATGCGATTGTTCACGTAGTTCGTGCTTTTGATGATGAAAATGTCATGCGCGAGCAAGGACGTGAAGACGCCTTTGTGGATCCACTTGCAGATATTGACACCATTAACCTAGAATTGATTCTTGCAGACTTAGAATCAGTCAATAAACGTTATGCGCGTGTAGAAAAGATGGCACGTACGCAAAAAGATAAAGAATCAGTAGCAGAATTCAATGTTCTTCAAAAGATTAAACCAGTCCTTGAAGATGGGAAATCAGCTCGTACAATCGAATTTACAGATGAGGAACAAAAGGTTGTCAAAGGTCTCTTCCTGTTGACGACTAAACCAGTGCTCTATGTTGCTAATGTTGACGAGGATGTGGTTTCAGAACCTGACTCTATCAACTATGTCAAACAAATTCGTGAATTTGCAGCGACAGAAAATGCTGAAGTAGTCGTCATTTCTGCGCGTGCAGAGGAAGAAATTTCTGAATTGGACGATGAAGATAAAAAAGAGTTTCTTGAAGCCATTGGTTTGACAGAATCAGGTGTAGATAAGTTGACGCGTGCAGCTTACCACTTGCTTGGATTGGGAACTTACTTCACAGCTGGTGAAAAAGAAGTTCGCGCTTGGACTTTCAAACGTGGTATGAAGGCTCCTCAAGCAGCTGGGATTATCCACTCAGACTTTGAAAAAGGATTTATTCGTGCAGTAACCATGTCATATGAGGATTTAGTGAAATACGGATCTGAAAAGGCCGTAAAAGAAGCTGGACGCTTGCGTGAAGAAGGAAAAGAATATATCGTTCAAGATGGCGATATCATGGAATTCCGCTTTAATGTCTAAAAAATTTAATGAATAGTATCAATTAGGTTGGAAAAAAATTCCAACCCTTTTGGCTTTTGAAAGGAAAAATAAATGACCAAATTACTTGTAGGCTTGGGAAATCCAGGAGATAAATATTTTGAAACAAAACACAATGTTGGATTTATGTTGATTGACCAACTAGCGAAGAAACAGAATGTCACTTTTACACATGATAAGATATTTCAAGCTGACCTAGCATCCTTTTTCCTAAATGGAGAAAAAATTTATCTTATCAAACCAACGACATTTATGAATGAAAGTGGAAAAGCGGTTCATGCTTTATTGACTTATTATGGTTTGGATATTGAAGATTTACTCATCATTTACGATGATCTTGACATGGAAGTTGGAAAGATTCGTTTAAGAGCAAAAGGTTCAGCAGGTGGTCATAATGGTATCAAGTCTATTATTCAACATATTGGAACCCAAACCTTTAATCGTGTTAAGATTGGAATCGGAAGACCTAAAAATGGCATGTCAGTTGTTAACCATGTTTTGAGTACCTTTGACAAGGATGATTATATCGGTATTTTACAGTCTATTGACAAAGTTGACGACTCTGTAAACTACTATTTACAAGAGAAAAACTTTGAAAAAACGATGCAGAGGTATAACGGATAAATGGTGACCTTATTAGATTTATTCTCAGAAAATGATCAGATAAAAAAATGGCATCAAAATCTGACAGATAAGAAAAGACAATTAATGTTAGGTTTGTCAACTTCTACAAAAGCTTTAGCAATAGCTAGTAGTTTGAGACAGGAAGATAAGATTGTGTTATTGACGTCAACTTATGGAGAAGCAGAAGGACTTGTTAGTGATCTTCTATCTATCTTGGGTGAGGAATTTGTCTATCCATTTTTGGTAGATGACTCCCCTATGGTAGAATTTTTGATGTCTTCACAAGAAAAAATCATTTCACGGGTTGAAGCCTTGCGTTTTTTGACTGATTCATCTAAGAGAGGGATTTTAGTTTGTAATATCGCAGCAAGTCGATTGATTTTACCGTCTCCAGATGTATTCAAAGATAGTATTGTAAAAATCTCAGTTGGTGAAGAATATGATCAACACGCGCTTATCCATCAGTTAAAGGAAATTGGTTATCGAAAAGTTACTCAAGTACAAACTCAGGGCGAATTTAGTCTGCGAGGAGATATTTTAGATATTTTTGAAATATCCCAGTTAGAACCTTGCCGAATTGAGTTTTTTGGTGATGAAATTGATGGTATCAGGTCATTTGAAGTCGAAACACAATTATCGAAAGAAAATCAGACAGAACTCACTATCTTTCCAGCTAGTGATATACTTTTGAGAGAAAAGGATTATCAACGAGGTCAGTCAGCTTTAGAAAAACAAATTTCAAAGACTTTATCACCTATTTTAAAATCATACTTAGAAGAAATTCTTTCAAGTTTTCACCAAAAACAAATTTATTCTGATTCTCGGAAGTTTTTATCTTTGTGCTATGATAAGACATGGACTGTTTTTGATTATATTGAAAAAGATACTCCAATATTCTTTGATGATTATCAAAAATTGATGAATCAGTATGAAGTCTTTGAAAGAGAATTAGCGCAGTACTTTACAGAAGAATTACAGAATAGTAAAGCATTTTCTGATATGCAGTATTTTGCTGATATTGAACAAATCTATAAAAAACAAAGTCCGGTGACCTTTTTCTCTAATCTTCAAAAGGGACTAGGAAATCTCAAGTTTGACCAAATTTATCAATTTAATCAATATCCTATGCAGGAGTATTTCAATCAGTTTTCTTTTCTAAAAGAAGAAATTGAACGATACAAAAAAATGGATTATACCATTATTCTGCAGTCTAGCAATTCAATGGGAAGTAAAACATTGGAGGATGTATTAGAGGAATATCAGATTAAATTGGATTCTATAGATAAGTCAAGAATCTGTCAAGAATCTGTAAACTTAATCGAGGGCAATCTCAGACATGGTTTTAATTTTGTAGATGAAAAAATTCTGGTGATTACTGAACATGAGATTTTTCAAAAGAAATTAAAACGTCGTTTTCGAAGACAACATGTTTCGAATGCAGAGAGATTAAAAGATTACAATGAACTTGAAAAAGGGGACTACGTTGTTCACCATATTCATGGAATTGGTCAATATCTAGGGATTGAAACAATTGAAATCAAAGGAATTCACCGCGATTATGTTAGCGTCCAATACCAAAATGGTGATCAAATTTCTATCCCAGTAGAACAGATTCATCTACTGTCTAAATATATTTCAAGTGATGGGAAAGCTCCAAAACTCAATAAATTAAATGACGGTCATTTTAAAAAGGCCAAGCAAAAAGTTAAGAACCAGGTAGAGGATATAGCTGATGATTTAGTCAAACTCTATTCTGAACGCAGTCAGTTGAAGGGTTTTGCTTTCTCAGCTGATGATGAGGATCAACATGCTTTTGATGATGCTTTCCCTTATGTTGAAACGGATGATCAACTTCGTAGTATTGAGGAAATCAAGAGCGATATGCAGGCTTCTCAGCCAATGGATCGACTTTTAGTTGGGGATGTTGGTTTTGGAAAGACTGAAGTTGCTATGCGTGCAGCATTTAAGGCAGTCAATGATCACAAACAGGTTGTCGTTCTAGTTCCGACGACGGTTTTAGCGCAACAGCACTATACGAATTTTAAGGAACGATTCCAAAATTTTGCAGTTAATATTGATGTGTTGAGTCGCTTTAGAAGTAAAAAAGAGCAGACTGAAACACTTGAAAAATTGAAAAAGGGTCAAGTTGATATTTTGATTGGAACCCATCGTGTTTTGTCAAAAGATGTTGTGTTTGCTGATTTGGGCTTGATGATTATTGATGAGGAACAGCGATTTGGTGTCAAGCATAAGGAAACCTTGAAAGAATTGAAAAAACAAGTGGATGTCCTAACCTTGACCGCTACGCCAATTCCTCGTACCCTTCATATGTCTATGCTGGGAATCAGAGATTTGTCTGTTATTGAAACTCCGCCGACTAATCGTTATCCAGTGCAAACCTATGTTTTGGAAAAGAATGAGAGTGTCATTCGTGATGCTGTTTTGCGTGAAATGGAGCGTGGAGGTCAAGTTTACTATCTTTACAACAAAGTTGACACGATTGACCAGAAGGTTTCAGAATTACAGGAGTTGATTCCAGAGGCTTCGATTGGTTATGTTCATGGGCAAATGAGTGAGATTCAGTTAGAAAATACTCTACTGGATTTCATTGAAGGTCAGTATGATATTTTAGTGACGACTACCATTATTGAGACAGGGGTGGATATTCCAAATGCCAATACTTTATTTATTGAAAATGCGGACCATATGGGCTTGTCAACCTTGTATCAGTTAAGAGGAAGAGTCGGTCGTAGTAATCGTATTGCTTATGCCTATCTCATGTATCGTCCAGAAAAATCAATCAGTGAAGTCTCTGAGAAGAGATTAGAAGCCATCAAAGGATTTACAGAATTGGGATCTGGATTTAAGATTGCTATGCGAGATCTTTCGATTCGCGGAGCAGGAAATCTCCTAGGAAAATCCCAGTCTGGTTTCATTGATTCTGTTGGTTTTGAATTGTATTCGCAGTTATTAGAGGAAGCTATTGCTAAACGAAACGGTAATGCTAATGCTAACACAAGAACCAAAGGTAATGCCGAATTGATTTTACAAATTGATGCCTATCTTCCTGATACTTATATTTCTGATCAACGACATAAGATTGAAATTTACAAGAAAATTCGTCAAATTGACAATCGTGTCAATTATGAAGAGTTACAAGAGGAGTTGATAGACCGTTTTGGAGAATACCCGGATGTAGTAGCCTATCTTTTAGAGATTGGTTTAGTCAAGTCATATTTGGACAAGATCTTTGTTCAACGTGTGGAAAGAAAAGATAATAAAATTACAGTTCAATTTGAAAAAGTCACTCAACGACTGTTTTTAGCTCAAGATTATTTTAAAGCTTTATCCGCAACGAACTTAAAAACAGGCATCGCTGAGAATAAGGGATTAATGGAGCTTGTATTTGATGTCCAAAATAAGCAAGATTATGAAATTTTAGAAGGTCTGCTGATTTTTGGAGAAAGTTTATTAGAGATAAAAGAGTCTAAGAAAGAAAATTCCATTTGATATTTTTCTTCTATAAAATAGATAAAAATGGTACAATAATAAGTTGAGGTAATAAGGATGAGATTAGACAAATATTTAAAAGTATCGCGAATTATCAAGCGTCGTACAGTCGCAAAAGAAGTAGCAGATAAAGGCAGAATTAAGGTGAATGGAATCTTGGCCAAAAGTTCAACGGATTTGAAAGTTAATGACCAAGTTGAAATTCGTTTTGGAAATAAGTTGCTACTTGTCAAAGTACTGGAGATGAAAGATAGTACAAAAAAAGAAGATGCAGCAGGCATGTATGAAATTATCAGTGAAACACGGGTAGAAGAAAATGTCTAAAAATATTGTACAATTGAATAATTCTTTTATTCAAAATGAATATCAACGTCGTCGCTACCTGATGAAAGAACGACAAAAACGGAATCGTTTCATGGGTTGGGTTCTGATTTTGATTATGCTATTATTTATCTTGCCAACTTTTAATTTAGCGCAGAGCTATCAACAATTACTCCAAAGACGTCAGCAACTAGCAGACTTGCAAACTCAGTATCAGACTTTGAGTGATGAAAAGGATAAGGAGACAGCATTTGCTACCAAGTTAAAAGACGAGGATTATGCTGCCAAATATACACGAGCGAAGTACTATTATTCTAAGTCGAGGGAAATAGTTTATACGATTCCTGACTTGCTTCAAAGGTGATAAAATGGAAAATTTATTAGACGTAATTGAGCAATTTTTGAGTCTATCGGATGAAAAGCTGGAAGAGTTGGCTGATAAAAATCAATTATTGCGTTTACAAGAAGAAAAGGAAAGGAAGAATGCGTAAATTCTTAATTATTTTGTTGCTACCGAGTTTTTTGACCATCTCAAAAGTAGTTAGCACAGAAAAAGAAGTCGTCTATACTTCAAAAGAAATTTATTACCTTTCACAATCTGACTTTGGTATTTATTTTAGAGAAAAGCTAAGTTCTCCTATGGTTTATGGAGAAGTTCCTGTCTATGCGAATGAAGATTTAGTAGTGGAATCTGGGAAATTGACTCCTAAAACAAGTTTTCAAATAACCGAGTGGCGCTTAAATAAACAAGGAATTCCGGTATTTAAGCTATCAAATCATCAGTTTATAGCTGCGGACAAACGATTTTTATACGATCAGTCAGAGGTAACTCCTACAATAAAAAAAGTATGGTTAGAATCTGACTTTAAACTGTATAATAGCCCTTATGATTTAAAAGAAGTGAAATCATCCTTATCAGCTTATTCGCAAGTATCAATCGACAAGACCATGTTTGTAGAAGGAAGAGAATTTCTACATATTGATCAGGCTGGATGGGTAGCTAAAGAATCAACTTCTGAAGAAGATAATCGGATGAGTAAAGTTCAAGAAATGTTATCTGAAAAATATCAGAAAGATTCTTTCTCTATTTATGTTAAGCAACTGACTACTGGAAAAGAAGCTGGTATCAATCAAGATGAAAAGATGTATGCAGCCAGCGTTTTGAAACTCCCTTATCTCTATTATGCGCAAGAAAAAATAAATGAGGGTCTTTATCAGTTAGATACGACTGTAAAATACGTATCTGCAGTCAATGATTTTCCAGGTTCTTATAAACCAGAGGGAAGTGGTAGTCTTCCTAAAAAAGAGGATAATAAAGAATATTCTTTAAAGGATTTAATTACGAAAGTATCAAAAGAATCTGATAATGTAGCTCATAATATATTGGGTTATTACATTTCAAACCAATCTGATGCCACATTTAAATCTAAGATGTCTGCCATTATGGGAGATGATTGGGATTCAAAAGAAAAATTGATTTCTTCCAAGATGGCCGGGAAGGTCATGGAAGCCATTTATAATCAAAATGGATTTGTGCTAGAGTCTTTGACTAAAACAGATTTTGATAATCAGCGAATTGCCAAAGGTGTTTCTGTGAAGGTAGCTCATAAAATTGGGGATGCGGACGAATTTAAGCATGATACGGGTGTTGTATACGCAGATTCTCCATTCATTCTTTCTATTTTCACTAAGAATTCTGATTATGATACAATTTCTCAGATAGCCAAGGATGTTTATGAGGTTCTAAAATGAGGGAACAAGATTTTTTAAATCATTTTCTCAAGAAGGGATATTTTAAAAAGCATACTAAGGTGGTGCTAGCTCTTTCTGGTGGACTAGATTCTATGTTTCTATTTAAGGTGTTATCTACGTATCAAAAAGAGTTAGAAATTGAATTGATCTTAGCTCATGTGAATCATAAGCAGAGAGTAGAATCAGATTGGGAAGAAAAGGAATTAAGGAAGTTGGCTGCTGAAGCAGAGTTTCCTATTTATATCAGCAATTTTTCAGGAGAATTTTCAGAAGCGCGTGCTCGAAATTTTCGTTATGATTTTTTTCAAGAGGTCATGAAAAAGACAGGTGCGACAGCTTTAGTCACTGCCCACCATGCGGATGATCAGGTGGAAACGATTTTGATGCGTTTGATTCGAGGCACTCGTTTGCGCTATCTATCAGGAATTAAGGAGAAGCAAGTAGTCGGAGAGATAGAAATTATTCGGCCCTTCTTGCATTTTCAGAAAAAAGACTTTCCACCAATTTTTCACTTTGAAGATATATCAAATCAGGAAAATCATTATTTTCGCAATCGTATTCGAAACTCATACTTACCAGAATTAGAAAAAGAAAATCCTCGATTTAGAGATGCAATCTTAAGTATCGGAAATGAAATTTTAGATTATGACTTAGCTATAGCTGAATTATCAAAGAATATTGATGTAGAAAATTTAGAGCAGCTATTGTCTTACTCTGAGTCGACACAAAGAGTTTTACTTCAAACTTATCTGAATCGTTTTCCAGATTTGAATCTTACAAAAGCTCAGTTTGCTGAAGTTCGGCAGATTTTAAAATCTAAAAGTCAGTATCGTCATCCGATTAAAAATGGTTATGAATTGATAAAAGAGTATCAACAGTTTCAGATTTGTAAAATCATTCCGCAGGCTGATGAAAAGGAAGATGAACTTGTGTTACACTATCAAAATCAGGTATCTTATCAAGGTTATTTATTTTCCTTTGGACTTCCTTTAGAAGGTGAATCAATTCAACAAATACCTGTTTCACGCGAAACATCCATACACATTCGTCATCGAAAAACAGGAGATGTTTTGATTCAAAATGGGCATAGAAAAAAACTCAGACGTCTATTTATTGATTTGAAAATCCCTATGGAAAAGCGAAAATCTGCTCTGATTATTGAGCAATTTGGTGAAATTGTCTCAATTTTGGGAATTGCGACCAGTAATTTGAGTAAAAACACGAAAAATGATATAATGAACACTGTACTTTATATAGAAAAAATAGATAGGTAAAAAAATGTTAGAAAACGATATTAAAAAAATCCTCGTTTCACACGATGAAATTACAGAAGCTGCTAAAAAATTAGGTGCTCAATTAACTAAGGACTATGCAGGAAAAAATCCAATCTTGGTTGGGATTTTAAAAGGATCTATTCCTTTTATGGCTGAATTGGTCAAACATATTGATACACATATTGAAATGGACTTCATGATGGTTTCTAGCTACCATGGTGGAACAGCAAGTAGTGGTGTCATCAATATTAAACAAGATGTGACTCAAGATATCAAAGGAAGACATGTTCTATTTGTAGAAGATATCATTGATACAGGTCAAACTTTGAAGAATTTGCGAGATATGTTTATTGCAAGAGATGCAGCTTCTGTTAAGATTGCAACCATGTTGGATAAACCAGAGGGACGTGTTGTAGAAATTGAGGCAGACTATACCTGCTTTACTATCCCAAATGAGTTTGTAGTAGGTTATGGTTTAGACTACAAAGAAAATTATCGTAATCTTCCTTATGTTGGAGTATTGAAAGAAGAAGTGTATTCAAATTAGAAAGAACAATTTTTAATGAAAAAACAAAATAATGGTTTAATTAAAAATCCATTTCTATGGTTATTACTTATTTTTTTCCTAGTTACAGCTTACCAGTATTTTAGTACAGGTAGTGTTGCAGGAAAAAGTGAGCAAATTAATTATACAGAATTGGTAAAAGAAATTACCGATGACAATGTAAAAGAATTAACCTACCAACCAAATGGTAGTGTTATCGAAGTTTCGGGTGTCTATAAAAATCCTAAAACAAGTAAAGAAGAAACAGGCATTCAGTTCTTTTCTCCTTCTGCTACAACAGTAGAGAAATTTTCAAGTATTATTCTTCCCTCTGATACTACAGTATCAGAATTGCAAAAACTTGCTTCGGACCATAAAGCAGAAGTAACTGTTAAGCATGAAAGTTCAAGTGGTATGTGGATTAATCTACTCGTATCCATTGTGCCATTTGGAATTCTATTCTTCTTCCTATTCTCTATGATGGGAAATATGGGGGGAGGCAATGGTCGTAACCCAATGAGTTTTGGACGTAGTAAGGCTAAAGCTGCAAATAAAGAAGATATTAAAGTAAGATTTTCAGATGTTGCTGGAGCTGAGGAAGAAAAACAAGAACTAGTTGAAGTTGTTGAATTCTTAAAAGATCCAAAACGATTTACAAAACTTGGAGCCCGTATTCCAGCAGGTGTTCTTTTGGAGGGACCTCCGGGAACAGGTAAGACTTTGCTTGCTAAGGCAGTCGCCGGAGAAGCAGGCGTTCCATTCTTTAGTATCTCAGGTTCTGACTTTGTAGAAATGTTTGTCGGAGTTGGAGCTAGTCGTGTTCGTTCTCTTTTTGAAGATGCCAAAAAAGCAGCACCAGCTATCATCTTTATCGATGAAATTGATGCTGTTGGACGTCAACGTGGAGTTGGTCTTGGCGGAGGAAATGACGAACGTGAACAAACTTTGAACCAACTCTTGATTGAGATGGATGGTTTTGAGGGAAATGAAGGGATTATCGTCATCGCTGCTACAAACCGTTCAGATGTACTTGACCCTGCCCTCTTGCGTCCAGGACGTTTTGATAGAAAAGTATTGGTTGGCCGTCCTGATGTTAAGGGGCGCGAAGCAATCTTGAAAGTTCATGCTAAGAACAAGCCTTTAGCAGAAGATGTTGATTTGAAATTAGTTGCTCAACAAACTCCAGGCTTTGTTGGTGCTGATTTAGAGAATGTCTTGAATGAAGCAGCCTTGGTTGCCGCTCGTCGCAATAAATCGATAATTGATGCTTCAGATATTGATGAAGCAGAAGATAGAGTTATTGCTGGACCTTCTAAGAAAGATAAGACAGTTTCACAAAAAGAACGTGAATTGGTTGCCTACCATGAGGCAGGACATACCATTGTTGGTCTAGTCTTGTCGAATGCCCGTGTTGTTCATAAGGTTACAATTGTACCAAGAGGTCGTGCAGGTGGTTACATGATTGCACTTCCTAAAGAAGATCAAATGCTTCTATCTAAAGAAGATATGAAAGAGCAATTAGCTGGCTTAATGGGTGGACGTGTAGCTGAAGAAATTATCTTTAATGTCCAAACTACAGGAGCTTCAAACGACTTTGAACAAGCGACACAAATGGCGCGTGCAATGGTTACAGAGTACGGTATGAGTGAAAAACTTGGCCCAGTACAATATGAAGGAAACCATGCTATGTTTGGGGCACAGAGTCCTCAAAAATTAATTTCAGAACAAACAGCTTATGAAATTGACGAAGAGGTTCGTTCATTATTGAATGAAGCACGAAATAAAGCTGCTGAAATTATTCAGTCAAATCGTGAAACTCACAAGTTGATTGCAGAAGCATTATTGAAATACGAAACATTGGATAGTACACAAATTAAATCTCTCTATGAAACAGGAAAGATGCCTGAAACAGTAGAAGAGGAATCTCATGCACTATCCTATGATGAAGTAAAGTCAAAAATGAATGACGAAAAATAACCCCAAGAGAGGCATGACCTCTCTTTTTTGTGCAGTTTAGACGGTGTAGGGAACAGAATGGATGAAATGTACCAAAAGTGTTTCTGAATCTATTAGACTGTATACAGAAAGGGGAAGATTATGATTAAAGAATTATATGAAGAAGTCCAGGGAATTGTATATAAGTGTAGAAATGAATATTACTTGCATTTATGGGAACTATTGGATTGGGACCAAGAGGGCATGATATGTCTACATGAATTGATTAGTAAAGAAGAAGGATTAGTAGAAGATATCCCTCGTTTAAGGAAATATTTCAAAACAAAATTCCGGAATCGAATTTTAGATTATCTCCGTAAGCAAGAAAGCCAGAAACGGAGATATGACAAAGAACCATATGAAGAAGTAGGTGAGATTAGTCATCGTATAAGTGAGGGAGGTCTCTGGCTAGATGATTATTATCTCTTTCATGAAACACTAAGAGATTATAGAAACAAACAAAGTAAAGAGAAACAAGAAGAACTAGAACGCGTCTTAAGAAATGAACGATTTCGAGGGCGTCAAAGAGTGCTAAAGGACTTACGTATTGTGTTTAAAGAGTTTGACATCCGTACTCATTAGGAAGTCATGCAAAAAAGTAAAAAATTTTAAAAAAGGTGTTGACAAAGTTTGAAAAGCCTGTATAATAGTAAGAGTTGAAAATAACAACTCTGGTCCGTTGGTCAAGGGGTTAAGACACCGCCTTTTCACGGCGGTAACACGGGTTCGAATCCCGTACGGACTATGGTATGTTGCAGTTGGAAATACTTGATGAAAAAAGTTTTAAAAAAGTTTCAAAAAAGTGTTGACAAGCGAAAGCGACTGTGATATACTAATATAGTTGTCGCTTGAGAGAAGCGAGTGACAAAGACCTTTGAAAACTGAACAAGACGAACCAATGTGCAGGGCACTACAACTAAGGTTGTAGTACTGAACAATGAAAAAACAATAAATCTGTCAGTGACAGAAATGAGTGAGAACTCAAACTTTTAATGAGAGTTTGATCCTGGCTCAGGACGAACGCTGGCGGCGTGCCTAATACATGCAAGTAGAACGCTGAAGGAGGAGCTTGCTTCTCCGGATGAGTTGCGAACGGGTGAGTAACGCGTAGGTAACCTGCCTGGTAGCGGGGGATAACTATTGGAAACGATAGCTAATACCGCATAAGAGTAGATGTTGCATGACATTTGCTTAAAAGGTGCAATTGCATCACTACCAGATGGACCTGCGTTGTATTAGCTAGTTGGTGGGGTAACGGCTCACCAAGGCGACGATACATAGCCGACCTGAGAGGGTGATCGGCCACACTGGGACTGAGACACGGCCCAGACTCCTACGGGAGGCAGCAGTAGGGAATCTTCGGCAATGGACGGAAGTCTGACCGAGCAACGCCGCGTGAGTGAAGAAGGTTTTCGGATCGTAAAGCTCTGTTGTAAGAGAAGAACGAGTGTGAGAGTGGAAAGTTCACACTGTGACGGTATCTTACCAGAAAGGGACGGCTAACTACGTGCCAGCAGCCGCGGTAATACGTAGGTCCCGAGCGTTGTCCGGATTTATTGGGCGTAAAGCGAGCGCAGGCGGTTAGATAAGTCTGAAGTTAAAGGCTGTGGCTTAACCATAGTACGCTTTGGAAACTGTTTAACTTGAGTGCAAGAGGGGAGAGTGGAATTCCATGTGTAGCGGTGAAATGCGTAGATATATGGAGGAACACCGGTGGCGAAAGCGGCTCTCTGGCTTGTAACTGACGCTGAGGCTCGAAAGCGTGGGGAGCAAACAGGATTAGATACCCTGGTAGTCCACGCCGTAAACGATGAGTGCTAGGTGTTAGACCCTTTCCGGGGTTTAGTGCCGTAGCTAACGCATTAAGCACTCCGCCTGGGGAGTACGACCGCAAGGTTGAAACTCAAAGGAATTGACGGGGGCCCGCACAAGCGGTGGAGCATGTGGTTTAATTCGAAGCAACGCGAAGAACCTTACCAGGTCTTGACATCCCTCTGACCGCTCTAGAGATAGAGTTTTCCTTCGGGACAGAGGTGACAGGTGGTGCATGGTTGTCGTCAGCTCGTGTCGTGAGATGTTGGGTTAAGTCCCGCAACGAGCGCAACCCCTATTGTTAGTTGCCATCATTCAGTTGGGCACTCTAGCGAGACTGCCGGTAATAAACCGGAGGAAGGTGGGGATGACGTCAAATCATCATGCCCCTTATGACCTGGGCTACACACGTGCTACAATGGCTGGTACAACGAGTCGCAAGCCGGTGACGGCAAGCTAATCTCTTAAAGCCAGTCTCAGTTCGGATTGTAGGCTGCAACTCGCCTACATGAAGTCGGAATCGCTAGTAATCGCGGATCAGCACGCCGCGGTGAATACGTTCCCGGGCCTTGTACACACCGCCCGTCACACCACGAGAGTTTGTAACACCCGAAGTCGGTGAGGTAACCGTAAGGAGCCAGCCGCCTAAGGTGGGATAGATGATTGGGGTGAAGTCGTAACAAGGTAGCCGTATCGGAAGGTGCGGCTGGATCACCTCCTTTCTAAGGATAAGGAACTGCGCATTGGTCTTGTTTAGTCTTGAGAGGTCTTGTGGGGCCTTAGCTCAGCTGGGAGAGCGCCTGCTTTGCACGCAGGAGGTCAGCGGTTCGATCCCGCTAGGCTCCATTGGTGAGAGATCACCAAGTAATGCACATTGAAAATTGAATATCTATATCAAATAGTAACAAGAAAATAAACCGAAAACGCTGTAGTATTAATAAGAGTTTATGACTGAAAGGTCAAAAAATAAGGTTAAGTTAATAAGGGCGCACGGTGGATGCCTTGGCACTAGGAGCCGAAGAAGGACGTGACAAACGACGATATGCCTTGGGTAGCTGTAAGTAAGCGATGATCCAGGGATTTCCGAATGGGGGAACCCAACAGGTACTACCTGTTACCCGCATCTGTTAAGGATGTGAGGAGGAAGACGCAGTGAACTGAAACATCTAAGTAGCTGCAGGAAGAGAAAGCAAAAGCGATTGCCTTAGTAGCGGCGAGCGAAACGGCAGAAGGGCAAACCGAAGAGTTTACTCTTCGGGGTTGTAGGACTGCAATGTGGACTCAAAGATTATAGAAGAATGATTTGGGAAGATCAGCCAAAGAGAGTAATAGCCTCGTATTTAAAATAGTCTTTGTACCTAGCAGTATCCTGAGTACGGCGGGACACGTGAAATCCCGTCGGAATCTGGGAGGACCATCTCCCAACCCTAAATACTCCCTAGTGACCGATAGTGAACCAGTACCGTGAGGGAAAGGTGAAAAGCACCCCGGGAGGGGAGTGAAATAGAACCTGAAACCGTGTGCCTACAACAAGTTCGAGCCCGTTAATGGGTGAGAGCGTGCCTTTTGTAGAATGAACCGGCGAGTTACGTTATGATGCGAGGTTAAGTTGAAGAGACGGAGCCGTAGGGAAACCGAGTCTGAACAGGGCGAATTAGTATCATGACGTAGACCCGAAACCATGTGACCTACCCATGAGCAGGTTGAAGGTGCGGTAAGACGCACTGGAGGACCGAACCAGGGCACGTTGAAAAGTGCTTGGATGACTTGTGGGTAGCGGAGAAATTCCAAACGAACTTGGAGATAGCTGGTTCTCTCCGAAATAGCTTTAGGGCTAGCGTCGACATAAAGATTCTTGGAGGTAGAGCACTGTTTGGGTGAGGGGTCCATCCCGGATTACCAATCTCAGATAAACTCCGAATGCCAATGAATTATGGTCGGCAGTCAGACTGCGAGTGCTAAGATCCGTAGTCGAAAGGGAAACAGCCCAGACCACCAGCTAAGGTCCCAAAATAATTGTTAAGTGGAAAAGGATGTGGGGTTGCACAGACAACTAGGATGTTAGCTTAGAAGCAGCTATTCATTCAAAGAGTGCGTAATAGCTCACTAGTCGAGTGACCCTGCGCCGAAAATGTACCGGGGCTAAAACAATTTACCGAAGCTGTGGATACCTTTATAGGTATGGTAGGAGAGCGTTCTATGTGTGAAGAAGGTGTACCGTGAGGAGCGCTGGAACGCATAGAAGTGAGAATGCCGGTATGAGTAGCGAAAGACAGGTGAGAATCCTGTCCACCGTAAGACTAAGGTTTCCAGGGGAAGGCTCGTCCGCCCTGGGTTAGTCGGGACCTAAGGAGAGACCGAAAGGTGTATCCGATGGACAACAGGTTGATATTCCTGTACTAGAGTATGTAGTGATGGAGGGACGCAGTAGGCTAACTAAAGCAGACGATTGGAAGTGTCTGTCTAAGCAGTGAGGTGTGAATTGAGTTAAATGCTTAGTTCTATAACATTGAGCTGTGATGGGGAGCGAAGTTTAGTAGCGAAGTTAGTGACGTCACACTGCCAAGAAAAGCTTCTAGCGTTTAAACATACTCTACCCGTACCGCAAACCGACACAGGTAGTCGAGGCGAGTAGCCTCAGGTGAGCGAGAGAACTCTCGTTAAGGAACTCGGCAAAATGACCCCGTAACTTCGGGAGAAGGGGTGCTGACTTTACGTCAGCCGCAGTGAATAGGCCCAAGCAACTGTTTATCAAAAACACAGCTCTCTGCTAAATCGTAAGATGATGTATAGGGGGTGACGCCTGCCCGGTGCTGGAAGGTTAAGAGGAGTGCTTAGCGTAAGCGAAGGTATGAATTGAAGCCCCAGTAAACGGCGGCCGTAACTATAACGGTCCTAAGGTAGCGAAATTCCTTGTCGGGTAAGTTCCGACCCGCACGAAAGGCGTAATGATTTGGGCACTGTCTCAACGAGAGACTCGGTGAAATTTTAGTACCTGTGAAGATGCAGGTTACCCGCGACAGGACGGAAAGACCCCATGGAGCTTTACTGCAGTTTGATATTGAGTGTCTGTACCACATGTACAGGATAGGTAGGAGTCTATGAGATCGGGACGCCAGTTTCGAAGGAGACGTTGTTGGGATACTACCCTTGTGTTATGGCCACTCTAACCCAGATAGGTGATCCCTATCGGAGACAGTGTCTGACGGGCAGTTTGACTGGGGCGGTCGCCTCCTAAAAGGTAACGGAGGCGCCCAAAGGTTCCCTCAGAATGGTTGGAAATCATTCGCAGAGTGTAAAGGTATAAGGGAGCTTGACTGCGAGAGCTACAACTCGAGCAGGGACGAAAGTCGGGCTTAGTGATCCGGTGGTTCCGTATGGAAGGGCCATCGCTCAACGGATAAAAGCTACCCTGGGGATAACAGGCTTATCTCCCCCAAGAGTTCACATCGACGGGGAGGTTTGGCACCTCGATGTCGGCTCGTCGCATCCTGGGGCTGTAGTCGGTCCCAAGGGTTGGGCTGTTCGCCCATTAAAGCGGCACGCGAGCTGGGTTCAGAACGTCGTGAGACAGTTCGGTCCCTATCCGTCGCGGGCGTAGGAAATTTGAGAGGATCTGCTCCTAGTACGAGAGGACCAGAGTGGACTTACCGCTGGTGTACCAGTTGTCTTGCCAAAGGCATCGCTGGGTAGCTATGTAGGGAAGGGATAAACGCTGAAAGCATCTAAGTGTGAAACCCACCTCAAGATGAGATTTCCCATGATTTTATATCAGTAAGAGCCCTGAGAGATGATCAGGTAGATAGGTTAGAAGTGGAAGTGTGGCGACACATGTAGCGGACTAATACTAATAGCTCGAGGACTTATCCAAAGTAACTGAGAATACGAAAGCGAACGGTTTTCTTGGTTTGAATAGATATTCAATTTTGAGTAGGTATTACTCAGAGTTAAGTGACGATAGCCTAGGAGATACACCTGTACCCATGCCGAACACAGAAGTTAAGCCCTAGAACGCCGGAAGTAGTTGGGGGTTGCCCCCTGTGAGATATGGAAGTCGCTTAGCTCTATTCCGCCATAGCTCAGTTGGTAGTAGCGCATGACTGTTAATCATGATGTCGTAGGTTCGAGTCCTACTGGCGGAGTAGTTAATTAAAGGAGGTTTCGACCTCTTTTTTTGTTATATAATTAATAATCTGTCTTGCCTCTAATGACAAGTGATATTTTTCTTGACGATAGAAGTCTCAGCTACCATTATTTTCGAACACTGATAGCACTTAAAAGGAATCTTAGTGTGTACCCCTATTGATAATATCCATAATTTAGAAATTAGGGTCTTTAATGTCTAGTAGTTTTGTGATAAAATGTAATTGTTCCATATGAATCTTTCTAATGATGGTTTGGTCGCTTTTCATTATAGATGATATGGGACTTTTTTTCTACAATAAAATAGGCTCCATAATATCCATAGGGGATTTACCCACTACAAATATTATAGAGCCAGAAAAGCTAATCTAGAGAAAGGGCAAATTTCGTCCTTTCTTTTTTTTTGATGTTTAGAGCGATGAAAATCCGTTTTTTTGAAGTTTTCAAAGTTCCGAAAACCAGAGGCGTTGCGCTTGATAAGTTTGATGGGATTATTAGTGACTTCTAGTTTGGCGTTAGAATAGGCTAGTTTAAGGACATTGACAATTTTCTCGTTATCTTTGAGAAATGTTTTAAAGATAGTTTGAAAAATTTGATACTATGCGTTTTTCTTATTTTAAGATTTTTACCTCAGTCTCTTTTAGTATTTAACGCAGTTAATAAGGTCTTTACAATAGTTTAATTTAGGTAGTAAATTTGGTCCTATTCTGTCAACTTTTCCTATTTTTTCTCTTGTTGAGGTTGGTATTTTAACAATTCAGGAATTATTAATGATTAATTAAAATTTTTTGTTAGAATAAGATCATAAAAAGTAAAGGAGTGTATGCTTATGCTACAAAATATTTATGATCAGATGACTGATTTCTATGACAGTATCGAAGAAGAGTATGCTACTTTCTTTGATAATAGTTGGGACTGGGAACATTTTCATTTTAAATTTTTGATTTATTATTTAGTTAGATATGGCATTGGGTGTCGTAGGGATTTTATCGTTTACCATTATCGTGTTGCTTATCGTTTGTATCTTGAAAAGATGATAATGAATCGGGGGTTTATTTCTTGTTGAGGTAATTTTAGTAAATTTCCGAACAAACTTACTTTTTCATGGCAATATAACAATAAATAGCTGGTAATTTTTCTAAAACATTTTTTAATAGTTGGAAATAGCAAATCTTTCTATTGTTTCTTCTTGATAAAAAGGCGATTTTTTCTTATAATAAATTGTAAGATATAATTGCGGGTGAGATTCCTGCCATGTATGTGAGAAAGGAAGAGCCTGAGGGCTCAGACAAGATTATGACTTCAGTTGTTGTTGTAGGTACCCAATGGGGTGATGAAGGTAAAGGGAAGATTACAGACTTCCTTTCAGCGAATGCAGAAGTGATTGCACGTTACCAAGGTGGTGATAATGCAGGTCACACGATTGTGATCGATGGTAAGAAATTTAAGTTGCACTTGATTCCATCTGGAATTTTCTTCCCTGAAAAAATCTCTGTTATTGGGAATGGTATGGTTGTAAATCCTAAATCGCTTGTGAAAGAGTTGAGCTATCTTCATGAGGAAGGTGTTACAACTGATAACTTGCGTATTTCTGATCGCGCGCATGTTATTTTGCCTTATCATATCGAGTTGGATCGCTTGCAAGAAGAAGCTAAGGGCGACAATAAGATTGGTACTACAATCAAGGGAATTGGTCCAGCTTATATGGACAAGGCTGCTCGTGTTGGGATTCGTATTGCAGATCTTTTGGATAAAGATATTTTCCGTGAGCGTTTAGAACGTAACCTTGCTGAAAAGAATCGTCTTTTTGAAAAATTGTATGATAGTAAAGCTATCGCCTTCGATGATATTTTTGAAGAGTATTATGAATATGGTCAACAAATCAAGAAATATGTGACAGACACATCTGTCATTTTGAATGATGCGCTTGATAACGGTAAACGTGTGCTTTTTGAAGGTGCACAAGGAGTTATGCTAGATATTGACCAAGGTACTTATCCATTTGTTACGTCATCAAACCCTGTAGCTGGTGGTGTGACAATTGGTTCTGGTGTTGGTCCAAGTAAGATTGACAAGGTTGTAGGTGTATGTAAAGCCTATACGAGTCGTGTAGGAGACGGTCCTTTCCCAACTGAGTTGTTTGATGAAGTGGGAGAACGTATCCGTGAAGTAGGTCATGAATATGGTACAACAACTGGTCGTCCACGTCGTGTGGGTTGGTTTGACTCAGTTGTGATGCGTCATAGTCGTCGCGTTTCTGGTATTACTAATCTTTCATTGAACTCTATCGATGTTTTGAGTGGTTTAGATACAGTGAAAATCTGTGTGGCCTATGATATTGATGGTCAACGTATTGACTATTATCCAGCTAGTCTTGAGCAATTGAAGCGTTGCAAGCCTATCTATGAAGAGTTACCAGGTTGGTCAGAAGATATTACTGGAGTTCGTAATTTGGAAGATCTTCCTGAGAATGCGCGTAACTATGTTCGTCGTGTGAGTGAATTGGTTGGCGTTCGTATTTCTACTTTCTCAGTAGGTCCTGGTCGTGAACAAACAAATATTTTAGAAAGTGTTTGGTCGTAAGAGATTTTTAAGATTTGTTTAAGATAGGTCGGGTATACTATAGACAGTTACAAGAAGACCTCCTAACTTGTTGTAACAAATATCCTAAACTTTTCTTTTTCATAATAATCTCCCTATAGAGTCACCGCATTCGGTGGCTTTTTTTGTCTTGGGATTCATGATATAATAATAAAATCGACAAGTAGAAAAAGGGAAATTGATGAATTATACAGTTGAAGAAAAAGAAGTCTTTATGAGGGAAGCTTTGAGAGAGGCTGAGATTGCTCTTGAACACGATGAAATTCCAATTGGTTGTGTGATTGTCAAGGACGGAGAAATCATTGGCCGTGGGCATAATGCGCGTGAGGAGTTGCAACGAGCGATTATGCATGCGGAGATTATGGCAATAGAGAATGCGAACCTGAGTGAGGAGAGCTGGCGCTTGCTGGATTGCACGCTTTTTGTGACCATTGAGCCGTGTGTCATGTGTAGTGGGGCGATTGGACTCGCCCGTATTCCAAACGTGGTCTATGGGGCTAAAAACCAGAAATTTGGCGCTGCTGGGAGTTTGTACGATATCTTGACAGATGAGCGTCTCAATCATCGTGTGGAGGTTGAAACGGGAATTTTGGAAGATGAATGCGCAGCTATTATGCAGGACTTTTTTAGAAATAGACGGAAAAAATAATTTTTCTTTTAAAATGAATAGGAATGTGATATAATAAATAGTGGAGCAACAGTTCTGCGTGAAGCGGGTCAGGGGAGGAATCCAGCAGCCCTAAGCGATTTGAATTGTGTGCTCTTTTTTTCGTGCTTTTTCCGAATAAATAAGATAGAATAATCTAGAATAAATGATAATAGAAAAGAGAAGATGATGAAAATTCGTGGTTTTGAATTGGTTTCTAGTTTTACAGATGAAAATTTATTGCCCAAGCGTGAGACAGCGCATGCGGCTGGTTACGATTTAAAGGTTGCAGTGCGCACAGTTATCGCTCCAGGAGAGATTGTCTTGGTTCCAACAGGGGTTAAGGCCTATATGCAGCCGACTGAGGTTCTTTACCTTTATGATCGTTCTTCAAACCCTCGTAAGAAGGGCTTGGTTTTAATTAATTCAGTTGGCGTTATTGATGGAGACTATTATGGAAATCCTGGGAATGAAGGGCATATTTTTGCGCAGATGAAGAATATCACAGACCAAGAGGTTGTTCTTGAAGTTGGAGAACGTGTTGTCCAGGCTGTCTTTGCTCCTTTCTTAATTGCAGATGGAGATGCAGCTGATGGTGTGCGAACTGGTGGTTTTGGGTCAACTGGACACTAAGATGAAGATTATCTTTGTACGTCACGGGGAGCCAGATTACCGTGAGTTAGAGGAGCGTTCTTATACGGGTTTTGGGATAGATTTGGCGCCCTTGTCTGAGAAGGGACGGCAGCAAGCTCAGGAATTGAGCAAAAATTCTTTACTCTCGTCAGCTGAAATAATCGTATCTTCTGCAGTCACAAGAGCTTTAGAAACGGCTTCTTATGTAGTTTGTACTACGGGACTTCCTTTGAGAGTAGAGCCATTATTGCATGAATGGCAGGTCTATGAAAGTAGCACAGATAATTTTGAAAAAGCTCGTACTATGTTTCTAGAAAACAAGGGGGAGTTACTTCCTAATAGTCCTATTCAATATGAGACAGCTACGGAAATGAAGTCTCGTTTTTTAGAATGTATGTCTAAGTATCGAGAACATCAGACTGTGGTAGTTGTTGCTCATCGAATGCTCATGCGTCAGTTTGTGCCAAATGATAAGATTGATTTTTGTCAAGTGATTGAGTGTGAGTTAGAGATATAGAAAGAGGTTTATCATCGCAAAGAAAAAAGCGACATTTGTATGTCAAAATTGTGGGTATAATTCCCCTAAATATCTGGGGCGTTGCCCTAACTGTGGGTCTTGGTCTTCTTTTGTAGAAGAGGTTGAGGTTGCTGAGGTAAAGAATGCGCGTGTGTCCTTGACAGGTGAGAAAACCAAGCCCATGAAACTAGCTGAGGTGACTTCAATCAACGTCAATCGAACCAAGACGGAGATGGAGGAATTCAACCGTGTACTTGGAGGCGGAGTGGTACCAGGAAGTCTTGTCCTTATCGGTGGGGATCCTGGAATTGGGAAATCAACCCTTCTCTTACAAGTCTCAACCCAGCTGTCTCAAGTGGGGACTGTTCTCTATGTCAGTGGGGAGGAGTCTGCCCAGCAGATTAAACTACGTGCAGAGCGTTTGGGTGATATTGATAGCGAGTTTTATCTCTATGCAGAGACCAATATGCAGAGTGTTCGAGCAGAGGTGGAGCGCATCCAACCAGACTTCCTCATTATTGACTCCATTCAGACCATTATGTCTCCTGAGATTTCAGGGGTGCAGGGGTCTGTTTCTCAGGTGCGTGAGGTGACGGCTGAACTTATGCAGCTGGCCAAAACCAATAACATTGCCATCTTTATCGTAGGGCATGTGACCAAGGAGGGCACTCTGGCTGGTCCGCGTATGTTGGAGCATATGGTGGATACGGTGCTTTACTTTGAAGGGGAGCGTCACCATACTTTTCGTATCTTGAGAGCGGTCAAAAATCGTTTTGGCTCCACTAATGAGATTGGGATTTTTGAGATGCAGTCGGGTGGTCTGGTTGAGGTACTCAATCCGAGTCAAGTTTTCCTAGAGGAGCGTTTGGATGGGGCGACTGGGTCGTCAATCGTTGTGACCATGGAAGGGACGCGTCCGATTTTGGCGGAGGTTCAGGCTTTGGTAACACCGACCATGTTTGGAAATGCCAAGCGTACTACGACAGGACTTGATTTTAATCGTGCGAGTCTGATTATGGCTGTTTTGGAAAAGCGGGCAGGTCTTCTCTTGCAAAATCAGGACGCTTATCTCAAATCTGCTGGTGGTGTAAAATTGGATGAACCTGCCATTGACTTGGCCGTTGCAGTTGCCATTGCTTCGAGCTACAAAGACAAGCCAACTAATCCTCAGGAATGTTTTGTGGGAGAACTGGGCTTGACAGGAGAAATTCGGCGCGTGAATCGTATCGAGCAGCGCATCAATGAAGCTGCTAAACTGGGTTTTACTAAGATTTATGTACCTAAGAATTCCTTGACAGGAATCACTCCGCCCAAGGAAATTCAGGTCATTGGCGTAACAACGATTCAGGAAGTTTTGAAAAAGGTCTTTGCATAATCCGTGACAAATCTTCTTAAAAATGATAAGATAGGAGAAATATTTGACTATCAAATTTTCAAGGAGGGAATCGTGTCGTATTTTGAACAGTTTATGCAAGCCAATCAGGCTTATGTTGCCCTACATGGGCAATTAAATCTGCCACTTAAACCTAAAACCAGAGTAGCCATTGTGACCTGTATGGACTCACGTCTGCACGTTGCGCAAGCTTTAGGTTTGGCACTTGGGGATGCTCATATCTTGCGGAATGCAGGTGGTCGAGTGACAGAAGACATGATTCGTTCGCTGGTTATTTCCCAGCAACAAATGGGGACAAGAGAGATTGTGGTGTTACACCATACAGACTGTGGTGCTCAGACCTTTGAAAATGGTCCTTTTCAGGAGTATTTAAAAGAGGAACTAGGTGTCGATGTGTCAGATCAGGATTTTTTGCCCTTCCAAGATATAGAGGAGAGTGTACGTGAGGACATGCAACTCCTTATCGAGTCTCCCCTAATACCAGACGATGTCATTATCTCTGGTGCTATTTATGATGTAGATACAGGAAGTATGACAGTCGTAGAATTGTAAAAAATTCATTTAGAAAGAAAGTGTATGAAGAAAAACAGTATTTTATTTATTTTTATCTTATTGCTATGTATTGGTTTACAGTATGAAACCATTTACTATACGGACGGTTCGATGTCAGGTGCGGAATATGGCCTAATGGGAGTTTCTATCTTTCTAGCTCTCTTTTACATGATTCCGGCTCTTTATTTCCTTTTCCGCATTGGGAAAAAATGGGAATTGCCAAAGAACGCCTTGATTTTGTCTTTATTGGGTGGGATGTTCCTTTCGGGTTGGTTGTCTAGCTTGGCGAATACCTATATCCATGATTTACTGGGTATTCTTTTCCCAGATAGTGCATTTTTAAATGCCTTTGAAAGTGCGATTGTGGCTCCTTTGGTAGAGGAACCCTTGAAATTATTGCCACTTATCTTTGTTTTGGCCTTGGTTCCTGTGCGAAAATTAAAATCTTTGTTTTTACTAGGAATTGCTTCTGGTTTGGGATTTCAAATGATTGAGGATATTGGCTATATTCGTACGGATTTGCCAGAGGGATTTGACTTTACTATTTCAAGAATTTTAGAGCGTATCATCTCAGGAATTGCCTCTCACTGGACTTTTTCAGGTCTGGCTGTAGTAGGTGTTTACTTGCTTTACAGAGCCTATAAAGGGCAGAAGGCTGGCAAGAAACAGGGGATTATTTTCCTAGGTTTAGCCTTGGGAACTCACTTCTTGTTTAACTCTCCTTTTGTAGAATTAGAGACAGAGTTGCCCTTAGCGATTCCAGTGGTTACAGCTATTA
The DNA here is from genome assembly GCF_946901985.1 of Streptococcus sp. Marseille-Q5855. Classification (NCBI taxonomy): domain Bacteria; kingdom Bacillati; phylum Bacillota; class Bacilli; order Lactobacillales; family Streptococcaceae; genus Streptococcus; species Streptococcus sp. Marseille-Q5855. The sequence goes on from NZ_CAMPPR010000006.1 coordinate 627,494, forward strand.
CTCTCTATGGTTTTTATCAGGCTTATCGCTTTGTTGAGAAGAACGATGAGATAATGAACTAGAATATTTTTCAAAAGAATGATGCAAGGGCACAAATATGGTGCCCTTCTTTTATTTTTGATTGAAAAATAGTGCAAAAAGCGCTACAATGGTAGATGGAAAAATCTTGTGAAAAACACAAGCGATACATATATACCGGAGGAAATCATGTCTTTTTCTGATTTAAAGCTGTTTGCCCTTTCTTCTAATAAAGAATTGGCAGAACGTGTGGCGCAGGAGATTGGGATAGAGTTGGGGAAATCAAGTGTCCGCCAATTTTCAGATGGAGAGATTCAGGTCAACATCGAAGAATCAATCCGTGGGAAACACGTCTTTATCCTACAATCAACTAGCTCGCCCGTAAATGACAATCTGCTTGAAATTTTGATTATGGTAGATGCTTTGAAGCGTGCGAGTGCAGAATCTGTCAATGTTGTCATGCCTTACTATGGGTATGCACGTCAGGATAGAAAGGCGAGAGCGCGTGAGCCAATCACTTCAAAACTTGTTGCAAATATGCTTGAAGTAGCTGGAGTGGATCGTTTGTTGACAATCGACTTGCATGCTGCGCAGATTCAAGGATTCTTTGATATTCCTGTGGATCACTTGATGGGTGCTCCTCTGATTGCGGATTATTTTGAGCGTCGTGGCATGGTTGGTTCTGACTATGTGGTTGTCAGCCCAGACCATGGAGGGGTGACTCGTGCCCGTAAGTTGGCAGAATTTTTGAAAACATCTATCGCTATTATTGATAAACGTCGTAGCGTTGATAAGATGAATACTAGTGAAGTCATGAACATCATCGGTAAGGTAGAAGGCAAGAATTGTATCTTGATTGATGATATGATTGATACTGCTGGAACGATTTGTCATGCGGCAGATGCTCTTGCAGAAGCTGGTGCTGTTGAAGTCTATGCAAGCTGTACGCACCCAGTTCTTTCTGGTCCTGCTATGGACAATATCCAAAATTCAGCTATTAAGAAATTGGTCGTTTTGGATACTATCTACTTGCCAGAAGAGCGTTTGATTGATAAGATTGAACAGATTTCAATTGCTCATCTCCTAGGGGATGCTATCGTGCGTATCCATGAAAAACGCCCACTTTCTCCACTTTTCAGTATTGAGAAAAAGATTTAATGACCAAGCCTGAGATAATTCTCAGGTTTTTTTCGTCTCTTTTGCGAATAAATAGATAGTAGCAGTGAATCTAGTAAACCTAGATTTAAAAATGTGCTATTAAGACCTCACCTGTCGTCTCCTCTCTCATGCTAAAGCTATGAAAAGCCAAATCATCTGAGAAGTAATTACTATCTACGATAGCAATAGCATAAACAGGTGCGATGTGTTTGTAACTCTGGTGAGTATTGCCCTCTTGCTGGCGGATTTTTTCAAGATTTTGATTGACCTGACTACACAGATAAGCCCACAGGCGATTGATGAAAAAATTCTGATGATGGACTTGGATTTCAATGATTACTTGAGTTCCATTATCTAACTCCGCCAAAACATCTATACTGGTATAGAAATCCTGCGCTGAGTAAGGCACGGAAGGCAAGACATGAATATTACTTCCCTCTAAAATGGTTACATTTTTGGCTGGCAAGTCCAGCATATCGCGAATAAATTGACAAGTGATTTCTGGGTTGCTGAAAATTTTCTTAGCAACCAAATCATTAGTTGGGCTAATGCCCGGATGACGTACAGTCATATTTCTTCTCCTTTCATTATAGCACATTTTTAAATCTAGGTTTACTAGATTCAATGCTTCTATCTATTTATTCGGGAAAAAGTATGAAAAATACTTAGTCTGGCTCTTCCCAATGGTATTTTTTGGTGCTTTCCTTTATAATGGGTGTATGGATAAGAAAAAATTATTATTGATTGATGGGTCTTCTGTTGCTTTTCGGGCGTTTTTTGCACTCTATCAGCAGTTGGACCGTTTTAAGAATGCGGCTGGTTTGCATACCAATGCGATTTATGGTTTCCAGTTGATGTTGAGCCATTTGTTGGAGCGGGTTGAGCCCAGTCATATTTTGGTGGCTTTTGATGCGGGAAAGACGACCTTCCGTACAGAGATGTATGCGGACTATAAGGGTGGTCGGGCTAAGACTCCTGATGAGTTTCGTGAGCAATTTCCTTTTATTCGTGAGTTGCTGGATCATATGGGGATTCGTCATTATGAGTTGGCTCAATATGAGGCGGATGACATTATTGGGACACTAGATAAATTAGCTGAGCAAGATGGTTTTGATATTACCATTGTCAGTGGGGACAAGGACTTGATTCAGCTGACGGATGAGCATACGGTGGTTGAGATTTCCAAGAAAGGTGTTGCTGAGTTTGAGGCTTTTACGCCGGACTATCTCATGGAAAAGATGGGGCTCACACCGACTCAGTTTATCGATCTCAAGGCGCTCATGGGAGATAAGTCGGATAATATCCCTGGGGTGACTAAAATCGGCGAAAAGACGGGTATCAAGCTCTTGCTGGAGCATGGCTCACTCGAGGGGATTTACGAGAATATCGATGGGATGAAGGCTTCTAAGATGAAGGAAAATCTCATCAATGATAAGGAACAGGCCTTTTTGTCGAAAACACTGGCGACCATTGATACCAAGGCACCGATTGAGATTGGTTTGGAGGATTTGGTCTATAGTGGTCCAGATGTGGAAAATCTTGGGAAATTCTACGATGAGATGGGCTTCAAACAGCTCAAGCATGCTTTAAATGTGTCGTCAGCTGATGTTGCTGAAAGTTTGGACTTTACTATCGTTGACCAAATTAGTCAAGAGATGCTGAGTGAAGAGTCAATCTTCCATTTTGAGCTTTTTGGTGAGAATTACCATACGGATGATTTGGTTGGATTTGCCTGGTCTTGTGGAGATAAGCTCTATGCCACAGACAAGCTTGAGCTGTTGCAAGAGCCTATTTTCAAGGACTTTCTAGAAAAAACATCTCTGAGAGTGTATGACTTTAAGAAGGCTAAAGTTCTCTTGCATCGTTTTGGTGTGGATCTGCAGGAGCCTGATTTTGATAGTCGTTTGGCTAAATACCTCCTTTCGACTGTGGAGGACAATGAAATTGCGACTATTGCTAGTCTTTATGGTCAGACTTATTTGGTTGATGATGAGACCTTCTACGGTAAGGGTGTCAAGAGAGCCATTCCTGCACGTGAGAAATTCTTGGAGCATTTAGCTCGTAAGCTTGCTGTTTTGGTTAAAACAGAACCTATTTTGCTTGAAAAACTCAGAGAAAATGGGCAATTAGAGCTTCTTTATGATATGGAGCAACCTCTGGCTTTTGTCCTTGCCAAGATGGAAATTGCTGGGATTACGGTCAAGAAAGAGACCTTGCTTGAAATGCAGGCTGAAAATGAGCTTGTCATTGAAAAACTGACTCAAGAGATTTATGAACTGGCTGGTGAAGAGTTTAATATCAACTCGCCTAAGCAGTTGGGCGTGCTTCTCTTTGAAAAATTGGGACTTCCTCTAGAGTACACTAAGAAAACTAAGACTGGATACTCGACAGCGGTGGATGTCTTGGAGCGCCTTGCTCCGATTGCTCCGATTGTTAAGAAAATCCTGGATTACCGTCAGATTACCAAGATTCAATCGACTTATGTGATTGGCTTGCAGGACTGGATTTTGGCTGATGGCAAGATTCATACGCGCTATGTGCAGGATTTGACCCAGACCGGGCGTTTGTCTAGTGTGGATCCAAATTTGCAAAACATTCCTGTGCGTTTGGAGCAGGGCCGTCTCATTCGTAAGGCTTTTGTGCCAGAGTGGGAGGATAGTGTCCTTCTCAGCTCGGACTATTCACAGATTGAATTGCGCGTTTTGGCGCACATCTCTAAAGATGAGCACTTGATTAAGGCCTTCCAAGAGGGAGCGGACATTCATACTTCGACAGCCATGCGGGTCTTTGGCATTGAACGTCCTGAGGATGTGACTGCAAACGACCGTCGAAATGCCAAGGCGGTCAACTTTGGAGTGGTTTACGGGATTTCAGACTTTGGTTTGTCTAATAATCTGGGCATCAGCCGTAAGGAAGCCAAAGCCTATATTGATACCTACTTTGAACGCTTCCCAGGTATTAAAAACTACATGGATGAAGTGGTGCGTGAGGCGCGTGATAAGGGCTATGTGGAGACACTCTTCAAGCGTCGTCGTGAGTTGCCAGATATCAATTCGCGCAACTTCAATATTCGTGGTTTTGCGGAGCGGACAGCTATCAACTCTCCTATACAGGGTTCGGCGGCAGATATTCTCAAGATTGCCATGATTCAGCTGGATAAAGCCTTGGTTGCAGGTGGTTATCAGACTAAGATGCTTCTGCAAGTGCACGATGAAATCGTCCTTGAAGTTCCTAAATCTGAATTAGCAGAGATGAAAAAATTGGTCAAACAAACCATGGAAGAAGCCATTCAACTCAGTGTTCCCCTCATCGCAGATGAAAATGAAGGGGCAACCTGGTACGAGGCTAAATAAAAAGGGGGCTAGTCCTCCTTTTTTGTAGTAGAATTCTGCAAGCCTTTTCAAAATGTGCTATACTGATGAAAAAGGAGGATTTCTATGAGTCAAGAATTTATCAATCCAAGTGATGGCGTGATTCGTCAGTATCTCGCAACGAGTAAAACCCTTGCTGTGGTGGGCTTGTCAGACCGTGAAGAAACAACTAGCAATCGAGTGACCAAGGAAATGCAGGCTCGAGGTTATAAAATCATCCCAGTCAATCCCAAGGCGGCAGGTGGCGAAATCTTGGGTGAAAAAGCTTATGCTAGCCTAGCAGAGATTCCTTTTCCTGTAGATATTGTTAATGTTTACCGGCGCAGTGAGTTTTTGCCAGATGTGGCGCGTGATTTTCTCAAGGCTGATGCTAAGATTTTTTGGGCACAGCTGGGGCTTGAAAGTCTAGAGGCAGAAGAAATCTTGCGTGCTGGTGGATGCGATGACATCGTGATGAATCGTTGCATCAAGAGAGAACATACTCGCTTGATTGAGGAAGCATAAGAAAAGGTAGCTGATGGGCTACCTTTTGTGTTAGAAAATGCCGATAAGGGTCTGCATACCAAGACTGGTGAGGATGATGGCAATCCAGCAGATAGCTCCGAGAACAATGGATTTTCCGCTGGATTTGACCATAGCTACCAGATTGGTTTTGAGTCCGATAGCACTCATGGCCATGATAATGAGAAATTTGGAGAGTTGTTTGAGAGGGGTAAAGAAACTACTGGATACACCGAGAGAGGTCAGTAGGGTGGTTAGGAGAGATGCAAGGATAAAGTAAAGGATAAACAGTGGAAAGACTTTTTTCAGTTGTAAGCCTTGCTTATTTTTTTGTTCACGACTTTGCCAGTAGGAGAGAAAGAGAGTGATGGGGATGATAGCTAGAGTACGTGTGAGTTTGACAATGGTTGCGGATTCGAGGGTATTGGTCTGGTAGAGACTATCCCAGGCGCTAGCTGTGGCGGTTACAGAGGAAGTATCATTGACTGCAGTTCCTGCAAAGAGGGCGAAGCCGTCATTGGATAGATGAAGCCAGGTGCCGAGGGTTGGAAAGATGAGCGCAGCCAAGACATTGAAGAAAAAGATAACGGAGATGGCTTGGGCGACTTCCTTTTCCTTGGCATGGATAACGGGCGCTGTCGCTGCAATAGCAGAGCCACCACAGATAGAAGAACCTACTCCAATCAAGGTAGCCAGTTTTGTGTCCAGTGCAAAGAAGCGCTGGAAGAGATAGGCAACAATCAAGGCTATTGAAATGGTGGAAAGGATGACAGGGAGTGAAGATTGCCCTACTGCGAAGACTTGAGAGATATTGAGACCAAAACCAAGCAAGATAACGGCATACTGGAGCAATTTCTTGGAACTAAAGGTCAATCCAGCATCCAGTTGTTTATAGGGTGAGAGAAAGGGATGGAGAAGCATGCCTATGAAAATGGCAAAAACGGGCGCGCCAATCACAGGGAAGAATCCTCCTAAGTACCAAGATACGATAGAAATGAGAAGGCAGGCCAAGATACCTGCTCCATTTTTTGATAGAAATGACATAAAAACCTCCAAATAAAATCTTTTACCATTATAGACATAAAAACAGGAAAAGTAAAGTAGAAAGTGGAGCCAACAATTATTTGACAAGTAGTGCTAATTATGTGATAATAATCTTACAAGAACTGTAACGAAGTCTTGGCAAAAACAAAAATACCAGAGCTCCACCTCTGGTATTTCTTTTTGTCCAGTTACATTAAAACTAAACTCAGGTTATATTTTTTTGTCGCGCTTATCTAGCCACTTTCTGACTATCCACTCAGAAATGACATTACCGGTAATAGTAATCAGTAATGGTGCTAGAATAACTGTAACGAAGATTAGCAAAAACTCACCTCCAAACTAAGTTCGTTAGTGGAGTTGCGACAAATCCATTTTAACATACTTCAATTTATCATGCTAGTGTTATTCTATCATGTATTTTTGCGGTCGGGGGGCTTTTGTAGTATAATAGAGATACGTTTTTACAGTAGGAGGTATCTATGGACTTAACTAAGCGCTTTAATAAACAGTTAGATAAGATTCAAGTTTCGTTGATTCGTCAGTTTGACCAGGCTATTTCGGAGATTCCTGGGGTCTTGCGTTTGACCTTGGGGGAACCTGATTTTACAACGCCAGATCATGTCAAGGAAGCGGCCAAGCGAGCGATTGACCAGAACCAATCCTACTATACAGGGATGAGTGGTCTGCTGACTCTACGTCAGGCAGCCAGTGACTTTGTTAAGGAAAAGTACCAACTGGACTATGCTCCTGAGAATGAAATTTTGGTTACAATTGGGGCGACAGAGGCTTTATCTGCTACTTTGACAGCTATTTTGGAAGAGGGAGACAAGGTGCTCTTGCCAGCTCCTGCTTATCCGGGTTATGAACCGATTGTCAATCTAGTTGGGGCAGAGATTGTCGAGATTGACACAACTGAAAATGGGTTTGTCTTGACTCCTGAGATGTTAGAGAAGGCCATTTTGGAGCAGGGTGACAAGCTCAAGGCGGTTATTCTCAACTATCCAGCTAATCCGACAGGAATTACCTATAGTCGGGAGCAGTTGGAAGCCTTGGCAGACGTTTTACGCAAGTATGAAATTTTCGTTGTCTGTGATGAGGTTTACTCAGAATTGACCTACACAGGGGAAGCCCATGTGTCTCTAGGGACTATGTTGAGAGACCAGACTATCATTATCAATGGTTTGTCTAAATCGCATGCCATGACAGGTTGGCGTTTGGGTCTGATTTTCGCTCCTGCGGTCTTCACAGCCCAGTTAATCAAGAGCCACCAGTACTTGGTCACTGCCGCAAATACCATGGCGCAACACGCTGCGGTGGAGGCCTTGACGGCTGGTAAAAACGATGCGGAACCGATGAAGAAGGAATATATCCAGCGTCGGGACTATATTATCGAGAAAATGACTGCTCTTGGTTTTGAGATTATCAAACCAGACGGTGCCTTCTATATCTTTGCTAAGATTCCAGCGGGCTACAATCAAGATTCCTTTGCCTTTCTCAAGGATTTTGCTCAGAAGAAGGCTGTTGCCTTTATCCCTGGAGCTGCCTTTGGGCGTTACGGGGAAGGTTATGTTCGCCTATCTTATGCAGCCAGCATGGAGACTATCAAAGAAGCCATGAAACGACTTGAGGAGTACATGAGAGAAGCATGATTCAGTCTATCACGAGTCAAGGCTTGGTGCTCTACAATCGCAACTTTCGTGAAGATGACAAGCTAGTCAAGATTTTTACAGAGCAGGCTGGCAAGCGCATGTTTTTCGTCAAACACGCTGGCCAGTCCAAACTGGCCCCTGTTATTCAGCCCTTGGTGCTGGCACGATTTCTCTTGCGAATCAATGATGATGGGCTTAGCTACATCGAGGACTATCATGAGGTGATGACCTTTCCCAAGATTAATAGCGATCTCTTTGTCATGTCTTATGCGATCTACGTAGCAGCTCTTGCAGATGCTAGTTTGCAGGATAATCAGCAGGATGCTCCCTTGTTTGCTTTTTTGCAAAAGACCTTGGAGTTGATGGAAGAGGGCTTGGATTATCAGGTTTTGACCAATATCTTTGAAATCCAAATCTTGACTCGATTTGGTATTAGCCTCAATTTTAATGAGTGTGTCTTTTGCCATCGGGTTGGTCAGGCTTTTGACTTTTCTTTCAAATATGGAGCCTGCCTCTGCCCAGAGCATTATCATGAGGATGAGAGACGTTGTCATCTCAATCCCAATATCCCTTATCTGCTCAATCAATTTCAAGCTATTGATTTTGAGACCTTGGAGACCATTTCGCTCAAGCCTGAAATCAAGCAAGAGCTACGCCAGTTTATGGATCAGCTCTACGAAGAGTACGTTGGGATTCACCTAAAATCAAAGAAATTTATTGATTCCCTAGCAGACTGGGGACAATTACTAAAAGAGGAAAAGAAATGAAAAAAATCGCAGTAGATGCCATGGGGGGCGATTACGCACCTCAAGCCATCGTTGAGGGTGTCAATCAAGCCCTAGCTGACTTTTCAGATATTGAGGTTCAACTCTACGGAGATGAAGCTAAAATCAAGCAATATCTGACAGCGACAGAGCGCGTCAGCATTATCCATACGGATGAAAAGATTGATTCAGACGATGAACCTACGAGAGCTATTCGGAAGAAGAAAAATGCCAGTATGGTATTGGCGGCCAAGGCTGTCAAAGAAGGAGAAGCAGACGCTGTTCTCTCGGCTGGGAATACAGGTGCCCTGTTGGCGGCAGGATTCTTCATCGTGGGTCGTATCAAGAACATCGATCGTCCTGGACTTATGTCGACTTTGCCGACTGTAGATGGGAAGGGGTTTGACATGCTGGACCTCGGTGCCAATGCAGAAAATACAGCCCAGCACCTCCATCAATATGCGGTTCTAGGTTCTTTCTATGCTAAAAATGTCCGTGGCATTGCGCAACCACGTGTTGGCTTACTTAACAATGGAACAGAGAGTAGCAAGGGTGACCCGCTTCGTAAGGAAACTTACGAATTACTAGCAGCTGATGAAAGTTTGGACTTTATCGGAAACGTGGAAGCACGTGATTTGATGAATGGCGTTGCGGATGTTGTCGTGGCAGATGGTTTCACGGGAAACGCTGTGCTCAAATCCATCGAAGGGACAGCCATGGGAATCATGGGATTGCTCAAGACAGCTATTACAGGTGGTGGTCTTCGAGCGAAACTAGGCGCACTCCTTCTCAAGGATAGCCTCAGAGGTTTGAAAAAACAGCTCAACTACTCAGATGTTGGTGGAGCGGTCTTGTTTGGTGTCAAGGCACCTGTTGTCAAGACTCATGGCTCAAGTGATGCCAAGGCTGTTTATAGTACAATCCGCCAGATTCGTACCATGCTAGAGACAGACGTAGTTGCCCAGACTGCGCGTGAATTTTCAGGAGAATAAAAGAGATGACAGAAAAAGAAATTTTTGACCGTATTGTGACCATTATCCAAGAGCGACAGGGAGAGGACTTTGTAGTGACCGAAGCTTTGAGTCTGAAAGATGACTTGGATGCTGACTCAGTTGACTTGATGGAGTTTATCTTGACACTGGAAGATGAATTTAGTATCGAAATCAGCGATGAGGAAATTGACCAACTCCAAAGTGTAGGAGATGTGGTTAAGATTATTCAAGCAAAATAGCAATAGGAGTTCCAAGGCATTTGCTTTGGAATTTTTTATTTGCTTTAAATGACCGTTTAGGAACAGATTTAGTCTTTCTAGGGACAGTAGAAATCTGAGGAGAAATAAGGGATATAATAGAGTCAGAAAAAATCAATCTCCAAAAAGGAGAAAAAAGAAAGGATTTTTGTCATGAAAAAATATATTACTTATGCAGCTTTATTACTTACTTCAGGAGCTTTGTTATCAACTACTTATGTAGTTAATGCAGAAACTACAACGTCTACCACTAAAGTGACTACATCACAAACAATTTCACAGTATACAAGCGAGAAAGAAGCAATTGATCAACTTGTTAAAGAAGGTAAAATTAAGGTGGAAGATGCAGAACAAGTTAAGTTGGTAGGATTTTCTCCTAGAGAATTAACTCAAGAAGAAAGTAATCAAGAAAAAATAGCATTTAATCAAAATAGAGATCCGAAAGGAACTTGGATGCAAACAGATGGTCGCTGGTGGTTTAAATATACTTCAGGTGGGTATGCTAAACATTGGGAATTGTTAGATAAGAAATGGTATTATTTTGATGATCAAGGTTGGATGAAATCAAATGAGTGGATTAACCCAGATGGTAATTGGTACTATCTTTCAAATGATGGTTCCATACTAACTGATTACAATAGAGTTAATGGGAAACCTTATTTCTTCAGACCTAACGGTGTTTGCGTAGAAAATCAGGGGCAGGCAATCGCTGAGTGTGCAGAAACCTTTGTAGGTAAAATCCCATATGTTTGGGGTGGGGCAGACTTGGATAAGGGTGTAGATTGCTCAGGATTTACGATGGCTATTCATGCTAAGTTCGATATTTATATTGGTAGAACAACTGGAGAACAAGCTGAAGGAGGGAAATTTATATATAGTGGCTCACAACTTCCTGGAGATTTAATATTGTACAATGGCGACCAAGGTTCAAATCAACATGTGGGTATTTATGTTGGTGGTGGAAATGTAGTTCATGCTCCACGTCCAGGTCAATATGTTTCTTATATGAATCAATATGGAATGGATCAAAATACAATTCGTAGATATTGGTAATATTGTCTAATCTTTCACAATATTATTGACTTTGATTATGAAAAGTATTAGAATATAGCTAAATAAAGAGGGGAAACCCTCCTATAGCTATTCAATAAAGGAGGAAATGGCTATGAAAAAATCTAAACTACTCACTCTTGGTCTGCTTGTAGGTGCTGGTCTGCTTTTGTCTATCAACCAAGCACAGGCTGCAGATACTTGGGTTAAAAATGGTGCTGACTGGAATCTTTCACAAGATGGCAGTCTAGCTAAGGATAAATGGGTACAAAATGCTGGCTCATGGTATCACTTCGACAGCACTGGTAAAATGCAGACAGGCTGGCTCAAAGACGGCAATACTTGGTATTCTCTAGCAGATAGTGGTGCTATGCGTACTGGCTGGTACAAGGAAGGCAATACCTGGTATTCACTAGCAGATAGTGGCGCCATGCGTACAGGTTGGTACAAAGAAGGGTCTACATGGTATTACCTCAAAGATAGTGGCGCTATGGCAACAGGATGGGCAACTGCAAATGGTCAATGGTCTTACTTTGAAAAATCAGGTGCTATGGTCGCAGATAGAGCTGTCCCAGCCAGTGATGGGGAAAGTTATGTTATTGGTAAGGATGGTTATATGTTGACCAAACTCCCTAGTCAGGTTGAACAATCTCAAGCGGATGATACAATTATCACAAATATTGTTACTTTGTCTGATGGGTATGATTATCATCTTATTTATAGAAAAAATGGGGTCGTTGTTGAAAAGAATGCCTGGTATATAAAACCTGAGTTTAAGAAGTTTTCTAATAAATATGGGGATGTGGTTTCAAATACAACCTTAGCTCTAGTGGATAATAAAGAAGAAGGACAAGATATTGATCCTAAGGCAGTTGTACAGAACTTCCAAAACTTACCAAATCGCTACTACTTTGATGAAAATGGACATCGTGTGGTTAATATACCAGCAATGACAACCTATTCAGAGATTAAAAAAGTTGGCAATGATGTCTATTTAGAAAATCCAGGTGCACGACTTCGTCTTGGAGCTACCCACTTTACAATCAATAACAATAAACTATACTATTTAGAAAATGAGCAAGGTAAGCTCAAAACAGGTTACTTTGTATTGATTGATGATGGAGCAACCACTACTCACCATCACATTCTAGCCTATGCGAACCAATCAGGTGAAATTCTTAAGATGAAACGCTTGCCATCAGGAGTTTCAGATTATCTTGATAAAGAAATTGATGGTTTATATGGTGAAAAAATTAAAATTGAATCTCCACACTCAAACGAATATTATAAAGTGGTTGTGGTTAAATAAAAATAACATCTTCACAACTAATTGTTAACACTCTAACCAATATACCATTTTCAGGAGGCTTTAGATTTCTTGTATTTTAAAAGGAAACTAAAGCCTTTTGTAGATGGAGCAGGGGATAGAGTTATCTATAAAATAATGAAAAGGAGTCTGTCATGGAAATGAAAAATACATTTGTAGAATTGGAACAATTTGAAGAGTTAACTCCAGAGGTTTTGGAAGAAGTGAATGGTGGAGGGATTTTTGAAGATACCGTAAAATGGTGCGATAAATTATTTAGTACGGGTAGACACTTTGCTTAAATTCACAGTATTCGTTAGAGATTAGATTTATTTATGCTTATTTTAGAATTCTTAGTTTCTGTGATATATCTATTGTTGGTAGTCGTTTCAACCATAGTGCCTACTATTTATTTGGGCGCTCAAATTTCCCCAGAATTTTATAAAAAACGTTATTGGGTTCTTATATTTTTAATTAGTTTATCTGCTCGTCAAACATTTGGAGAATTATTTCATATAGGAGTTCTTATCTACTTTTACTGTATTTTTTTACTAGTATTGCACAAGGGAAAAGGGGAATCTCTTTTTCTTTCTCTGTATCTTTTTCTCTTCTTTCAAAGTATTCGTTATTTATTTTTGACAATTTGGATTCGTGTATTATCTGGTGAGCATTGTTGTTTCGTAGATTCGTTTTCTACTTTATATATATCTATATTTGATTTATTATCAATCTTTCTATGTTGTAAAATTATGAAGCGTTGGTCTTTGGATTTGGATTTATTTTTTTCAGATGCTTTCAAAACCGACTATCATAAGAGTTTTTTCATTATCCTACCTCTGACTGTATTTAGAATATTCTCTTCGTTTATGACCAATATAAATAGTTCTTTTTACGTTCGTTTTGACACAACCATTTCTCTCCTGATTTTCATTCTCTTTTTCTCCTGGCTCTTTTATATCAGACACTTAGAGCAGGTTTATCGTGATGAGCAGACCATTCAGAGACAGGAAGAAGAAAATCGTTCCTTGCAAGGGATGGTGGATAAGTTGGGTCATCTCTATGATGAGGTTCGAGGTTTCCGTCATGATTTTGCAGGGATTGTCGCTAGCATGGAGCCTGCCATAGCGAATCAAGATATGGCTGAGGTGTCTACCATTTATCAAGATGTCTTTCTGAAGACCAATGAAAAGCTGAAAAAGGCAGATTACACGGCCTTTAATCTTCATAATATCCATGATATAGCCATTCGTAATACTTTGGCAAAAGCTATGATTGTGGCAGATAATCAGGGAATTCATTTTAGTTTGGAGACGGTGGGGGTTGTCGAAGAGCTGGCATTGCCGATGTTGGAGGCTATCCGTATCCTCTCTATCCTCACGACAAATGCCTTGGAGGCAGCCAGTGAGGCGGAAAATCCGCAGATTGGGGTTGCTTTGTTGGCAGGTGATAGGAGTGTTCGTTTTATCATTGAAAACACTCGTAAGAAAGAAGAACTGAATCCCAGCATTCTCAGTCAAAAGGGTTATTCGACCAAGGGTAACCACAGTGGACTGGGCTTAGCGACCTTGGAGGATATGGTTTTTCATTATGATTTAAACTTAGATACCCAGCTAGGAGAGACGACTTTTAGACAAGATTTAGAATTGCCGTTTAAGGATGAGAAACGAGGGGGAGAGGAATGAGAATTTTAGTTTTGGAAGACGATAGAGTCCAGCAAGGACGGATAGAGCAGACTTTACTAGATATTGGTCGCACTCGCAATTTGAGATTGGAAATTGATATTGCTAAAAACTATGGAGATGTTGAAAAGTATTCTCAGTATTTTGACCATTACCAGCTCTATTTATTGGATTTAGAGATTGATGGAGAGCGTGAACGGGGCTTTCAGGTTGCTCAACAGGTTCGGGAGCGGGATCCTTTTACAAGCATTGTCTTTGTGTCCACACACTCGGAGGCCTTGCCTCTAGCTTTTCGCTACCACTTGTCTGCCTTGGATTTTATTTCCAAGGATCAGCCAGAGGCGGACTACTGTCATCAGATGGAGCGCTGTCTGGACTATGTACTGGCAGTAGATAAGAGGGAAAATATGCGTCTCTTTACCTATAGTTTTGAAGGAAGACGGGGCTTCACTCTGCCCTACCATGAAATTTTAGCCTTTGAAACCTCAGTGGAATCCCATCGTATCAAGGTCTACTATGCCAATCATTCTATCAAAACCATTTATGGTAGTCTCAAGGATATCGCTGCTAAGGCTGAAAAAGATTACTTTGTCTATGCCAATCGCAATACGTTAGTCAGTTTACAGGCCATTGAAGAGATGACTGCGACAGAAGTGACTCTGTTAGAAGGCTTGCACTTCCCCGTATCGCGAACAGCCAGAAGAACCCTTAAAAAACATCTCAATGTCTAATATCTGTTAGATTTGAATGAGTTTATCAATAAGAATATCGGAAAATTTTCTGATATTCTTATTTTTTTGACTTTTTTTTCGAATAGATAAGTAAGAGGAAAAAGGAAGGAGTTTGGTTTATGTTTATATCAATGTTCTACCCATGGTTCACTGAGCTATTTTTTAAATAAAATTTAATTTAGTTGTACATTTTCGAAATTTTTTTCGAATAGATAAGTAAGAGGAAAAAGAAAGGAATAAAATAATGAAAGAACATTATTACGGATTTGTTGAGCTAACGTCGGAAGAATTGACCGATATTCAAGGTGGAGAAAATTGGGCGAAGACCCTTGCAGATTGGTACATTGGATTTCGTAGAGGTTTAGGTTTTTAGGAGGATAAGCGATGAATGAAATGAATGATAAGTATACTATTGAAGTATTAAAGGAGAGCGACTTAGCTTTGCTGGTGGGTGGTAGTGAGGCAAGTTACCAACATGGTTTAATGGTGGGGTTCATTTTACGTCGTGCATTATTTGGATTCTAAGATAATATTTAGAGAGTGAAGCTTACCTACAACAATGAACAGAATATATGAAAAAGGAAATACAAATAACTACCTTTTTCAATTGTTAAGAATCAAAAAAGGAGAATAAGATGGAACAAATTAAAAATATGGAAAATAATTTTCATGTAATGAGTCATGAGGAATTGGCCGATGTAGAAGGAGGCTTGCTATTTGGTCTGGTAGTAGTTGGAGGAGTCGCAATTGCAGGAACATTTTTATTGGGTGCGGTAGATGGTGCTTCAGGAGCACATGCTAAGCGTCGTGGACGTTAACAGGGAAGGATGAGCGCTAATGGAACGCATAATAGAAAGTTGGATTACTAGGGTAGAGAATTTTTACAGTTTGCAGTCAATTCCTGTAAAAGTATTCATTTTCATAGTTGGAGTAGTTGGGATTTATGCTTTAGGGACATTACTTTTAGGACCGGTTTATTGGGCGGGGCAGAAGTTTGGCGAAACAATTTACAATTATTTGTTTTAATAAAAAATTATAGATAAAGAGGAACAGACATAATGAATATGATAAAAATTGAAGAAAAATTTACAAGTCTTACAGAAAAAGATTTGGCAACAGTAGAGGGTGGTCGAGTGTCATGGAGAGGTAATATTAACATCGATGTCCACAAAGTGATTGATAGTACGGGAAGATTTTTCGGTGGTATCTATAATGCTGGTAGATCATTTGGGCGAAATGTTTACAATGCATTTTATTAATATAGTTTATTAAAATGAATATCATATATTATATTTTTGAATTCGTTTTCGAATAGATAAATAAGAGGAATACAGGGAATGATTATTTCAGTAATTCAAGATTTAGATGAAACAATTTAATAAACACTGCTATACCAAACTTATCAAGTTTGTAACAAGACAAATATTAAAAATAAAAAAGAGGTATTCGTTATAAATACAAAAACGATGTCACAATTTGAACTTATGGATACTGAGATGCTTGCTTGCCTTGAAGGTGGCGGATGCAATTGGGGAGATTTTGCCAAAGCAGGTGTTGGAGGAGGAGCAGCACGAGGTCTTCAGCTAGGAATTAAAACAGGAACATGGCAAGGTGCAGCAACTGGTGCTGCGGGAGGAGCTATACTTGGAGGTGTGGCCTATGCAGCGACATGTTGGTGGTAATTATGGATTTTAAAAGTTTTATTATTGGTTTAGTAGTTGGTATATTTGGTCCTTATATGGATGATTTAATTAGAAAAAAATTTTTAAAGTCTTCGGAGAAGAAAACAGAAAAATTTGTCAAAAAATAATCAAAACGATAAATGATGAATCTGATTCAAAATTATCTTGCACATGTAAAGAGTACCATCTCTCCTCTTATCAGGTAAATAGGAATCTTGCAGTAGCGAATCAAAAAAAGGAGTAACTATGAATCGTAATTTAGAACGGTGTTATCTATTCTGACTAGGAGTAGATCATACCAGAGGTGGCTTAGAAATAGCAGGGACATTAGAAATTGAAGTAACTTTAAATAGGATGTCGTAAAGGTTACTATCAATGATTTATTTGTCCCAAGCTTGCCTAGGGTGTCAGAAAAAAATCATTTTCCTTTCAATAGCATATTTTTAGTAGGTAGGACGTTTGTTCTGCCTATTTTTTATCCAAAAAGTGCAGTTGAGGTGTTTATTTATATCGTTTGGAGTTTATTTGGAGTTTTACATGTATTTTTGAAAAAAAATAGGTATAGAAATTAGGAAAGTTGAAGAAAAGGAATGAAGAAGGTCTTAGTTTGTGATTTTTTACATACTTTTAAGTCTTGATGAAGTAGCTTGAACTAATATATAATTGCTAGAAATTGAATACACTACTCCTTGAGGGCATTTTGCCCTCTTTTATATTTTACAATAAGTGTAAAAAGGATAGTTTTTATGCGTTACGGTTATGTTCGAGTATCTACAAAAGAACAAAATATTGATAGGCAATTTTCAGCCTTAGTAGAAAACAAATTATCAAAAGAGAATATTTTTATTGATTACGTTTCAGGAAAAGATTTTGACAGAATGGAATATCAAAAATTATTAACTACCTTGAAAGAAAATGATGAATTGGTTATTAAATCAATTGATAGGTTGGGAAGAAACTATGATGAAATTTTAGAACAATGGCAAGCAATTACTAAGAAAAAGAAAGTAAATATAACTGTTTTAGATTTCCCTTTATTAAATACAAAGAATAGCAATGATAATATCACAGGAAAACTAATCTCCGATATCGTTTTACAAGTCCTATCTTATGTGGCACAGTTTGAAAGAGAACAAATCAAACAAAGACAAATGGAAGGAATACGGGAAGCACAGAAAAAAGGGAAGAAATTCGGTAGACCAAAATTGGTTGTCCCGAATAATTTCCCTGATGTGATAGCTCAATATAAGAAAAAAGAAATAACCTTACGAGAAGGTGCAGACATCTTAGGAGTATCAAAAAGCACCTTTCATAATTGGATAAAAAATTCATAGTTCTTGTCAAAAAACCTAGGATTTTTTGGACAGAAAATACAGTCTATTTTAGAAGCGTTTTCGTTAGAAAAAAGGTTCTAAAATCCAGCATTTTGACCAATTATTATTACACTTTCATTTTATCAAGTTTGTCCAAAAAAGTCTAGATTTTAGGACAAACTGATTATTTTACAATAAATAAAAATAGGGGGACACGAAATGGACACCAAAGCTAAAAAGTTCACACTTGCAACGATTTCAGCTCTATCACTTCTTGGGGTAGGAATTGTTACATCACAATCAGTAGCTGCTAATGATAGGCTGGTTTCCACTCAAGCAATCAATGGTCAATCCTACAATATCTTAAACTCTGAGGTCACTAGTACTTCTTCTGGTACTACTCTAGTTGGGATTGAAGGGACTTTCTTAACGCCAGATAAACAGGCTATCTTAGATCGTATCAATGCTATTCGAAAAGAGGCAGCAGATGAAGGTCTAGTTACTAGCTATGTTCCGATCAAATGGTCAACTGAACTAGAAAAAACAGCCTTCGTTCGGGCAGCAGAAGCTTCTGTAACCAGGCATCATAAACGTTTATCTAATAAAGATATTTGGAGTGCCTGGTCTTCAGGAAATTTCTCCCTAGCAGAAAACTTGGCTTGGAACTATGACGGATTTATGACAGCTATTAATCAATGGTATGAGGAAAAAGCCGATTATGTTAAATCTCGTAGTGGGGCAAGTGTCTCTGGTCAAACTGGACACTACGAATCCTTAATCAATCCAGAATTAACTTATATGGGACTTGCAGCCTTTGAGAATCCTAAAAATAGTTGGATTACCATTGCACAAAGTTTCGGAACAGCATCTGGTGGCTCTGAAGAATTAGCTGGCGGTTATGGAAAAGCCATTCAATACACAGAAGTCGATTCTTCTCAAATTCAAACATTTGCGACCAAGGCGAATCTTTTTGACAAAGATTTGAAGGCTATCGGAACTCATACCAGTAAGAAAACAAAACAAGGTAAGTCTAACGGGACTAATAAACCAGGTTTCTTTTTTCAAATGCAAGATATTGGTAGGGGTATGGGTTTTTGGCGACAATCGGGCTCTCGTTGGTGGTTTATGCAACTTGATGGGTCTTACCCTTACAATCAGTGGGCAAAATTAGATAATATCTGGTATCACTTCGATAGTTCAGGTTGGATGCAAACTGGCTGGATAAAAGACAACGGCACGTGGTACTATCTCGACGGTTCAGGTGCTATGAAGACTGGTTGGTTCAAAGATAATGGTAGCTGGTATTATCTTGATAGCTCAGGGGCTATGAAAACAGGCTGGATGAAGGTATCTGGTAAATGGTACTATGCCTATAGCTCTGGTGCACTCGCAATCAATACAACTACACCTGACGGTTATCGTGTCAATTACAACGGTGAGTGGGTATAAAAACAATTTCAAATTGTAAGATTAAACATATGAAAAAATTATTTCTATTCAGTATCAGTATTTTAGCTATCTCCATTTTAACAGCTTGCCAACCTCAGAGTAAAAACACTTCCTCAGAAAGTTCTGAAACAACTACTTCTAGTAGCAGTTCGCCTACTTCCACATCAGAAGAGAAGAAAAATGATTACACCCTATATAATCCTGTCCTTAAAGAATATGCCAAAGTATTAGATGATTCATCAGCTTCACCTAAAGAGCTCAATTCAAAAGCAAACTTAAAAAATACTTATCCTAAAGAATACTCTGGACTACAATACAGCTTGTATGATTTAGACCAAAATGGTACGGACGAACTTTTGGTTGCCCTTAAAACGGATTCTAACTATTACGATTTATTAGATATTCGAACTCTTAAAAATGACGAAGTTATTCGACTGACCAATGCAGAAAACAATCTGGACTTTATTGGAGAGCGAGTACATTTTAATCCTTTAGAAAATGGCTATTTCCAATTATCTACCCGAGTATCTATTAATCAAATCCAACTTAAACTATACAAGTTCAATCAGGATGGAACACGATTAGACTTAGTTATCGAATCAGATACAGAAGAGGGACTGGGCACAAAACCACCTTCCCTTGACATAAGATCTTTCTCTTGGAAATCTGTCACAAGTCTCATAAGTGAAGAATCTTCCTTTCCGTCAGAAAGTAAAGGGATGGATATTTCTGCAATTCAAAATGGAGATTTTTCTAGTGTCTCAGGAACTTGGAGGAATCGTTCAGGTATTGAATTTACTTTCGACAAAAATGGTTTAGTAAGTGATAAGTCCAAAATTTCAATTGAACATGCTAAAGAAATTGACCACTATCTTAAGGCAAATTCTGTTTCTAAAGATGGAGGTGCTGGTGCAGCTATTGCCTTTTTACCAGCAGGAATCCCTATAACCATGTCTGTCACCTCTTCTTCAGATAATGGCTATACTGACTCGTCTGATATTACACAAGACCGCTTATGGTTTGGACACCAACTTATCAATGGTAGTACCGAGGGATTTTTTTACAAGGTAGAATAGTTTTAATAGACTTACAAATTTATCAATAAGAATGTCGGAAAATTTTCTGATATTCTTATTTTTTTGACTTCCTTTTCGAATAGATAAGTAAGAGGAAAAGGAAAGGAGCCTAGTTCATGTTTATATCAATGTTCTACCCATGGTTGACTGAGTTATTTTTTAAATAAATTTAATTTAGTTGTACATTTTCGAAAATTTTTTCGAATAGATAAGTAAGAGGAAAAAGAAAGGAGTCTGGTTTATGTATCTACCAATTTTCTATTCATGGTACATTAAATTATTTTTCAAATAAATTTTGATTTAGTTGTTTATTTTCGAATTCCTTTTCGAATAGATAAGTAAGAGGAAAAAGAAAGGAGTTTGCTTTATGTATCTGCCAATTTTCTATTCATGGTTCATTAAATTATTTTTTAAATAAAATTTAATTTAGTTGTACATTTTTGAAATTTTTTTCGAATAGATAAGTGAGAAGAAAAAGAAAGGAATAAAATAATGAAAGAACATTATTACGGATTTGTTGAGCTAACTTCGGAAGAATTGACCGATATTCAAGGTGGAGAAAGTTGGGTGAAGACCCTTGTAGATTGGTACATTGGATTTCGTAGAGGTTTTGGTTTTTAGGAGGATAAGAGATGAATGAAATGAATGATAAGTATACTATTGAAGTATTAAAGGAGAGCGACTTAGCTTTGCTGGTGGGTGGTAGCAAGGAAAGCTATCAACGGGGTCTAATTACAGGTCTATTGTTACGCGGTGTATTTATTGGAACCCCATTTTTTAGAAGATAAGATTTAGAAAAAATAGAACAAGAGGAGAAAAAAGATGACAAATTTTGACAAAATGGAACAGAACTTTGTAGCTCTTACAGAAGAAGAGTTGATGGATGTGGATGGGGGAGCATTGCCTCTTGTAATCGCCGGAGTGTCTATCTGGAAGATAGGTGCAGCAGTAGCAGGTGGAGCAGCAGCGCTTTTTGCTGGAGGAGCAGCTTTGGGGTATTATGCGAATAGACCATAATCTGATTGTAGTCAGAGAGGCATTTCTATGTTTTTAAAAAAAGAAGTGATATTATTAGGGGTATTGTTATCGCTACGTATTATTTTTACTATCGTTCAAATTTTAATTGACTATAAAATATTATCTGGACAGTATAGTATAAATTTTATGGATATTTCAGAAGTATTTACTTATCCAATACTCATTTTAATCATTTACATAGCAATAAAATATAATACAAAGGAGTAATGACGAATATGAACTTAGAACAATTTTATCAATTATCTGACGATGAATTAGTGGGAACAAAAGGTGGTTTTGGTCTTGCGGAAGCAGTTGGGATTGCAGGAGTACTGAATGCTGCTGTACAAATTTTTAATGCTGGTTACAAATTTGGTTCAGATTTTGCTCGTCGTGGGCGTTAGATAATGAACAGTCGCAACCTTAATCTCAATACATTGTTACCTAAACTAGCCACTATATTTCCTTTGTTGGGAATAATTCTTAATGTCGCGCTTCATGTGATTCGTACAGGTTCGTTAGTATCCTTTAATTGGCAAGGGACTTTAGTTGGGTTGCTTTTCTCAGCATATTTTGGTATTTTTCGCAAAGATTTGTCAAAAAATAATCAAAACTATAAATGAAGAACATGAATCAAAAGGATTTTGTGCATATGAATGGTAGCGTTTTTCCGCCATTCTTGTCAGGTAATTAGGAGTTTCTTATGAAAACATTTTTATTAGGCTTTGCTGAGGGTTATTTTACCGTATCGCTCATAATCTACATCGTAACGTATTTGATTTTGAAAAATCCAATCAATACCCTATTTTATCCAGAAATTTACCCCGTTTTATTTGGGCTCTTTTATCTAGGATATAAGGCCAATAAAAAGCAAGTAGAGTGAGCAGTTAAGAATGATTTGTTAGTCTGTGCTAAAATGACTAGGCTAGAATCTCAGAATGCATCACATTGGAGTTTAATATGAAATTTGTTAAATCAATACTGAAAGTTTGGCCTGAAATCATGGTATTACTTAGTTCAATGTCTTATATCATCATCAGATTAGTAGCTGACATAAATAAAGTATCTTTACCTACTTGGCTTGATAGTTTCAATATACCAACGATTGCATTATTTATGATGGTCTTCATTCTTTTATATAGAAGTAAAGAAAAAAAGAATAGATAAATTTGAAGCAGTAGACGCTCTATAGGGAATAGGTGTCTTATAGTAACGAATCAACAAAAGGAGTAACTATGAATCGTAATTTAGAACGGTATAATCTATTCTGACTATGAATAGATCATACCATAGGTGGCTTAGAAATAGCAGGGACATTAAAAATTGAAGTAACTTTAAATAGGATGTCGTAAAGGTTACTATCAATGATTTATTTGTCCCAAGCTTGCCTAGGGTGTCAGAAAAAAATCATTTTCCTTTCAATAGCATATTTTTAGTAGGTAGGACGTTTGTTCTGCCTATTTTTTGCCAAAAAAAGTGTAGTTGAGGTGTTTATTTGGAGTTTTATACTCTTCGAAAATCAAATTCAAACCACGTCAGCGTCGCCTTACCGTACTCAAGTACAGCTTGCGGCTAGCTTCCTAATTTGCTTTTTGATTTTCCTTGAGTATTACATGTATTTTTGATAAAATAGTTATAGAAATTAGGAGAGTTGAAGAAAAAAATGAATAAGATTTTAAAATATTTTTTAGTATTTGTTTTTCTATTTTTGATGAATATTTTCATCTTTAAGATACTAGCAACTCTGGGATTTCATCTGACAATGAGTGAAAAGAGTTATATTGTACCACCGCTGTTTTCGATTATCGTGTTGTATATGATTGACAAAAGAATTAGGAAGAAAAAGAAATAAATATATATTTTAGGCGTGACGTTTGTTCTGCCTATTTTTTTATCCTAAAAGTGCATTTGGGAGGGAGATAGGCGCATTTGGGAAGGAAGTCCAGTTTTTGTTTGAGGATTGGGGTAAGATAGTTGTTATCAGATGAGTTTATACTCTTCGAAAATCAAATTCAAACCACGTCAACGTCGCCTTGCCGTAGGTATGGTTACTGACTTCGTCAGTTCTATCCACAACCTCAAAACAGTGTTTTGAGCTGACTTCGTCAGTCCTATCTACAACCTCAAAACAGTGTTTTGAGCAGCTTGCGGCTAGTTTCCTAGTTTGCTCTTTGATTTTCATTGAGTATTAGGAAAAGGAGATGAATATGAAATTTGGGAAACGTCACTATCGTCCGCAGGTGGATCAGATGGACTGCGGTGTAGCTTCATTAGCCATGGTTTTTGGCTACTACGGTAGCTATTATTCTTTGGCTCACTTGCGAGAATTGGCCAAGACGACCATGGATGGGACTACGGCTTTGGGCTTGGTCAAGGTGGCAGAGGAGATTGGTTTTGAGACGCGAGCAATTAAGGCGGATATGACGCTTTTTGACTTGCCAGATTTGACTTTTCCTTTTGTTGCCCATGTGCTTAAGGAAGGGAAATTGCTCCACTACTATGTGGTGACTGGGCAGGATAAGGATAGCATTCATATTGCCGATCCAGATCCTGGGGTGAAATTGACCAAACTGCCACGTGAGCGTTTTGCGGAAGAATGGACAGGAGTGACTCTTTTTATGGCACCTAGTCCAGACTATAAGCCTCATAAGGATCAAAAGAATGGCCTGCTCTCTTTTATCCCTATATTAGTGAAGCAGCGTGGCTTGATTGCCAATATCGTTTTGGCAACACTCTTGGTAACCTTGATTAACATTGTGGGTTCTTATTATCTGCAGTCTATCATTGATACCTATGTGCCAGATCAGATGCGTTCGACGCTGGGGATTATTTCTATTGGGCTGGTCATCGTCTATATTCTTCAGCAGATTTTGTCTTACGCTCAGGAGTATCTCTTACTTGTTTTGGGGCAACGCTTGTCGATTGATGTGATTTTGTCCTATATCAAGCATGTTTTTCACCTGCCTATGTCCTTCTTTGCGACACGCAGGACAGGGGAAATCGTGTCTCGTTTCACAGATGCTAACAGTATCATCGATGCGCTGGCTTCGACCATTCTTTCGATTTTCCTAGATGTGTCAACGGTTGTCATTATTTCTCTTGTTTTATTTTCACAAAATACCAATCTCTTTTTCATGACCTTATTGGCACTTCCTATCTACACAGTGATTATCTTTGCCTTTATGAAGCCGTTTGAAAAGATGAATCGGGATACCATGGAAGC
This sequence comes from Streptococcus sp. Marseille-Q5855, assembly GCF_946901985.1. Lineage (NCBI taxonomy): Bacteria > Bacillati > Bacillota > Bacilli > Lactobacillales > Streptococcaceae > Streptococcus > Streptococcus sp. Marseille-Q5855. The sequence goes on from NZ_CAMPPR010000006.1 coordinate 651,774, forward strand.
CAATGCGGTTCTGTCTTCTTCTATCATTGAGGACATCAACGGTATTGAGACTATTAAGTCCTTGACCAGTGAAAGTCAGCGTTACCAAAAAATTGACAAGGAATTTGTGGATTATCTGAAAAAATCCTTTACCTATAGTCGGGCAGAGAGTCAGCAAAAGGCTCTGAAAAAAGTTGCCCATCTCTTGCTCAATGTCGGCATTCTCTGGATGGGGGCTGTTTTGGTCATGGATGGCAAGATGAGTTTGGGGCAGTTGATTACCTATAATACCTTGCTTGTTTACTTTACCAATCCTTTGGAAAATATCATCAATCTGCAAACCAAACTTCAGACTGCGCAGGTCGCCAATAACCGTCTGAATGAGGTTTATCTGGTAGCTTCTGAGTTTGAGGAGAAGAAAACGGTTGAGGATTTGAGCTTGATGAAGGGAGATATGGACTTCAAGCAGGTTTACTACAAGTATGGTTATGGTCGAGACGTCTTGTCAGATATCAATTTGACTATTCCCCAAGGTTCTAAAGTAGCTTTTGTGGGGATTTCAGGGTCAGGTAAGACGACCTTGGCCAAGATGATGGTTAATTTTTACGACCCAAGTCAGGGAGAGATTAGTCTGGGTGGTGTCAATCTCAATCAGATTGATAAAAAGGCTCTGCGTCAGTATATCAACTATCTGCCTCAACAGCCCTATGTCTTTAACGGAACGATTTTGGAGAATCTTCTCCTTGGGGCCAAGGAAGGGACGACTCAAGAGGATATCTTACGGGCGGTCGAATTGGCAGAGATTCGGGAGGACATTGAGCGCATGCCTCTGAATTACCAGACAGAGTTGACTTCGGATGGGGCAGGAATCTCAGGTGGTCAACGTCAGAGAATTGCTCTGGCGCGTGCTCTCTTGACAGATGCGCCTGTCTTGATTTTGGATGAGGCGACCAGCAGTTTGGATATCTTGACTGAGAAGCGAATTGTCGATAATCTCATGGCTTTAGACAAGACCTTGATTTTCATTGCCCACCGCTTGACCATTGCTGAGCGGACAGAGAAGGTTGTTGTCTTGGATCAGGGCAAGATTGTCGAAGAAGGAAAGCATGCTGATTTGCTTGCACGGGGTGGCTTTTACGCCCATTTGGTGAATAGCTAGAAAGAGGAGAGGATGAAACCAGAATTTTTAGAAAGTGCGGAGTTTTATAACCGTCGTTATCATAATTTTTCCAGTCGGGTGATTGTACCCATGTCCCTTCTGCTCGTGTTTTTACTTGGCTTTGCAACATTTGCAGAGAAGGAGATGAGTTTGTCTACTAGAGCTACTGTTGAGCCTAGTCGAATCCTTGCAAATATCCAGTCAACTAGCAATAATCGTATTCTTGTCAATCATTTGGAAGAAAATAAGCTGGTTAAGAAGGGGGAACTGTTGGTTCAATACCAGGAAGGGGCAGAGGGTGTCCAAGCGGAGTCCTATGCCAGTCAGTTGGATATGCTCAAGGATCAAAAAAAGCAATTGGAGTATTTGCAAAAGAGTCTGCAAGAAGGGACGGATTACTTTCCAGAGGAGGATAAATTTGGCTACCAAGCCACCTTTCGCGACTACATCAGCCAAGCAGGTAGTCTTAGGGCTAGTACATCGCAACAAAATGAGACCATCGCGTCCCAGAATGCAGCAGCTAGCCAAACCCAATCCGAAATCGGCAACCTCATCAGCCAAACAGAGGCTAAAATTCGCGATTACCAAACAGCTAAGTCAGCTATTGAAACAGGTGCTTCCTTGGCCAGTCAGAATCTAGCCTACTCTCTCTACCAGTCCTACAAGTCTCAGAGTGAGGAAAATCCCCAAGCTAAATCCCAGGCAGTTGCGCAGGTTGAAGCACAGCTTTCTCAGTTAGAATCTAGTCTTGCTACTTACCGTGTCCAGTATGCAGGTTCAGGTACCCAGCAAGCCTATGCGTCAGGCTTAAGCAGTCAATTGGAGTCTCTCAAATCCCAACACTTGGCAAAGATTGGTCAGGAATTGACTATTTTAGACCAGAAAATCTTGGAGGCAGAGTCAGGTAAGAAGGTACAGGGAAATCTTTTAGACAAGGGGAAAATTATGGCGAGTGAGGATGGGGTGCTTCATCTTAATTCTGAGACCAGTGATTCTACCATGGTAGCAGAAGGCGCCCTACTAGCCCAACTCTATCCGTCCTTGGAAAAAGAAGGGAAAGCCAAACTCACAGCTTATCTAAGTTCAAAAGATGTAGCAAGGATCAAGGTCGGTGATTCTGTTCGTTATACGACGACTCATGATGCCAAGAATCAACTTTTCCTAGATTCTACTATTACAAGTATTGATGCGACAGCTACCAAGACTGAGAAAGGGAATTTCTTTAAAATCGAGGCGGAGACTAATCTAACTTCGGAGCAGGCTGAAAAACTTCGGTACGGGGTGGAAGGTCGCCTACAGATGATTACGGGCAAGAAAAGTTATCTACGTTATTATTTGGATCAATTTTTGAACAAAGAGTAATGTTCGTGTTTTTAGAGTTAAATGATTTTTAAACTGTGAGAAATCTTTTTCTTGCAGTTTTTTCTTTATGATTTTTGAGGTTACTACGTCATTTATTCGGTTAAATTCTTGTAATTTTGGGTTTTTTATGGTAGAATGTGCTCAAGTAATACGAAAGGCGAACTTTAAAATGTCAAAACAATTGATCTATTCGGGAAAAGCTAAAGATATCTATACAACTGAGGATGAAAATCTTATTATTTCAACTTACAAGGATCAGGCGACTGCTTTCAATGGTGTCAAGAAGGAGCAGATTGCGGGCAAAGGAGTGTTGAATAATCAGATTTCATCTTTTATTTTTGAGAAATTAAATGCGGCTGGTGTGGCGACTCACTTTGTGGAGAAACTTTCAGACACAGAACAACTCAATAAAAAGGTGGAAATCATTCCTTTGGAAGTCGTACTTCGCAACTACACGGCTGGTTCCTTTTCAAAACGTTTTGGTGTGGATGAGGGAATCGCATTTGAGACTCCGATTGTCGAATTTTACTACAAAAATGATGATTTGGATGATCCATTTATCAATGATGAGCATGTGAAATTTCTACAGATTGCGGATGACCAGCAGATTGTCTATTTGAAGGAAGAAACGCGTCGTATCAATGAACTCTTGAAGGCTTGGTTTGCTGAGATTGGGCTTAAGTTGATTGACTTTAAGCTAGAGTTCGGTTTTGACAAGGATGGTAAGATTATCTTAGCAGATGAATTTTCACCAGATAACTGCCGCTTGTGGGATGCGGATGGCAACCATATGGATAAGGATGTTTTCCGTAGAGAATTGGGAGAACTAACCGACGTTTACGAAATTGTTTGGGAAAAGTTGCAGGAATTGAAATAACAGTCTCAAGGCTGTTTAGGAACATTGCAAGAGCTGAAATAAAGGAATAAGGATTGATGGATAAACGTATTTTTGTTGAAAAAAAGGCTGATTTTCAGGTCAAGTCAGAGAGTTTGGTAAGAGAGCTCCAGCACAACTTGGGACTTTCAACTTTGAAAAGTATTCGTATTATGCAAGTGTATGATGTCTTTAACTTGGCTGAGGACTTGTTTGTGCCTGCAGAGAAACACATCTTCTCTGAGCAGGTGACAGACCATGTTTTGGACGAAGCAGCTGTGCAGGCGGATCTTGCCAACTATGCTTTCTTTGCGATTGAAAGCCTGCCTGGCCAATTTGACCAGCGTGCAGCATCTTCACAGGAAGCCTTGCTTTTACTAGGAAGTTCGAGTGATGTAACGGTTAATACTGCTCAACTTTACTTAGTCAATAAAGATATTGATGCGACTGAGTTAGAGGCGGTCAAGAACTACTTGCTTAATCCAGTTGATTCTCGTTTCAAGAACATCACAACAGGGATTGTCAAGCAGGAATTTTCAGAGTCAGACAAGACTATTCCTAAATTGGCTTTCTTTGAAAACTATACAGCAGAAGACTTTGCTCGCTACAAGGCCGAGCAAGGGATGGCTATGGAAGTGGATGATTTGCTCTTTATCCAGGACTACTTTAAGTCAATCGGGCGTGTGCCAACTGAGACTGAACTCAAGGTTTTGGACACTTACTGGTCTGACCACTGCCGTCACACGACGTTTGAGACTGAGTTGAAGCAGATTGATTTTTCAGCTTCTAAATTCCCAAAACAATTGCAGTCAACCTATGACAAGTATATTGCCATGCGTGATGAGTTGGGGCGTTCTGAAAAACCGCAAACCTTGATGGATATGGCCACTATTTTCGGTCGTTATGAGCGTGCTAATGGGCGTTTGGACGATATGGAAGTGTCAGACGAAATCAATGCTTGCTCTGTTGAAATTGAAGTGGATGTCAATGGTGTGAAAGAACCTTGGCTCCTCATGTTCAAAAATGAAACCCACAACCACCCAACGGAAATTGAGCCATTTGGTGGGGCTGCTACCTGTATCGGTGGTGCTATTCGTGACCCATTGTCAGGTCGCTCGTATGTTTACCAAGCTATGCGTATCTCAGGTGCTGGAGATATTACCGCACCGATTTCGGAAACTCGCGCTGGGAAATTGCCACAACAGGTCATTTCTAAGACAGCGGCTCATGGTTATTCTTCATACGGTAACCAAATTGGGCTTGCGACGACCTACGTTCGTGAGTATTTCCACCCAGGCTTTGTAGCTAAACGCATGGAGCTTGGTGCTGTTGTCGGAGCGGCTCCTAAGGGCAATGTTGTCCGTGAAAAACCGGAAGCGGGTGATGTCATTATCCTCCTTGGAGGTAAGACTGGACGTGATGGTGTCGGTGGTGCGACGGGCTCTTCTAAGGTTCAAACGGTTGAGTCTGTGGAAACTGCTGGAGCTGAGGTTCAAAAAGGGAATGCCATCGAAGAACGTAAGATTCAGCGCCTCTTCCGTAATGGTGCTGTCACTCGTCTCATCAAGAAATCCAATGACTTTGGTGCTGGTGGTGTCTGTGTGGCTATCGGTGAATTAGCAGACGGTCTTGAAATTGATCTTAACAAGGTGCCTCTTAAATACCAAGGCTTGAACGGTACAGAAATTGCCATCTCTGAATCTCAAGAACGGATGGCGGTCGTGGTTCGTCCTAAGGATGTAGATGCCTTCGTTGCAGAATGTAACAAAGAAAATATTGACGCTGTTGTGGTTGCGACAGTGACTGAAAAACCAAATCTAGTCATGCACTGGAATGGTGAAACCATTGTCGACTTGGAACGTCGTTTCCTAGATACCAACGGTGTGCGTGTCGTTGTTGATGCCAAGGTTGTGGACAAAGATGTCAAGCTTCCAGAAGAACGTCAAACATCTGCTGACACACTTGAAGCAGATACCCTTACGGTTCTATCTGACCTCAACCATGCGAGTCAAAAAGGATTACAGACTATCTTTGACTGCTCTGTTGGACGCTCAACGGTTAATCACCCACTTGGCGGACGCTACCAACTCACACCAACTGAAGCTTCTGTGCAGAAATTGCCAGTTCAACACGGTGTGACTCATACTGCGTCAGTCATGGCTCAAGGTTTCAACCCTTATATTGCAGAATGGTCTCCATACCACGGTGCTGCCTATGCGGTGATCGAAGCAACTGCTCGTTTGGTTGCTGCTGGTGCCAAATGGTCTCAGGCTCGTTTTTCTTACCAAGAGTACTTCGAGCGCATGGACAAACAAGCTGAGCGTTTTGGTCAGCCAGTAGCTGCTCTTCTAGGCTCTATCGAAGCACAAATCCAACTTGGTTTGCCATCTATCGGTGGTAAGGACTCTATGTCTGGTACTTTTGAAGAATTGACAGTACCGCCAACCTTGGTAGCCTTTGGGGTAACGACAGCGGATAGCCGTAAGGTGCTCTCTCCAGAATTTAAAGCTGTTGGGGAAAACATCTACTACATCCCAGGTCAAGCTCTTGCTGCAGAGATTGATTTTGACTTGATTAAGTCAAATTTTGCTCAGTTTGAAGCCCGTCAAAAGGCTCATAAAGTGACATCTGCATCAGCTGTCAAATACGGTGGTGTGGTTGAAAGTTTGGCTCTTGCTACTTTTGGAAATCATATTGGTGCAGAGGTAACCTTGCCTGAACTTGAAAGTTCTTTGACAGCACAATTGGGCGGATTTGTCTTTACCTCTCCTGAAGAAATCACTGGAGTAGAGAAAATCGGTCAAACAAGTGCAGACTTTACACTCCTTGTCAACGGTGTGAAGCTAGATGGACACAAGCTTGACAGTGCCTTCCAAGGAAAACTGGAAAAAGTTTACCCAACAGAGTTTGCCCAAGCCAAAGAGCTGGCTGAAGTACCAGCTGTCGCTACTAACACAGTCATCCAAGCTAAAGAAAAAGTTGAAAAACCGGTGGTCTATATCCCAGTATTCCCGGGAACCAACTCAGAATATGACTCAGCCAAGGCATTTGAAAAAGAAGGCGCAGAGGTTAACTTGGTGCCATTCGTGACACTCAATGAAGAAGCCATTGTCAAGTCAGTTGAAACCATGGTTGACAACATCGGCAAGGCTAACATTCTCTTCTTTGCCGGTGGATTCTCAGCTGCGGACGAGCCAGATGGTTCAGCTAAGTTTATTGTCAACATCCTGCTCAATGAAAAAGTGCGTGCAGCTATTGATAGCTTTATCACTCGTGGCGGTTTAATCATAGGTATCTGTAATGGATTCCAGGCCTTGGTCAAATCAGGTCTTCTTCCATACGGAAACTTCGAGGATGCCAGCAGTACGAGCCCAACCCTCTTCTACAATGATGCCAACCAGCACGTGGCCAAGATGGTGGAAACTCGGATTGCCAATACCAACTCGCCGTGGTTGACTGGGGTGCAAGTGGGCGATATCCACGCTATTCCTGTTTCGCACGGTGAAGGGAAGTTTGTCGTGACGGCTGAGGAATTTGCGGAGCTCCGTGACAATGGTCAAATCTTTAGCCAATACGTTGACTTTGATGGAAAACCAAGTATGGATTCTAAGTACAATCCGAATGGTTCCGTCCATGCCATTGAAGGAATTACCAGCAAGAACGGCCAAATCATCGGTAAGATGGGACACTCAGAACGTTATGAAGACGGTCTTTTCCAAAATATCCCAGGAAATAAAGACCAGCACCTCTTCGCGTCGGCGGTTAAATACTTTACTGGAAAATAAGACTTGCAGATTTTCTAATAGATAGTATCAGTAATGTAAAAGTCATGTAGATTTAGCTCTTGGTGCTACACAAATAAAAATTAGGTATATAAAATGACATACGAAGTAAAATCTCTTAATGAAGAATGTGGTGTTTTCGGTATCTGGGGACATCCAGATGCTGCTAAATTGACCTATTTTGGTCTCCATAGTCTTCAGCACCGTGGTCAGGAGGGGGCAGGAATCCTCTCCAATGACCAAGGGAAACTAAAGCGGCATCGCGATATGGGTCTTCTATCAGAAGTCTTCAGAAATCCTGCTAACTTAGATAAATTGACAGGAACTGGTGCGATTGGGCATGTGCGTTATGCGACTGCTGGCGAAGCTTCTGTAGATAACATCCAGCCCTTCCTCTTCCGTTTTCACGATATGCAGTTTGGCTTGGCTCATAATGGAAATCTGACCAATGCAGCCTCTCTCAAGAAAGAATTGGAAGATAGAGGAGCGATTTTCAGTGCGACTTCTGATTCAGAAATCTTAGCCCACTTGATTCGTCGGAGTCACAATCCTAATCTAATGGGCAAAATCAAGGAGGCGCTCAGTCTTGTCAAAGGTGGCTTTGCTTATATTCTGCTGTTTGAGGATAAGTTGATTGCTGCGCTTGATCCTAATGGTTTCCGTCCACTTTCTATCGGGAAAATGGGCAACGGAGCGGTGGTGGTTTCCTCTGAAACCTGTGCTTTTGAGGTTATTGGTGCTGAGTGGATTCGTGATTTGAAGCCAGGTGAGATTGTGATCATTGATGACCAGGGCATCCAGTATGACAGCTATACAGATGATACCCAGTTAGCGATTTGCTCTATGGAGTATATCTACTTTGCTCGCCCTGATTCTAATATCCACGGTGTTAATGTCCATACGGCACGTAAACGTATGGGTGCCCAATTGGCGCGTGAATTTAAGCATGAGGCGGATATTGTGGTCGGTGTACCCAATTCCTCACTCAGCGCAGCTATGGGCTTTGCGGAAGGATCTGGTTTACCAAATGAAATGGGTCTTATCAAGAACCAATACACCCAGCGAACTTTTATCCAACCGACTCAAGAATTGCGGGAGCAAGGGGTGCGGATGAAACTGTCTGCTGTTTCAGGCGTTGTAAAAGGCAAGCGTGTGGTTATGATTGATGACTCTATTGTACGTGGGACGACCTCTCGTCGTATCGTCCAGCTTTTGAAAGAAGCGGGTGCGACTGAGGTTCACGTTGCCATTGGTAGTCCAGCGCTAGCTTATCCATGCTTCTATGGAATTGATATCCAGACTCGTCAGGAACTGATTGCGGCCAATCATACGGTTGAAGAAACGCGCCAAATCATTGGTGCGGACAGTCTGACCTATCTTTCTGTTGAAGGATTGATTGAGTCGATTGGTATTGAAACGGATGCGCCAAATGGTGGTCTCTGTGTCGCTTACTTTGACGGTGACTACCCAACGCCTCTCTACGACTATGAAGAAGACTATCGTAGAAGTTTGGAAGAAAAGACCAGTTTTTACAAATAGACAATAGATCCTCCATTAAAGAAAAGGAATATAAAAATGGCAAATAAAAATGCGTACGCTCAATCTGGTGTGGATGTTGAAGCGGGTTATGAAGTTGTTGAACGAATTAAAAAGCATGTGGCTCGTACGGAGCGTGCAGGTGTCATGGGAGCTCTTGGTGGTTTCGGTGGCATGTTTGACCTTTCAAAGACTGGGGTCAAAGAGCCCGTCTTGATTTCAGGGACTGACGGTGTCGGAACCAAGCTCATGCTTGCCATCAAGTACGACAAGCACGATACCATCGGTCAGGACTGTGTTGCCATGTGTGTCAATGACATTATCGCTGCAGGTGCGGAGCCCCTCTATTTCCTTGACTACGTAGCGACAGGGAAGAATGAACCAGCTAAGCTAGAGCAAGTCGTTGCTGGTGTGGCAGAAGGTTGTGTGCAGGCATGCGCTGCCCTCATCGGTGGGGAAACGGCTGAAATGCCTGGCATGTACGGCACAGATGACTATGACTTAGCTGGTTTTGCGGTCGGTGTGGCTGAAAAATCTCAAATCATTGACGGTTCAAAGGTGGCAGAAGGAGATGTTCTTCTCGGACTTGCTTCAAGTGGGATTCATTCCAATGGTTACTCTCTCGTCCGTCGTGTCTTTGCGGATTACACAGGTGAGGAAGTTCTGCCAGAATTGGAAGGCAAGAAACTCAAGGAAGTTCTTCTTGAGCCGACTCGTATCTATGTCAAGGCTGTTTTGCCACTCATCAAGGAAGAGTTGGTCAACGGTATTGCCCACATCACAGGTGGGGGCTTTATCGAAAATGTTCCTCGTATGTTTGCAGATGACTTGGCTGCTGAGATTGATGAAAGCAAAGTTCCAGTGCTTCCTATTTTCAAAGCTCTTGAAAAATATGGTAAAATCAAACATGAAGAAATGTTTGAAATCTTCAATATGGGTGTGGGACTTATGCTAGCAGTCAGCCCTGAAAATGTAGGTCGTGTCAAGGAATTGCTGGATGAACCAGTCTATGAAATTGGTCGTATCGTCAAGAAAGAAAACGAAAGTGTCATCATCAAATGAAAAAAATAGCGGTTTTTGCCTCTGGTAATGGCTCAAATTTTCAGGTGATAGCGGAACAATTTCCAGTAGAGTTTGTCTTTTCAGACCATCGTGACGCCTATGTGCTCGAACGTGCAGACAAGCTCGGCGTTCTGTCCTATGCTTTTGAACTCAAGGAGTTTGAGAGCAAGGCAGACTACGAAGTAGCCATTGTCGAACTCTTGGAAGAGCACCAGATTGACTTGGTTTGTCTAGCAGGCTACATGAAAATTGTTGGGTCAACCTTATTGGCAGCTTATGAAGGCAGGATTGTCAACATTCATCCAGCCTACCTGCCAGAATTTCCAGGAGCTCATGGGATTGAGGATGCTTGGAATGCTGGCGTTGCTGAGAGCGGCGTGACCATTCATTGGGTGGATTCAGGTGTGGATACAGGAAAGGTTATCAAACAAGTGCGTGTGCCACGGCTTGAAGGGGATACCCTAGATACTTTCGAGACTCGCATACACGAAACAGAGTACAAACTGTATCCAGAATTGTTGGATAGTTTGGGAGTGGAGAGGAAGAAATGATTATGGACCAATACTATATGGAGTTAAAGAATAAGTTATCTAACAGACCAATCCTACTGGATAATACTAATGATTTTCTTTTTGTTTTAGTAAATACAGTGAAAGCTATGATAGAAAATACTGATAAAAGTCAGCTTTCAGAGTTAGATAAAATTTTAGACGGTGTCACAAGTCAAGAATTGAAACTTGCCTATGATTTTTGTCAAGGGAAATTCGGTCAAGCAGGTTTTTCTTATCGTAGGCACCCGAATTATTTTTATTTGTCCAGTTTAATTGCGACTTTTCCAGAATTTGAGTTGTCTAAAGCAGACAGAGATTACCTCAAAGGAATCATAAATTTTGATAACTACCTTTTATATGAGTTAGATTAGTCTTTAATCACCTCAAAACCCTATTTATTCAAAAGGAGAAAAAATGATTGAGCTGAAATTAGTAGATGAGAGCAGTTTTCAGGCAGTGCTGGATTTGAAAATATCTGAAGCTGATGAACGAGCACGTTTTGTGGCTCCAAATGTACGCTCTTTAGCTGACGCATGGCTCTACCGGGAAAATGAAGATGTGTTTCCGAGGGCAATCTATTGGAATAAGCTTGTAGTTGGTTTTCTCCTGTTGGAAATAGATAAGGATGAAGCGGAATACTTTATCTGGAGGATAATGATTGGCCAGCAGTACTAAGGAAGAGGTTATGGTCGAAAAGCCTTGGAAGTTCTAATCAAAGAGGCTCAGATGGATAGATCTTGCAGTCATATTGTTGCAGATTATGTGGTTGGAAATGAAAAAATGAAGCACCTGTTGACTAGTTTGGGTTTTCAGGAAACAGGATTTATAGAAGAAAATAACGAATTCGCTATGCGCTTGGACCTAAAGAAAGAGGAATAGAATGACGAAAAAAGCTTTAATCAGCGTCTCAGACAAAGCGGGCATTGTTGAATTCGCCCAAACTAAAAAAACTTGGTTGGGACATCATCTCAACAGGTGGAACCAAGGTTGCCCTTGATAATGCTGGGGTGAGCACCATTGCCATTGATGATTCATATGATATCTTTGATTTTAAATTGGAGTCAGTGCTTGTTGAAGACGGCTTCAAACGGAGGTATTTGTGATGTTAGAATCTAAAAAAACAACTCGATATGTATTTTATGTCTATCTGATGTTATTAACTTGGGGAATCTTATTTAAGTTTGAAACAAATCCTGAATTTATAGCATTTTTCTTAGCTCCAAGGTACATCAATTGGATTCCATTTTCAGAACCACTAATAGTAGATGGAAAAATTGTTTTTGCTGAAATGTTATTTAATCTGATTTCCTTTATTCCATTAGGTGTTTGTTTCCCTCTGATAAAAACTAATTTATCTAGTTTAAAAATAGTCGGGACAGGTTTCTTGATTAGTTTATTGTTTGAGTGCTTACAGTATATTTTAGCAATAGGCATAACAGATATAACGGATTTGACTTTAAATACGCTAGGCGTCTGTGTAGGCTTGCTGATTTACCAAATTTTTATAAGATTATTCAAATCACAGACTAGAAAATGGGTCAATATCTTAGGTGTGCTTAGCCTTGGTTTTGTTTATTTTGTTTTACTGTTACTGCATTTAATTGGTGTTTAACTAATGATTAAAAAGGAGAATATAATGACTAAACGCGCCTTAATCAGCGTCTCAGATAAAGCGGGCATTGTTGAATTTGCCCAAGAACTTAAAAAACTCGGTTGGGACATCATCTCAACAGGTGGAACCAAGGTTGCCCTTGATAATGCTGGGGTGAACACCATTGCCATCGATGATGTGACTGGGTTCCCAGAGATGATGGACGGTCGTGTCAAGACCCTTCATCCAAATATCCACGGTGGGCTCCTTGCTCGTCGTGACTTGGATAGCCACTTGGAAGCGGCTAAGGACAACAAGATTGAGCTCATTGACCTTGTGGTGGTCAATCTCTATCCATTCAAGGAAACGATTCTCAAACCAGACGTGACGTACGCTGATGCAGTTGAAAACATCGATATCGGCGGGCCATCTATGCTTCGTTCAGCAGCGAAGAACCATGCCAGCGTAACAGTTGTTGTAGATCCATCTGACTACGCTGTGGTTCTTGACGAATTGTCAGCAAACGGTGAAACAACTTACGAAACTCGACAACGTTTGGCAGCCAAGGTTTTCCGTCACACAGCGGCTTATGATGCCTTGATTGCAGAGTATTTCACAGCTCAAGTGGGTGAAGAAAAACCTGAAAAACTGACCTTGACCTATGACCTCAAACAAGCCATGCGTTACGGTGAAAATTCTCAGCAGGATGCGGACTTTTACCAAAAAGCCTTGCCGACAGATTACTCCATTGCTTCAGCCAAACAGCTCAACGGTAAAGAATTGTCCTTCAACAATATCCGTGATGCGGATGCTGCCATTCGTATTATTCGTGATTTCAAAGACCGTCCAACCGTTGTGGCTCTCAAACATATGAATCCATGCGGTATCGGTCAGGCTGATGACATTGAGACTGCTTGGGACTACGCTTATGAGTCTGACCCAGTGTCTATCTTTGGTGGTATCGTTGTTCTTAACCGTGAGGTGGATGTTGCGACAGCTGAGAAGATGCACGGTATTTTCCTTGAAATCATCATCGCACCAAGCTATACGGATGAAGCGCTAGCTATTTTGACTAATAAAAAGAAAAACTTGCGTATCCTTGCCTTGCCATTTGATGCTCAAGAAGCTAGCGAAGTGGAAGCAGAATACACAGGTGTTGTCGGTGGACTTCTGGTGCAAAACCAAGACGTGGTCAAAGAAAGCCCAGCTGACTGGCAAGTGGTGACCAAACGCCAACCAACTGAGACAGAATCGACAGCTCTTGAGTTCGCTTGGAAGGCTATTAAATACGTCAAATCAAACGGAATCATCGTAACCAACGACCACATGACACTTGGTGTTGGTCCAGGTCAAACTAACCGTGTTGCCTCTGTTCGTATCGCTATTGACCAAGCTAAAGACCGCCTTGATGGTGCTGTTCTCGCATCGGATGCCTTCTTCCCATTTGCGGATAACGTGGAAGAAATTGCCAAAGCAGGTATCAAAGCTATCATTCAGCCGGGAGGATCCGTCCGTGACCAAGAATCTATCGAAGCAGCTGACAAATATGGCTTGACCATGGTCTTCACAGGAGTGAGACATTTTAGACATTAAGAACACTAAAGGGAAGAAAACAGTTTCTTTCCTTTTTTGCGTAAAAATGCGGAGTGAAACAAGATTAAAACGAACGTTTGTGATATAATATTGGTAAATAATTCGCAAAAGAGGTTGTGAGATGAAACTACTTGTTGTCGGTTCGGGTGGTCGTGAACATGCGATTGCTAAGAATTTGCTTGAGTCAAAAGAGGTAGAAAAGGTTTTTGTTGCTCCTGGGAATGATGGGATGACTCTGGATGGTTTGGAATTGGTAAATATCTCTATTTCCGAACATTATGAATTGATTGAGTTTGTAAAAGCCAACGATATTGCTTGGTCATTTATCGGGCCAGATGACGCCCTTGCGGCTGGTATCGTGGATGATTTCAATGCGGCAGGACTCAAAGCTTTTGGTCCGACTAAGGCTGCGGCTGAACTTGAGTGGTCTAAGGATTTTGCCAAGGAAATCATGGTCAAATATGGCGTTCCGACAGCAGCCTATGGCACATTTTCCGACTTTGAGGAAGCCAAGGCCTATATCGAAAAGCAGGGTGCGCCTATCGTAGTCAAGGCGGATGGATTGGCTCTTGGGAAGGGTGTTGTCGTTGCTGAGACAGTCGAGCAAGCAGTCGAAGCAGCTCACGAGATGCTTTTGGACAATAAATTTGGTGACTCAGGTGCGCGTGTGGTTATTGAGGAATTCCTTGAAGGAGAGGAATTTTCACTCTTTGCCATTGTCAATGGTGATAAGTTCTACATCATGCCAACAGCTCAGGACCACAAACGTGCCTATAATGGCGATAAGGGGCCTAACACAGGCGGTATGGGTGCCTATGCGCCAGTTCCTCACTTGCCACAGAGCGTGGTTGACACAGCGGTCGAGACTATTGTCAAGCCAGTTCTTGAAGGGATGATCAAAGAAGGTCGTCCGTATCTTGGTGTCCTTTACGCAGGGCTTATTCTGACAGCTGATGGACCTAAGGTCATCGAGTTCAACGCTCGTTTTGGAGATCCTGAAACGCAAATCATCTTGCCTCGTTTAACATCTGACTTTGCACAAAATATTACGGATATCATCGATGGCAAGGAGCCGAAGATCACGTGGCTGGACAAGGGTGTGACTCTGGGTGTGGTTGTCGCATCCAAGGGTTACCCGCTAGACTATGAAAAAGGTGTCAAGTTGCCTGCCAAGACAGAAGGCGACATTATCACCTATTATGCAGGGGCTAAGTTTGCGGAAAATAGCAGAGCACTGCTATCAAACGGTGGACGTGTCTATATGCTCGTTACCACAGCAGACACCGTCAAAGAAACCCAAGATACCATTTACCAAGAGCTTGCCCAACAACAAACAGAAGGTTTCTTTTACCGAACAGATATCGGAAGCAAGGCAATTAGATAAAGATATAAGAAAAAGCGACGCAGTCGCCAAATACGATAATGGTCGCCGTGGTGAAAAGATCAGAACAATTTCTGTTCTGGTCGGAGGAAACTTTGAGACCTTAGGCTCGAAGTTTAGGAATGAAACCGAAGATTTGCTTCCGTCCCTCACAACCTAAGGTGATTGTTGAAAAACAGTAAAAAGGAGAAGAAATGAAACCCGTAATTTCCATTATCATGGGCTCAAAATCCGACTGGGCAACCATGCAAAAAACCGCCGAAGTCCTCGATCGCTTCGGTGTAGCCTACGAAAAGAAAGTTGTTTCTGCCCACCGTACACCTGATTTCATGTTCAAATATGCAGAAGAAGCATATAGCCGTGGTATTAAGGTCATCATCGCAGGTGCTGGTGGCGCAGCCCATTTGCCAGGTATGGTCGCAGCGAAAACAACCCTTCCTGTCATCGGGGTGCCTGTCAAATCGCGTGCCCTTAGTGGCGTGGATTCACTCTACTCTATCGTGCAAATGCCGGGTGGCGTACCTGTTGCGACTATGGCTATCGGTGAAGCAGGAGCGACCAATGCGGCCCTCTTTGCCCTCCGTCTCCTCTCAGTAGAAGATCAGGCTATCGCGACAGCTTTGGCAGATTTCGCAGAAGAGCAAGGAAAAATTGCAGAGGAGTCTACAAATGAGCTCATCTAAAACAATTGGAATTATCGGTGGCGGTCAGCTGGGTCAGATGATGGCCATTTCTGCTATCTACATGGGGCACAAGGTCATCGCGCTGGATCCTGCGGCGGATTGCCCAGCCTCTCGCGTAGCGGAAATCATTGTGGCGCCTTATAATGACGTGGATGCTCTGCGTCAGTTGGCTGAGCGTTGCGATGTCCTCACCTATGAGTTTGAAAATGTCGATGCCGACGGTTTGGATGCTGTCATCAAGGATGGACAACTCCCTCAAGGGACAGACCTGCTCCGTATTTCTCAAAATCGCATTTTTGAAAAGGATTTTCTCTCAAACAAGGCTCAAGTCACTGTAGCACCTTACAAGGTTGTGACCTCAAGCCAAGATTTGGCGGAGATTGACCTGTCCAAAAACTATGTCCTCAAGACTGCGACAGGTGGTTACGATGGCCATGGGCAAAAGGTCATTCGTTCAGCAGAGGACTTGGAAGAGGCCTATACACTAGCGGATTCAGCAGACTGTGTTTTGGAAGAATTTGTCGATTTTGACCTTGAGATTTCTGTCATCGTATCAGGAAATGGCAAGGATGTGACAGTCTTCCCAGTTCAGGAAAATATCCACCGCAACAATATCCTGTCTAAAACCATTGTACCAGCTCGCATTTCAACAAGTCTAGCTGACAAGGCTAAAGCAATGGCAGTGCGAATCGCAGAACAGCTCAAGTTGTCTGGAACCCTCTGTGTGGAAATGTTTGCGACGGCTGATGACATTATCGTCAACGAAATTGCCCCACGGCCACATAATTCAGGTCACTACTCCATTGAAGCCTGCGACTTTTCACAATTTGACACGCATATTTTGGGTGTTCTGGGAGCACCATTACCAGAAATTAAATTACATGCACCAGCAGTCATGCTCAACGTTCTCGGACAGCATGTCGAGCTTGCTGAAAAATATGTCACAGAAAATCCAAGCGCCCACCTCCACATGTATGGTAAAATAGAAGCGAAGCACAACCGCAAGATGGGACATGTGACTTTGTTTAGAGATGTGCCGGATGAGGTGGAGGAGTTTTAGGAGAGAATCGTATGGAATACTATGAGTTTAAAGAAGATATAATAGGTCAAAATTTCAACTTTTATTTCGATACTAGCGCGTTGCTCTCGTTGTATCGAAAACAACAAGATTTGGTTGATTATTTTAATATTAATATTCGAAATATTGAAAATAATATCCGAATTCCTTCGACGGTACAAAAAGAATATAATAGAAATGTATCAAGTGCTAAAATTCATTTAAAAAATGAATTAATTAAAAATACAAAAAATTTTCAGAAAAATATTTTTGATAGTGTAAATCAGAGTCTGATCCAAATTTTCGAGCTTCTTTCAAATAGTGATTCACCTGATTTAGATACATTTGTAGAGTTGCAGAATGATTCGATAGAAAAGTTATCACTTCTTAATGATTTTGTTAGAAAATTAGAAATATCTGAAAACGAGAAAAAAACAGATAAAGTTTCAGAACTTATGGAAAATTTTCTAATGTCATCAGACAACTTGCTTCCGACAATATCTAGAGTGGAGCAAATAAAATTTATGAATGAGGGATACACTAGAGCTAAGCATCATTTTCCTCCTGGTTATATGGATATGAAGGACAAATATCATGGTTTAAAAAGAGAAGCTTTAAAAAAGAGTCAAGGGCAGAAGAAACCAGAAGAGCTTATAAGATATCTAGGCGATTACTTTATTTGGGCAGAGATAATAAAAGATGTTTTGAGTAAAGAAAAAAATGCACTTTTTATCACTTCTGATTTAAAAGAGGATTGGTGGGAAATGCCAAAAAAAATGTATGATTTGAGATCTTATGAGCCTAGAAAGGAATTGATTGAAGAATTTGTTGAATTAACTGGTAAGCGGATAGAATTTATTCCTTTTGATCTATTTATAAGTTTTTTAGAGAGTTATAACAATCAAGAATCTTTGCGCAATTATTTATTCCAGAATATAGCTGAAATAGAGTCAATCGTTTCAGATCAGGTTTTGGAATATGTTGGGGAAAATGAGAGATTAATTATTTCAGACAATGATATCATTTGGGATTCAGATATAACAAAGGGATACGTTCCGTATGAGTATAATGTAGAAGTCCTAGACACGGAAATAATTTCAGTAGAAATTGATTCCTCCGATGAAGGGGAGGACGGTGAACTTTCTGTAGAACTTATTGTTAGCGTTAATATATGGGGAATTTTCGATGTTTTTGCTGGACTAGAGGATGTTGTTTATCGAAGCGTAAATGGTGATTTCACTGTAGAAGATATTCGTATTCAAGTTGAAATTGATTTTTCTCCTAGTCAGGTAAATAATGTGAAAGACATTATGATAAAGGATTGCTCTGATGATTTTAATTTGATAATTCAAGAAGCAGAAGTTGTAAATATAGAGTTAATCGATAGTGGTTCGATTGGCTTAGATTATGACGATCCTGATGAAAGTGCCCTATTAGATTATTATCAGTGGGAATGGGATAGAGATGAAGATAGGTTTGTAAAATGGTAAATTTATAAAAAGTAAAGAGATTGCAGAGTTAGCAATTATCAAAAGTAAAGATTGGATAATACATTGAACAATTATTACGAAGCAAATAACCGTCAATGTATCTTTAGAAAAAGAGAAGACTGAGGCAGTTGTTGAAGTCTTGTATGATAGTAGCAATTACGAGAAGGCAACAGCTAGGTTTGGTGAGCTAGCTACTCAATATCCTGAAAACTATCTAGCAATTTATGATTTGCTACTGGATAATGATTTGAATATATTTTCTCACTCCCCGTCAGTGTTTATTGGTAAAGAAGAGTTTGAATAAATGGTGAAATTAAAAAAATTACAAAAAGAATTTTTAAAACTTGGCTATACTCTTAGTGATGAATATCCAAAAGAAGGTGGAGAAGGTACTGTATACAAAGCGGAGAAAGAACAAAGTCTTTATGCTATTAAAGTTATTAAAGATTTAAGAACGGATAGGATTAAAAGATATAAACAGGAAATTGAAAGTGTTCAAGAATTAGATCATCCTAATGTTATAAAACCTCTTTATGGAGAATTATTGATTGATGGTGAAGAAGTTCAGTACAGTATCATGCCATTCTATGAAAATGATTTAAAAAAGATCATTCCCCAACTATTAGATTATGAGCAGATTTTTAACATTATCATTGAACTGGGAGAAGCTTTAAAGTACATTCATAGCAAAGATATTATACACAGGGATTTAAAGCCAGAAAACGTATTGATTGCGGCAGATGACGGACATTTAGTTTTAACGGATTTTGGTATTGCACATTTTAAAGATTCTAATCTAACTAAGAAAAATGATTTGTTAAATAACAGAGTATATCTGGCTCCTGAACAATATATTAAAGGAAATGCTCAAAATGTGACTCAAGCAGCAGACATTTATTCATTTGGACTAATTATTAATGAGTGCTTTACTAAGAGAGCCGCTCACGGTGACAATCCTCGGTTAATAAGTGATGGGTATCCGTTTTTATTTGAACTTGACAATATAGTCAAAAAGATGTTAAGGCAAGATGCTGAAAAAAGAATAGGTATCAATTGTGCTTTAAGTTTGTTGAAAGAGGCTAGAGAGACTCTGTTTGAAGACTTAGATTACCTTAGTTGTGATTTGACGGACGGATCTCCAGAAGATTTATCTCCAGAAGAACTAGGAAGTATTTTAAGTCAAGCTAGTAAAGATGTTTATTTTGCGACTAAATTTAAGCTAGATGATGATATCACTAAACAGTATGAGTTAAATTATCATAAAAATATTAGTTTTAGTGTTTCTCCTTATTTAAAAAATTTAGTTGCTGGTTATAAAATTTTGGATGTTTGTCGAAAAAAATTTATTTATGAAACTGCATATCCAGAGGGGCCAAGACTTTCATTTCTGAACGAAAGTGAGTATAAAGGTCTTTATGATAGATTAGAGGCAGTTCTCAATATATATATGATTTCAGGTAGGATTTATGGACAAATAAAAAAATATTTTTCAGCATGTCTAGATTATCATGCTGAAGATATTCTAACACAAATTGAAGATGAAAAATGGATGTATGATAATCTGTTTTATCACATAGAAGATGCACCAATACTTTGGTTAAGGTCGTTTTTATTAGAACTGGGTATTGAGCAGAGTGAATTAGAAGATAATATTTTGATAAATTGGGATAGAGCAGTAGCTGGCAATGAGACAGAGTTGTCTTTGTTTAAAAAAGATACTGAATTTGAAAGAATTCAATATGAGAAGATTGAAGCGATTTGTCAAAAGGTTATAAACCAATGGGCTATGTCATATGATTATCTTGATGATAAGACTATTAGATTTGTATTTGCAGATGAACATCAATTTGAAAAATTTAAAGATTTTGCAATAAACAAAATAGAATCCGATCGTAGTTTGTGGTTAGATTTCAAGGATGACATTATTCAAAAGTCTAAAGTCATTGATGGTGAAATTATTGTGGATTTAAGTATCTCTTGGGATATTGATTCAATTTTGGCAAAGGTATTTGCTTTTAAGAAAATGAATTAAAATTTTCAGTAGTTGTTTAAATTCTCAAATAAACTAAAAATATAGAAAGGAACAAGGGTACCGTATTTCCTAAACTGAATACGGGCTATGGACTTGGCCAAAAAGATAGTTTTCCTAGAAGCTGACGCTTCTTCGTCTAAACTCCTATTTTGACTTTGTCCGCTTAACGCCCTTAATATCTTAATTATGATCGACCGTTACTCTCGCCCTGAGATGGCGAATATTTGGAGTGAAGAAAATAAATACCGTGCTTGGCTTGAGGTGGAAATCTTGGCTGACGAGGCATGGGCTGAGTTGGGGGAAATCCCTAAGGAAGATGTGGCTTTGATCCGCGAGAAAGCGGACTTTGACATCGACCGTATTTTGGAAATTGAGCAGGAGACTCGTCATGACGTGGTGGCTTTCACGCGTGCGGTTTCTGAGACGCTTGGTGAAGAGCGCAAGTGGGTCCACTATGGCTTGACTTCTACTGACGTGGTGGACACGGCCTACGGTTACCTTTACAAGCAGGCCAACGACATCATCCGTCGTGACCTTGAAAATTTCACCAACATCATCGCTGATAAGGCTAAGGAGCACAAGTTTACCATCATGATGGGTCGTACCCACGGTGTGCACGCTGAGCCGACAACCTTTGGTCTTAAATTGGCGACTTGGTATAGTGAAATGAAGCGCAATATCGAGCGTTTTGAGCATGCGGCTGCTGGTGTGGAAGCTGGTAAGATTTCTGGTGCGGTTGGAAACTTCGCCAACATCCCACCATTCGTTGAGCAATACGTCTGCGACAAATTGGGTATCCGTGCCCAAGAAATTTCTACACAAGTCCTTCCTCGTGACCTTCACGCTGAGTACTTTGCAGTTCTTGCTAGCATCGCGACTTCAATCGAGCGTATGGCGACTGAGATTCGTGGTTTGCAAAAATCAGAACAACGAGAAGTAGAAGAATTTTTTGCTAAAGGGCAAAAAGGATCTTCAGCAATGCCTCACAAACGCAACCCAATCGGTTCTGAAAATATGACTGGTCTGGCGCGTGTTATCCGTGGTCACATGATTACAGCCTATGAAAACGTTGCTCTCTGGCACGAACGCGATATTTCCCACTCATCAGCTGAGCGCATCATCACACCAGATACAACTATCTTGATTGACTACATGCTCAACCGCTTTGGAAATATTGTCAAGAACTTGACGGTCTTCCCAGAAAACATGATTCGCAACATGAACTCTACATTTGGTTTGATCTTTAGCCAACGGGCTATGTTGACTTTGATTGAAAAAGGGATGACCCGTGAGCAAGCCTATGACTTGGTACAACCAAAAACAGCCTACTCTTGGGATAATCAAGTAGACTTTAAACCACTGTTGGAAGCAGATCCAGAAGTAACATCACGCCTCACACAAGAGGAAATCGACGAGATTTTCAACCCTCTTTACTACACTAAACGAGTGGATGATATCTTTGAACGTCTTGGTTTAGGATAATTAAAATAAAATCGAAGTTCTATTACTCTATTTACTGGAGTAGCAGAACTTCGATGTTTCTTTTTTATTAAAGTGCTTTTGAAAAAAATAACCAATATTTTATAATATGTTGAATATAGAATAGTATACTGTGACTTCTAAAATATTACTAGAAATTGATTTGAATTTCCTAATCGATTTGTCCATATTCTATTTCAATCTACTATGTCATATAATAAACATAGAAAAAAGCCCAAGCGATTAGGCTCAGGCTTTCTTCTTAGTGATCACGGTCACATGAGATGAATTTAATCTTGTAGTAATCCGCTCGTTTATAAGTTTCGCTGTATGCGAGAACTTGGCCAGTGGATTCTAACTTAGTAGTCTTGGTTTGTAAAACGGTTGGGAATTGCTCATCGACTCCGAGGACCGAAGCCGCATGTTCTGGAGTTGGAAATGTTATTTCATTGATTTCTTCAAAATGTTCATCATTCATATGAATGTGGTAATCCAATTTGAAACGGTTATAGATAGAGCTATAATATTCAAGATTTGGATAATTTGCGTTGATGTATTGTTCTGGAATGTAAGATGTGTGGTAGATATAAACGACACCGTTTGATTCGCGGACACGTTCAATCTTGTAGTAGAATTGATCGCCGCGTAGACCCAATTTTTCCAAGTAAGCGAGTTTGTTTCCGCGTTCAATTGAAAGAACAGTTACCTTATCATCTTTAGCATTAAAGAGTTCAATATCTGAAAACTCTACAAGCTTGTGTTTGCGTGCACGTGAAACGAAGGTTCCTTTTCCTTGTTGGCGGACAATATAGCCATCTTTAGCAAGGTCGTTTAAGGCGCGGACAACTGTGATAGAACTGACATCGTACATTGAAATGAGCTCTGCTTCAGTGTAAAATTTATCTCCACTGCTAAACTGCCCAGAGATGATTTTATTTTTTAATTCGTCTTTTATGTATTGATATTTGGGAATTGCCATATTTTTACCTCTATTTTCCTTCTCCACAGAAAATTTTACCATAAAAGCGAAAAAAATAGTAGTCTTTTGAATAAAAAATTAGAAAAATAGTTTGAAAAATTAAGCTACATAAGCATTACTCATATTTTATAAATGTATTTTATACAAAATTATTTTAGGTTCCATATTCTGAATGTAAAGAGCGTTTGAAATGGGTCTGAAAATGTTTGAAACTAATTGAACGTGTGTATAATGGTAAAATTACAGTAAATATTCCGACAATTTCTATTGACAATTCAAACAGATTGGTTTATAATTACTATAACAACGAGTGAAAGCGCAAACTTTGCAATCAAAAGGTAGTTTTATGACACGATTTGAGATACGAGACGATTTCTATTTAGATGGGAAACCGTTCAAGATTTTGTCCGGCGCCATTCATTATTTTAGGATTCCTCCAGAGGATTGGTATCATTCGCTCTATAACTTGAAGGCTCTTGGTTTTAATACGGTAGAGACTTATGTGGCTTGGAATTTACACGAGCCTCGTGAGGGTGAGTTTCACTTTGAAGGAGCTTTGGATTTGGAGCGGTTTCTTCAGACAGCACAAGATTTGGGTCTCTACGCTATCGTTCGTCCGTCTCCCTTTATCTGTGCGGAGTGGGAATTCGGTGGTTTACCAGCCTGGCTCTTAACCAAGGATATGAGGATTCGTTCATCAGATCCAGCCTATATTGAGGCTGTCGGTCGCTATTATGACCAGCTCTTGCCACGACTGGTTCCACATCTGTTGGATAATGGTGGCAATATCCTTATGATGCAGGTTGAAAATGAGTATGGTTCTTATGGAGAAGATAAGGCTTATCTGAGAGCAATTCGACAGCTAATGGAAGATCGTGGCGTAACCTGTCCCCTCTTTACATCAGATGGTCCATGGCGAGCTACTCTGAAAGCTGGAACCTTAATCGAAGATGACCTCTTTGTAACAGGGAATTTTGGTTCTAAGGTACCTTACAACTTTTCACAGATGCAGGAATTCTTTGATGAGCATGGTAAGAAATGGCCCCTCATGTGTATGGAGTTCTGGGATGGATGGTTCAACCGTTGGAAGGAACCGATTATCACACGGGATCCCAAAGAATTGGCAGATGCAGTTCGAGAGGTTTTGGAACAAGGCTCTATCAATCTTTACATGTTCCACGGTGGTACAAACTTTGGTTTCATGAATGGTTGTTCGGCTCGAGGGACTTTGGACTTACCACAAGTTACATCTTACGATTACGATGCTCTTCTAGATGAAGAAGGAAATCCAACTGCCAAATATCTGGCAGTCAAGAAGATGATGGCGACCCATTTCCCAGAGTATCCGCAGTTGGAACCACTCTACAAAGAGAGTATGGAGTTGGATGCTATTCCACTAGTTGAAAAAGTTTCCTTGTTTGAAACCTTAGATAGCTTGTCAAGTCCGATAGAAAGTCTCTATCCTAAAAAGATGGAGGAGTTGGGACAAAGCTATGGCTACCTACTCTATCGAACAGAAACAAACTGGGATGCAGAAGAAGAAAGACTTCGTATCATTGATGGTCGAGATAGGGCTCAGCTTTATGTCGATGGTCAGTGGATTAAAACCCAATATCAGACAGAGATTGGGGAAGATATTTTTTATCAAGGCGAAAAGAAAGCGTTATCTAGGATTGACATATTGATAGAAAATATGGGGCGTGTCAACTATGGACATAAGTTCTTAGCAGATACGCAACGTAAGGGAATTCGGACAGGGGTTTGTAAGGATTTGCACTTCTTACTAAACTGGAAACACTATCCACTCCCACTAGATAATCCTGAGAAAATTGATTTTTCAAAAGGATGGACTCAAGGACAACCAGCCTTTTACGCTTATGACTTTACAGTTCAAGAGCCAAAAGATACTTACCTAGACTTATCTGAGTTTGGTAAGGGAGTTGCCTTTGTAAACGGGCAGAATCTAGGACGTTTTTGGAACGTCGGCCCGACCCTCTCACTTTATATCCCTCATAGCTATCTCAAGGAAGGTGCCAATCGTATCATCATCTTTGAAACAGAGGGCCAATATAAAGAAGAGATTCATTTAACTCGTAAACCTACACTAAAACACATAAAGGGGGAAAACTTATGACAATTGTAGGATGCCGTATCGATGGACGTTTGATCCACGGACAAGTAGCCAATCTTTGGGCTGGAAAACTAAATGTTTCACGCATTATGGTTGTAGACGACGAAGTTGTCAACAACGATATTGAAAAGAGTGGTTTGAAACTTGCGACACCACCAGGTGTGAAGCTCAGTATCTTGCCAGTTGAGAAAGCCGCAGCCAATATTCTTGCTGGTAAGTACGATAGCCAACGTCTCTTTATCGTGGCTCGTAAACCAGACCGCTTCCTTGGCTTGGTCGAAGCAGGTGTACCACTTGAAACCCTCAATGTTGGGAATATGTCTCAAACACCAGAAACTCGTTCTATTACACGTTCTATCAACGTAGTAGACAAGGATGTGGAAGACTTCCACAAACTGGCAGAAAAAGGTGTTAAACTTACTGCTCAGATGGTTCCAAATGATCCAATTTCAGACTTTTTGAGCTTATTAAAATAGGAAAAAATTTTTTAGGAGGTCATTGTTATGATACAATGGTGGCAAATTTTACTTCTCACTTTGTACTCAGCTTATCAAATCTGTGATGAGTTGACGATCGTTTCATCTGCAGGTTCCCCTGTATTTGCTGGTTTCATTACTGGTTTAATCATGGGAGATGTGACTACTGGTTTGCTTATCGGTGGTAACTTGCAACTGTTCGTTCTTGGGGTTGGTACCTTCGGTGGTGCTTCTCGTATTGACGCAACTTCTGGTGCGGTTCTTGCGACAGCATTCTCTGTTTCACAAGGAATTGATGCACCGCTTGCAATTACTACAATCGCTGTACCAGTAGCAGCTCTCTTGACTTACTTCGACGTTCTTGGACGTATGACTACTACCTTCTTCGCTCACCGTGTGGATGCTGCAATCGAACGCTTTGACTATAAAGGTATTGAACGCAACTACCTACTTGGTGCGATTCCTTGGGCTCTATCTCGTGCCCTTCCAGTCTTCTTTGCGCTTGCTTTTGGTGGTGCCTTTGTACAACATGTAGTAGACTTAGTGACAGAATACCAATGGATTGCAGATGGTTTGACACTCGCAGGACGTATGCTTCCAGGTCTTGGATTTGCAATCTTGCTTCGTTACCTTCCAGTTAAACGTAACCTTCACTACCTTGCTATGGGATTTGGTTTGACAGCTATGTTGACTGTTCTTTACTCATATGTAACAGGTCTTGGTGGCGCTGTTGCTGGTATCGTAGGTACTCTTCCTGCTGAAGTTGCTGAAAAGATTGGTTTCGTGAACAACTTCAAAGGTTTGTCTATGATTGGTATTTCTATCGTAGGTATTTTCCTTGCAGTGCTTCACTTCAAAAATAGCCAAAAAGTAGCTGTAGCAGCACCTTCTACACCATCAGAAAGTGGGGAAATCGAAGATGACGAATTCTAATTACAAACTTACAAAAGAAGATTTTAATCAAATCAACAAACGTAGCTTGTTTACTTTCCAATTGGGTTGGAACTACGAACGTATGCAAGCTTCTGGTTACCTGTACATGATCTTGCCTCAGTTGCGTAAAATGTATGGGGATGGAACTCCTGAATTGAAAGAAATGATGAAAGTTCATACTCAATTCTTCAATACTTCACCATTCTTCCATACCATTATCGCTGGTTTTGACCTTGCCATGGAAGAAAAAGATGGTGTGGGTTCAAAAGACGCCGTTAACGGTATCAAGACAGGTTTGATGGGACCATTCGCTCCTCTTGGAGATACAATCTTTGGTTCACTTGTACCTGCTATCATGGGTTCAGTCGCAGCAACTATGGCTATCGCTGGCCAACCTTGGGGTATCTTCCTTTGGATTGCAGTTGCAGTTGCTTATGACATCTTCCGTTGGAAACAGTTGGAATTTGCCTACAAAGAAGGGGTTAACCTTATCAACAACATGCAAAGTACCTTGACGGCTTTGATTGATGCTGCATCTGTACTTGGTGTCTTCATGATGGGTGCTCTTGTAGCAACAATGATCAACTTTGAAATTTCTTACAAGTTGCCAATCGGTGAAAAGATGATTGATTTCCAAGACATCTTGAACCAAATCTTCCCACGTTTGCTTCCAGCAATCTTTACTGCCTTTATCTTCTGGTTGCTTGGTAAGAAAGGTATGAACTCTACTAAAGCTATCGGTATTATTATCGTACTTGCTTTGGCTCTTTCTGCCCTTGGTCACTTTGCATTTGGAATGTAATTCCTTATGACCAAATCATTAATTTTGGTGAGCCATGGTCGCTTCTGTGAGGAGCTTAAAGGTAGCACAGAAATGATTATGGGCCCACAAGACAACATTTACACAGTAGCTCTTCTTCCAGAAGATGGACCAGAAGAATTTACTGCAAAATTTGAAGCTGCTATTGAAGGATTGGATGATTTCCTAGTCTTTGCGGATCTTCTCGGTGGAACACCATGTAACGTGGTCAGTCGTTTGATCATGGAAGGTCGTGACATCGAACTTTATGCAGGGATGAATCTTCCAATGGTGATTGAATTTATCAATGCGAGCCTTACAGGCGCAGATGCGGACTATAAGAGCCGTGCTGCAGAAAGCATTGTGAAAGTCAATGACCTGTTAGCTGGCTTCGATGATGACGAAGATGAATAAGATGTGACAACGTGAAAATCATAGGGAAAATAGGCGATAGGAGGATGGAGCGATGCTCCGACGATAATCGGTCTTTTTCCCAAAGATTTTAGTTGGAACTCGATTCAATTCATGTGACAACGTGAAAATCGTCAGAGCATTTTATATAGAATATACATGGGAATGGGGCTTACTCCCATTCCCATCTTTAATAGAAAAAGAGGAACTCAATGTTACATTATACAAAAGAAGACTTGATTGAATTGGGTGCAGAAATCACTATACGTGAAATCTACCAACAACCTGATGTATGGAAAGAAGCTTTTGAATCTTATCAAGCAAAACGTGAAGAAATTGTAGCCTTCCTACAAGGGATTGCTGATAAACATGACTATATCAAGGTTATCTTGACAGGTGCTGGGACTTCTGCTTATGTGGGAGATACCTTGCTACCTTACTTTAAGGAAGTCTATGACGAACGCAAATGGAATTTCAATGCCATTGCGACAACAGATATTGTTGCCAATCCAGAAACTTATTTGAAAAAAGATGTGGCAACCGTCCTTGTATCTTTTGCTCGTAGTGGGAACTCGCCTGAAAGTGTGGCGACTGTTGATTTGGCCAAGGCCTTGGTGGATGAGCTTTATCAAGTGACGATTACTTGTGCAGCAGATGGTAAATTGGCTCTTCAAGCTCATGGCGATGACCGCAATCTCTTACTTTTGCAACCAGCTGCTTCTAATGATGCTGGATTTGCCATGACTTCTAGCTTTACGTCTATGATGTTGACAGCTCTCTTGGTCTTTGATCCTACAGAATTTGCTGTGAAAGCTGAACGTTTTGAAGTTGTATCTAGTCTTGCCCGTAAAATCCTAGACAATGCAGAAGATGTCAAAGAACTTGTTGACCTAGACTTTAACCGTGTCATCTATCTAGGTGCTGGTCCTTTCTTTGGACTTGCTCATGAAGCTCAGCTCAAGATTTTGGAATTGACAGCTGGCCAAGTGGCGACTATGTATGAAAGCCCAGTCGGCTTCCGTCACGGTCCAAAATCTCTTATCAACGAAGATACAGTTGTTTTGGTCTTTGGTACAACGACAGACTACACTCGTCAGTACGACTTGGACTTGGTTCGTGAAGTTGCAGGTGACCAGATTGCTCGTCGTGTTGTGCTTTTGAGTGATCAAGCCTTTGGTCTTGAAAATGTCAAAGAAGTGGCCCTTGGTTGTGGCGGTGTCTTGAATGATATTTACCGTGTCTTCCCTTACATCGTTTATGCTCAACTCTTTGCCCTATTGACTTCACTTAAAGTAGAAAATAAACCTGATACACCGTCTCCTACAGGTACCGTAAATCGTGTGGTACAAGGTGTTATCATCCACGAATATCAAAAGTAAGACAGTGTTTATGAATTCTTGACAAGAGGATTTGTATATCATCAGATAAACCATAGATTGTCAATTCGCTTTCTATGGTTTGTTTGCTTGAGAGAAATAGTCAAAGGAGAAGAGAATGAAAGCATATACAGAGCGTGTATTTGGAAATCTTGAGGGCAAGGATGTCTTGGCCTATCGCTTTGAGACGGACGGTGGCTACCAACTTGAGGTCATGACTTATGGTGCGACCATTTTGCGTTATGTCACACCTGACAAAGATGGAAATTTTGCCAATGTTATCTTGGGATTTGATGACTTTGATAGTTATGTAGGCAATAGTCCCAAGCATGGGGCTAGCGTAGGGCCTGTGGCCGGCCGTATTGCAGGTGCGACCTTTGAGCTGAATAACAAGACCTATGACCTTGAGGTTAATAATGCTAGCAACTGTAACCATAGTGGTTCAACTGGTTGGGATTCGAGCTTGTTTGAAGTTGAAGAAGTAAGCGAACATGGCTTGACCCTCTACACAGAGCGTACAGATGGGACAGGGGGATTTCCTGGAAATCTCAAGATTTGGATTAGTTATCACTTGGAAGAAACTGGTGCCTACGAAATCAGCTACAAGGTAACGACCGATCAGGATACGCTGGTCAATCCGACCAACCACAGCTACTTCAACTTGTCTGGTGATTTCACGCAGACGATTGACCGCCATGTCTTCCAACTAAACACAGAGGGCATTTACCCAATTGCTCCCGACGGTGTTCCTGCAAAAACTCCAGATGCTACTCGTGATGTGGTCAAACACATCTACAATGGTGCCTTGTTGAAAGACATCTTTGCAGAAGAAGATGAGCAAATCCAACTGGTATCTGGTTTGGATCATCCATTTGCCCTTCCTGCAGGCCATGACAATGCTGGTTTTCTTTATGACCAAAACTCAGGTCGCTTCCTGCTCTTCAAGACAGAGGCTCCTTGCTTTGTAGTCTACACAGCAAACTTTGTGGATGAGAGTGTCATCATAGGAGGTCAGCCAATGGTACAGCACAATGGAATTGCCCTTGAAGCGCAAGCTTTACCAGATGCCATTCATAGTGACCTCAAAGACCAAGTCGTTCTCAAAGCCGGTCAAACCTTTACAAGTAAGACACGTTATGAACTTGTTGTGAAATAAAGAATCATTGCGCCTACTTTTGGAATTTAGGAATAGGTAAGCAAAGACAAAGAATAGGAAAATATGATATAATTAAACGTTGAAAGGTATCTGTTAAGATAATATTCAAACTACAATAAGGAGTAAGAAAGAAATGAAGAAAATTGTATTTGCTAGCGCCTTGGCCTTGACCTTGGCAGGAGCAGTTTTGACAAATGATGTTTTTGCGAACGACAGACTGGTTGCAACACAATCTGCTGATGGCAATGTATTGACCTCAGAGGTGCTAAAACCTTCTAGTGGCAATGTTTTGGTTGGAATCAAGGGAGAATTTTTGCCTCCTCATCAACAATCTATTTTAGATGCTATCAATAAAATTCGTAAAGAAGCAGCGGATGAAGGTTTGGTAGATAAGTATGTTCCTGTCAAATGGTCAGTTGACCATGAGAAAACGGCTTTTGTACGCGCTGCTGAGGTATCTGTTGCGCTGAAGGCTGAACGTCTTTCAAGTAAAAACAACTGGACTGCCTTTCCATCTGGTAATAGCCTAAGTGGAGAAGCTTTAGATTTGAATCCTGAGGGATTTCTAAAAGCCATTGAAAATTGGCATGCTGAAAAGGCGAACTATGTGGCGAAAAAGAAAGATAAAACATCAAAAGAATTTTCATCTTATTATGAGAACTTGATTAACCCTAAATTTACCCATGTGGGTCTTGCTGCTTTTAAAAATGCAGCTAATCCTCAGAAAGCAGCAACCGTTGCTTTGGCTCTAGGAACTACGACTTCTTCAGAGGAATTGGCTGGTGGATATGGTTCTGCTGTTCAGTACACAGAAGTGACTGCTTCAAACCTTTCAACAGTTAAAAGTAAAGCTATAGTTGTAGAAACACCGCTGAAAGATTTCAGAAAATCCACGTCTGATCAGTCTGGCTGGGTGCAGTCTAATGGCAAGTGGTATTTTTATGAGTCTGGTGATGTGAAGACAGGCTGGTTGAAAACAGGTGGTCAATGGTACTACTTGAATGACCTAGGTGTCATGCAGACTGGATTTGTAGAAGTTGACGGATCGGTGTATTATCTAAGTAACTCAGGCGCTATGTTTACAGGCTGGGGAACAGATGGTAGCAGATGGTTCTACTTTGATGGCTCAGGAGCTATGAAAACAGGCTGGTACAAGGAAAATGGTACCTGGTATTACCTTGATGAAGAAGGGATCATGAAGACGGGTTGGTTTAAAGTAGGTCAACACTGGTACTATGCCTACGGTTCTGGAGCTTTGGCAGTGAGCACAACAACACCAGATGGTTACCGTGTAAATGCTAATGGTGAATGGGTAAGCTAGGATGAACATGCTGACTGAGAGGTAAGTTATCCGTCTCACTAGCAACAAGAATGAACGATAAGAAAGAGGTTGATGGCGAACATTGACCTCTTTTTTTGATTGTCTAAAGTCTCAGTTGCTACTCGCTGAAAACAAGGGCGAGTCATCATCTATCGCAAATATGCTACAGTTATCACTAGACTATTCCTAATTCAAAAATCAACCTTTTGATATATGGAAATGTGAGTTTTATCTGCAATCGAAAAGCAAATACACACCTTGTTTTGAAGTCAAGTGAGTATAAAAGAGAAACTCTAAGGGAGAGAATGTAAAGAAATACAAAAGTTTTCAAAACGATTTTCATAAAAACTTTGACAAAACAAATAAAATCCTGAACAAAAATGTAACACAAATGTAATATAAAACACTTGACAAGTATTTACGGGGGGGGTATACTTAACATAGTATAGTCTGAAAATGATTATCAGAAAAGAGGTAAATTTAGATGAATAAGAAAAAAATGATTTTAACAAGTCTAGCCAGTGTCGCTATCTTAGGGGCTGGTTTTGTTGCGTCTCCGCCAGTAACTGTGAAAGCGGAGGTGGCATCTACAGCATCTGCTTCATCTACCGTAGAACAGGCAAAGAGCAAGGTTGCTGAGGCAGAAAAAAAGGTGGCCGAAGCTCAGAAAAATTACGATGAAGCTCAGAAAAAAGCCGAAGAAAAGGCAAGTGCTGTTAAAATATTAGATGAAGAACTGCAAAAAGCTAATGAAGCGGTGCAAAGAGCTTATGTAGGCGAAAGAAAAGCACAAGAAGAAAAAAATAAACATCCAAATAGTCCTGAATATATTAAAAAATTAGATGAAGCAACGAAAAAGGTGAAGGAAGAAGTAGAAAAACAGACAGCTAAGCAAACAGAATATACACAAAAAATGTATGAGTCTATTCCTGATGTCGACTCTCTGTTGGCAAAATTAAACACCGAAAAAGCCACCCTCGAAACTGCTAAGCGACAACTTGAGGTGACTGAAAAGGCTGAGAAAGAAGCCGAAGCAGCTGCTCAAAAAGAATTCTTATCTAATTTTGATAAAGCTGCAGAAGCTACAGTTAAAGAATTAAAAGAATATTTAGACAATGCAAAAGAAGATCCAGAATTACAAAACCAAATTCAAGGGTTTATTGATGAATTTAAAAAACGAACTAAAGCTCAGAAAGCTGACTATGAAGAACGCTTTAAAAAAGGTCTAACTGCAGAAGACGCTGAAAAAGAAGTAGAAGAAAAAGCTAAAGAAGAGGAAGTAGCAGAGGAACAAGAAGCTAAGGAAGAAGAAGCTGCTCAACAAGAATTTTTAGCTAATTTTGACAAGGCATTAAAGGATACGGTTGCAAAATTAGAAGAAGATGCAAAAAATAATCCTGAAATAGAAGAACAAATTCAAGATACGATTGCAAAATTAAAAGCAGAAGCAGATAAAACAAAAGCTAAAATCGTAGAAGGTTTCAAACAAGGCTTAACTGCAGAAGACGCTGAAAAAGCAATCGATGATGCAAATAAAAAGTCAGCAGAAGAAGAGAAAGCAGCTCAGGAAGAATTTTTAGCAAACTATGATGCAGCATTGAAAGCAGCAATCGCAGAATTAGAAAAAGCTGAAACTAATAGTCCAGAAGAAGCAAAAGCAAAAGCTGATACAATTGCAGCATTAAAAGCAGTATCAGATGAAACAAGAAAACAAATTGTAGAAGGCTTCAAAAAAGGCTTAACTGCAAAACAAGCTGAAAAATTTATCGATGAATTAAATAAGAAAGCTGCAGAAGAAGATAAAGCTAAAGAAAAACCAGCGGAAAAACCGGCGGAAAAACCAGCTGAAACTCCAGTACAACCTTCTGTTCCTGCAAGACCATCTAATCCGACATATGTCCCTTCATACTCATCATATGTTCCATCATACAGCTCATATTCTGTAGTAGAACCAGCTAAACCAGCCGCTCCAAAAACAGGTTGGAAACAAGAAAATGGTATGTGGTACTTCTACAATACTGATGGTTCAATGGCGACAGGATGGCTACAAGACAACGGTTCATGGTACTACCTAAACGCTAATGGTGCTATGGTAACAGGTTGGCTCCAAAACAATGGCTCATGGTACTACCTCAACGCTAATGGTGCTATGGCGACAGGATGGCTCCAATACAATGGTTCATGGTACTACCTCAACGCTAACGGCGCTATGGCAACAGGTTGGGCTAAAGTCAACGGTTCATGGTACTACCTAAATGCTAACGGTTCAATGGCAACAGGTTGGGTGAAAGATGGAGATACCTGGTACTATCTTGAAGCATCAGGTGCTATGAAAGCAAGCCAATGGTTCAAAGTATCAGACAAATGGTACTATGTCAATGGCTCAGGTGCCCTTGCAGTCAACACAACTGTAGAGGGCTATAGAGTCAATGCTAATGGTGAATGGGTAAACTAAACCTAATATAACTAGTTAATATTGACTTCCTGTAAGAACTCTTTAAAGTATTCCCTACAAATACCATATCCTTCCAGTAGACAATATACTCTTGTAGGAAGTTTAGATTAAAAAATAACTCTGTAATCTCTAGCCGGATTTATGGCGCTAGAGACTACGGAGTTTTTTGATTGGTAAAGAATGGTGGTACTCAAGAGATTCTTAGTTTGCTATTTGATTTGAAAATTACAAATTCTTTCTCTTCTTGGCATTCTTGGTCAGGGAAACCTGGTAAGTATCTTGTTCTTTAGTGAGGTAATGGATGACTTGAAAATCATCGGTTTGAGCCTTGAAATCCACTTCGTAGACAGTGGTGACTTGTTCTCCATCATTGCTGGTATCAATGGAGATGAGGTCTAACTCGGTACAGAATTGTGCCAGTCCAGATTGGATAGTTTGAAGTTGATTTTCTTGGTTGGCGATTGTGATAGTTAATAGTCTGCGACGTTGGTGGTTGCTCTTGCTTTGTTGTTTCTCTAAAAGAAGCCATACCGCTAAGATAAAGACAGTGAAGAGAATCGCTAGAGCTAGATAGCCTGTCCCTGCTGCCAGCCCGATAATCATGGCAAGAAAGATAGCAATTAGTTCCCGTGAGCCACTGGTGGCTGAACGGAAACGAATGAGGCTAAAGGTTCCTGCAACAGCGATAGAGGTTCCTAAGCTGCCATTTACCAGAAAGATGACCAAAGTTATCAAGCAGGGGAGTAGGGTCAAACTAACAGCAAATTCCCGTGTATAGAGAGTACGGTGTTTGTAAGCCCAGGTCAGCGCCAAACCTAAGATCAGGCTGACTAAGAGAGCCAGAAAGAGCTGGATAGGATTGGCAGTAGCAGTTGTGTCGTTGAAAATGGAGTTGAAAAGATTAGACATAAGTAGTACCTACACTTTCTGTGCTTGATCGTGGGCTATAGTCTAGCCCTTGAGACTTGTGGTAGGCGCAGCTGTATTTTGAAAATTTCTGCTCTACCAGTCCATATTGGTCGAGAATATCTTGTAGCCATTGGGGTTTTCTACCTGGAGCTTTAATTTCCATGATGACAATGTCCTCGTTTAGTAGAGGGAAACCGTCCTTTCCTGAGAATAAACTGACATTCTCATCACGATAGGTTAGATTTTGGTCAATGGTGATACGAATTTTATTGTAGGGAAATCCGCTAATTTCTTTCTTTTCCTTGAGAGAAAAACGGTCGTAGTAGATATACATACGAGGGATGATGGCTTTCTGATATTCCTCTTGGAGTTGTTGAATTTTTTCAATCATCATTCGATCCTTGATACTGCTATCCAGCTGTCCCTTGGTCATAAACTGGGTGATAGACTGGGGAGTCGATAAGAGACGATATTTACGCCCGACACCAGTCCTGTCCTTGGATTTGATTTCTAAAAATACCTGACTATCGGGCTGGACTTGACTGAGATAGGTTCGCATCCGAATCTTTTCTTTGCGCTTAGTACCTTGGCTATCATCTTGAATCATATCAAATTGTTCTGTATCAAAGTAGATATTAGAAATGGTCGAAGTTGGATAGTCGTCTTCTACGAGGTATGTTTTTAAGTCTTCTATTAAATCAGCCAAGTCAGTCTTGGCAACGACATATTTGGTTTCAATTCGTTTAAAGCTTGTTTCAATTGGTTTCATAAATCCTGTCTCCTTTATCAAACTGTTTCAGCACTCTATCTTATTAGAAGATATATGTGTCTGGGCAAGTTGAACTTGCTTGTAATTAGTCTATGGAATTTTCCTAAAACTTTTGTTAAAGATAACTTAACTGAAACTGAACTTAAGAAAACTTTCAGAAAAAGTTTAGATTTTTTTCAGACTTACCCTGTAAACTAAGGTCAAGCTAAATGAAGGCGAGGAAAAAAGTATGAAATCAAAAAAATGGACTCTAATCTTAACCAGTTTAACAGCTTTGACTTTGATGACAGCTTGTGGGCAGTCAACGACCAAGTCAAGTACAACTGCAGCGGCAGATACTACTGCAATCACAACTTCAACTAAAAACAGTCAATCTTCTTACTTTACAGAAAAGGACTACGACACTTCATATGATGAAAATACAGCCTCTAAGATTGAATTGTCGGGCTCATCTGCAAGTGTCTCTGGAGACGGTGTGACAGTTTCTGGCTCAACGGTGACCATCTCAAAAGCAGGTACCTATGTCATTTCTGGTCAGTCTGACGGAGTGCAAATTAAAATTGCAGCTGATAAGTCTGATGATGTGAAACTTGTTCTCAAAGGTGTGACCATGACCAATACAGATGCGGCTATTTCGGCTACAAGCGCAGGTCATGTCTACCTCACTTTAGCAGACGGGACGACAAACAGTCTCTCTGACTCAAGCTCTAACAGTGATGAAAAGGCAAATGCCGCTCTCTTTTCTAAGATTGATTTGACCATCAATGGTTCAGGAACTCTCAATGTAGATGGCAAGAAAAGCAATGCTATCAAGGCTAACGACACCCTCCACATCACAGGTGGAACCTTTAACATCACATCAGTTGGCGATGCCTTTAATGTCAATGATGAACTTAATGTCACTGGTGCGACCATGACGATCGATGCTAAGGAAGATGGTGTCAAAGTTGACAATGATGACGATATGACTGTCGGAAATATGTATTTGGCGAACAATACCATAACAGTCACAGCAGGCGATGACGGCATTCACGCTTCTGGCAACCTAGTGATTGATAGTGGTACTTACACAGTCAAGAATGTGACTGAAGGAATTGAAGGGAAAGCCATTACGATCAATGGTGGAGATATCAATGTCTACTCGACAGATGATGGGGTCAATGCAGCCAATAAAAATGCCCAGCAAAGTGACATTTACTTTACTATGACAGGTGGAAATCTAACTGTAGAAGTCGGTCAAGGGGACACAGATCCGATTGACTCAAACGGGAATATCACGGTCACAGGCGGAACCATTAAATTGATAGGACAATCAGGCTTTGACTTTGATGGAACAGCAACCTATACAGGTGGGGATATTTACATCAACGGCGAAAAACAAACTGATATTGTTAATTCTATGCCTGGAGGCGGAGGTCCGAATAGAGGTCCTGGCGGACGAGGATAAACAAGAACGAGGCTGGACAAGAAGTCTTTGAAATCAGAAAACGCATAGTATCAGGTCGGTACAGAGAAACCTTGGTACTATGCGTTTTATTGTGGGGAGATTTACTTCATTTTCTCCTGAAGTCGACTTTTTACCCAACATCGTTTTGTCCTGCTATTTGAGTTGTTCTACTTGACTCTAAGTAAAAAAGGAGTATAATGTTGCAATAAATAAAGTTACAATAAAAAGAGCAAAGGAGAAATAGATGACCTACGCATACAATAGTAAGATTTATTTGGCAGAGGCAGTTTTAAATGTAAAGGATGTGGCGAGTCAGACTGCCTTCTATCATCAGATTCTAGGCTTGGAAATCCTTTCTCAGACAGAATCTGAAAGTATTTTAGGAGCTGGTGGAAAGGCTTTGGTTCATTTACTGAAAACAGACAGGCTAGAGGAGGTGCAAGATCACTATGGTCTCTATCACATAGCTATCCTTTTACCAAGTCGTGAGGATTTGGCAAATCTGTTTAAGCATATAGCAGAGCTGCAAATTCAGCTAGTCGGCGGGGCGGATCATGGCTACAGTGAAGCAATCTACCTGGAAGATTTAGAAGGGAATGGGATTGAAATTTATCGTGATAAGCCTGTAGAGGACTGGGATATTCGTGAGGATGGGCGCATTGTCGGAGTGACTGAAGCCTTATCTGCTCAAGAAATATATGAGATGGGACGTAAAGTAGAACCTTTTGAGATAGCCTCTGCTACGCGCATGGGGCATATCCATCTTTCTGTCAGGGATAGTCGAAAATCCAGCCAGTTTTATCAAAAGGTTTTAGGACTAGAGGATAAATTTAGTCTACTTAGTGCTAGTTGGATTGCGTCTGGGGATTATCATCATCATTTAGCAGTCAACGAGTGGGGAGGAAAAAGGCTAGCCAGAAGTGAACAAGGATTACCTGGCTTGGCCTACTATGTCATTGAAGTCGCAAGCAAAGAAGAACTTCTAGCAATTGCGCACCGAGGACAAGAAGTTGAAGCGCCTATCAAGTGGCTGACATCAACTCAGTTAGAAGTGACCGACCCAGATGGAATTGTGACGCGTATCCGCTTAGCAAGCTAGACAGTATGTGATGGAAATTAGAGTATAAATTGTAGAAAGTGCTCCTTATCCTAGTCAGATATGTAGAAAATTTGATATGATAGTAGGAAATAAGGAGAAGAATACAATGACCAGTGAATACCAGAAAATGATAGCAGGAGAGGTTTACCGTCCATCGGATCCAGAACTGCGGGCCTTGGCTCAGGCTTCTCGCCAAAAACAGGCTGCCTTTAACCGAGAAGAAGATCCCTTAAAGGGAGCTGGAATCATTAAGGCTTGGTTTGGTTCGACTGGGCAAAATCTATATGTCAATCCATGTCTGGTGGTCGATTATGGAGTCAATATCCATCTAGGGGAAAATTTTTATTCTAACTGGAACTTGACCATGCTGGATGTTTGTCCGATTCGCATTGGAGACAATGCCATGATTGGTCCCAACTGTCAGTTCTTGACTCCACTTCATCCGCTGGATCCACATGAGCGAAATTCAGGTATTGAGTACGGTAAGCATATCACAATCGGAGACAATTTCTGGGCTGGTGGTGGCGTCATTGTACTGCCTGGAGTTACACTTGGGAATAATGTTGTCGCAGGAGCAGGGGCCGTGATTACCAGGTCCTTTGGAGATAATGTTGTGTTAGGTGGCAATCCTGCGCGCGTGATTAAGGAGATACCTGTGAAATAGAAGTAGAAAGGAACAGCGGGTGTTGTTTCTTTTCTGTCATTCCCTTGTTCTTCTATAATGGAGAAAAAGGGAGTGGAGATAAAAACTTCTTCTATATTTTTTACCCAACCCACATTTACTTACTCTATATCTTAGCAAGTCTGCTTCATTGATCAATTTTAAATCATCTTGTAACTGGGATGCTTTTTGATGCAAGAAGTACTAGTGTAGGAGAGAGTTTTTGTGGATGACTCGATGATGTCAATGATTTTTTCTATTTATTTTCAGTCAAAGATGATACAATAGTAAGGTCGCAAACACTAGACTGCGCAGGCAGGAGGTAATCTTATGTGCTTATTTCATCGAACTTGTCTTGCTACCTATTCTTGCTGGTACACTAGCGAATGTCTTATCGGAGTGGCTTATCCGATTTGTAGCAAGCAAATGCGACAAGAAAAAGAAATAGCCTGAGCGCCTTGAGCAAGCGCAAAAAAACACCACTGGCGGCAACCGGTGGTGTTTTCTTATGTGCTTATTTCATCGAACTTTTAAGCAAGTCCATTGTACCATTAAAAAGAGTCTCTGTCAAAAATATTGTTATTGTATTGTTTCTCTCCTCAGTTCATCAGCCCCTCCTTGACACTCCGTCAATTTTTGATACAATAGTACAAAATTAGAGGAGGTAGGTTATGATTCAGAAACACGCGATTCCCATTTTAGAGTTTGATGATAATCCTCAGGCGGTTATCATGCCCAATCACGAGGGGTTGGATTTACAGTTGCCAAAGAAGTGTGTCTATGCTTTTTTAGATGAGGAGATTGACCGCTATGCGAGGGAAGTAGGGGCCAACTGTGTCGGTGAATTTGTTTCTGCCACCAAGACCTATCTAGTCTATGTCATCAACTATGAGGGTGAGGAGGTCTGTCTGGCTCAGGCTCCTGTTGGTTCAGCTCCAGCAGCCCAGTTTATGGATTGGTTGATTGGCTATGGTGTGGAGCAGATTATTTCCACAGGTACCTGTGGTGTCTTAGCCGATATAGAGGAAAATGCCTTTCTAGTCCCTGTTTGCGCTCTGCGAGATGAAGGAACCAGTTACCACTATGTGGTACCTTCTCGTTATATAGAAATGCAGCCAGAGGCTATTGCTGCTATTGAGCAAGTTTTGGAAGCCAGAGAGATTCCCTATGAAGAAGTCATGACCTGGACGACAGATGGTTTTTACCGAGAAACGGCTGAAAAGGTGGCTTATCGTAAGGAAGAAGGCTGTGCTGTTGTGGAGATGGAGTGTGCTGCACTTGCGGCAGTAGCCCAACTGCGTGGGATTCTCTGGGGAGAGTTGTTGTTTACAGCTGATTCCTTAGCAGACTTGGACCGGTACGATAGTCGTGACTGGGGTTCGGAAGCTTTCGAAAAGGCCTTGGAACTCTGCCTTGAGATAGCCTTTCAGATATAGCTACTCTCCTACTTTTTATGGTACAATGGATGTATGTTATTTAAATTATCTAAGGAAAAAATAGAGCTAGGCTTATCTCGTTTATCGCCTGCCCGTCGTATTTTTTTGAGTTTCGCCTTGGTCATTTTACTAGGCTCTCTTCTTTTGAGCTTGCCTTTTGTCCAAGTGCCTAGCTCTCAAGCGACTTATTTTGATCATCTTTTTACAACTGTATCTATGGTCTGTGTGACAGGTCTTTTTACCCAGCCTGTCGCTGACACCTACAATATTTGGGGTCAGCTCATTTGTATGTTCTTGATTCAGATTGGTGGTCTGGGGCTCATGACCTTTATTGGGGTTTTCTATATCCAGAGCAAGCAAAAGCTTAGTCTTCGTAGCCGTGCAACTATTCAGGATAGTTTTAGTTATGGAGAGACTCGATCTTTGAGAAAGTTTGTCTATTCTATTTTTCTCACGACTTTTTTGGTTGAGGGTTTGGGAGCTCTATTCCTCAGTTTTCGTTTTGTTCCTCAACTTGGCTGGGGGCGCGGTCTCTTTAGTGCTATTTTTCTAGCTATATCCGCCTTCTGTAATGCCGGTTTTGATAATTTTGGAAGTACGAGCTTGATTGCTTTTCAGACTGATCCCTTGGTTAATCTGGTCATCGCAGGTTTGATTATCACAGGTGGTCTTGGATTTATGGTCTGGTTTGACCTTGCTACGCATATAGGGAAAAAGAAAAAAGGGCGCCTGCATTTTCACACCAAACTGGTTTTATTACTGACGGTGGGGCTACTAGCTTTTGGGACGGTGAGCAGTCTCGTTCTTGAATGGAACAATGCAGGGACGATTGGCAATCTCCCTGTTGCAGATAAGGTCTTGGTCAGCTTTTTCCAAACTGTCAGCATGAGAACGGCTG
Organism: Streptococcus sp. Marseille-Q5855; assembly: GCF_946901985.1. NCBI lineage: Bacteria > Bacillati > Bacillota > Bacilli > Lactobacillales > Streptococcaceae > Streptococcus > Streptococcus sp. Marseille-Q5855. Next base: position 692,641 of record NZ_CAMPPR010000006.1, read on the forward strand.
GTTTTGGGACAATTGATTACAGCATGGCTCGTCCTGTTACCTTATTGATTTATATCTTGCAGATGTTTCTAGGTGGGGCTCCAGGAGGGACAGCTGGGGGGCTCAAGATTACCACATTTTTTGTCCTCTTGGTCTTTGCACGAAGTGAGCTTCTAGGCTTACCTCATGCCAATGTCGCTCGACGGACGATTGCGCCACGAACAGTTCAAAAATCCTTTAGTGTCTTTATTATCTTTTTGATGACCTTCTTGCTGGGCTTGATTTTACTAGGGATCACAGTCAAGGGAAATCCTCCCTTTATCCACCTCATATTTGAAACCATTTCTGCTCTTGGGACAGTCGGAGTGACGGCAAATTTAACTCCAGATTTAGGGAAATTAGCTCTAAGTGTGATTATGGTTCTCATGTTTATCGGACGAATTGGTCCCTTGACCCTGCTGGTCAGTCTAGCAGATTACCATCCAGAAAAGAAAGATATGATTCACTATATGAAAGCAGATATTAGTATTGGTTAAGAAAGGAAAGAGCATGTCAGATCGTACGATTGGAATTTTAGGCTTGGGAATTTTTGGGAGTAGTGTCCTAGCTGCCCTAGCCAAGCAGGATATGAATATTATCGCTATTGATGACCACGCAGAGCGCATCAATCAGTTTGAGCCAGTTTTGGCGCGTGGAGTGATTGGTGACATCACAGATGAAGAATTATTGAGATCAGCAGGGATTGATACCTGCGATACCGTTGTAGTCGCGACAGGTGAAAATCTGGAGTCGAGTGTGCTTGCGGTTATGCACTGTAAGAGTTTGGGGGTACCGACTGTTATTGCTAAGGTCAAAAGTCAGACTGCTAAGAAAGTGCTGGAAAAGATTGGAGCTGACTCGGTTATCTCGCCAGAGTATGAAATGGGGCAGTCCCTAGCACAGACCATTCTTTTCCATAATAGTGTTGATGTCTTTCAGTTGGATAAAAATGTCTCTATTGTGGAGATGAAAATTCCTCAGTCTTGGGCAGGTCAAAGTCTGAGTAAATTAGACCTTCGTGGCAAATACAATCTGAATATTTTGGGTTTCCGAGAGCAGGAAAATTCCCCATTGGATGTTGAATTTGGACCAGATGACCTCTTGAAGGCAGATACCTATATTTTGGCAGTCATCAACAACCAGTATTTGGATACCCTAGCAGCATTGAATTCGTAAAGAGGGATGATCCCTCTTTTTTGATGCCCAAGATGGCAAAGAGAGACAGAAGCCTTGTATTCTAGTAAAAGTTCTTCAAAGGCTGGACTTTATGGTAAAATAGAAAGAAGTGACAAGAGAGAGTAATACTCAATGAAAATCAAAGATCAAACTAGGAAACTAGCCGTAGGTTGCTCAAGACAGTGTTTTGAGGTTGCAGATAGGGTTGACGCGGTTTGAATTTAATTTTCGAAGAGTATAAGAAAAAATCAGTCCCCTAAAGGAGCAGATTATGAAGTTATTGTCTATCGCCATCCCTAGCTATAATGCTGCAGCCTATCTTCATTACTGTGTGGAGTCGCTAGTGATTGGTGGTGAGCAAGTTGAGATTTTGATTATCAATGATGGGTCTCAGGACCAGACTCAGGAAATCGCTGAGCGTTTGGCCAGCAAGTATCCTAACATCGTTAGAGCCATCTATCAGGAAAATAAGGGCCATGGCGGTGCGGTCAATCGTGGCTTGGCGGAGGCTTCTGGGCGCTATTTTAAAGTAGTGGATAGTGATGACTGGGTGGATCCTCGTGCCTACTTAAAAATTCTTGAAACCTTGCAGGAACTAGAGAGTGAGGGGCAGGAAGTAGATGCCTTTGTGACTAATTTTGTATATGAAAAGGAAGGTCAGTCTCGTAAGAAGAGTATGAGTTATGAGTCAGTCTTGCCTGTCCAACAGATTTTTGGCTGGGACCAGGTCGGAAATTTCTCCAAAGGCCAGTATATCATGATGCACTCGCTGATTTATCGGACGGATTTGTTGCGAGTGAGCCAGTTCCAATTTCCTGAGCATACTTTTTATGTCGATAATCTCTTTGTCTTTACCCCCCTTCAGCAGGTCAAGACCATGTACTATCTGCCTGTCGATTTCTATCGTTATTTGATTGGGCGTGAGGACCAGTCTGTCAATGAGCAAGTGATGATTAAGCGCATTGACCAGCAACTCAAGGTTAATCGTCTTTTAGTAGACCAGCTTGATTTATCTAAAGTAAGCCACCCCAAAATGCGAGAATATCTGCTGAATCACATTGAGATTACGACGGTGATTTCCAGTGCTTTGCTCAACCGAGCAGGCACAGCAGAGCATCTTGCCAAAAAACGGGAGCTGTGGACCTATATTCAGCAGGAAAATCCAGAGGTCTTTCAGGCTATTCGCAAAACCATGCTCAGCCGTTTGACCAAACATTCGGTCTTGCCAGCCCGCAAACTGTCCAATGTTGTCTATCAAATCACCAAATCTGTTTATGGATTTAATTGATATAAGTATTTTATAAGAGGGATTTAAGAAAAATTTTAACTTTTTCTTAGTCCTTTTTAATTTTAGGAGATTATACTAGAGTCATCAAATAAAGAAAAACTCTAAGGAGAATCCTATGAAATTCAATCCAAATCAAAGATATACTCGTTGGTCTATTCGCCGTCTTAGTGTCGGTGTTGCCTCAGTTGTTGTGGCTAGTGGCTTCTTTGTCCTAGTTGGTCAGCCAAGTTCTGTACGTGCCGATGGGCTCAATCCTACCCCTGCTCAAGTCTTACCTGAAGGGGAATCGGTAACGAAAGAGGGTGACTTAGCAGAAACTCAGGGAGACACCGTTCTTGCTCAAGTGAAACCTGAGGTCGTTGCTGGAAATACAAACTCACTTTCTACACCTACAGAAGGAACTGAAGTGAGCGAGGAAACAAGCCCTTCTCGTCTGGATACACTTTTTGAAAAAGGTGAAGAAGCTCAAGAAAATCCAGAGCTAACAGATGTCTTAAAAGACGCTGTAGATACAGCTGATGTGGATGGGACACAAGCAACCCCAGCAGATATTGAAAAAGCTGTCGATGAGGATGTTAAAGACAGTATCGATGTCCCAGCTGGCTACCTAGAACAAGCCAAAGTTCCCGGTCCTTTCTTGGCTGGTGTAAACAAACCGCTTAAATATGAACTTTTCGCAGGCGATGGTATGTTGACTCGTCTCTTGCTCAAAGCATCTGACAAGGCTCCATGGTCAGATAACGGTGTCGCTCAAAACGAGAAAATTCCACCAGTGAAAAATTTACCTGATGACAAGTATTACTATCAAGTATCTTTGAATGGTAACACCACAGGTAAGCAGGGTCAGGATTTATTAGATACACTTCGTACTAATGGTACAAATACCTATGAAGCTACCCTGACTGTCTATGAAGCAGCCGGAGATAAACCTGATTTGACTAAGGTTGTCAAGGAACGTAAAGTCAATATTACCTTGAACGGTCTTGTAACAAGAAGCGATGTTAACTCTGCAGTTGAAAACAACGTTAAAGACAGTATCGATGTTCCAGCAGCTTATCTTGAAAAAGCTGAAGGAAAAGGTCCTTTCACTGCCGGTGTAAACCAAGTAATTCCTTATGAACTATTCGCAGGTGATGGTATGTTGACTCGTCTATTACTAAAAGCTTCTGATAAGGCTCCTTGGTCTGATAATGGTGTAGCTAAAAATCCTGCTTTATCTCCATTAGGAGAAAATGTGAACACTAAAGGTCAATATTTCTATGAAGTAGACTTAAATGGCAATACTGTTGGTAAACAAGGTCAAGATTTAATTGATCAGCTTCGTGCTAATGGTACTCAAACTTATAAAGCTACTGTTAAAGTTTACGGAAATAAAGACGGTAAAGCTGACTTGACTAATCTAGTTGCTACTAAAAATGTAGACATCAACATCAATGGATTAGTTGCTAAAGAAACTGTCGAAAAAGCTGTTAAAGATAACGTTAAAGACAGTATTGATGTTCCTGCTGCTTATCTTGAAAAAGCTGAAGGAAAAGGTCCTTTCACTGCCGGTGTAAATCAAGTAATTCCTTATGAACTCTTCGCTGGTGATGGTATGTTGACTCGTCTCTTGCTCAAAGCTTCTGATAAGGCTCCATGGTCTGATAATGGTGTAGCTAAAAATCCTGCTTTATCTCCATTAGGAGAAAATGTGAAAACAAAAGGTCAATACTTCTATGAAGTAGACTTAAATGGCAATACTGTTGGTAAACAAGGTCAAGATTTAATTGATCAGCTTCGTGCTAATGGTACTCAAACTTATAAAGCTACTGTTAAAGTTTACGGAAATAAAGACGGTAAAGCTGACTTGACTAATCTAGTTGCTACTAAAAATGTAGACATCAACATCAATGGATTAGTTGCTAAAGAAACTGTCGAAAAAGCTGTTAAAGATAACGTTAAAGACAGTATTGATGTTCCTGCTGCTTATCTTGAAAAAGCTGAAGGAAAAGGTCCTTTCACTGCCGGTGTAAATCAAGTAATTCCTTATGAACTCTTCGCTGGTGATGGTATGTTGACTCGTCTCTTGCTCAAAGCTTCTGATAAGGCTCCATGGTCTGATAATGGTGTAGCTAAAAATCCTGCTTTATCTCCATTAGGAGAAAATGTGAAAACAAAAGGTCAGTATTTCTATGAAGTAGACTTAAATGGCAATACTGTTGGTAAACAAGGTCAAGCTTTAATCGATCAGCTTCGTGCTAATGGTACTCAGACTTACAATGCTACTGTTAAAGTTTACGGTAACAAAGATGGTAAAGCAGATTTGACAAATATCGTAGCAACTAAACAAGTGACTATTAAGATAAATGTTAAAGAAACATCAGACACAGCAAATGGTTCATTCTCATCTTCTAACTCTGGTTCTGGCGTGACTCCGATGAATCACAGTCATGCTACAGGTGCGACTCATCAAACGGCTGCTGACCATAAGGACATGATGGCACCAGCCAAAGAGACTGATAAAGCAATGCCAGCAAATGACCAAATGGAAAAATCAGGTATGAAGACTGAGACTCCAGCTCCAGGTACTACAGATAGCATGCCTGCTGACACCATGACAAGCTCTACCAATACGATGGCAGGTGAAAACATGGCTGCTTCTGCTAACAAGATGGCTGATACGATGATGTCAGACAAGATGATGTCAGATGATAAAGCTATGCTACCAAATACTGGTGAAGCTCAAACATCAATGGCAAGTATTGGTTTCCTTGGGCTTGCGCTTGCAGGTTTACTCGGTGGTCTAGGTTTGAAAAACAAAAAAGAAGAAAACTAATCAGCTAAGGAAATAAATGAGGGATAGTAGGCTGACTAAGGCTAGTTTACCAACTCAATCAGCAATCAGGACTTTCTTTCAATAGCAGATTAAAATCATCGTAAAACAATAAAAATAGTGTTATACTTAAAGCAGTATAGCACTGTTTTTATCAAAGGAGAGACAGATGGGAAAGACAATTTTACTCGTTGACGACGAGGTAGAAATCACCGATATTCATCAGAGATACTTAATTCAGGCAGGTTATCAGGTCTTGGTAGCCCATGATGGACTGGAAGCGCTAGAGCTGTTCAAGAAAAAACCGATTGATTTGATTATCACAGATGTCATGATGCCTCGGATGGATGGTTATGATTTAATCAGTGAGGTTCAATACTTATCACCAGAGCAGCCTTTCCTATTTATTACTGCTAAGACCAGTGAACAGGACAAGATTTACGGCCTGAGCTTGGGAGCAGATGATTTTATTGCTAAGCCCTTTAGCCCTCGTGAGCTGGTTTTGCGTGTCCATAATATTTTGCGCCGCCTTCATCGTGGGGGCGAAACAGAGCTGATTTCCCTTGGTAATCTGAAAATGAATCATAGTAGTCATGAAGTTCAAATAGGAGAAGAAATGCTGGATTTGACTGTTAAATCATTTGAATTGCTGTGGATTTTAGCTAGCAATCCAGAGCGAGTTTTCTCCAAGACAGACCTCTATGAAAAGGTTTGGCAAGAAGACTATGTGGATGATACCAATACCTTGAATGTGCATATCCATGCTCTTCGACAGGAGTTGGCAAAATATAGTAGTGACCAAACGCCCACTATTAAGACAGTTTGGGGGTTGGGATATAAGATAGAGAAACCGAGAGGACAAACATGAAACTAAAAAGTTATATTTTGGTTGGATATATTATTTCAACCCTCTTAACCATTTTGGTTGTTTTTTGGGCTGTTCAAAAAATGCTGATTGAGAAAAGCGAGATTTACTTTTTGCTTGGGATGACCATCGTTGCCAGCCTTGTCGGTGCTGGGATTAGTCTCTTTCTCCTATCACCGGTCTTTACGTCGTTGGGCAAACTCAAGGAACATGCCAAGCGGGTAGCGGACAAGGATTTTCCTTCAAATTTGGAGGTTCAAGGCCCTTTAGAATTTCAACAATTAGGGCAAGCTTTTAATGAAATGTCCCATGATTTGCAGGCAAGCTTTGATTCCTTGGAAGAAAGCGAACGAGAAAAGGGCTTGATGATTGCTCAACTTTCGCATGATATTAAGACTCCTATCACTTCAATCCAAGCGACGGTAGAAGGGATTTTAGATGGGGTTATCAAGGAGTCGGAGCAAGCTCATTATCTAGCAACCATTGGGCGTCAGACGGAAAGGCTCAATAAATTGGTTGAAGAGTTGAATTTTTTGACCCTAAACACAGCTAGAAATCAGGCGGATATGACTAGTAAAGACAGTATTTTTCTGGATCAGCTCTTGATTGAGTGCATGAGTGAATTTCAGTTCTTGATTGAGCAGGAGAGAAGAGATGTCCACTTACAGGTAATCCCAGAGTCTGCCCGAATTGAGGGGGATTATGCCAAGCTTTCTCGTATCTTGGTGAATCTGGTTAATAATGCTTTTAAATACTCTGCTCCAGGAACCAAGCTGGAAGTGGTGGCTAAGCTGGAGAAGCACCAGCTTTCAATCAGTGTGACCGATGAAGGACAGGGGATTGCCCCAGAGGACTTGGAGAATATTTTCAAACGCCTTTATCGTGTAGAAACTTCGCGTAATATGAAGACAGGTGGTCATGGCTTGGGTCTTGCGATTGCGCGTGAATTGGCCCATCAATTGGGTGGAGAGATCACAGTTACTAGCCAGTACGGCCTCGGAAGCACCTTTACCCTCCTTCTTAACGGTAAATTCCCAAACTAAGTTCCACCGCTAATCCAAGTGGAAGTTAGTCTGATAAAAATCCTAAAAACCAGTGGAAATCCGTGTCAGGGTAAGTTCCACTGGTTTTAAATATGCTTGATTTTATTGTTTTTGTAGCCGAAAGGAATCGAAAAAAAGAGCGCACAAAATCCCCTCATCTGAAAGCGTTTCAGATTAAGTTCCGCTATGGTGGAAGTTAGTGTGAGACGTTTGAATAGGGTTTTAGGTTAGTTTTTAGAACTTATGTTGGAGTAATGTAGACGACTGACAGACGTCTTCTGCAGGTATTTTAGAAATGCCGAGAAGCTTAGGAATTTCTTCTCCATAAGTAAAGGCAAAGAGTTCATAAGCTGACTTTCCATTCAAAGCAGCACGTTTGACGCTGTTGACATGAGAGCAGACGAGATTGATGTCCTCTTGAGTTAAGTTGTCAAAGGAAATTCCCTTTGTTAGGATGTCGCGAATCAAGGTGTGATTTTTCTCGATTCTCCCTTTCTGGTCAGAGCGATTAGGGTCACAAAAGAAGAGTTTACTCTCTCCTCGCACATCCATTTCGATGTCATCAACCCTTGCAAACTCTCCACCATTATCGGTAAGAATGACAGGGAAGAGTTGGAAGAAATCTTTGTCAGCTTGGTGAAGAGTGTTCTTGATGTCATAGAGGTGTTTGGTAACCTCAAGGGCAGTTTTATTATCCAGCAGTCTAGCGAAGATACAGTTACAGAAAGATAGATTGAAGGTGAGTAGGACTTTACCTCCCATTCTGCCCATAACGGTATCCATTTCTAGCCAAGAGTCTAGTTGATTAAGGGTTAAATAATTTAGGAAATCCTCATAGGAACGGCCTTTTTTAGCTTCTTTAGGGATGGGAGGTAGCTTACTTTTTCTTCGTTCTTTAAATTTAACGGCTCTGGTTAGGTCAATAGGAGCGATAGACAGGTAACCTTTTCGGATGTGTCGATAGACAGTTGAGGAGCTGACATCAAGATTGTGAGTTTTGAGGATATGATAGATGTGTTGTCCCTTTTTAACACCATCAGAAATGACTTTGTCCATGTCCCAGAAGGTCTTAGAATTGAGGGGAGTTCCTTCACGAGCTTCTACAAGAGTTTGTTCGTATTGTTTTTGAGCTTGTTTAGCGAGGTAGAAGATTTTTTTAAATCCACAATTTTGTCTTCTTTTAGGACAGCCGTTACAGACAAAGGGAGCCTTGTCGAGTAGAGGGCAAGGAAGGTTATGGCCTGTAGACTCTCGGACTTGTCTGTTTCGTTTGACTTCTTTGGAAACAGTAGTCGGGTCTTTTAGAATAAGTTGCCCGATCGCTTTGAAGGTTTCACCGCGCTCTAAGCCCAGTTGGATATCATTACGGTCTGAAAGGGTAAGATGTTTATGTTTTGTCATAGTAGACCTCATTTCTAACTCAAACGTCTCACACTTAATTCCACCATAAAAATCCGTTTTAGACTAACTTCCACTTTGGATAGGCAAGTGGAAGTTACTTTGAGAAGTTAGCCCTCCTTCTTAACCTCTCTGGCAGTGAAAATAAAGCTTAAAACCCCTTTACAAATCTAGCCATTCATGGTAAAATGGATTTTGTGTGAAATATCAGCAGGAAAGCATGAAGCTCGTCAACAGGTGTCTTATGATAAGTAACCTTGGCTGTTTAGGCGAAGGGCATCTGCACGAATCAGGGCTTTCTAAGTGACTATTTCCACCGAAATATTATTTATATCAGGAGGACATTCACATGTCACGTTATACAGGACCATCTTGGAAACAAGCTCGTCGCCTTGGCCTTTCACTTACAGGTACAGGTAAAGAATTGGCACGTCGTAACTACGTACCAGGACAACACGGACCAAACAACCGTTCTAAATTATCAGAATACGGTTTGCAATTGGCTGAAAAACAAAAACTTCGTTTCACTTACGGTGTAGGTGAAAAACAATTCCGTAACTTGTTCGTACAAGCTACAAAAATCAAAGGCGGCATCCTAGGTTTCAACTTCATGCTTCTTTTGGAACGTCGTTTGGATAACGTTGTTTACCGTCTTGGTCTTGCGACTACTCGTCGTCAAGCTCGTCAATTCGTAAACCACGGTCACATCCTTGTTGACGGAAAACGTGTTGATATCCCATCATACCGCGTAACTCCAGGTCAAGTGATCTCAGTTCGTGAAAAATCATTGAAAGTTCCAGCTATCCTTGAAGCAGTAGAAGCTACTCTTGGACGTCCAGCATTCGTATCATTCGACGCTGAAAAATTGGAAGGTTCATTGACTCGCTTGCCAGAACGCGACGAAATCAACCCAGAAATCAACGAAGCACTTGTCGTTGAATTCTACAACAAAATGCTTTAAGATAAGACTTTATATTGTAAGAAGCCTACAACAGTGGGCTTTTTGCTTTGTCTTAAAATGTTAATCTCTGGGTTTGTTTAGAGATTTGCTAGTAAGGTTATTGGTGTATCTAAGTCTATCTATTCCAAGAATGACGCGATGTTGATGATATAATATTTTGGCCCCTTCGCTTTAAGGAAGGGAGGTGTTACATATGTTAGAAACTTTACTCACAGTGTTTCTAGCTCCGTTACTTGTTAACGTACTATCTGAGCTTTTCAAGCTATGGATAAAGAGACGTAGCAAGTAGCATTTAACCCTTTAAGAGGGTAGCAAAAAACCCCATCGGTGGCACGGTGGGGCTTTTTTAGCTACATATGCTGTAACTTTACTCACATTGTAAGTTCATTCTAACATATAACACCCAATATTTCAAGCTTTTGTTTTTATATGTATGCGGTAGAATTTTTTAGAACGCCTAAATTCATACAATTTTTAGGAGAACATCACCGAGTTTTAAAAAAAGACTGAACAAATTTCTTGCTCAGTCTTGACATTGATACACTTATCAGGTATCA